>JAXHMK010000010.1:0-600000 GCA_034521495.1 Balneolaceae bacterium
TCTTTTGTAAGCACGTGTGGGACGCTCGCGCCATCACTTGATTTTCATAACAAAACTCTACCACACTATGAAAAAAATCATTTTTTTCATTATTGCAGTTACTTCTCTTCCACTAATATCTTCGGGACAATTTCTGTCTGAAGAGGAGAGAGACAGTATTAACACTTTGAGCCGTTTGGATCATCAACAGACAATGGAACAACTGGGCATCACTGAACTGCGTCCCGGCCCATCGGGAGATCCCAACGCCCCGAATGCTGCAAACTCGGATGAGTCGAAGGTTCAGGAATACACATTGCCGACACTTTTAGAGTTTGAAGATGGAACTGAGGTACGAACTGATTCAGACTGGCAGGAGAGAAGGGCAGAAATTGTTGAACTGTTCGATCGCGAAATGTATGGCCGTTCTTTATTGAGTTTGCGGAAAGATATTATTGAGTGATGTGTTTACGGAGTTATTTGAAAAGACATTGTATAACGGTCTGGCGGTTAAATGGCGAGGCGAACAATGTTCCAAAGTCACAAAGTGCAAACTCGTCCGTTTGAGCCGCTGGCTATTTGACGATAAGTTTACGATAAAGAGTCCAAAATTGCTTTGGGTCTCTTTTCTGCAATCTTCAAAAGCACTTTCGCCGGTCCCTGAGGCTTTCGCCTGCCTTGTTCCCAATTTCGGAGGGTGCCTACACTGATTCCAAGTAGCATAGAAAACTCCTTTTGGGTCATATCGTACTTTTCCCGGATCGCTGCAACATCAGGCTCTTCAATCACAGTGTGCCTGGACGGTTTACGTTTGCTCTTTCGAATGTCCCCGGCTTGTTTGACACTTTCGAGTAATTCATTAAACATTTCATCATTCATGATAGCTGTTCCTCAACCAGTTGTTTCAGTTGCTTCAATTGATCTGCAGTGAGATCGTCCTTTTTGCTCTTTGGATATGCATAGAGCATATAAATTTTTTTATCCTCGGTGAAGTAATAGTAAATCACCCGGATGCCACCTCGTTTTCCACGTCCTGATCCAGACCATCTTATCTTTCGGATTCCACCGCTTCCTTTAATGACATTACCAGATTTTGGTCGAATGGATAACTGCAATTGAAGCAGATGGTATTCTTCATCTGAAATCAACTTTTGAATCAGTTTCGTAAAAACAGAGGTTTCAAAGAACTCCATTCAGTAACATCTTGTTTTCGAGAAAAGTACGTCAATGACGTATAAATTGCAACTGATGAATGAATTGTGAAGTTGTTTCGAAATGTTAGAATTGGATAGACAAATAATATCGTTCAAAAAAAATTTATTGAACATTTTTTAATGAGATTTCTTCACTGGCGCAAGTGTTAAGCGAAGCGTCACTTGTGCCCCTTCCTATTAATAAAAAATAACATCCTTGATTCACGGATGGTAGAATAATTCTTGCAGCAAGACAAACCCTACATGATTCCAATGTTTACATTCAAATACCGGATTTAATACTTGCGCCAGTTTTGGATTTGAGATATATGTTGTAACGGCCGCAGGTATGTAACCGACTATAGTTCCTGGATTAATATTTCGGAGAGTTTTAAAACGAAGAGCTGCAAAGAATAGGTGGGTTTTGACCTCTTAATGAACGGTTTAGACATAGAGATTTAAAAAGTTGTTATCTGACTTGTACAATTGTTACTTTAAGGTATGATTATTACGATTGATACATCTGCATTACTTTCTGTACTTCTCAATGAGAAACATAAACAATCCATAATTAAAGCAACTCAGGAGTGTGACTTGCAGGCACCCTTTAGCTTAGATGCAGAAGTTGGAAATGCACTTTCCGCAATGTTCAAACGAGGACGATTGTCATTGAAAGAAGCTCAACAGGTCTTGGTGCAATTTGACGATATACCAATCAGAAGAACAAAACTCAGACTAAATGAGGCAACCAAAATAGCGTATAATCATAATATATATGCTTATGATGCCTATGTTCTTGATTGTGCCCGACAATACCGGTCTCCGCTGCTGAGTTTAGACAATCACCTGAAGAAAATTGGAGAGAAATTAGAATTAAATATATTAGAGGTTTCCCAATGAAGGTGTATACGTATTCTCAAGCCCGACAAAGACTTAGCTAAGTTACTTGATGATGCCCGTCAGGAAGGACAAGTTCAGATTAAACGCAGGGACGGACAAACGTTTGTTATAAAGCCGGTTGAAGAAAAAAAATCACCTTTGGATATAGCCGGAGTTTCAACAGAAATAAGTTTAGATGAACTGAATGAAGCGGTGCGAGAGAGCCGAGAAAGATTTTAGTTCGGCCAATACATCCTCGATGAACTCGATGAACGTTGTCCATTTCAATAACTATTACAATCTCGACAGACCCAGGATATTTTCACAAGTATTTGAATGACCGAATCGTCTCAAACCAGCTCAATCGTATACATACTTCCAACTCCCATCCTCTCGTTTTTTCAAGCGTTTCGAAAGATTCCATCACCCCCAAAGCTCCGGTTCGGGAGGATGAACTCCATCTTCATCAAACTTCAGAGAATGTTCACGATCTTTCGCTAAAAGTAGGGGACCATCAAGATCTGTAACAGTCGCTCCCTGGGCTAATAAAACCGCTGGTGCCATCGCTAAGGAAGTGCCGACCATGCATCCAACCATAATGTCGTACCCTTCCGAAATGGCCTGTTTTTTTAATGCCAGTGCTTCGGTGAGTCCGCCGGTTTTATCCAGTTTGATGTTGACCATATCGTATCGGCCTTTTAGCTTCGGAAGGCTTTTCCGGTCGTGACAGGATTCATCCGCACAAACCGGTAACGGTCGTTCAATCTCTTCAAGCAGTTCATCCTGATTGGCAGGCAGCGGCTGCTCCACCATCGTAACTCCAAGCCTCAATAGGTGAGGTGCTAATTCCTGGTAAACGTCAGCCGTCCATCCCTCGTTGGCATCCACGATGATTTCTGATTCGGGAGCTCCGGCGCGGACGGCTTCAAGGCGCGGCATATCATCGGGAGTTCCCAGCTTAATTTTCAACAGCGGTCGATGAGCATGTTTTGCCGCAGCAGCTTTCATTCGCTCAGGAGAATCCAGTGAAAGAGTGTAGGCGGTAATTTCAGGTCCCGGTTTTGGGAGTCCGGCCAGTTCCCACACTCGTTTGTTCTGAATCTTTGCCTCCAGATCCCAAAGAGCACAATCGACTGCGTTTCGGGCCGCTCCGGCTGGAAGTAGATCTTGTAATGAAAGTCGGTCAAATTCAGGTGGAAGAGATTCAATTTGTGCTTTTACACTCTCCATCGTTTCATCATACCGGGAGTAGGGCACGCTTTCACCCCGCCCGGTGATCCCATCTTTCGAAATCTCAACCAACAGAACATCGGCTTCGGTTTTCGATCCGCGTGCGATGGTAAAGACTTCTGCCAGTGGAAACGATTCAGATCGAATATCAATCCTGAAATCACTCATGTTAAATCTCTTCAAGTGCATCCACAAGTCGGGCGGCTCCTTGTCGATAGGGATCAACGGTCGGCAGTCCCATCTGTTCCTCTACATTAGCCAGGTAGTTTTTGGCCTCATTTTCATTTAAGGCGGAAGTGTTCACCGCAATTCCCACAACTTTGCAATCCGGATTTACCACCCGGGCAATTTTCAGGGAAAGGTCGCGAACTTCTTCAAGTGTGGGAAGTGCAAAATTTGGAATGCCGCGCATATGAGTTCGGGTCGGTTCGTGGCAGATGACCAACGCATCGGGCTGACCGCCATGCATGAGCGCCATGGTTACACCGGAAAAGGAGACATGAAACAGCGAACCCTGGCCTTCAATCAGGTCCCAGTGGTCGGGATCGTTATCAGGCGTGAGCCATTCAGCCGCTCCGGCCATAAAATCGGCAACTACGGCATCCACCGGAACTCCTTCACCGGTAATTAAAATTCCCGACTGACCCGTGGCACGAAAATCAACATTCATTTCGCGTTCTTTCATCTCCTTTTCTAAAGCCAGCGTAGTGTACATTTTTCCAACCGAACAATCGGTTCCAACGGTCAGGCAGCGTTTGCCGGATCGTTTCTCCCCCGTGGCAATTGGGTATTGATGCTGGGGAATGCGAACATCAAACAGTTCCTGTCCATGACGTGCCGCTGCGTCTGCAAGATGCGGATTATCCCGAAGCCGGTTGTGAAGCCCGGAGGCAAGATCAAATCCATTTTCGAGGGCCTGGACCATCAGATCTTTCCATGTTTCAGAGATCACACCGCCGCGATTGGCAACTCCAATTACCATTGTTTTGGCTCCGGCTTTGCGGGCTTCTTCAAGTGTCATATCAGGCAATCCAACATCGGCCTTGCAGCCGGGAAGGCGCAGTTGTCCCACGGCGTATTCCGGACGCCAGTCACAGATTCCTTTGGCTACTTTGGCAGCAAGTTGGTCGTGGGCATCTCCGAGAAAGAGGAGGTAGGGTGTTTTGAGCATAGATTAAATAGATTCTTTACGTGACTAAAACTTTAAATGATAGCAATAAATAGAATTATTTCCCATTTGCAATCTTCTCAAGATGCCGAGAGATTGCTTTTATAAAGAATTTAGAGATTCCCCAAACCAATGGTTTTACGATAATATTATTTGGATAAAGCTCCAATGAGCGATTCACGATTTCAGTATCGTCCCTTTTTCTAAATTCCCATTGTTCAATAAAATGAGAGGATAAGTAGCATAAAGGAGAGGGAAAATCGTAAAGTTTGATTGTGAAAGAATCCGGTGGCTGCCAGGTAACAATTTTCTCTTTATGCGTAGAACCATCGGTATTATAAGCGCGGATGACTGTTCCCTCAATCTCTGAAGTTTCCACTTCAAATACCGCTCTTTGAATTCCGGGAAGTGGGCCATATCCATCGAAGGAGCTCCAGCTGTTAAGGTCCATTATTTTATTGAAGATCTGAGATCCCGGAGTTGAAAGCGTGGACCGGCAAGTAAAAGTTATGGGATTCATTCTCTGCGTATTTTATTTCATAGAATCCGCAATAAACTAATATAGATTTCTCTCCGGGAAAATATAATCAGTGTCTCTGTCTTTCAACCAATCTATCATTTTTAGTTCACCTGTATAAAACAGTAATACACCGAGCGGAATACCAATCAGGTAATCCAGGGATGATCCGAGGTTTTGATCGATGACAATCCAAAAAAAGACAGCACTGACGGGTAAAAATTGCAGAATGCCTGTAATCATCCCGGCATTAAAGATTGATCTTGCCTTAATGTTAAAAAGGAATGTGTGTGTGATAAAATTGCCAAATGATATTATGATAGCAGCAATCCCAAGCCAAACGGCAGATTCAGCAAAAATTACCGCTCCCAGGTACGATACCCAACCAATTCCAACATTTGTAAGAAGAGCTATTTGAGGATTCAGAGGAAACCGGTCGGGAAGCTCACTTTTAAAAAGCACTTTATTTATCATTTCCGGATATGTGCCGATAATTCTATACTCTTCAAAGTGATGCAGAAATAATGAAATCAGATTTATATAGAGAACAATCCTGTAATAAGTAAACTCATTAAAGTTAACATACAGATGCCCCAATGCAACGACAGCCAGGATACAGCCAAGATCAAACCAATGATTTCTTAGTACTTGCATAGATCTATTTTAAGGCGTTCCCAACTTCTGCCTAAACATTCATTTTGTATTAAAGACATACATCTTAAGGGAGTAAAAATTATTTGAGTTATAATGAAAATAGAATCCCCAGGGTTGCCTTTAGATTTACTTTCAATTATCAGGTTTATTGATAATTGTAGAAAGCCGTAAAAATAAGCCATATGTGTAATAAAAACAGATGAAATGCATGAGCGTTAACACCCCTAATGTATGAAAAATACCGTGACTACCAACTGTTATTTGATCGGTCTTTGTAATGTGCAGTATTACGGGGAGTGAGTTTAAAAGTTAATCAATTTTGTAAATGTAGATATTCAGTCAGGATTAGTATAAAAAAAGGAAGCAAAAGACTCTGATTTTTACTTAGGATTTTTTTATTTATCTGCTCATCATTTAAAGCAACAAAAAATGGGTTAATTTATGTCAAAAAACAACATTTCGCGCAGGCAGATGATTCGGAACAGCGGGCTTGCTGTTTTGGGAGCTGCAACCGGGTTTGGTTTATCAAAAAGTAAAAGGGATAGAGCTTTTAGAAAAACTCACAATTTACCCTTTCGAATCAGTATGAACACCTCCACACTACAAGCCTACCAGTTACCGGCAGATGAACAGATTAAGCTGGTTGCAGGTGCCGGTTTTGAGGGTATAGAGATGTGGGTTCGAGATATTCGAAGTTACATCGATGCGGGCGGAACTCCTGAGGAATTGCGGGATCTGCTTGATTCGAATGATCTTCTGCTTGAAAATATGATCGGTTTTTCGGAATGGATCAGTGATGACGCCGAAACCCGGGCTGAGGCTTTGAGTCTGCTTCGGAGTGATATGGAGATGATTGCAGCAATGGGAGGAGAGTACATTGCCGCACCGGTTCAGGGTATCGACTCAATCGATGGAACTAAGCTTGAGGATTATGCTGAACGCTACAACACAATTCTTGAACTGGGTGAAGAAACCGGTGTTACTCCCATTTTGGAAGTGTGGGGAACCGGAGCGTTGCACAAAGTATCGGATTGCATCCATATTGCGATTGGGTCCGGCCATCCTGATGCCACGGTACTGTTAGATTTTTACCATGTATACCGGGGAGGAAACGACTGGGATACGGTGAATCTTGTGAATGCAGGAAAATTACCGGTGATGCATATGAACGATTACCCGGCTAATCCGTCGCGTGATCAACTAACAGATGCCGATCGTGTTTTCCCCGGCGAGGGAATTTGTCCATATAATGAAGTTATTCCCAAACTATACAATGCTGGTTTTCGGGGTGGTTTCTCGGTTGAACTGTTTAACCGTGAATATTGGGATTCGATGGATGCAGAGACGATTTTGGCAGAGAGTTATGATCGGACATATAACGTTTTAGCCGATGCGATGGCGGGTGTTGAGTGAGTGAATTGATTTAAAAGGGGACCCTCTTGTCCAAGGATTAGAAATCCGTTTTACACTTTTTTTCTGCCTGCAAGCACTTTTACGAGCAATTAACTACATTAAAATCAATGGATTGATTTAGCATCGATTGCTGAAGCATCAAATTGACAAAAAGATAAATAGGGGAGTCAACATGAATAAATTAGCTTGCGTACTAATCGGCATCTGTTGTTTGATAACCGCTTGCAGCAGTTCAAAAAACACAGAATCGTCTGAACCTTCAGAACCTGTAAGGGTTGAAACATACAGGCCGGTTGAAAGAAGTATACCTGAAACATCAGAAAAAGTTGTCAGACAACCGGCAGAAGAGTTTAGGACCAATGATGAGTGTATTGGGATCATTAAAGAATCCGTGGGTTTGAGCCTTGAGGCCTATTCTGATCAACGTGGAAATTGGTACATTGGGTATGGGCGCAGCCATGGGGTAACGGAGGGTATGACGATTACCGAGGCCGAAGCTGAACAATTTCTGCGAGAAGATCTCACGGCATTCGAGGAGAGTGTGAGCCGAATGGTTGAAGCAGACGTCTCTGAAAACGAATTCAGCGCAATGGTGTGTTTAACGTATAACATCGGTCCGGGCGGATTTGCCGAGTCCACCGTACTCCGAAAAGTAAATGAACAAGAGTGGGAGGAAGCCGCAGATGCCATTCTGATGTGGAATAAAGTAAACGGCCAGGTAAATGAAGCCCTTGTCAACCGCCGGGAGAAGGAAAGGGAGTTGTTTTTGAAGGTGGATTGAATCTAAAACAATCCATAAAATTGTAATTTATTAGGGATTCTATTAAATATTGATTGCCAATCAGAAATCAATTACCTGATATGCGGAATCTCCGTCAGATATTGAGTATACAGCGACGTTGCTTGTTTCAAGTCGATCTGCTCCATATCGAGCATAATTTCAAGCCCCTCGAGTTTGGCATCGCAGCCGCGGACCTGTGTGATTTTTGAGGTTAAATCACGGGCTTTTAACAAACCGTTAGCGATAACTGCCGACATAGACAATAGGGTAGCGACCAAACAGAGTACCTGCCAAACCGGGATGCCGAATGAGATCACACCCTTTGCAGATTCAATAAAACCGGTACCGCCTACTCCGGGTCCTGCCGTCAACGCAGCAGCCAAAGCCCCGGCCACAATAGAGGTGGTGATATAGCGGGAGTGCTGCGGCTCATTCTTTTTTAAATAATCAGAAACCTCTCCTCGTTTTGATTTAATTTTTTCCAAAAGTGCATCCTTATCATTCATGGGTTCTCCCAATTATTTGATGTGATAAAATTCCTGTGACTGATACAGTATCCACTTACCTTTCAACACTTAAGAATGTGTATCAAAAAATGATAATAACAAAATCCAATGCTATCTGTTAGCGGAGCAGTCGGATAAACCCCGCCAAGCCACTATTCAAAAAATGTTTCAGGCATATCCAAACAGGGGTGGAATCAAAATCACAACAAATGCCGCCCAAGCTGCATAAACCGGCAGGTAATTGATTTGCCACTTTTCGAGAAGATTGAACGAAACACGGACTCGTATAAAGTGAATATAGGAGATGATAGACCACATCACCAGATAAACATGCCTACTTAACAGCATAGTTATTACGTAACTACAGTTAGTTATTTGAGTATATCCAATCAGAAAAAACCAGCGAAAATTGGGATACAATAATCAAATTGAAAACAGTTTACAGTTCACTTTTCTGCGTATAAAAAGGGAAGGTGTGCTGATTTTCTATCAGAAAATGTGTGATGTCGGGTATTAAACCTTTCAGTTTGTTGGTTCCGGGCTTTTTTGAAAGGCTCTGATTCCCTGTCCGATCACAAATGGAAGAAGACTCATTCCAAGTAAAAGAAGCCAACCAGACTGACCAGGATCACGGGTTTTAAGCACATCAGATAGACCCGGCAGATAAACGGCTGCAAGGAGTAAGACAATACAGAGCAGAATTGAACCGGCAACATACCGGTTTTTTGTAATTTCGTTGGATAAAAAACGTGTACCGGCTCCACGTAAATTGTAAACAAACCAAAGTTTTCCAAAGGCAAGGGTGAGAAAAGAGATGGTAACCGCTTGTTCCTGTTCAAACCCAAGCTCATAGACGGCCAGAGCAAGTGCAATGAGTACGGAAGCAGAAATGATAAACGACCATCCCGCGATTGCCAGCCAGTGGCTTTGCGTTAGTACAGATTCCTCTTTGGGGCGCGGTTTATTCTTCATAATACCGGGCTCTCCACTACCCATACCAAGAGCCAGGGCAGGAAACACATCGGTAATTACATTCAGATAGAGAATTTGAAGGGGAAGAAGGGGAAGCGGGAAAAAATAAAATCCACCGATAATCGTGGCGATGGTTACCGCAAGCACCTCGGCCACGTTGGTACAAAGCATAAACATTACCGATTTTCTGATATTTTCAAATATAATACGCCCATAGCGTACAGCAGAAACAATTGTTTTAAAGGCATCATCCAGAAGTACCATGTCTGATATTTGTCGTGCCGCATCCGTACCGCGTTTTCCCATAGCGACTCCGATATCTGCTTTTTTCAGGGCAGGGGTATCGTTGATACCATCACCCGTCATTGCCACAACACTGCCCTCTTGCTGCATCATTTTGATAAGATGCAATTTTTGAGTCGGGCTGACACGGGCAAAAATATTGGTTTCTACCATTTGGCGACGCTCCCGGTCTGGTAATTTTTCAGGGTCTTTTAAATCTTTTCCGTGTACAACAGCCGGATTGTCCTCATCTGTAATCCCTGTATCTTTAGCTATGGCTGATGCTGTCGGAGCCTGGTCGCCCGTTACCATAATTACGCGAATTCCGGCAGATTTACATTCGCTGATTGCAGGTTCTACATCCTCACGTGCCGGATCAAGCAACCCGATGAGGCCTAAAAAATGCAGATCTTTGTAAGGTTCTTCATTTTTATCTTCTGTTATTTTATCAGCTACTGCTAAAAGGCGAAGTCCGTTTTCTGCAAGTTCTTCAGATCGCTCCAGCCATCTCTTTTTCTCCTCTTCGGTAAATGGATTTTTCGTATCAGGTTCATTGCCGGATATGGTTGTACAGGCGTCAAGTAGTTTTTCAGGAGCTCCCTTTACGGCTACTTCAATAGCTCCGTTTTTTTGATGATAGGTAGCCATCATCATCGTATCTGAGCTGAATGCCACCTCACGGATCTCATTTTTCTCCTCAACCAATTCTTTACGATTCATATCCATCAACAGGCCTGCCCGTAAAAGGGCGGTTTCGGTGGGGTCTCCCTGTTCCTCTTCGGGAATCTGATCGTTGTCTTCATCCAAAACAGATGCATTATTGCACAAAACCCCAACCTCTATAATCCGTTTTAAAAGCTGGTTATCCTGATATCGACCGGAATCCGTATTTTGTTCATGGTCATTATTCAGCCTGAAATCACCGGCGGGTGATGCAATCGTATGAACGGTCATGTTGTTTTCTGTAAGCGTGCCGGTTTTATCGGTAAAAATAATTCCGGTTGCTCCCAGGGTTTCCACCGCCTGTAATTTATTAATGAGGGCATTTTTCTCAGCAAGCAGATACATGCCCCTTGCAAGTGCAATCGTAGTTACAATCGGCAACCCCTCAGGAATGGCAGCGACACCCAGGGCGATAGCGGTTTCAATCATAATTCGTGTATCCTGTCCCACAATGAGCCCCACAACTGCAATTAAAACAGCTATACCAATCGTAATCCACGCGAGTCTTTTTCCGAGATCGTCCAGTTTTTGTTGAAGTGGCGTAGCCTCTTTTTCCGCACTCTCTGCAAGTTCGGAGATACGGCCAAGTTCCGTACTCATACCCGTCCCCGTCACAACCCCGAGGCCCGACCCATCCGTAACAACGGTTCCTTTAAACGCTTTGCAAGATTGCTCTGCGAGAACACTGTCAGAATCAACTGGCTCTGTCTTTTTTTGGACAGGCACAGATTCTCCGGTAAGCGCTGATTCATTGACCTGGAGATTATTCGATTCAATGATCCGAACGTCAGCGGGTACAAGATCTCCGCTCTCAAGAACAATGATATCTCCCGGAACAAGGCTTTCGGTATCTACCTCCTCCTCGGTTCCGTCACGGCGCACACGGATCTTATCCCTTTGAATCTGTCTCAGGGATTCCATAGAACGGGTTGCTTTTAATTCTGTAAAAAACCCGATGAGCGTATTCACCAACAGAACGGCGAGGACGGCAATGCCTTCTGAAAGGTGCTGCAAAGCAAAAGCAAGAATTGCAGCGATGAGAAGTACCAGAATCACAATGCTTTTAAACTGATCAATCAGAATTTTTAATCTGCTTCGTTTTTTTGTCTCCCGAAGGCGGTTGGGACCCTGTTTTTCTATTCTCTCGTGATATAGTTTTTTTGGAAGGCCGGATTCAACATCACTTTCAAGTTCTTCTAATGTTTCTTCTACTGATTTTGTAAAGTAGCTTTGCTGCTGATTCAGTTTCATCTGTTTGATTGTGAGAACACCCGGTGTTTAGGTTATATGCAGGCTGAAACAGTAAAGTACTAAAGACGGGACTTTCTAAACAGCCCTGTGATAACTAAAAATTGAATTTTACAATTTCCGGGCCTTCATCAGGAAAATGGGAAACATTTTGGTGGTCCCCTCATCGTCAATTTCCCTCTCCATTTGATAAGCCGTGGTAAATGTTATGTTTGAAAAACCAAGCTTTTCTGCCCGGTTTTTCAGCTCTTCTCGTTCAAATCCTTTATGAACATCATCTACCTCATGGCCGTGAAATGAACCATCCTCTTTATCGAGATCTGCAATGCAGAGTATTCCGCCGGGGTTCAAAAGTTGATTGAATTTTTTGAGGATTTCGTCTGTATCAGGAATGTGATGAAGGGTCATTGCTGTATAAACAAGATCAAAACGTTGATCCGGCAGCGGATCTCTGGTCAGATCCATCTGAACCGGTTTCATAGTAGTAGCTGAATTCTTTTCAATCTTATCCTTTAGTACGTCCAGCATCCCGCTGGAATTATCTGCCAGTGTGATTGATTTCAAATGATCTCGAAGCTCAAAACTAAGTTGGCCAGTTCCGCAGCCGTACTCAAAGGCTGTCATGTTTTTAGAAAGTGTTACCTCAGAGCGAATAGCAGACGCAATCTGCTCTGCCCGTTCCTGGCTTTCGGGCGTGTCCCACGTTTTAGCTTCTTCATCGAATCGCGACATAAGTAAAAAGTATTTTAATTTTTTTGATATATCATCACTTGAAAAACAAGTATGTACTCAAAATCATTTTTTCAGCCGGAACTTTTTAATGTGTTTATCCGGTTGGTACACAGCAAAGAAAAGTTATTTATTGCCAATAATAGATGAACAAAGTGCATCGCTTTAAACGGGAAATTGCTTAATTTCATAGATCTATCATGCGAAAAAAGATCAACAGATTCGTTTGTTTAATGAAAAAGTTTTCTTTCGTGAGATTTTGTGAGCATTTTAAATAGTAGATAACTGAAAATTAAAACTAAAGAGTTTGATTATGGAATATATTATTATAGCACTTAAACTTATTGTTGGTTTAAGTATTCTCAATGTATGGCTTGTCCGTTCGAAAAAATCTACAGCCTGGAGAGGAGGTGATGCAGATAATATTGTTGAGGAGTTCAAAGCTTATGGACTTCCGGTATGGTTTATGTGGTTGGTTGGATCAGTTAAAGTTGTTCTTGCCCTTCTTCTTTTAGTCTCCATATTCTATGCACAGTTTGAAGCGATTGCTGCTTATGGAATAGCAATTTTAATGCTTGGAGCCGTATCCATGCACGTAAAAATCGGAGACCCTTTTAAGAAATCTCTCCCGGCTTTTACTTTCCTGGTTCTTTCTCTTGCTATAGCCCTGCTCTAAAGTATTGTTACAACAGGTTGTAAAAACTGATTGTCAACCATGTGTTGACCAGCATAAAAAATAGAGACGGCAGAGATTGAATGAAGCTGTCTTTTATTTTTATGCGAATGATGAACGCCACAATCATCATGATAGTAAAACCGGCTGCGGCCAAAAATCCTGCATAAGAAAACATAAAACCTGCAAACAGTCCGGCTGAACCTGAAATTTGCAAAATTCCTGTAAGCTGACGCATTTTATCAGTCATGCCAAATCGTTTAAACTCATCAATCATCACCTGCGAATTTAGAGACTGAAACCCATAGAACAGGAAAAACAGAGCATTTAAAATTACGACAAATTGAAATATAGCGGGCAAATATGTGGATGTTAAAATGTTTTGATAGCTATGGAATATTTTTTACAAAGCTCCAAAAATTTAGAGCAATGTTTATGCTACCGTGCAATTAAACAACAATAGAAGCCTCTCATTACAATTATCGTTCACTTCCATAAAAGTCGTGAAATTGATTAAAAGTGTGATTTAGCTTTATCAAGGGCATTTGCCAATGCATTCCAGCTTTCATCTATACCATCTTTTAGATCTTTCCATGCATCATCAGAAGCCTCTTTTAAAGATTGCATCTGATTTGAAACTTCCGCTTTTCTCTCTCTAATCTCATTCATTTGTTTTTTCAGATCGGTTTTTGCTTCACTTTTCGACTGGTTTGCCTTAGCCTCAAGTTTATCAAGTTCAGCATCCCATTCTTTTAGTTTTTCGGTAAGTTTTTCGATGTATTCATCTCTTTTACTCATATCAACTCCTTGTCTTTTCATTTATGTTGTTCCTGATATTTACAACTATAAATTTTCTTTTAAAAGCAATAGTTTTGGTTTTTATCTAAAAGAGGGCTTTGCAAAACTTTGCCCGTCATCCTGAACTTGATTCAGGATCTCCAGATACAGGCTATAAAAACGAATGGAGAATCTGAATCGAGTTCAGATTGACCAATAACCACGGTTTTGCAAAGCCTTCTTTTATCTAAAAAAGGACAAATAGATCAATTGGATAACAGTTTGTGATTAAGGGCGCTATCTTAACAGGATCAGCAAGGTATTAAACAGGTATGACAAACAAGTACACAGTTGTAATAGCAGCGGGATTCGTTCTCCTTTGGAATTCAGGATTTATTGGGGCTGAGTATGGTCTTCCCTTCACCGGGCCTTTTACCTTGGTCTTTTGGCGATACCTGGCGTTGACATTACTGCTTGCCGGTTACTTGATGGTAAGAAAACGACTCCGATGGGTTGGTTGGAAGGTGGCGGCTACCAACATGTTTATTGGCGTGCTGGCTCACGGTGTTTGGTTAACTTGTGTACTGTTTGCACTTGACAATGAGGTTCCGGCGGGTATTGTGGCCTTGGTCGTGGCACTTCAGCCTTTGGCTACAGGAGCATTTTCCGGGGTCGTAACCGGTGAAGGAACCAATATCTATCAGTGGACAGGCTTAATACTGGGATTCGCAGGCGTGTTGCTGACGGTGGCCTTTCGTATCGATTTTGAAAGCTATCAATCTGTGTTTGGTTACCTGATACCACTGGGATCTGTAGTTGGAATGACATCAGCAAGCCTGGTACAACGGCGAATGGAGATAAACTATGCAACCACTAAATTGCCGATCGACCAAACACTCTTCTATCAAAGTTTGGCAACAACGGCAGTATTGGCATTACCCGCTATCTATGCTGAACAATTATATACAGAGTGGGAACCTGTTTTTATCTATACAATGATTTGGCTCATTGTTGCAGTTTCACTGGGAGCGTACACATTGATGTGGCTTTTGATCGAACGAATAGAAGCTACGCAGGTAGCAAGTCTTTTTTATCTTGGCCCACCTGTGACCATGGTTATGGCATGGATGGCATTCGGTGATACCGTCCGGTTGATGGATATTGCGGGCCTTGTTATTGTATTTGCGGGCGTTCTCTTAACCCAGTTCAATATTCAAAAGACAAGAAGTGTAAAAAATAATTTGTGATGGGGGCAGGGCATTTCTGTAAAAAAATCATGGTAACATTTGAAGGGCTTTCAATTTGCCTGTCTTCCTGAGCCTCAGTAATTGCATGCTCCAGGCGCTTCACCAGGGATCTCTCATGGGAAAAGTCACTTTTTTAAGTCAACCGGCAAAACAGGTCATTGTAAATGTGCTCATTCGGTTCAGATTCATGGAAAATCTGCCCAAACTGCCATCGCCACCTCAGATACCACTGTACAGGAAAACAACACCACTTTTCCCACCGACGGGAAATTGGCTAAAAAAGTGATTGAGGGGTGCAACCGTATTGTCAAAGGCGAGGGACTGCCCCAACGCCAGTCCTATGTGCGGGTGAGCAAACAGTTGTTGCGGGATTCCTACTTTGGACATCATCCCCGGCGGGCCAAGAAGGCTAAAAAAGCCCAACGAAAGTTGCGGACCATTGCAGGGCGATTGCTACGGGAGCTGGAGCGAAACCTGCCCGAGGGGCGCCAGCAGGACTATCAGGAGTTTATGGAGGTGGGCTGGCAGGCGATTACCCAACAGCGTAGCGATAAAGACAAAATTTACAGTCTGCATAAACCCTTTACTACTTGTATTGCCAAGGGCAAAGCTCACAAGAAATACGAATTTGGCAACAAAGTAGGAATCATCGTGCACCCCACTCGCCGAATTGTGTTGTCGGTGGGGGCTTACGAAGGAAATCCGAACGATTCAAAAACGATTGCCCCGCTGCTGGAGACCATGGACCGGCTGGAGTTGGAAAAACCTTCCGAGATTATTTTTGACCGCGGCGGGCGAGGAACCAAACAGGTGGAAGGGGTTGTGGTGACCACTCCAGACCCGCCGGGAAGAACAGTCGATGAAAATCACAAACGGCGAATGCGACGCAGATTTCGCAAGCGAGCCGGGATCGAACCAATCATAGGGCACCTGAAGAGCGATCATCGTATGGGACAGAACTATCTGCATGGGGCCGATTCGCCTTACAAGAATGCTCTGCTGGCGGCAACGGGTCATTGTAAATAAGAAGCGCATTCAAGATAGTATTATTACAGGTTGATGAATGGGAAGGAGGAAAGCCAAAAATAAAGAAAAGAATCGCACAGATGACGCGAGAACTGTCCTCATTAATACGCGGTTTAACCATCACAAACAGATAGCTAAGATGAATGTAATCAGATATTTATAATTTTCTTTAAGTTGAAATAGTAATTATCGGAGTCTAATAGGCCTTGAATAGTTGGCGGGAGAAAGGACAACGAGTGAACCGTGAGACGAATCCTTTCATACCGGTGAGGAGCGAAATTTAAGGACTGAAAGCGTGATGGACCATTGAAAGGATTCCACGGTGAACTTGTGTCCGCCGCCAACTATTCACAGCCTTGATTTTTTCGTTCTTTTGTATCAAGACAAAAGGACATAAAACTTATAATAACTTTAAATTATAAATATGGGGTAAGTCCTCATAGTTATGAACGGTTGTATCAACAAAATCGATTCTTTACTTTTGGCATCTTTTCAAGATTTAAATCCAAAATACTCTTATGAAAACCCCTGAAATTGTCATCATTGGTGGAGGCTTTTCTGGTCTGCTTATAGCTTATTGGCTCCAAAAAGAAGGAGTAAGAAAATCTCAAATTCTGGAAGCCAGGAACCGGTTGGGCGGACGCATTTATACATTAAGATCAGATCATGAGCCTCCTATTGAGATGGGAGCCACCTGGTTGGGTAAAAAACATCGGAATTTGTTGCAATTACTGGATGAATTAGATATTGACATTTACCAGCAGTATATGGGAGATAAAGCATACTATGAGCCCATGTCGGTTTCACCACCGCAGCTTGTGGAGTTGCCTCCTAATGATGAACCGAGTTATCGGATTGAGGGTGGCACAGACAGGATCATTCAAAAATTGGCCAACAGTCTTAATCCAGACCAAATTCATTCAGGTCAAACAGTAAAAACTATTCGGAAAACCGGTACGAAGTTAGAAATTAAAACTGAAAGCGATTTTTTTAAGGCTGATTATATTATCAGTACACTGCCCCCTAAGCTTTTGGTCGATAGTATTGATTTTTCTCCCTCTCTACCTGAAAAGTTTACAGATATCGCTTCACAGACACACACTTGGATGGCCGATTCGATAAAAATTGCGATGACGTTTGATAAACCCTTTTGGCGAAATCCGGAGTCCAGTGGCACAATCTTCAGCAATGTGGGACCTGTTAATGAAATGTACGATCATTCTGATAGCACCTATTTTGCTCTTAAAGGATTTATGAACAATGCCTACCATGCGGTAGCTCGTGATCAACGAAAACAGTTAGTCATGGAACAGCTCCGCCGATTTTATGGAGATAAGGTTGACAGCTATCGATCCTACCGGGAATTAGTTTGGCAAAAAGAGTCCTTTTCCTACAGCAAATACGAACAGCATATTATACCCCATCAAAACAATGGTCACATAAGATTCCAAGAACCACTTTTTGATAATCGACTACTGATTGCAGGATCTGAAACGGCAACTGAATTTCCAGGCTATATGGATGGTGTTGTAGAAAGTTCCCGCCGTACAATCCGGCAACTAAAACAAATTCTTTCCTGATTATGAGAGATGCCTGGCGGTCTTGAGTATAACCGGCGTATGATTTACTGTTGATTAGCAAAGAACGATTCATACTATAAAAAGCCATGGATAAATATATTGAGCAACTTCTATAAAAGACCAGGTTAAAGTTGAGAAGGAGTAAAGAGGCCTTTGGATCAAAGATGATATGTGATTTTAAAAATCAGATCGAATATCATAAATCAAAAATCTCCAATCAGAAATCAAGCTCTTCGAAACTATGCCCCAAGCTTTTGTGCAAAGGGAAAGGGGCACAAGTGACGCTTCGCTTAACACTTGCGCCAGCTGAGGGGATTTGGTGGTTTTGAAGAAGGATGGGCCGATAAATTCAAATCGTGAAAACTCACCAAATGAGTTTGGTAAAAAGTTTACTATGAAGGCCACTAAAATACAAAGACACGAAAAATATATTGTGTCTTGGTGATTTACTGGCATTCCATTCTACCTAATGTAAATTTAAGGAGATTCTCCATTCCAGGATGTTTCATCGGGGTGAAATTCCCCTTGGCTACTCGACTTATAGTTGAATAAGTTAGATGTGTAAAATGAAGAATAAAATATAAGTCAGTTTATCATAAAAATGTCTGAAGAAACACTGACCATCTAATAATTGTTTTTTTAAAAGTGAATGATAGTGAAATAAAACTGATGATATTATGCCATTATTAGACAGATCAGATTTAAAATACGATTACAATTGGAAAACAGGTCCGGCAGATATACCTCGTACAGAAACTTCTACGGATAGTGAGACCGACAGTAAACTATTCAGACGTCATGAAGGTGATGAAGTTCTGGATTTTATAAATGAATATTCCGAGGAGAATGAAGTCCTGGAAAAAGCAGATGCTTTAGAAATTGAGAGATTACTTCGCGACGAGTTAAAAAATGAAGATATGACACGGAAGGAAGTACGTCTCTGGTTAAAAAATCATCTCAGGAACGTTTAAAAAATGAATAGAAGGCTTTGCAAAACTCTGCCCGTCATCCTGAACTTGATTCAGGATCTCCAGATACTGGCTATAAAGGCGAATGGAGAATCTGAATCGAGTTCAGATTGACCAATAACCACGGTTTTGCAAAGCCCTCGAATAAAAAGAGTGATGCCTTACAAAGGTCTCACTCTTATATTTTTAAAATACACTTTGCTGTCCGGATCATGCCCCTGCAGTGCAAATGTTCCGCTTGAAAGAACATTCGTTCCTCGATCCACATCTTCCGGTTCGGTGTAATCTGTAATTACCTGGTCATTCACCGAAATTGTAATGTGCTGTCCTTCCACCCGTATCGTCATGGTAAACCACTCGTTATCAGGAAAGGTGATTTCCGTGTTATCATCCACACTGTATAAACTGGCCGTTCGCCGCGGATCCGGGTCATAAGAGTTATTGATCTGTGCTTCATACCCGTGAGCCGGCCAGCCTTCTTCCTGGTATTGGGTGTGAAAAAAGATGCCTGAATTGGCATTTTCCATCGTCATGATATCGGCTTTAAAGACAAAATCATCAAAGTTGTGATTTTCGACCGGACCGTTGTAAAAGAGGTGAGCTCGTGGCCCATCAACTACAATCATCCCATCCTCGATTGAAAATGTTTCCGGGTTTTCGGCGGCTGCCCAGTTATTCAGAGTTTCGCCGTCGAAAAGAGTGATCCAATCGCCATTTGATTGAGCGTGAGCTGTTGTGAGCAATAGTGTAAGCAGCAGGAAAAAATGAGTGAGTATTTTCATGATGAGTTGTTCGGTTAAATTTTTATTTGTCTATAAAGATAGAGCGAAAAATGTAAAGAAAGAAAGATGGAAAAAGTTTTAAGTTTTTTTAAGATTTTTTGATTAAACGACGGGTCTTTAGAGACACTATTTAACGGTTTCTGCAACTGAAGGTCCCTGCTACTCGGAAATATGCTGAACCTGTAAAAGATCAAATTTAGATTTCATTGTCTGGTCACATCTTTGCTTTGATATATCTTCTCCAGATCATCACCCAACAGAGTATAATGAGCCATTTTTCGGCCAACTTTGCTGTCTAACTTTCCATAGAAGTGGAGGTGTCCGTTTGATTCAGCTACTGCTTTTTCAGTATGATCTATCTGAGCATCTCTTTTCTGTGTACCCAGTAAGTTAATCATCGCCACGGCGGGTTTAATGAGTCCCGGATCACCCAAAGGCAAACCGCAAACAGCTCTTACATGGTTCTCAAATTGCGAGGTGATACAGCCTTCAATGGTATAGTGCCCTGAATTATGGGGGCGTGGTGCGGATTCGTTTAGCAATACATCACCAGATGTGGTCAGGAAAAATTCAAAGGCAAAGATCCCTTTGGCATCGATCGCTTCAGTGGCTGTAACTGCTAACTCCTGCGCACGTTTTTGAACGGATTCTTTAACCGGGGCAGGTGATTTGACGGCTACACAAATATGATTTTCCTGGACTGTTTCGCAGCATGGGTAAACAACATGGCCTGTTTCATTTCGGGCAACTTGAACAGCAAGTTCATGAGTAAAATCAACAAACGCTTCTGCCAGGATATCCCGTCCTTTATTTCCACCCAAATTTTCGAATGCTTTCAGTGCCTGGTCTGTATTTTCAACCGTTTCATTTCCATATCCATCATATCCACCTTTCGATGATTTTAAGAGGTAGGGCCATCCATGCTTATTTCCGAAAGCTTTCAGGTCATCTTTAGATTTTACAATTGCATATGGTGTAACGGGAATTCCTGCATCTTCGAATGTCTGCTTCTCAATCAATTTGTTTTCAATCAGGGAGAAACTTTTGGGTGAAGGGTAGATGGGTGTTCCTGAGATTTTTTGAAGCTCTGAGAGCACAGCTGAGTCAATAAACTCATTTTCAAGCGTCATTACATCGCAGGTTCGGGCAAATTCAATCATCGATTTCACATCATCGAAAGATCCGCTGTAGGAGTGAGGTGTCATAAATTGTACGGGCTCATTTTCCGGCCGATCCGAAAAAACCGCTACCTGCATTCCATAACGAAAGGCTTGCAGAGATGACATTCGCGCAAGTTGTCCGGCTCCTAAAAATCCAAGTACAAAGTTCGAAGATAGTGGGTTTTTCATAGTTGTGTTGATTTCAATTTTTCAAAAAGGTATTGATTTTAAAGCTGAAAAGGTAGGTATGTGAAATGCGGATTGTGGAGTGAGGAGAGCGGAACTCAAATTTAGTTTAATTTAGAATGTCCACTCTCCGCATACCTCATTCCACAATCCCCAATCGATATAAAATTCGATTCCAAAGATCACCATCAAATTCTCTATCTTTAGATAAAATCAGCAGTAACAACAATAATGGATTTAGAAGGAAAACTACAACAGGTTAAAGAGCGCTACGAAGAGATTACCCAGGCTATGGCCGATCCGGCTATCTATGATCGTCCACAGGAGTACGCAGAGTTGACAAAAGAACATACACAGCTCAAAGAATTAGTAGAAGATTTTGATACCTGGAAATCAATCACCAAGCAGATTTCGGGGAATGAAGAGCTTATTGAGATGGATGATGATGCCGAAATAACGGAGATGGCCAGGGAGGAGATCAAGGAATTAAAGCAACAGTTGGAGGATCTTGAAGAAGCGATCAAAATGAAGCTGATTCCCAAAGATCCCGATGACTCCAAAAACTGTATTATTGAAATCAGGGCCGGTACCGGCGGAGATGAAGCCGCCCTGTTTGCAGGAGATCTTTTTGATATGTATCGGCGATACGCAGAAACTCAAAAATGGAAGCAAAATATTTTGTCTGTTGCCGAAAGTGAGAAGGGTGGATTTAAGGAGATTGTTTTTGAGCTTTCCGGAAATGAGGTTTATGGAAAAATGAAATACGAGAGCGGTGTACATCGTGTGCAGCGAGTGCCTGAGACTGAATCACAAGGACGCGTTCATACATCGGCGGCAACTGTGGCAGTTCTCCCGGAAGTGAATGATGATGTAGAGATCAACATCGATATGAATGATGTTCGGGTTGATACATTTCGCGCCAGCGGGGCAGGAGGTCAGCACGTGAACAAGACCGATTCAGCCATTCGTTTAACGCACGAACCAAGCGGAGTTGTTGTGGAATGTCAGCAGGAGCGGTCGCAACACCAAAACAAAGAGAAGGCCCTGATAATGCTGAAAACCAAACTCTACGATATGGAGATGGAAAAAATCCGGGCCGAGCGTGCGGCGGACCGCAAAAGCCAGGTCTCAACCGGAGACAGAAGTGCAAAAATTCGAACCTATAATTTTCCGCAAGGCCGCCTGACCGATCACCGTATCAACCTGACTCTTTATAATCTTGATGATATTTTAAAAGGCAACATTGATGATGTGATTAAGGCACTGCGAGTTGAAGAAAACCTGGAAAAACTAAATGCAATAATGGATTAACTTATATTCGTCTGACCGCTCAAAGCGATCTGACGGATTACGAATCCAACAAACCACGAACCACATACAACACACAAAAACGTGAATTTTCCCAATCCTTTTTTTCGATGGAGACCTCATCCCTGGCACGGTTTAGAAATCGGTGACGATGCACCACATACCGTAAACGCCTTTATTGAGGTCACCTCTTTTGATGCTATTAAATATGAAGTAGATAAAATGACCGGCTATATGCGGGTAGACCGTCCGCAGCGAAGTTCATCGATGCCGCCTTCACTCTATGGTTTTATTCCGCGAACGTACTGTGGTGATAGGATCGGCTCGCTGTCAAAACATACCGAAAAGGGAGATGGAGACCCGCTGGATATCTGTGTTCTCAGTGAACGCCCGATCGACAGGGCGGAGGTAATTTTGAGCGCCAGGGTTGTGGGAGGTTTGCACATGATTGATCATGGCGAGGCAGATGATAAGATTATCTCTGTACTGGACAATGACAGCTATTATACCGATATCGAAAATGTGACTGATCTTCCGGATGTTCTGATCGAGAGATTACGACACTACTTTGGTACATATAAACTGGTTCCGGGAAAAAAAGAGACAGATGTATTTGTTGATCGGGTGTATGATAAAGATGAAGCTACAAAAGTGATCTCCGCCTCAGTGGATGATTACATTGATATGTTTGGTGAATAAAACTCCTGCTATTCGATGAAGGTAGAGTTGCTGAAAGTCTGAGCCTAACTCTGCGGAGCTATATAAAATTCCTTATCTTTCCAAGCTATATAAATTTTGATATTTGATTCAGGTTTTTTTCATGCCAACGTGGACACTACATACAGAATTTAAGTTTGATGCAGCTCACTTTATTGATGGGTATGATGGAAAGTGTGGCCGCATGCATGGCCATACCTATAAGGTTCGTATTGCAGCAAAGTCGCATAAACTTAATCCGTCGAAATATTTACAATCGGCTGACATGGTTTGCGATTTTAAAGAGCTGAAATGGGCAGCTAATGACGGCAAAAAAGGGGGGTTGGATCATACTGTTTTGAATGAAGAAGTAACTGTTCCAACCACTGCAGAGCGAATTGCAGAGTATATCCATAAAGAAACCCAATCTAAAATTCCCGATGGCATTGAATTGACTGTAACTGTCTGGGAAACAGATACGAGTTGGGTAGAATACACTGATAAAGATGTATAGCACAAAAGATCAAAAACTTAAAAAGCGATCTGTATCTGCATTTGATGAGATTGAATATCCGCTGATGGAAGATTTTTACACCATCCAGGGGGAGGGTGCACATACGGGCAAACCTGCATACTTTATCCGATTGGCCGGGTGTGATGTTCAGTGTTGGTGGTGTGATGTAAAAGACAGTTGGGATGAAAGCAAGCATCCTAAAATTAAAACGAAAGAGATTGTTTCCCGGGCCGTAAAGAGTGGAGCTTCATTTGCCGTAATTACAGGCGGGGAGCCTTTGCTGCATAACCTGGAGCCATTAACGGTTCGACTGAAAGACCACGGGCTTAACGTGCATATCGAAACAAGTGGATCTTCACCGCTTTCTGGTCATCTGGATTGGATTACATTATCACCAAAGCGATTCAAAAAACCTTTGGATGAAGTGTTTCCATATGTAGATGAGTTAAAAATAGTAGTCCTAAAAAATAAAGACATTGAATGGGCTGAGCTCAACGCAAAAAAATGTCCGGATAATGCAAAACTTCTGCTTCAACCCGAGTGGGATACTCCGTCATCCATTGATCTTATTGTAGACTATGTGAAGAAAAATCCCGAGTGGGGAATAAGTCTGCAAACACACAAATATCTGAATGTTCCATAGTTTTTATTGGTTACTGACAAGACATTTGAAAGCAACGACGAAGTTTAAATCATGAGTTATAAAGAATCATCTGTCCTCATAACAGGGGCAAGCCAGGGAATTGGCAGAAGTATTGCCATTACATATTCAGCATCTACCCGACGGCCTATCCTGCTTTTAGCCCGAAACGAAGAAAATCTTAAACAAACAAAACTTTTATGTGAAGAAGCCGGAGCCAATCAAGTTGAAGTATTGGTTTGTGATGCTACCAATATGGAAGATGTTTTAAATCTTCAGATGCCAGAAAACTTTCCGCAGCCTGGAATTATCATTAATAATGCCGGTAGTTATCTGTACAAGACACTGGCAGATACTACAGATAAAGAGTTCCGCTACGAAGTGAATGTTAATCTTTTTGCCGCCGTAAACATTATCAAACGATTTTTACCGGATCTGCGTAAAGAAGACCGGGCATTGATTATAAATATTTGTTCTGTGGGCGCATTAAGGGGATTGGCGGACAGCGGCGCCTATTCAGCCTCGAAACATGCACTTCTTGGCTATACACGCTCACTCAGGGAGGAGTTGAAGAAAACAGATATTGCTGTTACAGCTATTAATCTCGGACAAACTCATTCAACCTCGTGGGACGAATCAGACATGAGCCCGGAACGCCTTATTAACCCGACAGATGTTGCGTCTTTATTAGTTACAATTTCAGAACTCTCATCGAGAAGTGTTGTTGAAGAGATTTTAATTCAGCCGCAACACGGAAGAGTTCCTGCAATGTAAGAGACCGGATGAGAAATTCATTATCAAAATCTCAGCCAGTATGCTCAAGTTTACATTTTTCAACTGTTTGTAAGGTTGATATTTTTGGTATAAGCAATGAAAAAACAGGGGAGAGCTAAGCTAAAAACCCGTGAAAATTCTGGTTTTAACTCTTTCTAATAAGATTAAAATTTTTTAATTTTAAAAACTTCTTAGAAAGGGAACAAATTGAAAAAGTTCATGTATATAACGTAGTAATATCGACCCAGATATTACTTGTTGTACCCCGAAAAAGCCAACGTAGTAGAAAAGCCCGGTTGATAGCCGGGTTTTTCAGTTTCTGTTGATAATTTCATCAACATCACCTCTCACCTGCATCAACCAATAAACTGTATTTTAAATCTCTTTTTAATATATAGATGGAGACGCACTTTTTATATTAGATGTTTTTAATATTAAAAAAGTGCCGTGTTTTGAAATTTTTTGGATAACGAATGACGTACAATTTATTTATGATTACATTTGAATAAAGGAACTGAACATTTTATAAATTTTGATGCAAGATGCCTATCAGACAAATTGAGGTGATTGTCCCAAAAGATGCAAGGGAAGATTTTAAAGAACTTTTGAATGACAATTCGGTTGAACACTATTGGAATGAAGAATCGGATAGTGGATATCTGTTAAAGGCTTTGGTGGATGCCAATAAAACAGAAAGTTTCCTTGATAATGCCGAACAATTGATGGGGAATGATGATAGGTACAGACTGGTCATGCAGGATGTTGAGGCCACTCTGCCGCGTGTAGAAGAAGATGAAGAGGAAGAAGAGAAACAGGGAAAAGAAGATGAAGAAGAGGAGCAGGAACCATTTCGCGGTGTCAGGGTTAGCCGGGAAGAACTCTACAACGAAATCTCCGATGCAGTTAATCTTACGCCGGTTTATATTGCATTAGTCACTTTTTCAACCATAGTTGCTGCACTTGGAATGCTTCGGGATAGTGTGGCTGTGGTAATCGGCGCGATGGTAATTGCCCCCCTTTTAGGACCAAATGTTGCCTTGGCACTATCAACAACTTTAGGAGATTCAAAACTTTTTATAAAATCATTGAAAACCAATGTGACTGGAATAACTGTGGCGTTTTTTCTGTCTGTCCTAATGGGAATTTTTTTGACTGTTGATGCATCGGTATATGAAATTGCGAGCCGAACCGATGTACAGCTTTCTGATATTGCACTTGCCCTTGCGTCAGGCGCGGCCGGTGTGTTGGCTTATACCATTGGTATGTCGGCTGCAGTTATTGGGGTTATGGTAGCAGTTGCTTTATTACCACCACTGGTATCAGCCGGACTGCTAATCGGGGATATGCAATTTTCTTTGGCATATTATTCGTTTTTACTGTTAACGACTAATATTATCTGTGTGAACCTTGCAGCGGTTGCAACATTTGCCGTTCAGGGTGTGAGTCCCCGAAGCTGGTATAAAGCTAAAAAGGCAAAAAAAATCAATAAAATTGCGTTTGCTCTCTGGGCTGTTTTACTTCTGATTCTGAGTCTGCTCATAATTCTAAACTGATATAATTGGGAAGAACTCAGATCTGTTTTGCAAATTCTTTCTTGTGATTTTCCACACGACTGGCATTTTCGGTAAAACGTTTGTAACCGGCGCGTCGGACAGCACTCCCCTCAAAAATATCCTCAAACTCCTCTTCCTTAAGATCAGTCCATCTCTTTGGCGGGTGTAAAACCTGTTCGCGTGGTTTTAGATCGTTTATGTGACCATATTTTGCTTTTCGATTCCAGGGGCATACATCCTGGCAAATATCGCAGCCGAATGCCCAGTCGCCAAGCTGATCTTCAAACTCGTCGGGCATCTGCTCTTTTAGCTCAATCGTCAGGTAAGAAATACATCGGTTACTGTCGATCCGATAGGGTTCATGAATAGCATCTGTAGGGCAGGCATCAATACATTGTGTACAACTTCCGCAGTGATCGGTTTGAGGAGCATCATACACAAAGGGAATATCCACAATCATTTCACCAATCAGGAAAAAAGAACCATATGTTTTATTCAACAAATTGCTGTTCTTCCCCATCCAGCCCAGTCCGGCTCGTTTTGCCCATGCTTTATCCATCACCGGTGCGGAATCCACAAAAAAGCGGCCGTTGATATCTCCCGTTAACTCTTTGGTATAGAAAAAAAGTTTCTTAAGCCGGTTTTTAAATGTCTTATGATAATCACGCCCCCGTGCATATTTGGCAATTTTAGGTTGATCGGTTTCCCGGTCGTGTTCTTCATTTTCTTTAAAACGATAACTTGCCAGAACGCTTACCACACTTTTGGCACCGGGAACCAGTATGGTGGGATCTACACGTTTATCGAAGTAGTTTTCCATCCATCCCATCGTTCCATGTAGATTTTGGTTAAGCCACTGTTCAAGACGAAAAGCCTCGGGATCAAGAGGACCAGCTTTGGCAAACCCACACTGGTCAAAACCCAGTTCAAAAGATTTCAGCCGAACCTTATTTGTGAGTGCGTGAATATCCATTGTAGTGAGGTGTTAAGTAGAAAATATCAAAGAGATCTGTCGGGTTTCTTTAAATCTTAAATTTAGCGTTAGAACAGAGATGAAAAAACCAGACAGGTCTTTGTCAACTATCGCAGACCAAACATCAATAGTAACATAAAAAAATCGCGCAACCCATTAAATAATTGCGCGATTTAAAATAGAAGAAAAAGTATTTTTTGAAAATCCATCAGACGGCTGGTTTTACCGTCTGATGGATGCCTTGGCAACTTTTAAACTCGTGAGTCCGAAAATACAACGGTCAGACGAGACTGAATTATGAAATAAATTACTGTTGCTGAAGCTGTTGTTGCTGAGGTTCTGGATTTACTTCGAGCAGCTCCACATCAAAAATGAGTACGGCTCCCGGAGGAATCGGACTTCCCTGCGGAGGATTCGCACCGTATGCAAGCTCGCCGGGGATAAAGAATCTATATTTGGCGCCTTCTTCCATCAACTGTAATCCTTCAGTCCAGCCGGGAATAACACGATTGAGTGGAAAAGTAGCCGGCTGACCTCGTTCATATGAACTATCAAACACTTCATCTGAAAGCAAACGTCCTTCGTAATGAACCTGAACCCGATCTTCTGCAGTTGGACTATCGCCATCGCCTTCTTCAAGAACACGATACTGGAGACCTGATTCGGTTTCCATTACATCACTGTTTTGGAGGTTTTCTTCGAGGAAAGCTTGTCCGCGTTCTCTGTTTACTCCCGCTTCCTCCTCAGCCTGTGCTTGCCTGTTCATTTCAAGCTCTTGCAGGTAGGTTTGAATGAGAGTTTGCATTGCCATGTTGTCAATAGCTACAGATGTATCAGTTGTGTCTAACCCCGTTTGTAGACCGGCAACATAATTTTGAATGTCAACATCGTGAATCCCCTCACTGGAGAGGCTATTGCCTTGTAGATATCCGAAGCTGTAACTTAAGGAGTCCATTTTTGTTGAGAGATCTTCTGAAGCTCTCTGCTCGTAGCTGTTGCAGGCGGAAAACAGAACCAACGAGCTAATTAGTATAATAGCCGCAAAATGTAGATTTTTCATACAGTAGTGTAATAGGTTTTTTTTGGATTAATGATGCCTTAAGGTAAACTTTTTTCAACCTATTGAAAAGAATCACCATTTCGAGGACTTACCCCATTTTTAGGGAGAGCTAATATCCCGGATGGAAGAATAGTGCAGGAGAGGACTTACCCCATTATTGAAAGTGTAAACTTATTGCATGTTGTATGTCCTTTTGTCTTGATACAAAAGAACGAAAAAATCTATTAGACTGTGAATACTTGGCGGCGGACACGAGTTCACCGTGGAATCCTTTCAATGGTCCATCAGGTTTTCAGCCCTTAAATTTCGCTCCTCGCCGGTATGAAAGGATTCTTCTCACGGTTCTCTCGTTGTCCTTTTTCCCGCCAACTATTCAAGGTCGGTTATTTTCCCAAAATCACCATTTCCACTTGTTAAATGTATTAAACTACTGTTATTTAATACTTTAGTATACTTAAACTTAAAATTTCGGGGTAACTTCTCTAGCGCAGGAGCACCTGTTTACAAAAAGGCAGCTCTCTTTTTTTATTAGGCCATGGCCGGTGAGTGGAATTCTCTGTGCAGGGTACAGACTTTAGGAAGGCTTTGCAAAACTCTGACCGTCATCCTGAACTTGATTCAGGATCTCCAGATATAGGCTATAAAGACGAATGGAGAATCTGAATCGAGTTCAGATTGACCAGTAGCCACGGTTTTGCAAAGCCCTCTTTAACATAAAAATTTTAGAATACCCCTCTCACCGATTTGGGAGAATTGATAATATATTGGCTTGAACTTGCTTATATTATAGGGTTATAGAAAATAATTTTTCACAAATTTAGATATTGACCATTTGAAGTTTACTGAATTTAATTTATCAGATTCTCTTTTAGCAGGTTTGAGAGACCTGAGATTCGAAGAGCCTACCCCCATCCAGGAAAAATCAATACCCCTTATTACGGATGGAAAAGACGTTATCGGAATTGCACAAACAGGTACCGGAAAAACCGGTGCTTTTGTGATACCCATTATGGAACGGGTACTGCAAAGTGAGAGGCAGGGAGTGAAGGCGTTAATCCTGAGTCCCACCCGTGAGTTGGCCAAACAGATTGACGAACATATTTTTGCGATCGGTTACCATGCCGGAATTACATCTGCAACTGTAATTGGCGGGAGTGATTTTTCTGTTCAGGCCAAAGCCCTGAAAGCCGGTGTGGATATTATTATAGCCACTCCCGGCCGCCTTCTTGACCAAAACAGGGTTGTAAATATCGACTTTTCAAACCTGGAGTACCTTGTTCTGGATGAGGCCGACAGGATGCTTGATATGGGTTTCCTGCCGGATATGAAAAAAATTATAAGTTGGCTGCCAGAGAAACGGCAAACATTACTGTTTTCAGCAACAATGCCTACCGAAATTGAGCGGCTTGCCTCCTCAATTATGAAGAATCCACAAACGGTAGAAATTGAAAGAGCCAAGCCGTCTGCTAATGTTGAACAGAGAGCTTATTTTTTGAAAAGCCATCAGAAAATTCCACTTGTAAAGGGGATTTTCGATCAGCTGGAATGGGACTCCTGCATTATCTTCACATCTACCAAAAAAGGGACTGATGAGTTACAGAGACTATTGAAGAAAGAGGGAATGAAAGCAGCCAGTATCCATGGGGACCGCTCACAGGATGAACGGAACAAAGCGTTATCAGCATTCAAAAATAAGCAAGTACCTATTATTGTGGCCACAGATGTCCTGGCGCGGGGTATAGATATTAAAGAGGTATCTATCATTATCAATTATGATGTACCCAACACAACGGATGATTATGTGCATCGAATTGGACGAACAGCCCGGTACGATAAATCCGGGATTGCAATTACCTTTATAACCACGCGTGATCGTAGAACCTTCGGGGATATAGACAAGATTAAAGAAAATTCGATCAAAAAACTGGATGTTCCCAATCAGTTTAAAAATCCTGAAGACTTTTCTTGGGAAAATCATTTTCAAAAAGAAAAAGAAGACCTAAAACAGGAGAAACAAGAGAAGAAGGATACAACTCCATCTTCGAAACGCACGAAACGAGAAGATCTTCCACCAAGACCAACCCGAGGAGAAAAAAAGAAAGATCAGAAACCTTCCGAGGATAAGTCGAATCAACAGAAATCGGATCAAAAAAAGCGTTCAGAGAGAGAAAACAAGTCGAATCAACCCCAGGAATCAGAAGAACGGCAAAAGGCCGGGAAAGGAGAAGATGAGAAGCAATCTCAAAATCAATCTGGACGGCAGCAAAAGAGATACTCACGAGATTCCATATCAAGTAAAAAAGAGGAATCAAAGGGTAAGGAACAGGCTGCACCGAAAAAGATGCGGAAGGAAACTAAGGATATTAACCTGCCGCCGGTGATTGAAAAAGCAGTTGACAGAAACAAGAGAGCCCGAAAGCCGGCAAAAGGTGTTTGGGGAATTATTAAAAGCTTCATTCCGAAAATCAGAAGTAACTGATTTAAACATGCAACACCTGGCCTCAGTCATCATATGGATAGCAATAAGCTTGTTGGTGATTTTTTGGTTGCCGTTGCTTGCTGTTATCTACTTGTTTGACCGCGATCCCGGCCGATACAGAACCGGCCGGATGTTTCGGAAACTGGGACTGTTTATCTCGCGGGTGAACCCAAATTGGAAGATCTCTATTGAGGGAGATACGAAGATTGATGATCGCCATCCTTATGTAATTGTGAGCAATCATATGTCGAACGCGGATATCCCCGTGATTTCGAATCTGCCGTGGGAAATGAAGTGGGTGGCTAAAAGGGAGCTATTTGACCTTCCCATTCTTGGCTGGATGATGAAGCTGGCCGGTGATATTCCTGTTTCCCGGGGTAAAAAAAAACAAGCACTGATGGTTTTTAAGAGATGTAACTATTATCTCGACAGAAATATTTCGGTGATTTTTTTCCCGGAGGGAACACGATCCAGGTCCGGTAATTTAACCCGGTTTGCCAGCGGAGCATTTGATCTTGCTATTCGTGAAAATAAACCGATCTTGCCACTTGTTCTGGATGGTACACAGGGATGCCTGCCTAAACAATCGTGGGTGTTTGAGAAAGACGTTCATGTGAAACTCAAGGTTTTGGAGCCGATAGCGACGGATGAATATAAAAAAGGAGATTCCCCATTGCTGATGCAAACGGTTCGAACCCGAATGGCAGAACAATTAGCCGAATGGAGAGGCGTGGATGTTACTGAGGTTGATTATGCCGCCGGTCGTCTCCGGCAGGGTGGTGGTGCTTCTGCGGAGAGATAGGTGGTTCGGATTTATCCTGATTATCTTTGGATTTAGACCGGCCGATTAGTTTCCAGGCCAGGAAAATACTGATCAGTGAGAGCACGAGGGCAATGACCGGAAAAAGAAGTCCTTCTGTATCATCAAGAATAACAATCTGACCATATCTGTAGAGCCCGGCAAACAAGATGAAAATAATGAGAGAAAAAACACGTTTTTCGCGTCCATAACTGAGGGCAAACATCGCTCCGAAAAAAGTACTAAATGCAGCGATTGCCACAAGCAGAACAGGCCAGAAACCGGAGTAAAGGCTGTAAGAAAACATCAAAATATCTTCATTTTCATACAGGGAGATTATTACTCTTGATAGTGAATCGATACTAAAAATTATGCTTATTCCAATTAAGCTACCCAGAAGACTCTTTTTCATAGCAATTTTAGTTTAATTTGATATCTACTTCTTTTAGAATAATAGCGTTATTTGTTATGAAATGAAATCAGAATCAGTCATCCGATGAGTGAGATAGCCTGGATTTTTAAATTTGCCACAAATACTCATCGGATGACTCAGGTACTTTAATGGATGATGAAGGGCATCGGTATTCGCCAGCCGAAAGAAGCAATCGGCAGGCGCGGAGTTCATTCGGCAGACGATTATCTTAAACAAAAAAGCGATGAAATACCGAAGGGATTCAAAGAGATCTTTTGTATATTTTTGCCTTCGATAAAATCAAATATCATCAAAAAATTTACAGACAATATTTATGGCTCAAAATGACTATTTAGATCCAACCGGAGAGATCAAGCTAAGCGGAAAAGAGTTGATGGAAGCCCCCGAGATGGAGAAACTGGCTTCTGAAGTACTCGAAACGCATCAAATTGATATTGGCCCGGCACAAATTGGTTTTTTATTAGTCTATCCAAACATTTCTAAACAGAGAGCTGCAAAATGTGTTAAGTCAACCCGTGAGGTAAAACACTATTCCGGGAATGATTACCTGGTTGAGGTTTCGGGTGAACTTTGGGATATGCTGGACGACGACACAAAGAAGATGCTTTTGTATCACCAGTTACTTCATATAGACCCTGTTTTTAAAGCAAAAAACCAAGAGTGGAAGATGAAGATTCGCAAACCAGATTTTGCCGATTATTACGAGATCAATGACAAATATGGAAACGAATGGTACAAGACGATTCAGGCAACCGTTTCCTCGCTCTATGATTTAGATCCGCGTCAAGAAGGGAAAGTGAGTGTGTAAGATAAGTTATTAGGGCTTACCCGTCAGCCCGCTCAAAGCGGTCAGACGGGTTATATTGTGTCTTGCAAAAAACTGCTATGCTGTTTTAGGACGCTTATTTGAAAAGGTATGCCCGTGAACGTGAATCTGCTTGAGCCTCCAGAAAAATTTACCCATCATTGAAGTAGGTTTGTCGCAGATAATTGTGGTTTGGGCATAACGCTCGAGTGTTTTGTCGATGCTGTCTAAATCTTCGAACTCTATCACTACAAATTTTTCGCTGTTAATAATTTTCTTGAGCAGGTATTTTTCCTGTGGAGTAGCATAACGAGTATTAGAATAAGTAAAACCAGTGTACTCTCCGGCGAGTGCATCGCCATGTCTGAAAAGCAGACTTTTTTTATTTTCTTCGATAGAACTAAACAGTTCGTCAATTTTTTTGTAGCATTTCTCCTCATTTAACAGGATAATATCACGCAGATCAAACTCTTTGTACATGCCAACTTTTCTTTCAACTCTTGGCAATAAATCTTCTCTGGCCTCTTTGTAGGGGCCGACCACGAGCATCAGATAGTAGGAGGATTCAAGATTGATATCATCCAGATTATCAATGATCGATGAAACTTCTTTATCGTTATAAGAGATCTTTTTAGTTGTTGATGGTTGTTGCATGTCTGACTTCGTTCAAATCTATTGGGATTGTTTCCATGATAAGGATTTACGATTAAAACAGTAAACCCGATCAAATATAAGAACAATTGCTTTTAATGCAGTGTCTATTTTTTAGAATTAGGTATCACACATTCTGAAGTTGCTGGTATGTGACCTCGAAGTGTTGAGTCTGTCTAAAAAAGATGTAAGATACACGTAATGACTATGATTTTGTCATACCGGACTCCGATCCGGTATCTCCAGCTTTTACTAACGGGAGGAGATTCTGAATCAAGTTCAGAATGACATTTTTTTAGACAGACTCATCCTCCAAGTCACGGTGATACCGGCAATAGAGCGCTTCTCCCACGGGGATCTCTTGCGGGAAGGACGATACGGACTTTTACTCCAACAGGATGTCTTGGAAAAGGTTCTTTAACACTTAACACGTCCGGTTATAATGTATTAAAACGTTCGTAAGCGGCTTTTTCCAGCTCTTCCCTTGAATCGGGATGCGAAATTTCAATAAGGGCTTTGGCCCTTTCACGAAGAGCTTTCCCGTATAGATCGGCCACACCGTATTCTGTTACAACATAGTGTACGTGAGCCCGGGTCGTTACCACACTGGCTCCTTTTTTCAGATAAGGAACAATCCTGGATTCACCACGTCTCGTGGAAGAGGGGATGGCAATGATAGGTTTTCCGCCGGGTGAAAGGGATGCACCACGAATAAAATCCATTTGTCCGCCCACGCCTGAATATTGGCGGGTTCCAATGGAATCAGCACAAACCTGGCCGGTTAAGTCCACTTCTATGGCACTGTTAATAGCCACAACATTCGGATTTCTTCGAATCACGGCTGTGTCGTTCACATAGGCGCAATCCAGCATCGCAATATTGGGATTATCATCTACAAAATCGTACAATCTTTGGCTCCCGAAAAGGAAAGATGCTACCGTTCGATTTGGGTGAATTCGTTTTTTTGAATTATTGACAGTACCGTTTTCAAGCAGGTCGATTAAACCATCAGAAAACATTTCTGTATGTACACCCAAATTTTTGTGATCCTTTAGCGATGCTAAAACAGCATCCGGGATGTTGCCAATTCCCATCTGAAGTGTAGCACCATCATCAATCAAACTGGCACAGTGCCGTCCAATGGAAAGTTCTGATTCCGACAACTCCATAGGATGTGCTTCAGGAAGGGGATCATCAACTTCAACGGCAATATCAATAAGCTTACTGTGAATAATGCCATCTCCGTGGGTTCGCGGCATGTTTGGATTTATTTGAGCAATGACCGTATCAGCGTTCATTACAGCAGCCCGGCTGGCATCCACAGAAACACCGAGCGAACAATAACCGTGCTTGTCGGGCGGACTTACATTTACTAAAGCCACATTCAGATCGATAATTCCGCGATTAAAAAAATGTGGAATTTCACTGAGGAAAACCGGGATATAATCGGCTTCACCGGTTTCCAGAGCTTGCCTTATATTTTTTCCGACAAAAAACGCTTTGGTTTTAAACGTGTCTTTATATTCAGGATTTACATAAGGAGCAACGCCCTCTGTATGCAGATGATAGATCGTGATATCACTGAGTTCTGCATGACGATTAGTAAGCGATTTTACCAGTTGTTGAGGAGCTGCCGCAGCAGTATGAACAAAGATGTTATCACCCTTTTTTACAGATTGAAGGGCTTCGTCTGAAGATAGATATTTCATAGCTCTTGATTTGTTAGTTGTTAATATTCTCTAACAGAAAGATAACATTTTAGAACCAAGAATGAATAAAAAAATGGATAAAAAGAGCATAAAATCCGAAATAAGTTAAACTGCCGGCCTTCTCAGAAACCGGCAGTTTAAATGGAAAAAGGTGAGAGTTAATTAAAAGTTTTTCTTTTCCTTCCTTCAATTACTTTCTTGGCATAGCCATTAGGTCCATCAACTTCAATGGTAATAATAACAGGTGCATCTTCATTTGTATCAGAATCAGAATCATTGACATTAAACTTAAACTCTGTCAAATCTTCAATGTTAGAAAAATCTGGATCCACATCTCTCAATGTAACATCTGTTTGACCAATCAATTCAATGCTCTCGCCTTCTGCTGTTACACTTATTGTAGTTCCTTCAACCATTGGAAATCCATTTGAATCTTCCACCGTGAAATCAATGGTAAGATCATCACCGTTGGACAAGTCAATTGAATTTGTACTTGTGGTAATAATTGGTTGTCGAGAAAAAATCAGGTCGGTCTCGACATCAATTGTGTTTTGTTGATCATTTGTAGTGTAAGCTCTAACAGTAACTTCTCCATCGGAAGGTATTGGATTACCCATTGTTAAAGTGGCTATTGCTTTACCATTCGAAGTATAAGCAGCACCATTAATAAAACCACCATCAGTTTCAAAATATATTGCTACGTCATCAGGGACGGTGTTGCTATATTTATCACCTGCGAGTACAGTAAAATCGTAATCGAGGTTAAATTGAGTGGCAGGAAAATTTATTTGTGGTGGGACTATCGAGAAGTGTTCTTGACTTGGCAATCCTGCATGTATAACAATTGGGACTGGTTGTGAGCTTATATCCGAATCTAAAACTCTGGCTCTAACTTGAACAGTACCTGCGGCTTCACCGCTGGTTAAAGATACAGTTGCTTGACCTAAATTATTTGTAGTGACCACTTCAGGAGAAAGAAATTCACCTCCATTTGGCCTGTCTCCGAAAAAGAATTCAACGTCAACAGGATTTGCGTTACTCAAATTTTTACCGTTTACATCAACTACTTGAAATGTTAATTGAGTATCCTCTTTCTGGCCAGTAGCTCTAACACCAATTTGATTGTCTGTGATTGATTCTAAATAAATAGAACCTGGAGGTCCGGGGTCTTCTTCGTCAATTTCAAATCTAAGATTTTTTGTTACTGAACCATTAGGTCCGTTTGTTGAAATTGTTAAAGTTACATCTTCTGTAATAGTAACTCTATCAGGGTTTCTGAGTTGGAATTCAAATTCAGTATATCCGTCACCTGTTTTTTGTGTATCGTTTAATTCTGCGGTAGTAGTACCAACCAAAACTAAATCTTGATTGTCTACACTAACTGAAAGGGTAGTACCTGGAGCTAAAGGATTGCCATTGGCATCTGATAAGTTTACAGAGAAAGTTTCTGATTCGAATCCGAGTAAATCTACATTGGTAGGCGTAACAGACAATTCAGGTTCACCGGAAAAAAGGACATTCAATTCTCTGGAAATTTTTGAACTTGTTTCATCAACAGTTTCGACAGTAACTGTTGCCATTCCGGGTTCAGTATTATTTGTTCTGAGTTGTGCAGAAGCTAAACCTTGTTCGTCAGTATTTGCTGATCCATCTATGTTGCCTTTGTTAGTACCGAAATAAACAGCAGTTCCTGGAATTACAGTATTTCCGTATTTGTCACCAAGTAAAACAGTTATTTCACTCGGGTTACTTGAATTAGCTGGTATATTTTTAAATTCTGAATTAACCTCAAAATGATTGTCGTTAGGTAAACCACCACTAATTGTAATAGGGATTGGTGCTGATTTTTCAGTTATTCCATTTCTAAGGAACGAAGCTCGAATTTGAACGACTCCCGGAACAGTGCCACTTGTGAGTGTGGCTTTTGCTATTCCGTCAACTGTTTTAACTGAATCCGGATAAATGCTTTCACCGCCATTAGGTCCTGCTGTAATTTCAAAATGAACAAATGTGGCGTTTTGATTATCTACCGGAACGCCTGCTGAGTCCTTAACTACAAATTCAAATGTAGCTGTTTCAAGTCCACCGGTTTCACGAACCTGAATAGTTTCAGCAGATTTACTTTGTAGAGTTATATTTGCAGATCCCTCAGAAGGAGGAGGCCCACTACCTCCTTCTTCTGATCCGCTTATTTCAATATCCGGTACAATAAGTTCTTTTTCTGGTGCAGCAATGAGAGTGATCGATTTAGTTGAAAATCCCTCTTTCTGAGCCTGAATTGTTATATCAATGACACTGTCAACAGGAACTTCTTCAAAAAGAAATTCACCATTACTGTCACTAAATGTTTCTCTGGCAAGATCTTCAGGTGAGATAATTGAAACAGTTGCATCAGTTACAGGACTACCCGATTCAGTATTAACAACTTTGCCAGATACTATTATTGGTTCGTAAATCTCTTCACAGCCAATAAAAACAGACATAGTAATGACCGAAATGGCCAAAAGTAGAAGTGTTATTTTATTTTTCATCCCATCCAACGTTTAGTTAGAAATCGAAAACCCAGTGTTTATTAAAAATTTTTCATATTAATGATACGCAATCGATTCCGAAAAAAGAAGTTTAGATAATGTATGTGATTGAATAGCAATTTTATATACTCTTTTGAATTATTATCGTAAACAATAAGCAGGAACCTTCAAAGATCAAAAATAAAATAGCATCTAAACAGCAAAGATGCTCTCATTTGTTCAAAGAAATTCAGTAGATTAATTTTTTAATTTTGATACAGGATTTTGCGATCCGGCATTTTCTACACGAAACGAAAGCGTTTACAGAATTATAATTTTAAGGCTTTTTTAACGTGCATATTAACCATTGACCCTTTTTAATGCATATTAATTTCAAACGAAGAATTAACCAGATCATTGGTTTTCTGGGATATCGAGTATCTAAAGCAGAACATTCGAATTATTTTAATTTTCAGGCACTTTTAAATCATTATTTAAATCACTACGAAACTCTGTCATTCGTTCAAATTGGTGGTTGTGACGGGGAATCTTTCGACCCGCTTTATCCAAAAATTCTATCCAATCCCACACGTTTTGAAGGGATTATCGTCGAACCTGTTCATGCATATTTCAATGAGCTGTCAGCTCGCTATTCTACATTTGAAAGAATAAAAACACTCAATTTGGCGGTTCATAATGAAAAAGAAAAAGCGACTATTTACAGGCCTCAAGTTGAAAGTTTACCTCATTTACCGGTCTATGCCAAAGGAACCGCGTCATTCAATAAATCCCATCTGCAAAAGTTTAACATACCCTCCGACATGATTGTTGAAGAAGAAGTGCCCTGTATTTCTCTTAATGATCTTCTAAGAAAGTATAATTTAAAGCCGGATCTGATGATCACAGATACAGAAGGGTATGATTCGGAAATCATATGTAATTATGATTTCGATTACCATAAACCACCATTAATCTATTTTGAACATGGTTTGCCGGATGAAATTATGAAGAAGCATGAGATCGATCAGGTCGAAGAGGTGTTGCACCGGGCTGGTTATAACATAATTTTTGAGTACTATGATGCACTGGCCTATCGAAAAGAGAGTCTTATGGATTCCTTTCCAACGAGATGAATGAAACAGATAATAGATATATCCAATAATGTCATCAAGCCTTAAATATGTTTCTCTCTACGAAAATAGTGGGTATGGAATTGCCGCTAAACTGTATTTAAAAGCACTATTGAATTCCGATATCGATGTGACATGGACACCAATGGTCCGGGGGAAAGGTATCGGAATGACCTATGAACCCTATCAAAAAAGTGAAATTGGAGAGTCTGAATTAGATTCCATTTGCAACAAACCTATTGAATATGATACCGTTCTTGTTCATACGATCCCGGAATTCTTTTCTTATTGGAGAGAGCAAGAACCCGATAAATATTTAATCGGTTACACAGTATGGGAAACCACAAAACCACCCGATCACTGGAAAGATCTCATCAACCAGTTAGATCACCTGTTGGTACCGACCCTGTGGAATAAGAAGATATTTCGTGAGCATGGTATCATCATTCCGATCGATGTTTTACCACATATGTCGGAATTCGAGGGAATTCCATTACAGAACGAAGAGCTGCTTGATGAAACAAATGACCGATTCCTGTTTTACATCATCTCAACATGGACAGAGCGCAAGGCAATTTGGAAATTGATTGATGCTTATGTGAAAGCTTTCAATAAGAATGACCATGTTGAATTGTTGATCAAAACATCAAAGGGAGATATGCGAAATCCCAGGAATATTCTTTTAAGATATTTAGGATATACATATCAACCTGTTCGAAAAACGTTTAAAAATTATTTGAAACGATTTAATAATCATCCTAAAATTTCACTTGTTGCAGATGAATCGATGTCCAAAGAATATATCCATCAATTACATACAAGAGGAGACTGTTATGTTTCTTTATGCAGGGGAGAAGGGTGGGGCATCGGTTCTTTTGAAGCTGCCAGATTTGGCAAACCGGTGATTATGACGGGTTTTGGCGGACAAACTGATTACTTACAACCGGAATATTCCTGGCTGGTTGATTATGAACTGATACCGGTTGTTGATAAAAATGCACCCAAATCTTACGGATCCGATCAAAACTGGGCAGAACCGAATATAGAGCAGGCTGCTGAATTCATGCGGTATGTTTATGAACATCAAGAAGAGGCAAAACGGAAAGGAGAGAAGCTAAAGGAATATGTTATGGAGAATTTCAGCAATGAACGAACCGCCGGGAAGCTCATTCAATTTTTAAGATCTGTCTGAGAAATCAAGCTATTTTTGATATGAACCCACAGCTTTTTCAAACAGATCGATCATTCCGGAAATACACTTTTCGGTTGAAAAGATTTTACTTCGCTCGAGTCCTTTTTGAACGAGTTCGTCTCGGAATGCCGGGTTATTTGTAATCTTTTTTAGTCCTCCGAGCATACTTTCGTGGTCCAAAGGATCAACGTATAGTACTGCATCTCCGCCAACTTCAGGGATTGAGGAGTTGTTCGCAGTGATGACGGGACACCCGTTAGCCATCGCCTCGATGACGGGAAGTCCAAAACCTTCATAAAGAGTGGGATATGAAAGGCAAAGGGCGTTTTTATAAAGAGTTACCAATTGTGCATTGGTTACATTTTCCAACACTGTGATCTGTTTTAAAACCCTGATTTTTTCATAGAAATACTTTTCATAGGGTGAAATCTGGCCGGTGACGATTACCTTCAGGTCAGGATTTTCATGTAAAAAAGGGGAAATCGCACGGATCCATGCCCAGAAATTTTTCCGTCCCAAGCGGGACCCTAAAAACAGTATATATCGCTCCGGCAGATGTTCCACCGGAACCGGATCGGTGTCCAAAAAATTGGCAAGATAAACAGTGTGAGTTTTTTCCCGGTCTGTGAGGTACAGGTTGCACAAGTCGTTTTGAGTATAGTTGGAATTGCATACTACAATTTCTGCGTGGTCGGCCAGGAATCCCAGGGCTTTTGTATCGCGGGGTTGATCCACAAAGGTGTGGTTCCCACGGGCAATCTGCATTGTGTCGTGTACAGTCATGACATAGGGCTTTTTCTGTATATGATCCAAAAACTCCGATTCAAACGTTGGAGATGTTATATAAACCAGATCGTAATTCAGGTTTTCGAGTGCCCTGTAATAATCTTTTTTTAAACGATGTAATCTGTACCGGTTTCGAACGAATTGCAGTTTTGGATGAAGGATATTATCTAAAAGGGAGTTCTGCCCGGCAATATTTTCAACAATTGATCGATTTGGATAAACAATATCAATCCCTGCATCGGGTAAGCCTTTAAAGAGAGTTGAATAGTAGCTTTTCATGCCGGAATACCCCAGCATGAAAACCTGGGGATCAAAAAGAATCTTCATGATTTCATGTTAATTGTAATTAAGCATCCATAAAGAATTACGTTGCAATACATTTTTTCAATACTTTCTTCAACAACTTATTTAGCCGCATTAATTTTTTGAACATATTAAGTAATGATACCAAATCATTTTCATTTTATTTATGGGTTGAAAGAGCAGAATAGTCCATTCCACTTAATGTACTATCTCTGTCTTAAAACCTGTATTGAGATCAATAGCCCTGAAAAGATCTATTTCTACTATGAGCATGAACCGTTTGGCGTTTACTGGGAACTGATTAAACCGGAACTCACCCTTGAAAAAGTTTCAAGAAATCAATTTGTAGATAACTTCAAATACCGGAAAATCGGCAGAAAAGATCTCAGTTATGCACATCATGCTGATTTTATTCGTCTTGAAAAATTGCTTAAAAAAGGAGGGGTTTATGCAGATATGGATACACTGTTTGTAAAAAAACTCCCATCATACTTATTTGATAAACCATTTGTATTAGGACGGGAACCGGATATCTATTCAGAATCAACAGGAGAGAAACAGCGCTCACTTTGTAATGCCCTTATTATGGCTGAACCAAATGCAGAGTTTGCACAAAGATGGTTTGATGATATGCAAAATCACTTCGACGGTTCCTGGAGCAATCATTCCACAGTGTTGCCGCAAAAGCTGAGTGAAGAATTACCGGATGAGATCCATATTGAACCTCAAACAAGTTTTTACCATTTTGAATGGACAAAGAGTAACCTGAAGGATCTGTTTGAAAGAGATGTTGGCGAGCTTCCGGGGGTCTATTCAATTCATCTGTGGAAACATTTGTGGTTTTCATCCTGGAAGAATGATTTTTCTTCCTTCAATGGTAAACGTCTTGATGAAGAGTATGTCCGTTCGGGGTCAACAACGTATGCAAGGCTTGCAAAACCGTTTCTTCCTTCAGAAATGGAATTAAAGGCTGTTGGCAAGGTGCCAATTGGTAAAATTATTTATAAGAAGACAAAAGAAAGCGTTGAAAATATCAGGCTTATTTTTACGAGGGTTGCAGCAAAAATTCAATATCTGTTGAAGTCATAATGGCTCAAAAAAATATTCTTTTTATTACACCCGTTTTACCATCATTGAACGGAAGGGGGAGAAATTTCCGGGCCTTCCACTGGGTCTGGCATTTGCAAAAGACCTGGAGTGTCTCCGTGTTATGTACCTCAATTTACGGGAAAGATCTGTTTAGGGATGAAGAGAGCCTGGCAAAACTGGATTGCAGTATATACCATTCAAATCACGCCTATTCTAAATTTCAACGTTTTACAAATCTGCTTTCCGGTCAGCCCAGCACATGGAACTCAATCGGAAAAATTATTGAAGAGGAAGCGGTAAGACTGGATATTCCAAAACCCGATGTTATTCTCTGCTTCAGGATGTTGAACGCCCCGATTGCACTGCATTTACAGGAAAGATGGAATATTGAAAAGATCTGGCTGGATATTGATGAAATTGACTCCCGAGTACGGTTTGATATTGCGAACCGAATGGCATCAGAGGGATATTATTTCCGGGCGGTAAAGGAACGGGTTGAAGGCTTCTTCTACGCCATCCAGGAAAATAGCCTGATCCCTGAATTTGACAGGATTTATGCTTCGACGATTGAAGAGAAAAACTCTATAGACCGAATGGGTTTCGGTGTCCAAACCGAAGTGAAGCCGAATATGCTTCCGGTTTCGAATAGAGTTACCTATCAAAAAACAGATGACAATCCCTACACTTTTATGTTTGTGGGTGATTCCAATTACTTTCCCAATTTGGATGCGATTGACCGGATTCTCTTTGAGATTGTTCCGGGTTTGGAGAAGATCGCACAAGTGCCGTTCCGATTTGTAATTATTGGCGGTGATCTCGGAGAAGCTCAACAGCAACAAATTCGGAAATACGATTCAGTTGTCTATCACCAGGATGTTGACGATTTGAAGGCTATTTACGACCGCTCGAATGCAGTTGTGGTTCCGTTGCGGGTGGGCGGGGGCAGCAGCCTCAAATTCCTGGAGGCTCTGAGCCGTCTAAAACCAGTGGTAGCCACGCCGGTTGGTGCTCGCGGATTTGGAGTAAGAAATGGTGAACATGCACTGATCGGTGAATCTTCCGGTGAGCTGATTCATCACTGTAATCATTTGATAAGTGACATGGATTTAAACCGGAAATTGTCTGAAAAAGGATACCAATGGTTTTTAGATCATTATTCATATGAGATTAATGTGAAAGCAACCAAAGAAACAGTGAACAATAGTCAACCCGGTTAAACATGAGCAGCAAAGAGCAAATATGGCGGCTGCTCCCGAATATTTTTAAAAAGTTATACCTGAAAATCAAGCCAACCATTTTAAATGTTTGGAATAGAGATAACGCCGAGGAAGTCTTTACGGAAATCTATAAAAAGGATTTATGGGGCAAAGCAGATGAGGGCTATTTTTCCGGGATCGGCTCATTGAATGATCTCATCGTTTCAAGGTATGTGAATACAATAACTGAAGAAGCTGACAGACAGGGATTCAGAGACAAAACGTTTGTTGATTTGGGGTGTGGTGATTTTAGGGTCGGACAACAGCTGGTACCGCTCAGTTCAAAATATATAGCTGTTGATGTGGTAAAACCTCTAATTGAATACAATCTTAAAAAATATGCCGCTGAAAAGATTGAATTCCACCATTTGGATATTGTAAATGACGAACTTCCGGAAGGGGAGGTCTGCTTTGTCAGACAGGTCCTGCAGCACCTGTCGAACCAACAGATCAAAAAAATATTAGAAAAGCTCGACATGTACAAGTGGGTTTACATTACAGAGCACTATCCACGAGAAAGTAAAAATATCCGCCCGAATGTGAACAAGGTACCGGACTTAAAAATCCGGTTAGAATATCAGTCCGGCGTTTACTTGTCTGAGCCGCCATTTAATGTACCATTAAACAAACTAAAGCAAATTCTTGAGGTTCCGGCTACAGGAAAAGAAGGAGATGACTCGATCGGTGTGATCCGAACTATTTTGTATATGCCAAATGCTTGATGGACTGAGTGCGAATAATTTAGCTTGTACCCAAAACTGTACCCAAATTTTGGGGAAATCGACTTCACTCACTCCGTTTTGTGTGGCAGATTACTCATCCCTTTGCAGCTGAAGAAAAGAATAGAAGCGGATCTCACGACTCAGATCTCAAGACTAAAACAGTACCCGGAGTGGGACTCGAACCCACACGATATCGCTACCACCGGATTTTGAGTCCGGCGCGTCTACCAATTCCGCCATCCGGGCAGAAGAATTTTAAATATAAGGCTTTAGCCAATACTTCTTCAAAGTAGTTTTGTTCTTTTTTGTGGACTTTTCTTATTTACTGTTTAAAAATGAAGAGGATTGATACTGCTTGTTTCAACTTCGAGTGTTGGTTTGATTTGCTCCGTACCAACCCCGCAAAATTGGAGAGTTGATGTATAAGAGATAAGGATTCGATATAGACTCGTTTCACTGCTCAGCTTGCCATCTCGAAGTCCAGCACCGGTACATAGAAAATTGAAATACAATCATTGACTCGAAGCCGGTGCTTCACGGTGGCGTCACGAAGGAGGACCTTCGTGACGAGGTAAAAAAGCGAAGTTGAGATTTAATGTTGTGTTCTCCTCTGTGCCTCTAATTTTTTCCGCCTTTTCTGCTTAGAATCCCACGACTATTAATCTTTCTCCTCCTTTTTATCTTTTTCATGTCCCGGACGGGTACGCGATGGAGGATCACTGGCCGGAAAGGTTTGACGAAGCTCTTTGTTTAACTCATTCTTTTCTTTTTGAGTTTTCTCCTCATTCTTTTTTTGATTGTCTTTCTTGTCATTCATAACGGTCCGCTTATTTATTTGAATAAAGTTCTGATGTCTATACAATAGTAACATGAGTAATAATTAAAGAATTCGAAAAGTTGATCAACAAGGTTTCTCTAAACCAATTTCGAACGAACTCCATAAAACTTGGTTTTTTAAGCAAAGGGGGATAGACTATCTCCATTAACAAAAAAAGCCCCTGATCCATATCAAAATCAGAGGCCTTTTCTATTACATCAGTCATTACCTATTCTTCGGGTTCAGCACTCATAGCCGGGTTTAGTTCCCAGACTTCATCGTAGGTATCTTCTACGGCCAGGTCCATTATGCGGAGCCAATCGTCCCAGGCGGGTTTGCCATGGACTTCTTCAAACGTAGAGCGGAAATTAGGGTTTTCATCCAGCTCACCCCAGCTGTTCATCGGCCAATCTACTGTAAAATGACGTCCTAAATTACCCTGCTGAAAGGCATTCCACCACACAATCCAGGGATTATCTCCCTCCATCGCTTTCACAGTCTCACTGATTTTTTTCAATGCATCTTGAATCAAAAATAGATAATCCCCGGAGATTGTATTCACTCTCATAAAATGCATACTGTAATCTCCTTCTATAGGGTTAGAGAGATCCTGGTCCATTGTCCAGTATTCCACGGTTCCAACATCGTCAATCAGCGGCAGCACTTCATTCACCCAGTGCTCATTGTGTTCATCGCTGGACGGACGGTTGTCAAGATCGGCAAAAGAGGATAGAGGTCCCATCACCAACATCATCTTGCCGGCATCAGGTCCCGATGTAATCTCAAAAACGAAAGCTGAATAGGGTGCTGTGTTATGAAAGGTTCGGTTATGTTCCTGCATGGCATCCTGCAGTTCTTGTAAAGTGTTCAGGTCCGGTGTTAACATTACGGACTCATACATTATGGTTTCTTCCTCTTCCTCGTCTTGTGCAAATAGACTGTAGGGAATGAGTAGAAGAAGTAATATTAAGATTGAGATCTGTTTCATAACTATTTTTATTTGTTCATGGTTAGTTCCGGATACCGCTGGATCTGAGTTATTACCCGCTTTATCATCACGATCTTTTACATTATCTATGAAAGAAAAGGATACCCCAACGGTATGGATCTGTTTGTTCTGCAAACTATTCTCTCTGCTTTTGAAATGATTGTACTTTTTAACCATATATTTGGACTTTTTAGATGTTTAAAATCTTCTTGTCCAACAATCTATCCGGAAGTGTGAATTCTGCCTGGAAGGGAGATGAATTTGGTAGAGTTTGCAGAAGTGATCTCTTTATTAAGAATCAGCGTATCTATAAACAGATGAATCACTTAAGATCGGTAGATTTAAAAGCAATGACAGACCACTTGATGAGTTCCGAGAGACAGGAAGTAGAAGTGTTTTTTCAGGTGAGATGTTCCGAAAGAAGACATTCGGAGGATGGTAAAACTTATCTCGAATCGACGGCTTCTTTGTAAAGTCGGATTAATTCAGCCCGTTTAATTTTTTGAGTAGCGGTTCTTGGTAGTTTACTGATGATGATAAACTCTTTCGGCATTTTGTAACTTCGGAGTGAGTCTCTCAATCCTTTTTCAATCTCCTGTTTATTCAGCTCTTCACTATTTTCTTTCAAAACAAGAAACGCTGTTACTTTTTGTCCCCATTTTTTATCTGGAATTCCAACAACGGCCGATTCTTGAATGCTCGAAAATGAGTTCAGAATCTCCTCAACTTCCACAGGATTTACATTCTCCCCACCGGTTAAAATCAGATCTGTTCGCCGGTTTTCAATAAATAGCTGCCCTTTTCGGTTGGTATGTCCGTAATCGCCCGTGTAAAACCAGCCCTCATCATCAAAGTAATTTTGGTTGATCGATTCCTCGATGTACCCGTCAAAAATCTGTGGTCCCTTCAGCCAGATATGTCCGGATTCATTGTAGAGAACAGTCACATTCTTATCGTTTCGAATCTCAATTTCATTCGGTTCAAATACAGGCCCTACACTTTTTTTGGGAATATACATTCCGCCGCTTCTCAGCATAGGATTGGCTGCAATCTGGGCACATGTTTCCGTCATACCGTAACTGCAAACTATGGGGAGCCCCCGGGTTAAAGATCTGTTAATGAGATCCATGGAGATCGGCCCGCCGCCCAGTAGAATGGCTTTGAAATTAAAATGAACCCTGAAAAATGAATCTTCCATCAGTTGCACCAGCATTGTCGGTACCATAGAAGCCACTTCGAATGACTCTTTATCTTGCAGCAGCTCCCGGATCTTTTCCTTCTCAAAAGATGCTACCAGGTAGATTGCCGAATGATATAATACAGATCGATAGATAACATTAATGCCACCAACGTGATTTAAGGGAAGGCAGAGCAGCCAGTATTTGTTATTCCCGGGTTTAAAATTTTGTGCTGATGAGGATGCTGCAAACAGAACTTGCCGCCGTTTTACCGGTACTATTTTCGGAATGCCCGTTGAACCGGAGGTAAGAAAATAACCCGCTATCTGTTCAGGTTGATCAAGGATTAGTTCAATGGATTCATACTGTTCATCAAACCTAAATGCCTCTTCAGGAAGTTCCAGTTGTGGATATTCATTCAGAAGCTCAAAAGAATTATTCTTATTCATGTAAACAGCCGAGGGTTTTACCTGATCCAATACACTTTCAATCTCATAGGTAGAAGTTTCCGGATGAATCGGCAGGATCGGTATTTTCAGTAGGAAGGAGGCTGCAATTAAAAAAACTGTCTCAATTGAACTGTCGGCTACTATCAAAAGAGGTTCCTTTGCCCCCGGTTTGATATTTTTAAATTGAGCTTGAATTCGCTTACAAAACTGGTAGAGATTTTTGTAGGTGAAATTTTCGGTTTCTGTTGATAGAAAAGTCAGGTTCTGTTTTGGTAAATCGAATGTTGGAACACTGTATTGGCTCCCCATCATGCTGTCTATCCCAATTTTTTTAAATAAGATGTTTTTATCTGGCTGAATATATCAATGGCAGGATTTTTCGGGAGATTCTGTATCGATCCGTTCTCGATTTTAAAATCCGGCAATAGATCATCAGCTAAAAGATGTCCGGTATGTAAACCATGTCTCATCTGAGGGTCGCCAATCAGAGAAGCTGTTGAGGCTGTCATTGTGCGACCAATTCTCGACTCGAGCGTTGTTGTAACGACTATACGTTTAAAGCTACTTCTGAATTGTGAAATTGTTTCATGGATCTCCAAAATATTTCCCAATACCATCGGTTTGACGATAAGTACAAGGTTGGGGTACAGGGCAAGAGCTGTTTTTAACCGGTTGATCGTAAAAATGGATTCATCCAGTGCAATCGGGAAAGGAGACATTTGCTGAACTTCTTCGATCTCGGAAAGCTCGTTGATCTTACAGGGCTCTTCAATATATTCGATCGGAAGTTGCTCCAGCTGGCCAAAGATTTCTTTTAGTTCTGATGGTGGCCAGGATTGGTTGGCGTCGAGCCGGAAATAAATATCTGGATGATCTTTTTGAATTGAACCGAGAAGAGATGCGAGCTCATCAAGCGGATGGGGAGCTTTTATCTTCAGTACCTTGAACCCTTTTTTGATGGACGACTGGATTTGATTTTTCATCTCCCGAATAGAAGCATGGCCGATAACATCATTAATAAGAATTTCCTGGGGCGGTTTTTTATCAAACAGATGATAAATCGTTTTTCCCTGTCGCTTCGCCAAGATCGAAAGACTCAAATAACTCAACCCACATAGAATGGACGGTAGATTCAATTCGCTGACTTCATTCAAATCACGAATGTTTTGCATTGTGAAATTCCCTCTCAGAAAATCCACAATCCATCTCTTTTGATCTAATAGAGATTGCCGGACATCCCCAAACGTTTCCCTGGAAAAACCCGGAAGGGGAGAGGCTTCCGAAACGAAATCAATATTGTTTTCATGGTAATGAATAAGAACTCCTTTTCGGTTTTTAAAATCAGACGAGCCGGTTTTAAATGCAGATCGGAATGGAAGTTCATATTCAAATAGTTGAAGCATATTTACAGGATTATTCCAATGGAAAAAAGGAGACCAAACAGAATCATAAACTGTGCAGTGCGTTCCAGGGTTTTGTTTAGCTCTTTTTTATCATCGTGATAGTAGACTTGTTTAATCAGTCTCCACCCAAGCGGGAGAGCCAGGTAGGGCAATATAATTGCGATACCGTATCCATAAAAATGATAGAAAATTACAGGGATAAGAAAAGCTAAAAAAAGCAAAGCCAGATACTCCATTTTCAACATTTTTTCCCCAAACAGAACTCCAAGTGTTCTTTTGCCCGATACTCTGTCTTGATGGATATCCCGAAGGTTATTAACCACAAGAATATTTACGCACAGGGCTCCAACGGGTAGTGAGGCAAGAAACGATGTTGTGCTCCATTCCAGTGCGTTTACGTAATAGGTTCCCATCACTGCAATAATGCCGAAAAAGATAAAAACAAAAATATCGCCAAGGCCATTGTATCCAAGTGGATAGGGGCCGCCGGTGTAGAGAATGCCAAACAGAAGGGATAGGATGCCGATGATCAGGATTATCCATCCGCCCACCCAAACCAGGTATAAACCGATTAAAAAAGCCAGGGCCATTGTAATGTATGTTGCAGTGAGCATTGCCCGGGGTGAGATGAGCCCGAGAGCCGTAGCTCGTTCAAAACCGATTCGATCATCCGTATCAGCTCCTTTTTTAAAATCGTAATAGTCGTTTGCAAAGTTGGTGCCTACCTGGATGAGCAGTGCACAGAGGAGTGCAACGATTGTAGTATCGAGCCGAAAAGCGTAGTGACTCCAGGCAAGTGAAGCCCCCACCATGATTGGAACAATGGATGCCGCAAGGGTTTGGGGACGTGCAGCGCTCAGCCAGGTACTAATTTTGGATCTCTTCAACCGGTTCTTATTGTTTGACGTCTGTGGATAATTTATTCAACATAAAATACTGAATAATAAAGTCCCTAAAAATGTTCGGTTTGATTTGGTTTTTGAATTTATGACTTTATGAAAGTAAAATAGGAAGCGCTTTTTCTTTAAATAAGTAAGGAAAAATTTAAAATAATAGATTAAAGTTAGTTGTTAATATTTTTTTGACTAAAATATTTTATAAAATCAATTTTGATCAATATCTTACCAGCCATTTGTGGCGAAACCGAATTAATAAGTTAAAAACTTTCTTTCGGTTTAAGCTCAAACCAAATTATTAAAGGTTAACTCAATTAAACATAAACTAACTAAACTCATATGGCGTATTCCAAACTTGAATATATCTGGCTTGATGGAAACAAGCCGACTCAGTCATTAAGAAGCAAGACTAAAATTGTTCACGATTTTAGCGGAGAACTTGAAGATTGTCCTATTTGGAACTTTGACGGAAGTTCAACCGGACAGGCTACAGGAGAATCCTCAGACTGCCTTCTGAAACCCGTTGCAATTTTCCCCGATCCCGATAAGGAAAACGGGTATCTCGTTATGACAGAAGTACTAAATGCAGATGGATCCCCGCATGCAACGAACGGCAGAGCTCATATCGATGAGGAAGATGAAGATTTTTGGTTTGGATATGAGCAGGAGTACTTCCTTGTTGATCCTGAGACAAACATGCCATTAGGATTTTCAATTAATGGTTATCCTGCACCCCAGGGGCCCTATTATTGTGGTGTTGGTGCAAGAAGCGTATTTGGCAGAGAGATTATCGACGAACATCTTGATATCTGTCTCGAAGCCGGACTGAATATTGAAGGAACAAACGGTGAGGTTGCTGCCGGACAATGGGAATTCCAGATTTTTGCCAAAGGCGCAGCTCGTGCCGGTGATGAGATCTGGGTAGGCCGTTACCTGATTGAACGAACCGCCCGTAAATATGGAATAGCTGTAGACTGGCATCCAAAACCACTCGGTGATACTGACTGGAACGGTTCAGGAATGCATGCAAACTTCTCCAACGGCGCCATGCGAGACGAAGGCGGCGAAGAGTTGATGAAAAACGTTTGCGAGGCATTTGCCAACAACATCCAGGAACACATTGCAGTCTATGGACATGATAACGACAAACGGCTGACCGGTAAGCACGAAACTCAGTCTATTGATAAATTCAGTTACGGTGTATCCGACAGAGGAGCATCTATCAGAATTCCTGTTGGAACTGTTGAAGATGGATGGAAAGGACGTCTGGAAGATCGACGACCCGCTTCTAATGCAGATCCTTATAAAGTAGGTGCACGAATTATCAAGACTGTTCACTCAGCTCTATAAATCAGAGTTCTATTACAGTTACTAAAAATTCAGCCCCGTTTCTAAAATTGGAGACGGGGCTTTTTTTCGATTCGTTTAATTTCTTCTTTGAAGTAAGGAAAGGTCTTGCGATTTTTGTGTCTGCTTCAACTTTCATAAAGCAGATACCCTGTTTTTATGATTGGCGAACTCAGCGATTCGATCACAGGCAGTAGAGAAGAAAATAATTTTATATTAACACCTACCATTTTATGATTCAGATTGATTTTAATTCGATAGTAAGAGAGGCCGTCGAGAGCTATGATGACAGCAGAGAAATTTCCAGCATCATGGATATTAGTGCAAAAGTATCTACAAATCATGTCTATAGAATTAAACTTGAAGATGATAATATTATCATCGCAAAGCTCTCCTATTTTGGAAAGTTCGAGCATTTTGTAGAAGATCACAGCATTATTAATGCACTTGCTACAAATCTTCCTTCGCCGTATGAAAATGTACTGGCTCGTTCTCTTATGAAAGGAAATTCACTGTTTGTGCATCGGCATAAAACAAAATTGATAGATGTATGGGTAGTTTTTTATAAGCCGATGAAAGTAGAAAAAAAATTACCAAAGAGATTAAACGATAAACAGATTAAAAAACTTGGTAAATCAGTTGCAAGATTTCATAAGGCATGCTTTAGTGTAAGAAATACATTACCCGAATCATCAAAAACACTCTCTTCAGATATCTACCATCTGCTTGAAATTATGAAGACGAAAGAGGGGCAGCATGAGTACAGGATGCGCCAGGAGTTGATAAAATCTCAAAGCTGGACTTTCCTGGAAAACCTGGAGCAGTTGGGAATGAGTACGCTCAACCCAATCCCGGTTTTTGTAGACTGGAACATTGGAAATTTCTCTGTCACCTCCGATTTTGAAATCTATTCCCGCTGGGATTATGACTGGTTTCGGGTAAGTACCCGGATTATGGATTTCTACTTCTTCAGTCGTGTCGTTTCGGATATTGGAGATCAGACTGTATTTAGTTATGATATTGACAGGCTGACGGAAGACCGGTTTATCACCTTTTTGAAGGCTTATCACCAGGAAAATCCTCTAAAGGAGAAGGAGATCCGTTTTATGAAAGAGGCCTACAGATTCTTTTTGCTAAATTATGTGGTAAAATACGGCCGGTATTTCTTCCACGAGATTTTTGCTACACGATTGCAGCAGGAAGCCTACGATATTCACCTTCCTGCTATCGAAGAAAAGTTTGATCCGGAACCCATTCTTAAAGCGCTTAATATTTAGTTTAACATTTTATGAATCACGTTTCTTTTTTTCAACAGTAAAAAATTACAAAGCCGTTTTTTTAGATTCCTACGGTGTACTTAAAAATCACCAGGGACTCATTGAAGGAGTTGCAGATACCCTCAATTACCTCCGTGAGCAGGATATAGAACTTCGTGTATTGACGAATGATGCTTCACGGAGCCAGATACAACAGGTGCAAATGTTTGAAGACCTGGGCTTAAAAGGACTTAAAGAAAATGAGATTGTCACTTCCGGAATGTTAGCAAGACAGTTTTTAGAACTGAAAATTAAAAAGGGAAAATTTGCTTACCTGGGAACAGATAATTCAGCCAATTACATCATGCAAAACGGTCTTATTGGAATTCCTGTTTCCGAGGTAGATATTGAAAATAGTACGGATGTAGCGGCTTTTGTTTTTTTAGATGACGAGGGTTTTGACTGGCACCGTGATATTAACAGGACGGTAAATTTCTTAAGGCGAAATAACCTGCCTATTATCGTTGCGAACTCCGATAAATATTATCCTATTTCAAGAGATGATGTTGCTGTGGCAATTGGGGGCATTTCACGGTTGTGTGAATCTGTTTTAAATCAAAAATTTATACGGTTTGGAAAACCCGATTCTCAGATGTTTATGTTTGCATTTGATGATATCAACAAAACCGGCAATTTCGACAAAAGTGATATTCTGATGGTGGGAGATACCCTTCACACAGATATTTTGGGAGGGAACAAATTTGGGCTTAAAACTTTATTGGTGCTTTCCGGGAATACCCGCGGAAAAACTGCCGAGGCCAAAATCAATTCAACCGGGATTATTCCGGATTATATTGCGAACTCTATATTGGAGTAAGTGTCAGACATGGTATTTTTTCTTGCTGGTAATGAAAGCTGAAGTGCTTTCATTAACTCAAACAGAAATCACGTGCCATGCCGCCTCGAAAAATACCATCTCTTCTCCATGCCGAAAAGTTTGCGGCCCAGGCGAGCCGAATTACCGATGTTTCACTCACTCCTAAGCGAAATTTATCCTATTCAGGATTTTGGGCATCACTGGATGTTGTATCTGGTTCTTCCTCTTCAGGTGCCAAAACAATATTCGCAACAGCAACTTGATCCTCTCTTACAGCAACACTCACGGAGTTATTCTGGAACTTATTCTTTCTGGCTTGTATGGAATAACTGCCAACCGGTATTTCATCCAGCCGAAAAGTTCCGTCATCTTCGGTGAGAATAGAATTGGTCGGTGGAGTTGTTGTTATATTAGCGTTATTGATGGGTAAATCTGTTTCACTGTCAATAACCGTTCCCTGAATACTGCCGAAAGTCTCATCTTCAATGGTGACTTTTTCGCAAGAAATTAGTGTAATAAAAATTGAGAGCAGGAATAAAATTCTGTAGTTCATTGCTTTTTTTTAGTGATTCTCACTCCATCAGATGTTTGATGAATATATAATGATTTTTCAGGATCGTTAAAAATGAAATAAAATTCGTTAAAATTAAAGTTCTTTTTTGAAAGAGTATTGAGAGACGCTTTTATCGAGAAAGACTGAATCCAGGGGCCTGGATGGGTAATCAGTTGGTTAGATTCACCAAGGAATTCTACATTTGCTTGCAGTGAATCGCTTCCTGACGTAATTTCTGTATGGTTATTTTCTCCGCTTGATTTAACTGTGACGTTCGTTTTGTTCTTTGAACCGCTCTGAGAAACAGATACGGAATTGCCGCTTCCTTGTTGTGTAACTGTAATTGTATTATTACTGGATTGAGTTTCTGTTGTGTCCGTATCAGCTTCAGAAAACCCTGAATCAAATGTACCTATATTCACCAGCGACAAAACCAGGCAGAAAAAAATGTATGGTATCATTTTGTAAAACAGCGCAACCATCAAAAATTTCTATTTATTAAATATTGTGAGTAAAGTTTAGTAATGTTCGATATGTACAGGTGCACCAGTTCCGTTCTGTATCTATCTAGAGAGGGTTTTCGGTAGGCACAAACTGTTTAACTGTAGCAATATTATTATTGTTTGTCTTGAAAAATTTCTGCACATGCGATAACCTGACATACTGTTAGAAGATGATACTCCCCTGAAATCCTGCAATATGGATGCGTAGTTTTCGTCGCCATACTGATGAATGATAGCTTCCAACTGCGAACCATACTGAACAATTTTTGCTTCATTTTCGTCGCCATCCTGATATATATAAGCAGTAGAGCCGTCATTAGATGAAGCATCGCAAGGCTCAAAGGGAGGAGGACATGGGTTGGCTACTCCCGGTGGGTTGAATGAAGAAGATTCACCGGAACCGTTTTCTTGTAAAATCGATGCTATATTGCTAAAACCGAGTTGGAATATTTGCGCCCAATGGCTGCCCGCCTGTAATATTGAGGCCATATTACTTGACTCGTACTGCAAAATCTCTGCATAAGAGTCAGATAATGAACCATCTGCACCGTTTTTACCCTGAAATGGAATCCCATTGGGCAGACCATCAAACCCGTTTCCAGGGAAATTACCGATATATGAACCATATGTAATATTACCGGGCTCTTGTTGTATGTAACCCTTATGAGATGTGCCAACCTGTTCAATATGAGACTCGTTCGATTGGGCGAATGTCAAACCGGTTGTAAACGCAATGGTAAGGCAAATTAGAATTGACTTGTATGATTTCATGACGATCTTAAATTGGTTATCGTATCAGTGATTAAAAAGGTCTACACAGCTTTCATACTGTGCAGAACAAAATTTGAGTTAATTACTTTGCGTGATTGTAATTATTCCAAATTAAATTGCCTGAACAGCCAATGCTGTGCAGGTCTAAGATTATTAATTCTGAGTAATTGTTGCTGAATTAAAAGATCCATCAACATTCACAAGAGCAGAATTTGAACCCATGGTTTGCGTAACGCTCACGCCGTTTTCATTACCGAAAATGTCAACTGTGGCAGTATTAAAACCTGAATTATTTCCTATTTGAGAAAGTGTTACACTATTAAGATCACCTTCGATGTCTACATATCCGAGAGCATCTTCTTGAGCAGCACCTACGGTGTTCTCATCCCCAATTATATCCAAAATTAATTCATTTGGAATTTTTTGGGCTTCTGCTCTGAGTGAATAAAGACGGTTTAGATCACCAATCATAATCCAATTGCCCACCAAACGCCGTGGTAAAATCTCCAGTAAACTGCTTAACGGCTCCATTATGCTCCACGTTAGCCTGCTGGATGAAAATGTTATGCACAATTATTAGAAATAAAGTTTTTATCATTTGAGTCTTGATTTTATATAACATTTATCGGTTACAGATCAGAGATTATAAGGTCTGATCAAAAATCACAAACATTCATAAGTGCGTTTTTTTTGCTCAGTTAACTTTAATAAATCATTAACATCGTGATTTAAAAAGCCGGCCGAATCTTTCAAATTCATAAAATTGAAAGTCGACCGGCAAATTCAATTATAGATCAGTTTATTTGATTTACCACAGCATCATTCTCATGACCAGTTTGTGCAATGTCTATCATATCACCACTACCACCGTTTTGGTAGGATAGCGCAGCGTTCCAATCACCTGTTTGGAGTATTGTTGAAGAACCATAACCTCTTTCTTGTCCAGCTTGAATTGTGTTGTTATCTCCATCTTGAGTGAAGTCCATTTCATACCGTAAGGATGAAAAACCATCTGCTATTTGAAAAGCACGACCACCGAATCCATATGTTCCACCGCCTGGTACACCTATAATTTTGTTATCATCACCAATCTGTGTAGCATCAAACTCATTCCAGTATTGTTGGTAAACATTTGCAAAGTTTTCTATTCCGTCTTGTAGTATGTTTGCTACGTTGTTTCCTGCGTCTACCTGCTCAACATGAGCTACGTTATCATCTCCCCACTGTTCAATGGTTGTAGCATGGGCGCCTGTAACTCGAAAATCTTGCTTTACAGTTGCAAGATTGTTTACTCCTGAGCCCAGACCACCTAAACCAAGTTGATCTATATCAGCAAAATGACCCTCACCTTCACTAAGTCCAACATCAGAAGTTTGTTCTACATTTGCCGTGTTAAGGTCACCAACCTGATCAATGAAAGCTTCATTGCCATCATCATTCTGATCGACTGTTGCATTATTCTGCCCAAAGGCCATTCCTGCCGTAAAGAGCAGCATTACGAGTAGTGTTGTTAGCTTTTTCATCGCTTATCCTGTTTTTATTTGTTGTTATTTAATGAAACTGCCTGGCTCGGTTTGAGCCAATCAGTACTCACGCTTATGTGTGAGATTCAGTTTAGGAGATGAAAAAGCGCATGGTAACCCAGCACAGAAATATGTATTTTGTCAATGCAAGGCGACGTTGTGGTGTTCACCTCTTACAGTTTTACCTGTAAGATTCCGCAGCGTCGTTTTGCGCTTTTTTCTCCAAATTCTTGTCTATTGATTTATCATTTTTAATAGAAATTTGGTTTTATTAAAAAACTTAAGTTCACGTTCCACTGCTGGTCGTTATACCTGCCCTCAGAAACTCCGTCAAGACCATCTTGTAATAAATACCTGTACTGAGCACTTACCCGTAGACCGAAGTTGTTATTGAATCTAAGATCCAGACCAGTTTCGAAACTTGCAGTTGGAAAAAATTGATCTTCCAGATAGTCATATTTTTTGTCGAAAGCTAAAATCCCTCCCCCTAAACTCATAAATGGTGAGAGATGGTAATTGGGTGTGGCATAGACATTTAATAATAGATCAACACTATTGAGAGGGCTTAAAAAAACTTCATTAACCCCGATTTCACCTCTTTGAAAATTTCCTCTGATTGAGAAGTAATTATTCATGTTTTTCTCGACTTGAATCGCCAAACCTGCTCTTTTACTTGGAGATTTATAGTTCCCAATATGGCTTCCTAAGAGCCCACCAACACCTACTGTAAATCCATCTCGTAACTCTTCCCGGGTATCAAAACCAAAGTAATCTCTTCTCAACCGTTCTTCTTGTTTTTTGCTATATTCGAAATTCTCTTTGTAGGCGAGAACCTCATCATCGTTTTCAGCACTCCATATACCTTCTTCAATGCCTTCCAGAATCAGAAGTTTTACGGCTTCATCAATCGCCTCAGTGACAGCCATAACCGGAGGCTCATTGTATGTGTAACCAGCCTCAGCCTCAAGGAGTCTGTTGGTGTCGATATATCGGAATGCACCGCCCTCTAATTGTTGAGATAGAACGGATTTCGTAGTATGCACTGTTTTTAAAACTCTTCCACTCTGTGTGGATACAGCCCGCAGATAGATCGTCACCTGATCCTTGCGAAACATATTTGAACCACCGGTAGCAAGATATCGCAACCCAGCCCCACCGGTGATCACATTTGTATCATAGCCAATGACGCCGCCTTCAAGCATAACCCCCGCAAATAGCAAAGGAGGAAGGGGGTCAGGTCCTTCCGGGCCGGAATGCTGCTGCCGTATCGATTGAATAATCTGCCGTTCATTTAAAAGGTTGGAGATATTCTCACGCTCAATCGGAACGAACCAGCCGGACTCTTCCATAGATTTTATTAAGATAGACGTGGCACCTTGTGTAACGGCTGTTGACCAGCTGGCTACCCGTTCACTCGGTTTATACTGGCCCGTTTGATCCCGGAACCGGTAAACTGCCGCCACAACTTTTTCCGATGGATCTGGCAGTGATCTGAGTGATTCGTTTGCTTTACTTAATGTGCCGGGAGTTGCTCTTTCGGTATGCATGGGTATCATTGTTCCGGCACAGGAAACGGTAATCAATGAAAGTATAAATATTAATATGTGAGAGATTTTTTGCATTAATCTAAAAATTCGGGATTGTTATGCTGGTTTCATCTCCGGTAAGGATATTGAATATTCGTAATTGAATTCCATCAAGTCCGGGAATGACCTCGATCACAAATTCTCCAAACTCAAACCTGGATTCCTGGATCTCTTCTCCCTCCCCGAATTGCCTGAGCACTAAATCGCGGGTTAATTGTGATAAAACTTGCCGTTGTAGTGAGTTTTTAAAATCCTCAAGGGGATCTCTTTGGAATCTGTTAGAAGAAAAATCCTCCTCGAACAAATTTTGTGTATCAGCAGAACTTTTTAACCATGAATAGTTGCCCGGGTGACCACCAAATGCGGGATTCTTGGGTTCATAAACTAAATCCTGGGCAGAAGTCGAAGCAGCCAAAAGAAACAAAAATGAAATCAGAAAAAGTAAAAATTGAGATGCTTTCATGATTAATAAATTTTGTACTGATGCTTATTTTCTTGCATATAATTGTAGGTGTATTGAACAGCATAGTTAGCAACTTGCTCAATTATCTCATACCGAGGTTGAAGTCTGTAACGAAATACTTGTTCATCATTCACTGACACAGAAACCAGTGACCCAAGTGAAGGTGTGGGTTGTTCCGATATAACAATAGTAAAATTGCTTGAATTTGGAGGCGCTTCCCATTTTTGATAAAAAATATCATAGAAATCACGACCTATTTTTGATCGGGTCTCGTCGGTTACTAATCCATCTAACTCGATAAATATTTGTTGCTCAGCTTTTGCCTGAATTTCTTCTTGCTGTTCAGTGCGTTTTTCGTTGATTAGTGATTCAAAAGCGGTTCTGAATTTTTCAAGTTTGTTCTCTGAACTTGTATCGCTACTCTCTTCCTGCGAGACTACTTCAAGCGAGTCATTAAATGAAGAAATATTCTCTATTTTTTCACAAAATGGATTATTCAGAACTTCAGAAACAGACCACCCCGATTCATTATAGAAATAAACTTTATGAGGAATTTTCAGAACAACTTCTTTATCAAGGGAAGTATTTTCTGAAAATATTTCAAGGTTTGAGGATTTAATGAGATCTATAAAACGAGAACTGCCAAAATAGCCTGAAATGCTTTCTAAAGTTTCGCCCTTGTCAGCTACATATTCTTGATAATTTTGACAAGCAGCCTGGTCGGTTTGTGCCGCAGCATTAGAATAGAAAAGAATGCTTCCAACAAACAACAGCCCAAATAATATGACTTTTAAGCTTAAGTACATGGTTAGATATTTTACCCCTTTGAATGTATTTACCCTTTTCCTCTATTGTAAATTCAATATTATTATAATTAAGTCAAAGACATTAAGTAGGTGATTTCACCTACACTTTTTACCGAACAAGTGTTTAAAGATTAATGACTTATCTATTATAAAATCATTTCACCAAGATGAGATGCTGAATTAGACTTTTTTAATGATTTGAAAAGCTGTTCTAAAGATGGAAAAAGATATAATCTATCCTAAATCTTTGGAGATATACGATTCAAAAAATATGGAGAAACTTGACAGCTATTCAATTCAGAAAGTTGGAATATGAATAAAGATACATTTACTCCACCCACGGAAACTTACTCCAGTCCGGCTTCCTCTTTTCCAAAAATGCATCACGACCCTCTTTGGCTTCTTCGGTCATATAGGCAAGCCGGGTGGCTTCACCGGAGAATACTTGCTGTCCCACAATTCCGTCGTCCACTAAATTGAAGGCGAACTTAATCATCCGAATAGCGGTAGGGCTTTTGCCGAGAATTTCCTGTCCCCACTCAAATGCCGTTTCTTCGAGTTCTTCGTGTGGAACTACTTCATTGACCATTCCCATCTCAAAAGCTTCCTGGGCGGAGTAATTTCGGCCGAGAAAGAAGATTTCACGGGCGCGTTTTTGTCCCACTTGCCGGGCAAGAAGAGCAGAACCAAAGCCACCGTCAAAGCTTGCAACATCGGCATCGGTTTGTTTGAAAATTGCGTGTTCTTTGCTGGCTAATGTGAGATCGCAGGTGACATGAAGACTGTGTCCGCCGCCAACGGCCCAACCGGGAACCACACAGATCACTACTTTGCTCATAAAACGGATCATTCGCTGAATGTCTAAGACGTTGAGGCGCTGTACACCATCGCCGCCTTCATATCCCCGGGCTCCGCGAACTTTTTGATCGCCACCTGAACAGAAAGAGTAAACACCATCCTCGGCCGGTCCTTCACCGGAGAGTAAAATCACGCCGATGGAGGTATCTTCACGGGCATCAATCAAAGATTCCTCAAGTTCAAAAAGGGTTTTGGGACGGAAAGCATTGCGAACTTCGGGGCGATTAAAGGCAATACGCGCTACACCTTCTCTTTTTTTGTAGGTGATATCTTCAAATTCTTTAACGGTTTTCCAGGTACTCATTTTTTACTGATTTAAGGATTGGGTCGATTGAATGTTTTTATCTATTGCAGTTGGTTTTTGTATCTGTTTAGCGTCCTGGCAGAGTGCGATAGCTCCTGCCAGAGTCGCGTGGATCGGTTTTCGAGGGGAATACCTTATCCCACAACTCTGACAGGAACCGAAAAGCACGGTGCTCTGTCAGGTTGTTTGACTTAAACCGCTAAACATGTACTTGGTTTTAAGCAACTGATAAATGATTACTTATTTATAATAACGCGTTTACCGGTTGAGGTTGTTTTGGAGAGTGTCCCCCTTTTGAAGGGGGCAATGGGGGATGATAATTACATGATTTGAGCCAAATACTAAAAATTTGAGTGAAATCAATACTTATCTGGTCATCCCCCTACTCACTCCGTTCGCTTTCCCCCTTCGAAGGGGGACTGTTTCGATATTTTTAATCCAACTGGTAAACGCATTTTTTTGTGTTTTCTTTCCGTCAGCTAAAGCAGACGGAAATAGTAAGTTTTATTCTTAATTTTCATTTAAAATAAAGCAGAAGAATGTCGAATCAGAAATATCTTATCAAACTTTTAATGAATTTTTTAAGATTAGAGTAAGTTCTTCAGGCTGATCTGCATGAACTCGATGACCGGCATTTTTGATAATTTTCAATCTTGAGCGATCCGTTTGTTGGTGGATTTCGCTCATTCTTTCAACATATTTTTCATCGTGCTCACCGGCAATTAGAGTGATGGGAAGATCTGTCTCGTTTAGTTTATCACAAACAGGCGGCATTATACCGGCGCCAAACCCGCGAAGGGAAGCACTCAAAGTTTTAGGGTTCTGGGCCTCCATGATTTTTTTGTACACTGATTTCATTGGATTCGGCGTATGTTTGAAAAGGGGTAAATCCATCCAGTTTTCAATGAAATCATCATAGTTTTGTTCGATCCGTTGAGCTCGTTTTTCATCCAGTTTTTGTCGGTTAATCCTCGCTTTTTCTGATGCAATTCCACAGTGTGAACTTTCAATCATCACCCCGGAAAACAGGTCAGGATGCGATGCAATCATCTGAAAAGCCAGGCGGCCACCCATGCTGTAGCCATACAGATATAAATTATCAACCTGTAATCGCCGGATGATGGAATGAAGTTGTTGAACTTGTCTCTCAGCTGAATAAAATGTTGAATCTGCTGGAGATTCTGTTTCTCCATGTCCGGCAAGATCAATCGTGATTGGATTACAAAACGAATTCAATTCCCTAATAAAATGCTCAAATACCTTTTCACTGCCCATAAACCCATGCAACATCAACAAATAGGGGAGTTCTGGCTCAGACTGATGAACGGTGCAGTGATAGTAAAATGAATCTGAATACAGAAGCATATCAGCTTTTCAATAAGTCTATGCGAAGATCCATACTGGCTTTGGAATCTGTTACGCATTCAATGATCAAAGTTCCGGTTACAGCATTCAGATCGATCTTCTTTAAAGAGTTGAGGGATTCAATTTTTTGATAACGAATGCCTGATGCTTTTGCAAGATGAGAAATATCTGTTTTCTGAGGAGTTTGAAAATAGGTTTGATAGATCTCTTCAGGAATAGCACGATCTTCTTTCCTGTGAATGGGCAGCATCTGGAAGATATTTCCTCCCTGGTTATTTATAATAATTGCAACAAATGGCCGGTCGCTATCTTGCTGAAGTGTATAGAGAGCATTGCTGTCATGCAGAAATGCTAAATCTCCAATAAAACAGCAGGTGGGCCTGTCAGATGAAAAATGAATGCCGAGTGCCGTGGATAAAACTCCATCTATTCCGGCAGCTCCACGGTTCACAAACTGATTTTTCCTGGATTTTCCAAATGTAAGCATATCCCTGGCCGGCAGAGAGTTGGACAGCATCACATTCCAGTTTTCAGAAAGTTGATTTGAAAAATAGTTGAACACACTGCCATCTGTCAATTCATGAGACGCGTTTATCTTTTGAGCCAGTCCTTCGGATGCTTTTTTGTTGAGTGAAAGCCATTCTTCAACCCAATTTTCTGAACTGTTTGATTGAATTATTTTATGATCGATTGAATCCTGTTTTCGGCAAATAATTTTATGGCTCACACTCATGGCATGATCCTGGGTAGTTCTTCTGGCCGTAAAATGAATGACCGGGATTTCTTGCCAGGCTTCCAACGCCCACAGCAATGAACTTGAATAAGGTTGATCGCCAAACCGAATGATCAGATCGGGTTGAAGCCTCTGACGCATATCCGGATTTCGAATAAACTGATCGAACCGGGCAATTTGATTTGTTGTATCTGAAAGCTGACTTCCGGGTTCCGCAAGAACAGGGGCATTCAAATGATCGGCAAACAGATCAATCTGCCGGTTTAAAGCATGCTGCGGATCGGCCGGACCTGCAATTAAAAGCGGATGCTTTGAAGAAGAGATCAACTCGATAACCTCTTTACTTAATGTAATTTCAGATTGATCAGGAGAAGGGGTAAAATCCTCGGAAAATGTACTCGCTTTAAGTTTCTCTTTTTCTTCCTGAAGCGCCTCTGCTGTTGGCTCTAAAGGCTTTCGGAATGGAAGATTAATCTGTGCGGCTCCACCTGAATCTTTCGAACATTCGATGGCTTGTTTGCCCAGGTACTCAATTCTTTTTAAATCTTCTTCCTTATTAACAGGCTCACCCGCTTCATGAAAAAAGACGGTTTGATCTCCGAAAATCTTTATCTGATCGACGGTTTGGGAACTGCCCAGGTTTCGAAGGTTGGGTGGACGATCCGCGGTTAACAGAATCATCGGTACGCCGGATTCTTTAGCTTCAACCACAGCGGGCATATAATTGGCAACGGCAGTTCCGGAAGTACAGATCAAAACAGCAGGCATTCCCGTAGACTTCCCAATTCCAAGTGCAATAAAGGCAGCCGATCGTTCATCCAATACAACCTGTTTCTGAATTCCGGGATGAATCGCGGCGGCAAGCGTAAGCGGTGTAGATCGTGATCCGGGGGAGATTATAGCATGTCTTACGCCATTCTTATACAGAGAGTTGAGCAGTGTAGTTGACCAGGCCAGGGAATCACTCATAATCCAACTCAAGCTGATTCAGCGCATCCATCAATGGCACGAACTTTAGCAACGTTTCATTCCATTCCTTTTCAGGATCAGAATCGGATACAATTCCACACCCTGCAAAAAGTTCGGCTTTGTTGTCGTGTAATAGGGCACTTCGGATGGCGACAGCAAATTCGCCCGAACCTTTTAAGTTAAACCATCCCAACAGGTGCAGAATACCATCCCCGGTCGATCTGTTCAATTTCATGAATGTAGGGTACAGATTCGTCTCGCGGATATCCTCCAACAGCAGGAGTTGGATGCAGTTGCTGAACCAACTCATGTATTTCAACTCCCTCTTTTATAGACGCCCGGATGGGGGTGAAGAGATGTTGAACATTTTGCAGTTTTTTGATCTGCGGCCGTTCAGGGTGTTCAACAGAATCACTGTAGGGCTTAAGATTGTCATCAATCGCCTGGACAACAAACTTGTGTTCTTCGCGGTCTTTGGGACTGTTGAGAAGCGTATGAGCCAGGGAAGCATCTTCTATGGCACTTTGTCCCCGCGAGATACTTCCAGCCAGGCCCTCGGTTAAGAATGTTCCATTATTGAAAGATGCAAGACGTTCGGGCGATGCTCCGATAAATGACGTGCGGGGATCTCGTTGGATCATAAAATTGTAACATGCGGGATATTTCTCACGCAGTTTATGTGCAATTACAGTTGGAACGAGTTCCCGTTTCGATTCAAAAGAAACAGAACGTGCCAACACAATTTTTTCAAATTTCTCTTGGCCAATGAGTTTTTTAGCATTTTCAACTTTAGAAAACCATCGTTCGCGATCTTCCGGGGCTTGAAGAGTACACAGAATATTCGATTGAGTTTTCTCTTCTTGATCGGTGTGCTGCAACTTTCCTGCAAGATTTAAAAAATCCGTGATTTTCGAGATAATTTCCTGGTAGATCTCATCTGCTGCTCGTTCCCTTTTTTCAATTGCCAGCGTTAACAGGTGTAAATGCCCAACCTCTATCAACATCCATTCGGGGAGTACAAACCGGGCAGCTCCAAATCTTTTCCAAATTTGCCCCACATTATGATCGGTAAAGGAATATCCTCCTAAGAAAAGCGGACCAGCCATAGAGTGTTGGATGGCGGTATAGGCTTGAATTTGATCTTTTACCCGGATGGTTTGATTTGTGATCTCCTCAAACCTGTTTTTTCCCGTTGCTTTGAGTTCCCGAACCATTCCGGCTGCGGAGATGGATATCGAATTTTCCGGATGAGCCCAATAAAACTTCTCATCGTAATTGGGGTTCAGTTCAAGTGCTGCCAGCGGATCAATTCCCGCAATTGGGAGAGTGATGGATAGCAGGGGAGCCTTTTTCTCATTAATTTTTCTGAGAAAATCAGTAAATGCCGGTGATTCGAGCGACTCTATAAATGTAGTAGGAGTTACAAAATCTGAATTCTTGCGATCCATAAAAATTCAACTCTTTGTTTCAGTACTTTCAATATAAATTGAAAACAGATCATTCCAAAAATCTATTAACTACAATGAATTGGCAGACAAACAGTAGAGTCAGTTCAATAAATGTAAGGAAAAAGCTAAAAAATGCCTTGAGCATGCTTATTCAGCATCGTCAACGGTACCGTTATTGAACGGGTTTTGGATGCCGTATTCATTGGGATCAAATTCGGCGAGTTCAAAAAAGTAATCCCACGCCAGTTTACTTTGTCCGTTGTCTTCAACCCAATTCGGATGGCTCTGTTTAATCAGCCCGACAACTCGTTTGGCGTATTTCAGGCGTTCGTCAAAATCATCAATTCGGGGTATAGCGGCAATCATCAGGTCCAGGTTGTACCCGCAATCGTAATCTTTTGGTTTGTGTTGTTCTAAAAACATGAAAGGTTATTTCTTAAGATAAGTGCTAATGAAGATAAGCAGAATGAGTAGAAATTGTATAATTAAAATTAATAGTACTACCACATCTGTCCAAAACGTTTCTCTCTGATCAGCGAATGCGCAGTACTTATTTAGTGCGAAAAGACGCTCGGTTCAAAGACCATTCATCGTTTCGCCCTCTCCCCAACCCCTCTCCCGCGGGAGAGGGGCGAAGGGGTGAGGGGGACATACCAGTTTTACCAGTGGTTCGATTTTTATCTACAGATCGCCAAACAGATACAATGCTGATCAATATGATTAGGTGTTAGAAAACCTCAATTCAGGGGTTTGGTTTTGTTATCTTATAAATACCTTCTCTCAGAGATAAAAAAGACAGATTTCTTCTCATTTTTTAAATGTCTTGGACAGCTATGTACTACTACCTAAAATGAGGGAGTTTTTTATTTTCAGATGTTGAAAATTAAATCAGCACTATCCTCAATCAACCGATACGATGGTGGTATCAATGCACTCTCATTTATATCTGTTTGATTTGGTATCCTTTTAGCCTTTGGATGAGTTCACCATCTGCTCTTAAGTACCGTTAGTTACAGCAGATGGTAATACTTTTGTCTTCGGATCTTATAGCGAAGAATGCATCGAAGGTGCTATAGATTCAATAAAACAATCTATGCCAGTAAATATTCAAAAAAGATGTTCAATGAGTTGCTAAAGCGGCTGCCATTTCCATTTGTAAATGGGTTTAAACTGTTCAGAGAATGTGGATTTTAACGAACTGAAACCATCTGCTGAGTTCACTAAAAACGGGAATAAAAATTACTATATTTAGGCTTTAATAAAACAGACCATAGAAGAAGTTTTTATGATACAGCATTCGATACTTGAGTCTATTGGAAAGACTCCCTTAGTTCAGCTTCGAAAAGTTACAGACGGCATAAAAGCAACCGTAGCGGCTAAAGTTGAATATCTAAATCCCGGTCAGAGTGTAAAGGACCGGATTGCCATTAAAATGATTGATGACGCCGAGGAGAAAGGCTTGATCAAACCCGGGGGGACCATCATTGAAGGAACCTCAGGAAATACCGGGATGGGACTTGCACTTGTGGCAGCCGTTCGGGGCTATAACTGTATTTTTACCACTACAGATAAACAGAGTAAAGAAAAGGTAGATCTGTTAAGAGCTTTAGGAGCTGAAGTTAAAGTTTGTCCCACCAATGTTGAACCGGATGACCCTAAAAGTTACTACTCCGTTGCAAAACGTCTGAGTGAAGAGATTCCGAACTCATACTATCCCAACCAGTATGAAAATTTGAGCAATACCCAGGCCCACTACGAAACAACTGGTCCTGAAATTTGGGAGCAAACAGAAGGAAAGATTACACATTATGCCTGCGGAATGGGAACCGGCGGAACTATTTCGGGAACGGCAAAATATTTAAAAGAGCAAAATCCCGACATCAAAGTGATAGGAATTGACAGCGTTGGATCAGTTTACAAACATTACTTCGAAACGGGAGAATTTAGTAAGGAGGAAATAAAACCCTATAAAACCGAAGGTATCGGTGAAGACATTATTCCCCAAAATGTAGATTTTGACCTGATTGATGATGTTGTCCAGGTGAATGATAAACAGGCTTTTTTGATGACAAGGGAGCTTGCAAAAAATGAGGGATTGTTTGTTGGCGGATCATGTGGTGCAGCGGTTCACGGTGCATTGGAATATGCAAAAAGAGCCGATCTGGAAAGCAGTGATCTTATGGTTATTATTCTACCCGACAGCGGAACACGTTATATATCAAAAATCTACAATGACGAGTGGATGCGTGAGAACAATTATTTCGATTAAATTTAGAATTAACTATACAATATGGACTCAATGAATCCTAAGAAGCCCAAAAAAGGAAAGAATATAGAGATTGAACTGAAAGAAGAGGAGGCTACCGGCACCTATTCAAACCTGGTGATGATTACTCATTCTCCCTCGGAGTTTGTGTTTGATTTTATCTCCATGATGCCAGCCGTTAAAAAAGCAAAAGTAGTGAAGCGTTTGGTTTTAACGCCCGATCATGCAAAAAGGCTGGCCAATGCACTGAATGAAAATTTGAAGAAGTACGAGAAGGAACACGGTCCTATCACAACAAAAGAGAAGTTCGATATGCCCTTTAACTATCGTGGACCGAAACCCGAGGCGTAACAGAATTGTCAGTCATCGAAAGCAACTAATTTTGCCCAAAAGCGGGGCAAAACCATTGAAGAGGTGACAGAAAATTTGACCAGGGTTCCAACTTTCAATCATAAGTTAGATTTCTCGTCCTTCGGCCTTGATTGGTGGAGGGATTGCATGGTTTGCAACACAGCACGGGAGAAATCGCTCTGCGCGCTCGCTTTGTGAGCATTCGCAGAGTGTACCCGTGCGTGTAAACCATGCCCCGGAAGCAATCACAGCCGGGAGTTTTTGATTACTTTTGGCGGTCCAAAAGTAATAGGGAAGAAATTACATGAGACTTTTATGTTGTATAAAGACGTATTTTATGAATCTGGTAGCGTTTTTAACACAAACACTCATCCGGTGACTCCATTTAACTATCGCGGACCGAAATTCGGAAGTATAAAAAACTGCCGTCACTACTTCCTTGTAAACAGAAGCAGTATTATTCCTAATATCAGGAAAAAGGCATGAGGAAAGACTGCAGCAAATATTGGTGAGAGAGTATCTGCTGCTCCGAATGGTTCAATTACTTTCATCATTACGAGGTAGATAAAGCTGATACCGAGGCCGGCTGCTATATAGAATCCTTTTCCGCCTTTCCGCTTATCGGCAGCCAGGGCAAAGCCAATGAGGCTAACTACCACAATCGAAAATGGGTAAGCTATTCTGCCATAAAGTTGAACTTTAGGTAAACTAATTCCGCCGGCTCCGATACGTTCTATGGATTGAATGTACTGGAACGCTTTTGGATATGTAAGTTGATAAATATCAGAAGTCCGGCGGGCCAGGTCTCTCGGTAAAATATTGATATCAAACACTTCACGCTCAGAAGATTTCACCTCTACCTTTTTATCTCTCATGATACGGGTAGTGGGCCTGTCGATAACCCAGTGAGAGGTTGAATCAACCCACATCATACGGCTGGCTTGTGTGATACGGTCAATATTGTTGCCGTTAAATTCAGTTAGAAATACACGATAGCCAACGTTTGTATTCGGATCAAAAAAGTTGATGTTGATAATTGTGCTGTCTGAATCCTGGCGAAATATTCCGCCCCGGTCAATCCGTTCACTTCCCTTAGACAGAAACTCCTGCTCGAACTCGATACGCTCCGAATTTGCCTCCGGGATGATATATGCGTCCAGATAACTGATAATACCGGCAAGAAACACACCAATAAAAAGATAGGGTAAAACCAGCCGGTATAAACTGATACCAGATGCTTTGATAGCTGTAATTTCAAGGCGTTCCGTCATTTGGCCGGTTAAAAACAGGCAGGCTGTAAACACAGCAACCGGTATAACCAGGCGAATCATTTCCGGGATATAATTGAAATAGTACTGATTCCAAATTTGGGCAAATGTGGCTCCCTTGTCGGCAAAATCATCACTGTTCTCCGAAAAATCGATTAGAATGAAGATACAGATCAATACAGCCAGCATGAAAACTGTCAGTATCAGGATGCGGAAAAAAATATACCGATCAAGTTTTTTCATTTCTGTGGAATAGTTTAGTGATTCGAATAGATGAACTTACATGAAGTGTAAGAATGATGCCGATGAACAAGTAGAAAATATTAATTCCCCACATTCCCATAAAAGGGCTTATAAGCCCCCTGTCGGCCAATTTCTCCCCCTGGATAACGGCAAGGAAATAGATCGTCAACAGAACAGAGCTGATAATTGCCGCAAATCCAAGATTACCTCTTTTGGTGAGCATTCCGATAGGAGCACCTACTAAAACAAAAATAACACAGGCAAAGGGAATGGAGAGTTTTTTGTGTATTTCAATCATAAACTCTGCAATTCTGGTATCTCTCCAGGAGAGGTTCGTTTCGAGGTTTTCGAGTTCGGGCCTGTAGCGGTCCATTACACTCATTGCACGATTGATAGAAGAAACTTTGGCTGTTGGATTTGGCAGTTCATTAACAACGGCAAACTGCGATTCAAATAATTGCAGGGTGTCTTTAAGCGTCTCCTCCTTTAACTCAAAAATACGGTTTGGCTCAAAATGAAAGGGAAGACTGACATTTCGGGAAATATTATTTTTAAATTTTTCTACCTCGTTTGTTTTTTCCCGATTCAATGAATCGATAACGGCAAGCATCGCTTCGGCACTCATGGTTCGGTCTGTTCGGCTTCGTTGCTTTGGGTTTGAACGCGAAAAGGAGAGATCCGAGAGATCAAATGTCATCCTGTATTTTTCAAATGAGCTGCGTTCAATGGTTCCGCTTGTTGCGTCACTGCCGGGAATAAACCGAAGAGAGGTTCCATCCAAGAGGAAAAGTGAAAGTGTAACATCGTTCGGTGTTTCCAGCCAGCCGCGTTCCGCAGTAATAACAGCCCGGTTTTTTGAATCAGAGGGCTCCTGGAATACCTGTATATTATAAAGAGAGTCGGTTTCCGAGTTAATCTCTTTTATTAAAAAAGTATATCCATCAATATCATTATAAAATGTTGACGGCTTGAGATCGAAGGCCGGTTTTTGAGTTCTTATATCAATAAACAACGATCTGGCTTTGTGATTCGATTCCGGCAGTACATAGTTTGAAAAATAACCCATAAACAGAAACAGGAGAAATCCTGCTCCAATCACGGGCGTAATCAGTTTTATGGGATTAATACCGGCAGCACGGACAGCTGTCAGCTCGTTCCATTCAGAAAATTTTCCAAATGCAATAAGGGTAGAAACCAGTACGGCCATGGGAGCTGCCAAAACCACCATGTAGGCAAGGTTGTTTAAGATCAACTCAATGATAATTCGTATAGGCAGACCTTTTCCTACAAGTTTATCCACATGCAGTATCAAGAACTGCATTAACAGAACAAACATCAGTGTTGTAAAACAGAACAGAAACGGCCCAATGTGTTTCTTTAGTAAATCGAGTTGAACGTTATTTAACATATCAGCTGAATATAAGGCCTTAATTGATGAGCGTACAATCTTTTAAGTGTTCGTCACTTTTTCTGATAATCTGCTTTTAGAATCTTTAAATAAGGGGTTAACAATTTGAATCACGTTATAATCATCAACAGTAACGTCTGCAATTCCAATAAATGATAATAAACAGAGTTGACAGGATAATACTTTCAACATTTGGGTGAATACTTTATTATTCTTTTCGGTTTCTGATTAAACATTCATTAAAAACAGTCCTATCGCAGTATCGCTACGACGTTTTGAATTTTAAGACTCTTACAGTTCTATTTAGTGTTTGTGTAATAAAACTTAAAGACACTATTTATACTGTAAATTATTGTTGCAAGCCTGAAAAAATTAATCAACTCTGTGTTTGATTTACGTCGTTTTTCTCAAATAATGTTGGTGGCAGCTATCGTTTTCTGTTGTAATGCTAATATGCATGCACAAGAGATTAACGAACCGGCCGCAACGGACTCACTGCAGGACAGTGTTGATACGGAAGCTCTGCGGAAGGCTTTTCCAACGAAGTATGGCAATTTTGCAGCCAGGCCATTCCTGCGGCCTATTCCCGCCATCTACTTTATAACGTTGCCGAAAGAACAAGTTTATGTTGAACGGCGGGATGACGGTACGTTTTATACTGAAACCAGGATTGGAGATCTGCGTTCGGGAGTTCCTACTCTCCTCTCAGCAAAAGAGTACTATAATCTTCACGAAGATTATGCAAAGGAGGAGAATTGGAAGATGCTTATACGAGAAAACCGCCAGAGAGAAGGCACCGGAGGTGGATTGCTCGATTTCAGTCTTGATATTCCGGGTGGACAGGAGTCTGCATTTACTACGATCTTTGGAGCTCCGGAAGTGAATTTGCGGGTGAACGGTGTGGCGCAGATGAATGTGGGGGCATCGGTTCAAAAATCGGAAGATCCCTCGCTTCCGCCTGATCAGCAAACGCGGGTTGATCCTACATTCGATCAAAATTTGCAGTTAAATATCCAGGGAACCATTGGCGATAAACTGACCATCCAAACCGACTGGGATACGGAGAGAACTCTCGACTATCAAAATACACTCAATATTGTTTACGAGGGATATGAGGATGAGATCATCAAAAGTATTGAGATGGGTAATGTGTCACTGAACACAGGAAACTCCCTGATTCGGGGAAGTGGTGCTTTGTTTGGAATTAAATCGGTGGCTGAACTCGGTTCATTGCGTTTGACATCGGTCGTTTCTCAGCAGGATGGCGAGAGTAATGTGGAGACAATCAGCGGTGGCTCCCAGGAACGACAGATTGAAATTCGACCTGCCGGTTATAGTGACGATCAGCATTTCTTTCTGGATTTTTATACACGGCAGGAGTTTGAAACGAGTATGGCAAACCCTCAGCAGCTCTCCCAGACTCTTCAAATAGCCGATGTGGAGGTATGGGTTCTTCGTGAGAATATCCAGGCAGAGGAGGGGGCGAAACTGGCTGTAGCCCTGGCCGAAATAGGTGTAAATCAACAGCCGGATGGTTCCTATGCCCCTCCAAACAATCAAACGGATTCATTTCCAGAACAACTGCTTGATCAATACCGCGATCCTCAAACAGGAATATCGGCTTCGGAGTTGAACATTGAAGATTCCAGAAATTTTGAAGAGGGATATTTTACACCGCTTCAGGAGGGAGTCGACTATACCATTAACAAAATCAGCGGGTATATTTCGCTGAACAGGGCGCTGGGATCGAGGGAGGTGCTTGCCATTGCTTTTAACTACCGGGGGGCTAATAACGAAATTGTGGAGGTTGGAGAGATTAACACAGGGGGTGGTGACCGGATTTTTCTGAAAATGCTTCGACCCAAAAATGTCTCTACGGATAACACGCTCTTTCCGCTGACGATGCGAAATATCTATTCACTGGGAGTAAGTAATATTACACGGGAGTCTCTTGAACTGGAGTTGCAGTACACAGAAGATAACGTTGCTTCAAACAGGCTGCCCAACAGGGGATCGACCCTGCTTCAGGACCTGGGGCTGGACCGTGTAGATTCTCAGGGTGCACTTGAACCGGATAACCAGATTGATATCGGAACCGGCACACTCGATCCACAAAACGGCCAGATTATCTTTCCATACCTGGAGCCTTTTGGTGATCGAATAGAGCAGGTTTTACAGGATTCACCCGCGTCACAGGAAGATGTTGAACGTCTCGCCTATAACGAGCTTTATACAGAACGACAGAGAAATGCGGCTCAGAGTTCAAAAAATAGCTTTTACCTGTTTAGTGGTACCTCTCGTGGAGGTGTACAGGAGAATTTTAATCTTGGAATTGCCCTGGTTGAGGGAAGCGTTCGGGTATATGCCAATGGAACACAGCTGCAGGAGAATGTAGATTACCAGGTGGATTACTCTTTTGGAAGTATCACTATTTTGAATGAGCGGTACACTGCCCCCGGCCAGGATATAAGGATTGAATATGAAAATCAGTCGCTTACCTCGATCGAGCAAAAAACATTTACCGGATTTCGTGCTGAGTACGGCTTCACAGATAACATTACGATGGGAGGGACCTATTTTCGGTTCAGTGAACGGCCGCTGGATGATAAAATTCGTTTGGGAGATGAACCGATCAATAATGCTGTGATCGGATTGGATGCAAATGCCGAATTCGATGCACCATTTTTAACTCGTTTTTTAGATAATCTGCCGATACTTCAAACCCGGGAATCATCGGAAATTGCATTTAGTGGTGAATTCGCTCAGCTTCGGCCCGGTGTTGCAGAAACCCGGGCTGTAAGTCAGGCTATACGGAATAACGAACTTTTTAACGATGAAGAGAATGGGTTGGCTTTTATTGATGATTTTGAAGGATCTAATATCAAAATAAGCTTGCTGAATGCAACACGCTGGAACCTTGCTACAGCTCCTGCAGCTGTTCCGGGATATGATGCTGATATTCCTTTTTTTGAGGAGGATGACTTTCCCGGAATGCCTGTTGCAAATACGCAAGCGCGTTTGGAGCGGTCTGATCTGCGATCTCAGTTTGCCTGGTACACCATACCCCGAAATATTTCGTCAATTTTAGATGGAGTTGAGTTTACTGCAGAGTCTGAACCGGTTGAAGTAACAGACGTTTTCCCCGGCCGGGAGACGCAGAATCCACAGGAAGAGATCATCAATACACTGGATGTATATTACAATCCAACCAACAGGGGGCCATATAATTACAATGAAAATCTAAAAAATCTTTTAGAAGATGAGCCCGAAAAAACATGGGGTGGAATGACAGCGGTGATACCGTCCGGTCAGGAGGATTTTTCCCAAAACAATATAGAGTTTTTAGAGTTTTGGGTTCAGCCGGTACTGCCCGACGGACAGATGCAGGGAGGGGCTGCCATTGAGGATTATGATGGAAAAATGTATATCGATATTGGGTTAGTGACCGAAGATGTAGTACCCAATACAAAATTAAATACTGAGGATGGCTTGGCACTCAATCCTGAAACTTTGATTTTGGATAATCCGGCGAATGCACGCTCGGCCATTCCTGCCAATCCGCCGCCGCCTGAAGGTCAGTTTTCGAATGCTAATCGTGAACTTGAGGATGTGGGGCTGGACGGGATGCCCAACAGAGACGGAGCGAATAATTTCGATGAACAGACAATTTTCGGAGATTTTGTTGATAAGATGCGGGAGCAGTTCGGATCAAACAGCCCGGAATTCCGCGAAATTGTCTCAGATCCGTCTAATGATGATTACCTGTTTTATGGCCAGGAAGCCGTTCAGGATCTGCCGCTACATGAGCGTTTTCATCGCCTCTTGGGTTACTATGATGGAAATACCCCGATTGATCAGGATGACAAACGAGCCATCACGAACAGACCTGACACCGAGGGTTTGGTAAATCCGTCTACGGTTTCATTAACGAATGCTTATTTTCAATATGAAGTTGAACTGAATCCCGCCGATCAATCTAACCTGGAGATTGGAAGTCCCGGTACATTTATTACCGACCGGGTGCCCGGTTCCCGGCAACAAGATCGATGGTACCAGGTTCGCATCCCTCTGAGTGAGTTCAAACGAAAAATCGGGGATATCAATGATTTTCAGAACATCACCTATATTCGAATCTGGATGTCTGGTTATGAAAAACCGTTCACAATGCGTTTTGCAACGCTTGAATTTGTGGGGAGCCAGTGGAGGCAGGATGAGGACATAAATCAACAAAGCGACCCTGCCGCAGAGATGAGGATCAGTTCTTTGAACATTGAAGAGAACTCCAATCGCCGGCCGGTTCCTTATCGTCAGCCTGAAGGGGCTATTCGTGCAGAAAATCGGGCATCGCAGTTACAATCACTCCAAAATGAACAGTCTATTGTCATGGACGTCAATAACTTAAGTCCCGGTTCAATTCAATTGATTCGGCGTGTGTATCCCGGCGGGCTTGATCTGCTGAACTACTCGAATATGCGAATGTTTGTCCATGGCGAAGGCTACGAAAACAGGGAGGATGCCGAACTGGTGATGCGCTTCGGAAACGATCTGGAAAATAACTACTACGAGTATCGGCAGCCGGTTACACCCTCAAATCCGAATTTTCCTTACCAACCCTTTGAACCGGGTGATAATGCCCAACTGGCAGAGGAGGCTGAGCAGGTTTGGCTGTATGAAGAGAACAGTATGAATATTGTGCTCACCGCTTTCAATCAATTGAAGCAGTTACGTGACCAGGAGCAGGGAAGATCATTTTCAGAGGTTTATGAACGCTCTGATATTCTTGAGAATGCTGCACCCGGAGCGGTTGTAGCGATTAAAGGAAATCCTTCGTTGGGCCGTGTTACGGAGATAGGAATGGGTATCAGGAATCCATTTGATCCCTCGAATCCCTCCGGGAATGGAACTCCCGTTTTAGATGCCGAAATGTGGCTGAATGAATTACGGGTATCTGGGTTCGATAACGAAAAAGGGTGGGCAGCCAATGCAAAATCAACGATTAAGTTGGCCGATTTTGCTACGGTAAATGCAAATGTCACCCGGCAGACACAGGGGTTTGGTTCTCTCGATTCAAGACTTGGCCAACGGAGAGTGAGTAACGAATTTGCTTATGATGTGAACACTTCGGTTAACCTGGACAGCTTTATCCCGGAACGATTCGGGTGGAGTATTCCTGTAAATTTATCGACCCGGCGCTCGTCATCAATCCCCAAGTATCTGCCCAACCAGGGGGATATTCGATTTTCTGATTTTAAGGATGCGGTAAATGCCAGGGTAGATATTGATGCAAGTCAAAAAGATCGGTTGATTGACCAGCAAGAAAGAGAGATTGAAACATTTAATGAAAGCTATGCCGTTAACTTTTCAAATGTTTCAAAAACCAACTCGCAGAGTGAATTCGGCCGGCTTCTGTTGGATAATACAACACTAAATTATGTGTACAATACAACCGACAGCCGAAATCCCCAATACCGGTTCCAGGATAACTGGAACTTTAACGGTTCACTCCGTTATTCGCTGACATTACGAAATGTAAATTTTTTGAGGCCTTTTAACTTCTTTGAGGAACTGCCGCTGCTGAATGTGTTATCAGGTTTGAGGCTGGGATATATGCCAACGAATGTTACCGCTTCAATTGGTACCGAGCGCACTTATGAAGAGCGCAAGAGACGGGTTTTTGCGAATGAGGTGGAGCAGCCTCTTCAGCAGACTCACAATTTCAATTACAGTACGTTGGCGGGGTTTGGATATAATCTTACCCGGTCTATCTCTACTTCATTTCAGTCTCAAACCGTTTACGATTTGACACGGGTGGCAACAGAAGATGCTGAACTTGCAGGAATTGACAGTACAGCTTTTAAGCCTCTGCAATCGATGGAGGTTTATGGTGATTTGATTACGGGTGATAAATCGGCTCGGAGAAATAGCTATAACGAAAATTATACGGCAAGCTGGCAGCCCCGATTTAACCAGGTTGAGTTCCTGGACTGGTTATCGTATAACAGCCGCTATTCTGGTGGATTTCGATGGGAAAATTCACCTTTTGGGTCTGATTTGGGAGCAAGGGTATCTAATAATTTTCGGCTTGATAACACATTGCGAATCGACTCAGAAAATCTTCTGAACCGATTACCTTTCTATCAAAATGCAGTGGAGGCAAATGATGAAGGAAGTGATCTCCGAAGAAATGAAAGCAGTGAAGCCGACACTACAACTTTTAGTGTAGGAGAACAGTTTATTTACTACGGCCGTAAAGCAGCGTTGGCGGTGTTTAGTTTGGAGTCTATAGATGTTAACTACAATAACTCAAAGGCATCTGCCCAAAGTGGTTACAACGGTTCCTCACAATTTTTCGATATGTTTGGAAGTGAATCAATCGCCCCTGCATTCGGGTACCGGTTGGGAATTTTTGAAAGTATTGGGCAAGGTGACCTGATTTCGAATCCAAACGGAACTTCTACAATTCAGCTGCCGTCTTCAAATACGTATACTGATAATATTACGCTTACAGCCCGCCTTACACCGTTTGAGAATGTCTCTGTAGATCTGAACTGGCAAACGCAGTGGGACCGGCGCAAATCGGAGTCTTTATCGCTGAACCCACAGAATGAATTTTCATCTGTATTAAGCGGGTCGGGTAATATATCATCCAGTGTTTGGGCGTTTGGCCCGGGTTATGAGGCGCTATTCCGAAGTCAGCTGCAAACTGCTTTTGATGGAATGAGCGAATCGGAAAACATAATCAGTGACCCGGAGAGCGGAAATAATACACTTCTGAACCCGGTAGATCTTCAGCGGGATTTTCGGTCGGCTTATATGGGTAGCAACAAAACGATTGGAGATAAAAATTTTACGGCATTTCCGCTTCCGAACTGGAGAATAAACTGGACCGGAATTGAGAACTGGATTCCGTTTATTGGTCGTGTGATGCAGCGGGCAACGATTACGCATTCTTATGAAGGACTTTACAGAATAGGCTGGAATTTGAATAACAATCCTGGTGAGATAATTACCCGACGGGTGGGTGTTTACAGGGTTGAGGATGAAAGACCCGAATTTGAACCGGCTTCCGTGAATATTGAAAAACGTTTTTCACCGCTCATTCAACTGAATATAACCTGGGATAATGGCCTGAGAAGTCAGCTTGGGTATGAAACGAGCAATATCACAAGTTTGTCGCTGGCAAACACCCAGATTATTGAGCGGATATCCAAGGGTTTGAGAGTTTCCCTGGCCTATACTATTCGTAATTTCAGAATTCCCTTTATTCGGCGAACAGCCAGTAATGTAGATCTGACCTTCAATGGAAGCCTGATTGAAGATACGGAGCAGCGATTCCTGCTGGATGCAAATTTGGATGCAGCTCTGCAGGAGAGTGCCGGTACGATTGATCGTGATCCTAACGCCTACTCGTTCACGCCCGGTGCTATTAATGGTCAATCAAGGATTAATGCCAGTATGGTTGTAGGATATCGTTTCTCCAATACCATTCAGGCAAATTTTGAATATGCCTTCAGCCAGGTTCTCCCGAAATCAACCCGAACCTTCAAGCGAACCACGCATGATATCCGGTTTAGTATTCGAATAAATATTCGGTCTACTTAAAAGCATCGGCTGCCAAATTCTCTTTGGCTGCCGATTTTTTGATGTGGGCGGCGAATTCGGCAGGTGAAAAAAGCAATCAGTGATGGCGCAAGCGTCCTCGCTTGTGTCCATATTACAGGGTACGAGCGAGTCAACTACGCCAAAGGCTTCGTTGACCATGGACGCTCGCGCTATCTTTACTCCTCGTACCGAAGGTCCTCCTTCGGTACGCCGCTGTGGAAGCTCCGCTTCTATTCAGTTCTGCCGTGAATCCTTTCACGATTTCATCCATCACCCCTCGACCAGCAAGATTGCTTTTTCAAAGTTCAGCGCCTCGGGGTTTTATATATGCTTACGCGATACCCACGGCTACAAACAATTCGCGATGCCCACATCGCTTTTGTTTTTGCCGCGGGCTATTCATCTTTCACCCCTTTGGGGTGGGATTGCCCAGGTGCAATCAATTGTCTTCCATGCCATGGACTCGGCAGGCAAGGAAATGCGTCGGCTCGAATTCCCTTCGTCTGATGACTTTATGGTTTGGGGCCTGAATTATTCGCCAGCCCAGAAAAAGCACTATGCAGGCGAACGATCTGCGTCAGGCGAATAATTTGGCAGGTGAGCCAAAGGCATCCCTCCGACGAAAAAGACAATCGTCAGCCGATTGTTCATCAACATTATTTCCCAAACGATAGCACCTTAACAGGATCGGTTTTGGCAGCGATTCGGGCGGGTAACCATGAGGCGAGGGCGCAAAGCAAGAGTGTAACAGCTCCAACAATAATAAAATCAAGGAGGTGAGGCTCTACCGGAGCATAGCTCATGTAGTAGTTTTCTTCAGAGAGAGGAATAATCTGATAGGTGACCTGGAGCCAATAAAAGAGTAATGAAATGCCAATTCCTGTTATGAGGCCCGAAACAGCTACAAAAATGCCCTCCAACAGGAAAATTTGACGAATAGCTCGGCTCTTGGCTCCAATCGTTTTAAGAATACCGACATCTTTTACCCGCTCAAGAACCATCATCAACACTGTGCCAATAAGATTGAAAGCTGCTACGATAACCATCACGCTTATTACAAGAGGGATGGTCTCTTCCTGGAGATCGATCCAGGCAAAGATATTTCTGTATCTCTGGTAAATGCTTTCGGTCACATATGGGAATTGCGTGGCATCCCGAATGTTACTGTAAATAGTTTCGATTTGATCCTGGCTGGATACGTTAATCTCCATAGAACTGGCGTAATTCGAATCGTATCCAAAAAGCTGCCGAACCGGTTCGTTTGTGGTAAGCGCAAAATTATCGTCAAATCTTGCAATTCCGGTTTGATAAATCCCGGTCAGTGTAAACTGTTCAATTTCCGGTGTGTTAAATGGGGTTGGGAGTCCGTCAAGAGCAAAAACGGTGACTTTATCTCCAATGTTTGCATCAATTGTTCTGGCTAAATCCTGGCCGATTATTAGTCCTGGTAAACCACTATCCTGGATGGACAAATTGTAGCTGCCTTCCAGAACATAATCTCTCAGTTGTGTGACATCTCCCGATTCGGGCACTCCTTTGATCAGCGTTCCGCTCACCTCACCGGCGGATTGAATCATCACCTGACCCAAAACAACCGGTTGAACTTCTTCAACTCCTTCAAAATCAGACAGGTATGTTTGAAGAGTATCTGCCCGAAGAAGCGGGTCGTTCATGAAGGTGTTGACGGTGATATGAGGTGCAAAACCAACTATCTTCTCGTTGATGGTTGACTTGAATCCATGAACAATAGAGAGAGCAATCAGCAGCCCGGCAGAGCCAATAGCTACCCCGCCAATCGCCATGATCTTGATAAAGGAGAGAAACCGCGACTCACGCTTTTTACTCCAAAAATACTTACCGGCAATGTACCAGGTGAATTTCATCCTCAGTTGCTGGTTACTTGTTACTGGTTTCTGGTGATTTTATTCCCAATTATTCTCAACGTATTGGATGAATTTGTTAATTCTCTTGCCAAGAACTATATACTTGTCGAGAAGTTCTGTGAGTGGATTTTTGGGATAGTGAATATCACTTATCATTCTGAGATGGTCGATAGTTTCATCACAGGAACTTTGGGAGTAGACTAAAAATTTAATGAATTCTTGTTTATACCTTCGTCTGCCAAATCCTTCAACGATATTATCTTTGATACTTTTACTCGATCTTCTGATCTGACTTCCCTGTTCATAAAGCTCATATTTTGGAAGTTTCAAGCTCATTTGATGAACTTCGAGGGCAAGCTGATAAGCCTCTTTGTATATGTCGAGATCTCTGTAACTTTTCAATTATTTTAAGCGATTTTTTAATAGTACATCGAAATATCTTACCAGCAACCAGCAACCAGCAACCAGCAACCAGCAACCAGCAACCAGCAACCTAATCTTTTTCCGGCCTCATCAATGGAAAGAAAAGCACATCACGGATGGAATCGGAGTTGGTCATGATCATCGCGAGGCGGTCAATTCCAATACCGATACCGGCTGTTGGAGGCATTCCGTATTCAATGGCTTTCAGGAAATCTTCATCCACGGTCATCGCTTCGTCATCTCCTTCGGTTCGGAGGCGGGCCTGTTCCTCAAAACGTTCACGCTGATCCACAGGATCGTTCAACTCAGAAAATGCATTGGCAATCTCTTTTCCATTACAGATCGCTTCAAACCGTTCCACAAGTCCCTCTTTACTGCGATGCTTTTTGGCAAGCGGACTCATCTCGATCGGGTAATCGGTGATAAATGTAGGCTGAATGAGCTTTGGCTCAACCGTTTCACCAAAAATTTCGTCAATCAGTTTTCCTTTGCCCATTCCATCTTCTACATGGATCTCAAGCTCTCTGGCGATATTTCGGATTTCGTCTTCTGTCTTATCTGACAGATCATACCCTGTTTCGTTTTCGATCGCTTCATACATCGGAATGCGTGGCCAGGGTCGTTTAAAGTCGATCTCATTTTCACCCACGGTCACTTTTGTCGTACCGTGAAGCTCAAGAGCTACTTTTTCGATCATCTCTTCCATGAAATCCATCATCCAGTTGTAATCTTTGTAAGCTACATACAACTCCACCTGGGTGAATTCAGGGTTATGAAAACGGGAGAGTCCCTCATTTCTAAAATCTTTCGAGAATTCGTATACACCATCGAAACCGCCGACAATGAGCCGCTTCAGGTAGAGCTCATTCGCAATACGCAGATATAGATCCATATCCAGCGCGTTATGATGGGTTTTAAACGGACGTGCAGAAGCTCCGCCATAGATCGGCTGAAGAACAGGAGTTTCTACCTCCATATATCCCCGTTCGTTCATAAAATTGCGCATGGTTTGCACCATTTGGGTGCGCTGCTTGAAAACCTTTTTTACGTCCGTATTCACAACCAGATCCACATAACGCTGGCGATATCGAAGCTCTTTATCAGAAAATGCATCATACGTAACGGTTTCGCCTTCCTCGTTTTCAACTTCTTTAGGAGTAGGAAGGGGACGTACAGTTTTCCCCAGGAAATGAAATTCATCTGCAAAAATTGTAGTCTCTCCGGTACCGGTTTGAAATACATGTCCTTTTATTCCGACAAAATCACCAATATCTACCAGCTTTTTGAACACTTTGTTGTACTCCTCAACGCCCACGTCATCCCGGCGGATGTAGATCTGTATGATGCCCTGGGAATCCTGTAGATTGAAAAAAGAGGCTTTCCCCATGATTCGTTGGGTCATTACGCGTCCGGCTACGGAAACCCGTTTTGCATCCTCGTCTGGTTCGAAGTCCGTTAAATACTCAGATTCGTTGTCTAAAATTTCTTTGGAATGATGGGTAACATCATATTCAAAAGGGTAGGGGTTCACACCCAGTTCCTGAAGTTTATCGAGTTTTTCGAGCCTTATTTCTTGCTGTTCACTTAGTGATGATTCAGTATTACTCATCTAAAATTTTGATCTGTCTATGATTAATTTTCGAACTAAAAAAGATAAGAAAAGTTCACGGAAAGTGGCATTTCTTGTTGAAATCATTCAGGTTGACGGAGATTAGAAGATTATTGATGGAATTGGTAGATTTTAGTTCACTATGAAAACAGAAAAATCATCCCTGCAACGACTGACAGAGGCCTGTTTGCCGGATAGTATCTTTGTCTGCTTCGAACCATTTGAGACGGATATAAAAAAAGATGAACTGGATCTGCTGGAAAGTCAATCGGGAAGATTGCTTATTAAAAAAATGTCTGATCTTTTTTTAGAGTCTGATGAGATCAAAATCTTTACTAAAAAAAATGAGAAGCCCAAAGCACATTGCGAGGGGGAAGAGGTTTCCGTGAGTTTTTCGCATACTACGGATGGCGTGGCCGGGACCGTATCAAAACAATTTAATGTGGGGTGTGATATAGAGCATGCGAACCGGAACGTGCATTCCAAATTAGTTGACCGAATGAAACATGAGAACGAATTGGAAAGTTTTTATGAACAGACGGATGCGATAAGAATCTGGACGCTGAAAGAAGCGGCCCTGAAAATGATTGGCACCGGACTACGAAAACCGATGAATAGTGTTTGGATTTCAACAAAAGGGGAGAACCGGTTTGCGGTTCAGTTTGATGATGGAAAAAAGGCAAAGATTTGTAGTTTCGGGCATAAGGATCATTGGATATCCGTTTGTTATCAACCATTGCACGCATAGTGTAAGTATCCGTTTTTTACTTGTTCCGAAGGTCCTCCTTCGGAACGCCAACCCGAAGCTTCTTTTCAAGTTAACTTTCCAACAATTAAAGGACCGAAACACTACAGATATTTGATTAGAAGCAGGGCTTCGTACGTGTTTAGCAACCTGGAAACGAAAAAAGCCAGTCTCTTGGCACAGACCGTTGTTTCTCCCTCACCCCTTCGCCCCTCTCCCGCGGGAGAGGGGTTGGGGAGAGGGGGAAACGATGAATGGTCACTGAAAACAGAGATTCTTTTAGTACTATACCCATACAGAGCTTCTAAGTGCAATCTTCCGAAGTAAGACCTTCGGAACAAGTAAATACGTTAACAATAATTTTTTTATGAATGGACAGATCCAAACCAACCATCACAATAATCGGAACAGGCGCGCTTGGTTCAACACTGCAAATGTTTTTTGAGGAGAACGGGTACCTGGTTCGTTCAGCCTGGAATAGCAGGAGGGGCTTGATCTATTCCGATTCATCTGAAAAGTTTGAAACCGTTGACAGAACACTCCCTGAGAGTGATAGCGAAAGTGGTGATCTTATTTTTATCACAACTCCGGATGATTTGATCAAAAGAACGGCTCAGTCATTATCCAATCAACCCATTTCCTGGGGCAAAAAAATTGTGGTTCACTGCTCGGGAAATCTCACCTCGGATGAACTGACGTCCCTTTCAGAATCGGGTGCTAAAACGGTTTCTATGCACCCGCTTCAAACATTTAAAAGAGGGGATGGGAGCGACCGGTTCAACGATATAACCATGAGTCTTCAGGGTGATAACGATGCGAAAGAGAAGTTAAAACCAATAATTCAGGAGATGGGTGCTCAATCCCTCAACCTGAATAAAAAGCAAAAAAGATATCTGCATATTGCCGCGGTAATGGCTTCCAATTATCTCGTAGCGTTGATGTTTAGCGTGGAAAATCTGCTGAAGGATGCAGAACTGAAGGAAGGATTTGATGCTCTTGAGACACTCGTAAATCAAACCGTCACAAATATTTTCGAGAAAGGCCCGGCGGATGCATTAACCGGACCCATTGCCAGGGGAGATGTTGAATCGGTTCAAACGCATTTGTCTGAATTAAGTGGGATCGATCAGAAAAATTTATATAAAATATTGGGACTCGAAGCGCTTAAAATCGCCCGGCAGAGTGGTTCTGTACCTGAGGATACGATGAATAAACTTTGTCGTCTTTTTGAGGAGAAGAACTCAAATAAGTGAAATGAGATCACCCAAGAAGATGGGCGACCTCATCGCTTATGAAGGAGATTTAGTTTTTACCTATCGTTAATATTAACGTAGTCACGTTCATTTGGCCCAACATAAATCTGCCGCGGACGAGAAATGGGTTCGTGATTATCTCTCATCTCTTTCCATTGGGCAATCCAGCCGGGTAAACGACCCAGGGCAAACATCACTGTAAACATCTCCGTGGGAATGCCAATGGCCCGGTATAGAATGCCTGAATAGAAATCAACATTTGGGTAGAGTTTCCTTTCAACAAAGTAGGAGTCGTTCAGGGCTACCTCTTCAAGTGATTTTGCGATTTCCAAAAGAGGATCGTTGATATCAAGCTCATCAAATACCTCGTCACTGACTTCTTTGATGATATTGGCACGCGGATCGAAATTTTTGTACACCCGGTGACCGAATCCCATCAGGCGAAAATCACTGCTTTTATCTTTTGCTTTCTCTACCATTTTTGCCACATCGCTGCCCTCGTCATGAATTTGTTGCAGCATCTCAATCACTTTTTGATTGGCGCCTCCGTGCAGCGGTCCCCAGAGGGCACAAACACCGGCAGAGATCGCAGCATATAAACTTGCGTGAGACGAACCGGCCATCCGAACCGTTGAAGCCGAGCAGTTTTGTTCATGATCGGCATGCAGAATCAGGAGAGTATTCAGCGCTTTAACGATGGTTGGATTGATCTCGTACTCCTCGGTAGGCAGGGCAAACATCATGTGCAGAAAATTCGAGCAGTAATCCAATTTGTTTTGAGGATACATAACCGGAAAACCCTGCGATTTTCTGTATGACCAGGCTGCAATGGTGGTGATTTTTGCGATCAGTCGCCGGATGGTTAAATCAACTTCGTCCGGATCTAATTCAGAACCCTGTGCATTCGGATAAAATGTTGAAAGTGCTCCAATCATGGATGCCAAAACACCCATCGGATGTGCTTTTGCGGGGTATCCTTCATAGAGCATCTTCATATCTTCGTGAATTAACGTATGCTTAGTGATGCCGTCGACAAACTTATCAAGCTGTTCTGAAGAGGGCAGTTCACCATATATCAACAGATAAGCCACCTCCAGGAAAGACGATTTTTCGGCAAGCTGCTCGATGGGGTATCCCCTGTACCTCAAAATTCCTTCTTCGCCATTCAAAAAGGTGATGGCACTTCTTGTTGCCCCGGTACTCTTGTATCCAAGATCGGATGTAATAAGTCCGGTTTCATTTCTAAGTCCGGAAATATCCAACGCTTTTTCGCCTTCGGTTCCCTCAATGACATCAAGTTCATAGGAGTCATTTCCGATGATTAGTTTTGCTTTATCCATGATTTAATCCTCGTTTCTTTTTTGGTTTTATCTTCTGCGGATGAAATTAACAGAATGGAAGCGCTTTCTTTATAGGATAAAATTTGAGCTGTGCATCGGGGAAATTCCTATGCCATAGTTTTAAGAATAGAAGTGAAGTTTTTGGTAGATGATAAGTTTGAATTCACTCCCCGGGGGCTTGAAGAATAGGAATGAATAAAAAGCCATCCTTTAATTTTAGTATTGTTTGCTTTTAATTATACTATTCGGTGAGAGCGAACAACGATAATGGGTATATGACACTCACACCAGAACAGATTGCACGACAGGAGATTGACCGAAGACTTGAGCAAGCGGGTTGGTCAGTCCAGGACTATAAAAAGATAGACTTTGGAGCTGAAAATGGAAAAAGTATTAGATATACAGAAGTAAAATTCGGGATTAATAAAATGCTAAACTGACTTAATTAAGAAGATGAAAAACGTTGAGAAACCAAGTCGAATACATTTAAGTAAACTCATAAGTAATTTACGTGAAGGAAATTATGTTATCCCGGATTTTCAGCGGGAATTTGAATGGAAACCGTGGGATGTATTGGATTTAATCAGGTCGATCTTTTCTGATTATTATATTGGTACATTATTACTTTGGGAAGGAAATGAAAAACATTTTAAAACCTTAAGCTGTGAATCCATATACGGATATAAGGGAGAACCAAATCCCGAATACGTTGTGTTAGATGGTCAACAACGTTTGACGGCTTTGCACTATGTGTTTTTTGGCCCTGATATAAACTTTAGAAATAGGGCAAACAGATATTTGTTTTTTGTAAATATTCCAGAGCTTTTAGATGAAAATTTTGAGGAAGCATTTTTCTATTCTTATTACAAAAAACACGAGCGATTACTTGAGAATCCTGAAGAACAATTCGATCAGCATGTTTATCCATTAAGCTTCTTTTCAAAAAAAGGATATGATCGTTACAGATGGTTCGATCAATACGAAAAATATTGGGTGAATAAAGCCAGTGAGATTGAAAAGGAAGATCCCACTAATACTGAAGTAATTAACGAATATAGGAACTATTCAAAGAGAGGAAATGAACTGAGAGACTATTTTGAAGAGTTGTTAAATGAGTACTATGTAAGTTTTATTGAGTTAGGAGAAAATATTGAGTTGGCGAAAGTTTGTGACATCTTTACCCAAATTAATAGTAAAGGTGTTCGTCTTGATATATTTGATCTTCTAAATGCTATTCTTCGACCACAAGAGATATATCTAAAAGACAGGTGGAAGTCGGTAAAACCACGACTCTCTTTTGCTGATCCCGGTAAGATGAAAATATACATTCTTCAAGTGATGTCGATTCTTGAACAAGCCTACTGTTTGCCAAAATATCTTTATTACTTGGTACCCGAAGCTGAGAAAACCATTCGAAATCCAGATGGTTCGAAGGAAACAAAGATTCTTATTGATGACAAAGATGAATTTGTCAGTAAGTGGGATAGTGCTGTAAAATATATTGAGAGTGCTATAAAGAATTTAAAAAATCCTCGTGATTTTGGTGCAATACTATCAAGTTACTTACCATATCCTTCCATTTTACCAGCCTTTGCAGCAATTAAAGCGTATATCAGTAGTGATGAAGTATCAAACAAGTTAGATGCTTTAAAAAAGCTTAGAAAATGGTACTGGGCTTCGATTTTTCTAAATCGATATTCAAGCTCGGTTGAATCTACTTCAGCAAAAGATTTTCAGGATTTAAGAGATTGGTTTCAGAACGATAACGATGAGCCTGAATACGTATCTGAATTTATTCGAGATTATAAGAATATTGATCTTCTGAGTGAAGTGAAAAAAGGATCGGCCATTTATAAAGCGATTTTTAATGTATTGATCATAAATGGTGCTAAAGATTGGCAGACATTTGAATTGCCTGAATATGACTCATTAGATGACCATCATATAATTCCAAGTTCTCTCTTCAGAGATGAAGTGGGCGGAAAAATAAACAGCATTTTAAATCGGACCCCGCTTTCACCGAATACTAATCGAAATCTAATCAATAATCGGATGCCCAATGAGTATTTAAAAGAGATGATACAAAAGAACGGTGAAAAGGAATTTTACGATGTATTAGAATCTCATCTAATTTCAAAAAAAGCAGCTAAGATTTTGTTGAGAGATCCTTTTACTGCTAATGATTTTGACCAATATATAGAGGAGCGAAGAAAATCTATTATGGATGCAATAGAAAATGTTTGTATCAGAGAGATGACGAAGATTACTCCTGCTCTAAAAGATCTGGATAATAAGATAGAACAGATTGAATTAGGTTTAAGAAATCTTATTTCTTCAGTTTACAGAAGAAACGGAAAGAAGCTCAAAGAGTTTCTGCCGGGCCATTTGATCAACAAAATTGACATAAGAGTTAATAAAGAACTGAAAAGCAATCCACATTTGAAAGAAGATGACTTCGAACAGATTGAAGATCAAATTCAGTTCTTAGATTTCTCAGATTACTTCGATATAACAGCCACAAAATCTAATTGGAGTTCGTTTGAATCTATATTTGGGAATAAACAAGAATTACAGAATAGAATAAGAAAGCTTTCTGACTTGCGAAACCGAATCCGACATAGCAGAGATATAAATGAAACTGACAAGTTAGATGGTCAAGCTTCTATTACTTGGTTTAAAAATATATTCAACAGTTTATGACTACCAACAATGGGATCATACAAAAGATGTGGAATTTCGTTACCCAGAATAATCAAACACCGGAGTTTTTACCGTTTTTTTTGTTGGGCATTACACCGAATCTTTTTTTGGAGTTGCTCCACAGTTTCAGGAGCAAATACTGTCGCCGGTTTCTTTACGGTATTTCACGGTGTTCTCCTTTTCTCAAAACCGATCTATTTTGAAGGATCAGCTTGATAAAATCAATAAACGAAAATAGTATTCAAAACACACAATTTTCGTTATTTATTAGCATCCATTAATTAAACCAATAACATTGTGAGTAACAGGAATTTACTTATCAAAGAGATCAAAGAGCTGCCAGATGACAAACTGCATGAAGTGATAGATTTTGTGCAATTTTTAAAATCAGAGTCAGGGAAAGAGACTTGGGAAATTATGAAAATTAGTGAGTTTTCCCTTGCTAAAGAGTGGAATAATCCTATTGATAATAAGGTATGGAGTAATTTGTAAATAGAATTTCTAAATCACGAAAAAAATAAATAGAATGGATACGCAAGCATCAAAAATTGAACTCGCCAAGCTGATACTGGAACTGGAAGACCCAAAACTTATCAACAAAATCCGGGAACTGCTCTTGGATGAAAGCAGTCGGTTCAGGAAAACTCTGACAGAGCATGAAAAAGAGGAAATCAAACTCGGCCTTGAGCAACTGAACAGGGGGGAACGTATCTCATTTGAGGACTTCCTGAAAAAAGTATCCTGAAACTGTGAAGGTTTTTTTCTCTCCACTTGCAGAGTATAAACTGACTAAACTTCTCTTCTATCTTGAAGATGAATGGGGAAAGTCTTCCAAAGAGAAGTTTCTTAAAGAACTGGAAGCGAAAGTGAATCAAATTTCCAGTCAACCCAAAAGCACACCTCTGGCAGAGGATTTTGATAAGGTACATTGGTGCGTTGTTACTCCCCAAAGCTCCTTTTATTATCGGGTTTTAAAACAAGAAATCGAAGTTATCACAATCACTGACAATCGACAGAATCCGGATAAAACTATCAAAGAAATCAGAAGTCACTTTGCAGTATAGTATTCACTCTGTAACCTAACTTGCATATGACCTCGACAGAGATCAGAAAGAGTTTTTGAAGTATCAAATATTCAATTAGAAAATTACAAAGCAGATAGGGATACAAACGATACCTATTTCAATTCACAATGAGTTGTTCTTATATCAATTATTCGCCTCTTTGTTGTACAAATTTATTAACTGAATAAAAAAAACCTTTGCAAGCCAATAACTTACAAGGGTTTAAGTACCCGAGAAAGGACTCGAACCTTCACGACCTTGCGGTCACATGCACCTGAAGCATGCGCGTCTACCAATTCCGCCACTCGGGCAATTCAATAAAGACTTAAAATATAGGAAGGTTTACGGACAGATTGCAATAGGAATGTTGGGAAAAATTACAGGGTCTAAAGTTTAAAGTTCAAGGTCTAAGGTTTATCTGAATTTTAAACTTTATGAGGACTTACCCCATTATTGTAAGTGTAAACTTATTGCATGTTGTATGTCCTTTTGTCTTGATACAAAAGAACGCAAAAATCAAGACTGTGAATACTTGGCGGCGGACACGAGTTCACCGTGGAATCCTTTCAATGGTCCATCAGGCTTTCAGCCCTTAAATTTCGCTCCTCGCCGGTATGAAAGGATTCTTCTCACGGTTCTCTCGTTGTCCTTTTTCCCGCCAACTATTCAAGGTCGGTTATTTTTCTAAAATTACCATTTCTACTTTTTAAAGGTATTAAACTACTGTTATTTAATACTTTATCATACTTGAACTTAAAATTTCGGGGTAACTTCTCTAAACTTTATACCTTAAATTTTGGATTAGAAAGCTTATAATCCCTGAAAGAAAATTATAAAGACTGAATTACTTACAATGGAAAACGGTACGTTTGACGAAACCGGTCAAAAGATTTTTGAAAAGATCGATGCTTCTATCTTCTCATCTGCAAGTAAAGCTTCCAAAGTTGTAGCCTCAGAAATTGCCAATCTTATTCGGGCCCGAAATCAAACAGGGCAAAATACAGTTTTGGGGCTTGCCACAGGTTCCACACCGCTCCAGGTGTACAGTGAGTTGGTACGAATTCATAAGGAAGAAGAGCTCAGCTTTAAAAAAGTGATCACCTTTAACCTGGATGAATATTACCCGATGCATCCCGAGGAGATCCAAAGTTATGTGAGATTCATGCATGAGAATCTCTTCGACAAAATAGATATCCCGAAAAAAAATATTCACATACCCGATGGTACTATTCCCAAAGAGGATGTCTATGAATATTGCAAGGAATACGAACAGAAAATTGAAGAAGCCGGCGGACTCGACATACAGATTTTAGGGATCGGCCGGACCGGACATATAGGATTTAACGAACCGGGCTCGCTCGCCAAAACCCGAACACGGCTGGTTACTCTTGATGAGATCACCCGCTCGGATGCAGCCGCAGCATTTTATGGCGAAGAACGCGTTCCAAGGCAAGCTATTACGATGGGAGTGGGGACAATCCTGAGAGCCAAGAAAATCTATTTAATGGCCTGGGGCGAACCGAAGGCTAAAGTGATCAAAAAATCTCTGGAAGGAGAGGTGACCGAACAGATTCCAGCGACGTTTCTCCAAAATCATGAAAACACAAAAGTGATTCTGGATGAGGCCGCCGCATCAGAGCTGACCCGACGTAAAACGCCCTGGCTGGTCGGGCCGTGTGATTGGGATGAAAAAATGATCAAAAAAGCAGTCACATGGCTGAGCCTTACAGTAGAGAAGCCGATCCTAAAGCTCACGGATGAGGATTATAATCAGCATGGAATGAGCGATATACTGATTGAGTTTGGTCCGGCCTACAACATGAATATCCACATCTTTAATAAAGTACAGCATACCATTACAGGATGGCCCGGCGGGAAGCCCAATGCCGATGACACCCATCGGCCGGAACGGGCGGAACCACATCCCAAACGAGTTTTGGTTTTTTCACCGCATCCTGCGGATGATGTCGTTTCGATGGGAGGGACCCTGATGCGCCTGGTTGAACACGGACATGAGGTGCACGTGGCCTATCAAACTTCGGGTAATATTGCGGTGTATGATGATGAAGCTTTGCGATATGCGGATTTTATTTCACATCACAGTAAGAATACGGGGGAACAAAAGCTTTTCAGAAATCTGTCCGAAGCGGTTAAAGCTAAGGAACCGGGCGACCTCGATTCACCGGAGATGGTAGAGTTAAAAACGAATATCCGTAAAGTAGAAGCGCGATCAGCCTGCCGGTATTCCGGGATTCCCGACGATCAGATCCATTTCCTGGAGATGCCATTTTATGAAACGGGACGGGCACGAAAAAATCCTCTGTCTGAAAAAGATTACGATTTGGTAAAAGGGATCATTCAACGTGTAAAACCTCACCAGATATATGCGGCGGGTGATCTTTCTGATCCCCATGGAACTCATCGTATTTGCCTGGAAGCCTTACAGTCAGTGTTGAAAGATCTGAAGCATAATAATTGGTTTGACGATTGTTATGTATGGCTATACAGAGGGATTTGGCAGGATATTGAAGTCAGTGATATTGACATGGCTGTACCGTTGAGTCCCGGAGAAAGACTTAAAAAACGGAAAGCTATTTTTAAGCATACATCACAGAAAGATCAACCCAAATATCCCGGAACGGTGAGTAATGAATTCTGGATGGTGGCCGATGAGAAAACCATCAAAAATGCCCGGGATTACGACCGCTTAGGCCTTGCCGAGTACGATTCTATTGAAGGTTTTTCCCGATGGGAAATTTAACAATTGTGTTCATTGATCTATTAACCGATTTTGATATAAATACTAATTAAACATGAAAACCATGAAACATCTTATTCTTACACTCTTTTTAATAAGTTTTTGTACAACTGCTGTTCAATCACAAATCAATTCACCTGAAGATGACCCCTTGAGAGTTATCGCTATTTTTGCACACCCGGATGATGCAGATTTCAAAATGGCGGGTACAGCTATCCAGATGGCTCAAGCGGGGCATAAAGTGAAATATGTATCTATTACAAACGGAAATGCCGGTCATCATGAGATGGGAGGAGGCGTTCTCGCAAAAAGACGCCGGGCAGAAGCGGAAGAAGCTGCCAGAAGAACAGGTATTGAAGAGTACGAAGTTTGGGATAATGATGATGCCGAATTAATGCCAACACTCAAGATCCGCCAGGATGTAATTCGTGAAATCAGGGAGTGGAATGCGGATGTGGTACTTGGGCTACGCCCGAATGATTATCATCCGGATCACAGAAATGCGGGGAAATTAGTGATCGATGCATCTTATATGGTGATTGTACCGAATGTAGTTTCCGATACACCTCCGTTGGAAAACAATCCTGTGTTCTTGTATATGCAAGATGGATTTACAAAACCCAATCCCTTTAGTCATGATATAGTTGTTTCCATCGATGATAGTTTTGAGCTGAAAGCACAGGGACTGGATGCCCATGTCTCCCAGGTGTATGAGTGGATGCCTTGGACAATGGGAATGCTGGACCAGGTACCTGAAGGGGAAGATGAACGATATGAGTGGTTAAAATCCGTTTACCTGGGCCGCGAAATTTCGGATGCACAGCGAGCCGGACTTGAGAAATGGTATGGCGCCGAACATGCTGCGGAGGTAGAACATGCCGAATCATTTGAGATTGCCGAATATGGGCATTATCCAACGGAGGAAGAGATTCGAATGATTTTTCCAATGCTGGATTAAGGTCAACTTCGGTAGTCTTTTCCACGTGACAGGATCAATAAATCAATTAACGGTCAATTTGCTAAAGAGGCCACAAAAACACGAAAAATTTTGTGATTTCTTGTTTTTGTGGCTGCCCAATAGACGATACTTTTTTAGATTGTAGCAATAGTAGGGACTACCGGGTTTGTCTTCCTTATAAAATCCAATATAAACAACAATTTAAAGCATAATGAAGAATTCCATTTCAGCTATTGGAATTGATTTTGGAGCCACCAATGTACGTGTGGGATTGGTGAAAAACGGGGAAATCAAATCACTCAAAAAAAGAAAACTGCCGGATGACAAATCTGTTGATTCGATCGTCTCTGTAATGAGCGATATGATTGGTGAGGTAGATGTTGAGGTGAAAAAAGTTGGTATTGGTGTGCCGAGTGTCGTTGATTCAGAAAATGGAATTGTGTACGACGTTCAAAATATTCCCGGCTGGGAGGAAGTTCATCTCAGACAAAAACTGGAAGAGAGTACCGGTAAAGAGGTTTTTATTAATAACGATGCAAATTGCTTTGCCTTGGGAGAATACTATTTTGGCGGTGGAAAAGGGAAAGGAAATCTTGTTGGATTGGTGATCGGAACCGGTTTTGCCGGTGGCATCATCATTGATGGAAAACTTTATGAGGGACGAAATTGCGGGGCTGGTGAATTTGGAATGATTCCCTACAAAGAGTCTATTCTGGAGCATTATGCAAGTGGCAGCTTTTTCCCCAGGCAACTTGGGTTGATAGGTGAAGAGGTGTATGAAAAAGCCCTGCAGGGGCACCATGATTCGATAGAGGCTTTTGAAACGCTGGGCTCTCATATTGCAGAAGCTGTTAAAATGGTACTTTATACATACGATCCGGACTCCATTGTGCTGGGGGGCGGTATCAGCCAAACTTTTGATATTTTTAAAGATGCATTCTACAAAAGATTAGAGACCTACGGATTCCCTAATTCCCTGGACCATGTTGATATTTCCATCTCAAAAACCGAAAATGTGGCTGTTCTTGGAGCTGCAGCTTTAACTGCTGATTAATTCTGATATCATGAATCGATCGCTTCTCATCTTTTTTGTTTCTGTATTCATTGCATTTTCATTTCATTCAAATAGTTTTGCTTCGGATACGGTTACCATTCATGTAAAAAAAGCTAAAGCTGATATACCGGTTAAGCTTGGAATTCCATTTCCCAAAGGTGCACTCTATTCGCCGGACCATGTTCGGGTTTTAAATGCAGATGGGGAAGAGATTGTATCACAAACCACACAGGTAACCACGTGGATGCCGGCCGATCCAGGTGTAAAATGGCTTTGGATATTCTTTTTTACGGATGAATCAGACGAATACACTATTGAGTATGGAGAGGACGTTCGGAAAACGGTTGAGATTGGGAATCCAATAGTTTTTAAAAATAATCAGCGGGACAATGGGTTTGCTGAGATCGATACAGGTCCCTTGAAGTTTCGAATTGAAAAGGGTGGATCAGGATTTTTTGATTCAGTTGTACTGAATAGCGATGGTACTGGAGTTTCGAAACAGGATACAGTTGCAACCGGTATCGAGGGCAGGGGCTCATTCATGGATTATATCAACGAAAATGGGCCGGACAGTTCCAAAGCTGTTGTTAAGCAGCATTTCATTGAAAAAGGATCGGGGCCGCTGCATGCTGTAGTTCGTGTTGAAGGTGAGTATCAATACAATAGCCCGGAGCATGAGGATTCGCCGTTTGTAACATACATCCATGCGTATGCCGGAAAATCGTATCTGAAAGTTTTTCACACCATTACATATACCGGGAGGCCGGATCAAAGTGAACCCCTGGAAGGTAAAGAGTTCCCCGAAATTGCAACCCAATCGGAGTTGATTGTTGATGAGGAAAAACGACAAAATGATGAAGGTTTAACAAAACCATACGATATGATTGAGCGTGCCGGTTTTGGGTTGAACTATAACCTGGGTGGTGAAAAAATATTTCGGTCAGAATTGCTTGATGGTAATTGGTGGGAAGAGGGAGAGTCTGTTTTTGTAGAAAAGAACCTAACAGATGAAACCAATTATTCTGTGTTTCAGACCGGGCCCGATCCAACGATGTCTTCCGACGATACAAGCTCAACCCCGGAAGAGCGAATTTCCGGATTTGAAGCCAACATTTCGGCTGATGGAGCGGCTGTTGAACAAAGCCATAAAGCGGCCGGATGGATGAGTATTTCAGGGGATCGGTTTGGTGTGAGTATCGGGATTCGGAACATGTTTGAGGAATATCCCAACGAACTGGCTGTGGATCTTGATAACGGTAGAGTTTATGCATATTCCTGGAGTCCAAATGAAGCCCCGATGAGCTTTGAACGGAGTGTACCCCAATATGGCATGCCGGGAAATTTTGCGACAGGTCTGACCAAAACAACTGAAACCATTTTCTACTTTCATGAGGGGGATAAGTCACTGGCTGAAATCAAACAAATCATGGATTTTGTGCTCGATCCACCTGTGGCAAATGCCGATCCGGGATGGTATGGCGCTTCCGGCGTATATGGAAAATTCTCTGATGCAGATAACAACTTCCCTGAATTGGAGCGAAGCATGCAGTATAAGTTTGATTATATGCTTTTCAATCAAAACTGGGAACCGTGGTACGGTATGTTCAACTACGGTGATGTAAAGAATTACTACTTCCGTGAAAATTGGTACCAATGGGCAAATAACGAGCCTGCTCAGGATTTTATGTGGTGGACAAATTTTATGCGAACCGGCGATCCTGAGATGTACGAAATGGCACAGGCTGCAAGCCGCCACAGCATGGATGTGGATAATACACACTGGCCGCGTATTGAAGAATATCGGGGAGATACCAATAGTGCCTTAGATTGGTTCATGCATAAGAAGCAAACAGAGGAGTCTCCATATCTTGGAATGGGCCGGAGGCATTCCGATAGTCACTGGACGTCGATGCTTTCTGCCCATGTTTGGGTTCCCGGTTGGCTGGCTTCTTATTACCTGGATGGATATCACCGTGGGCTGGATGTTGCCCGAATGACCGGCGATTATTATATACGGCGAATTTTTGGAGAGCACGGGCTTACGGGACGAAGATTGTATCTGTCGATTTGGAATCTGGCTGAATTGTATGATGCATCAAAAGAGCAAAAATATCTTGATGAACTGAATGACCGGATCGACCAACTTCTAACTCTCCAAAAACAGCAGGGGGGACGCATGACGATTGACCGGTACGGATATTCCCAAAATTATCTTTCACACGGACTTACCAAATATCTCCAGATGTTTGACCGCCCGGATATCAAGCGTGCTTATCTGACTCATGCAAGAAGTATCCGGGATGTTCCGCCGATTGATCACGATTATGAGTCATTTTTATCGAGTATTCATCCGCTGATAACAGCATATGATTTTACGGGTGAGAAGCAATTTTTAATAGAGGCCTGCCAACGATCCTCTCATCTTTTGGTTGATCAAATGCCCTCTCCGATAAGCGATTCAAATTCACAGGCACAAGTTCAAACTGCGATGGAAGAGGTGAGTCATCTGCCAATGTCGCAAAGTGATTCCTTTTTTAGTCAGCGGCTGCCCGTATGGAGTTTCTCTATGGGGCTGAGGATTTTCGGCTGGACGCACGCATATAGCGTTCCAACTATGATTGACAGGCTGGAAGGTATAGATGACCTTTCCGAATTTTCATCATGTGTTAAGTAACTATTGGTGGACAAACCATCGGCTGGCGATTGCAGTTTTCGCCTGCCGGATTATATGGCCCGGAACCCAAGAATTCGAGCCGAGGTGGACTCGACAGCCGATGCGTCCCTTCTCCGCCTGCTGGCGCAAGTGTTAAGCGAAGCGTCACTTGTGCCCCTTACCTTTTGCAAAAAGCTTGGCACAGGTGACATCCTTGGCTTACTGCTTGTAGAAAAAATTTTACCAACAAGAGATTATCTAACTTTATCCCAATTTAAACTTTGAAATGCCGGTTTTAACCCCGAAGCGTTGGAACCCTCCTTATAAATGAAGGAGGTATCAGGGATGGTTATTCTCCCCTGGAGGGGAGTACGGCGAAGCCGGGAGGGGTGTCATCCCTCTGCTCTCTCCGATTGGCGCAAGTGACATCCTCGGTTTACTGATTGTAGAAAAATTTTTTCCAGCAAGAGATTATCTAAATATATACAAATTCAAATTTTAAAAGCCGGATTTAACACTTGCGCCAGTTTGGGAGAGACTTGAACGAAGTGAAATCCTGCAGAGTTCGTGCTTCCCTTTCAAAACATATCTAATCGTAGATCAAACTGTGCAACTGCCAGGAATCTGAAAAACACAGATGCTTTGGCAGGTTGCTAAACAGGTATAATTACTGAACCCAGTCCGGGATGACTCCTGTCTCAATCCCGAACACATATGCAAAGAAATAATAACTGGCTAAGGCAAGCAAAATCGAAATAATGATATTGAGCCAAAAACCGGCTTTAGCCATTTGCGGTATCGATACCTTTCCACTTCCATAGATTATTGCATTTGGCGGAGTAGCCACCGGCAACATAAACGCACAGCTTGCCGAGATTGCTGCCGGAAGTATGAATAACAAAGGATTTTGCCCCATTCCTATGGCTGTGGAAGCGAGAATCGGCAGGAAAGCAGCTGTAGTTGCTGTATTACTTGTGATTTCTGTTAGAAAAACTACGATTAGAATTACTGAAAAGACTAAAAGGATGATTGGGAATACTGACAGGCTTTGAACACTTTGGCCAATCCAGGCAGCAAGGCCGGAGGAACTGATGGCATTCGCGAGGCTCAAACCGCCGCCAAACAGGATCAGAATTCCCCAGGGGAGATCCCGCATATTATCCCAGGAAAGCAACTTATTATGCTTTTTTTCTCCCGATGGAATGATGAAAAGAACTACACCTGCTGCAATAGCTATCCCTGCATCAGAAAGGCCGGGGATGATGTTGGAGATTAACGGCCTGAAAATCCACAATAAAGCCGTACCTGCAAAAACAGTTGCAACCCGTTTTTCAGGAATTGTAATGTCACCTATCTTTTGCAATTGTGATTGAATAACATCTTTCCCGCCCGGCAGTTCTTTTAACTTGATCGGGAATACAAGTTTTGAAAGGATGACATACATCAGAGGTAAAAGAACCAAAGCCAACGGAATACCGATACTCATCCATCGAACAAAGCTGATTTCTACAGAGTAATTTTCGAGCATAAAACCGGCAAAGAGTGCATTGGGCGGCGTTCCAATTAAGGTTGCAATTCCGCCGATATTACAGGCATAAGCAATGGCCAGAACAAGTACGATTTCGAAATTTGTTACAGAAGACTCTCCGGATTTTTCCTGATCGGTGAAGTGGAGCACAGAAAGTGCTATCGGCAGCATCATCAAAGCAGTAGCAGTGTTACTTACCCACATGCTCAAAAATGCCGATGCAATGATAAACCCGATTATGATAGACGAGGGTTTTACCCCAACAAAGTTTATGATTCTCAATGCAATTCGTTTGTGCAGATCCCAGCGCTGCATGGCAATAGCGATGATAAATCCACCCATAAAAAGAAAGATCAATGGATTTGCGTAGGGTGCAGTTGAATCTCCAATTGATGTAATTCCCAAAACGGGCAGCAGTACAATAGGCAGCAGAGAAGTAGCCGCGATGGGGATGGCTTCCGTAATCCACCAAACAGCCATTAAAACAGCTACTGCGGTGGTCTTCCAGGCAACAGTACTCATACTTTCTGGTGATGGAAGGAGCAGTATAACAATAAATGAAAAAAGCCCTGCGTAAAGTCCGCTTTTCGAAAAATTTAGTTTAAACAACAATGATGCTTCAAATCTTTAGATTGATGGTACAATTAAACATGAATTATGAATTCGTTAAAAATTGGAACTGAAAAAGACACCTCTTTACGTAGGAGGATTGACTCTTATCCGGATGATCATGTCACGTTAAATTATAGATAATATTTTTTCACCACACTCCCCTTTAAAAGCTGGTAGACTGAAAAAGTGCTTTCATCATATTGTGGTAGGAAGATGTGAGCTGAACCGACCGGCGCTGCATCATTCGCTCCATCGCTTCAACGGCTTTTTCAAAATGATAAGGGACAATTTCACTTCCGCTGACCCAGCTGAATGAGGGTACAAATTTTGGAGGATATTTGTCAGAAAACAGGTTGCAGCAAACACCGCAAAGTGTTCCGGTGTTCATCATGGAGTTGATTCCCGTTTTACTGTGATCTCCCATAATGGTACCGATAAACTGCTGCCCCGTATCGAACTGTTTTTGAGTTTTCCAGTCAACAACTTTTACTGTGCTGTAATTGTTTTTCAGGTTTGATGTATTTGTATCGGCTCCAATATTACACCATTGACCGAATACGGAGTTTCCCACATATCCGTCGTGGGCTTTATTGCTGTAGGAGTGAAAAATGGTATTAGCAATTTCTCCTCCAACTTTACAGACGGGGCCTATGGTTGTGTCTTCGTATATTTTTGCCCCCATTTTAACGACAGATTTTTCACAAATTGCCGAAGGACCCCGAACTATTGAGTTCGCCATAATCTTGGCATTTTTACCAATGTAAATCGGCCCTGTATCGGCTAAAAGCATAGCTCCGGGCTCAATATTTGCATCTTTTTCAATAAAGATTTCGTCCGGGTTAGTAAATATAGCATGTGGGTAATCTTGCTCACTTCTTGCAAAATTTTGTTTCAAAAGATCAATATCCCGGCGAATCTGTTTGCCATTGATCTGAAACAATTCCCAACTGTTTTTTAAGATGACCAGACTGTTTGAATTCAAATCTGTAGTTGTAATATCGTCAAGATCAATACCAAGTTGACTCCATTTTTGATGGGTTTCATAGGTCAGAAGGGCAGCAATCAATTGTCCGTCAGAAACAATTCCTTCATTTTCACCTAAATTAGTAACAGAATCTGCAATGGATTCGGATGGAATAAAACGCGGATTGATCCAGAGGGCTTGTTGATGTGTATCGGTTAGAGTAAACTCATCAAATACACCCTTTAAGTGATTCCGAAGAATTCCTTTTGGTGTATGTTGAGTCACATTCAGAACATTGATCCATTTTTCGCCAAGTGTTAGAATACCAACTCTTAGATCGTAAACGGGGCGGGTGAGTGTAAGCGGATGGAAATTTTCGAGAAAATCATCTTCAAAGAAACAACACTCGGTTTTCATAATTCTTAGTTTGATTGTTTTATTCCTCAGATAAGTTGTGTTAAATTAGGCAATTAAATAAAATAGTTTAAAAAAATATCATTATGTGCGGAATAGTTGGATATGTGGGAGAAAGAGACGCCAGTGACGTATTACTGAAAGGTTTAAAAAGGCTGGAATATCGCGGATACGATTCAGCCGGATTAGCCCTGGTGAATGGTGGTCTTCACTACAAAAAAGGGAAAGGAAAAGTTGATGGCCTTGCAAAGAAAATAAAGCAAACTTCCTTAGAGGGTAAGATTGGAATTGGTCACACCCGATGGGCCACTCACGGCGAGCCGAATGATATCAATTCGCACCCACACCTGAGCGAATCCGGTAATATTGCTGTGGTACATAACGGCATTATTGAAAACTATACCACGCTCAAAAAACAACTCATATCAAGAGGAAAAACCTTTCAAAGTGAAACCGATACAGAGATTGTTGCACAACTTCTGGAAGAGATCTATACAACATCTCCACAGGTTACATTTGAAGAAGCTATTCAGTTGACACTTAAGCAAATTGTAGGCACCTATGGCCTTGCAATTGTTAATAAAGATATACCTGATACAATTTTTATAGCCCGAAAAGGGTCACCGCTACTACTCGGTATTGGTGATAACGAAATGTTTATTGCATCCGATGCATCTCCAATTGTGGGTTACACGAACAAAGTTGTGTACCTGGATGACGGCGAAATGGCTACAATTAAAAAAGACAGTTACAATGTAAAAACCATTGAGGATGTTGAGCTGACAAAAGAGGTACATGAACTGGCTATTAGCATAGAAGAGATTGAGAAGGCCGGCTATCCACACTTTATGTTAAAAGAAATCTTTGAACAGCCTCGTTCAATTGCCGATTGTATGCGGGGCCGGGTAAATGCAAAAAACAATTCCATACAGCTTGGTGGAATTGAGGATGTAATGGATGATCTTGTGAACGCAAAACGGATTGTAATTGCAGCTTGCGGAACCAGTTGGCATTCAGGTCTGGTGGGTGAGTATTTGATTGAATACCTGGCCAAAACTCCGGTTGAGGTAGAATACGCCTCAGAATTCAGGTATAGAGATCCACTGATTGGAGAAGGAGATGTAATGCTTGTTATTTCTCAAAGCGGGGAAACGGCCGATACCATAGCCGCCCTGAGAGAAGCCAAACAACGCGGTGCTCTGGTTTTAGGGATTTGTAATGTAGTTGGATCAACGATTTCCAGGGAGACCGATGCCGGTGTTTTTACTCATGCAGGACCGGAGATTGGAGTGGCATCCACAAAGGCATTTACAGCCCAGGTTGTGGTTTTAACAATGATGGCGCTCGCGCTTGGCAAAAGGAAAGGAGTATTGAGCCAGGATGAAATGACAAGTTTTATCCGGGAGTTATCAAAAATTCCCTCAAAAGTGGAATATATATTGGAACATATTGACGAATCTGTCCAAAAAATGGCAGGTTTGTTTACTTACGCACCAAACTTTCTATATCTGGGGCGAAGCTATAATTTCCCCGTTGCACTCGAAGGAGCTTTGAAGCTAAAGGAGATCTCATATATCCATGCAGAAGGATATCCCGCAGCAGAGATGAAACACGGGCCGATCGCTTTGATTGACGAAATGATGCCTGTGGTTGTGATTGCCGCTACAGATCATACGAACGAGAAGATGATCTCTAACATTGAAGAGGTAAAAGCCAGAAAGGGACGAATTATTTCCATAATGAATGATGAAAATTCAGATGTAATGGACCTGTCTGAATTCCATATCTCTATTCCCACGACCAAAGACTGTTTTACACCGCTTCTTACTGTTATTCCATTGCAATTGCTTTCCTACTATGTAGCTGTTAATCGAGGATGCAATGTGGATCAGCCGAGAAACCTGGCTAAAAGTGTAACTGTTGAGTAGACAAATATTTATTTTTACAGGGTTTTAAACCTCAGTCAAATCTCAGGATATTTGTATATCTAACTATAAATGAAGTAAGTGTGAATAACTTTTTTGGTAAACTGGATAAATAAAGTGAAGAGCAATCCAATTTTCCCAAATATGATCTCATAATCCATATTCTTCAAACTATAAATATTATTTTTCTGAGAAGTCTTTAATGTGGATAACTTGATTTTAACCATATTTTTAGGTACATACACTTATCATCTAAACAGGTCAAAACATTCTGCTCTAAAATGAGAAATTGGAAATCAATTCTTTTTAAAGTTGCATTGCTCATTGTTATTATAATTGTGGCTTTTACAGGCTAATTATTTAGACATTCGGGACTCTCTCTTAACTGCTTAAAAACTTATCTACAGCAAGAAAAATTGTAGATCTGCAATCAGGTTTTGAATGTATGTTCCATTTTTATGTGTAAAATGCCATCCACCGGGTAAGGATCACTGATTTTTTTAAAACCAAGAGACTCGTAAAATGCTTTGAGATAGTTTTGTGCTTCAATTAATACTTTGTCAACGTTTCTTTTGGAAAGTATTTTCATACACCGTTGTACAACTTCTAAACCGTATCCCTTCCCTCTGTGTGATCTCTTAACAACGATTCTGCCAATAGATGGCCGATCAAATTTTTTTCCAGCTGGTACAATTCGGGAGTAGGCAACAATGGTTTCACCATCCTTCAAATAGATATGTTCGGAATAGGGGTCGATATCATCAATATCTTCGTAAATGCATTGCTGTTCGATGATAAAAACATCCTGACGAAGCTTTAAAATTTGGTAGAGTTCCATTGCGGAAATCTCTTCTAAATTTGTAGCATGAATCCACTTCATAATCAAAACTTTATAATAAATGCTGCGTATTGACAAGAAACATTAATTAAACATCGAACCTATGTTAAAAATATTAATCATCAATAGCATTGTAGTTTTTATCGGTGCTTACCTGCTTGAGGGCGTAAAAATAAAAAATTTCTGGACCGCTATCGGGGTTGCTGTTTTACTCGGTTTGATTAATATGTTTATCAAACCACTGATATTGTTACTAACACTGCCACTCACCATACTTACCCTCGGTCTTTTTGTCCTTGTGATTAATGCCTGGATTCTTATGGTTATTGATAAAATGATCGACGGGCTGACGATCAAAGGTTTTTGGTGGGCCGTTATCTACAGCATAATTATTTCGGTTCTCAATTCCTTTCTCTTTTGGATATTTTAGAGACTTCAGATACCGGAATAGTTAATTTGCCACAAAATCTCGTGATTTTATTCTTGTCTACGATTTTGTGGCTTTTTTTAGCCTCAGTTGAGTCACCTTTTTTGAGAGTCTATTCAAAAACATCTTAATGTTTTCATATCTTCGTATTCAGTTATCAATTGTATTGTTTTATCTTCTCTTAGTAGATCTATGGTTTCAAAAAAAGTAGTAGTTAAGAACGAATCCGGGCTTCATGCTCGTCCGGCTTCAACTCTGGTAAAGACCGCTTCAAATTTCAAATCCGATTTTTTTATTAAAATGTATGGATACAAGGTCAATGGTAAGAGCATTTTGGGGGTGATGACCCTGGCAGCAGAATCAGGTGCCGAGATGGAGTTGGTGCTGGAAGGTCCCGACGAGGAAGAGGCATTGGAAAAAATATCAGATTTATTCGAGAATAAGTTTAACATGGAAACATGAAAGACGTTCACACAAAAGTATTTTCGGGAAGGCCTGCCGCACAAGGAATAGGTATTGGTAAAGTTTGGCAATTAAGAGAGGCAGATACAAATGTACACCCCCAGAAAATTTCTGAATCACAAGTTGAGGAAAACATTCAGAAATTTTTAAAAGCCCGGGAATTAGTATGCACTGAATACGAAAAACTGAAATATATTCCTGAAGAAGATGATCTTGAAGAAATTATTAATGCCCAGATTCAAATACTTTATGATCCTGAAGTAACTTCTGCTGTTAAACAAAAAATAGAGGAAGAACACTTTGCTGTTGAGTATGCTATTTTTAATACACTGAATAATTATATCCAGTTAATGGAAAATTCAGGGTCTTCCTGGGCTAAAGACCGAACAATTGATATTGTCTCTATTCGTGATGAATTGATACGCGCAACAAAGGAGAAGAAAAAGGGATATGCGGTAAAAGAGGGTGAGATTGTTTTTGCAGGTGAAGTATCTCCAACGGCAATGGTTCAATTGAGCCGGAATAAAATTGCCGGACTCGTAATGGAAAAGGGAGGGTTGACCTCGCATGCCGTAATTTTGTCCCAATCGCTCGGAATTCCCTGTGTTATTAACGTGCACTGGAATCGTTATGATATTCAGAATGGTAGTGATGTAATCATTGACGGTACAACCGGTCAGGTGATTATAAATCCATCCTGGAAGCAGAAAGAGGAGTACAAGCGGCGCAAGGAAGATGAGAGAAAGAGATTTGAAAAAGCGCTGGAGTGGGCAAAAAAACCGAATAAAACAACATGTGGAACTGAGTTTTCTCTGCGTGCAAATATTGAATTTCTGGAGGAACTTCCGAGATTAAACACCCATGGCGCTGAAGGGGTTGGCCTGCTTCGGACAGAAACTGTACTATTTGAAAGTGATGAGTTTGACGTTGACAAACAGATTGCATTTTATAGTAAGGTGTTAGAGGCTGTTCGTGAACACTCGGTAACAATCCGTCTGTTTGATGCCGGCGGCGATAAACTTCTGGAGGATGCAGAGTTTGAGGATAATCCGTTTCTTGGGTGGCGGGGTGTACGTATGCTGCTGGATAAGAAAAATTTCCTGAAGAATCAGATAGAAGCGATCTTCCGTGTTTCCGGAAAGTTTGATAAGGAGGTAAAGATACTGATCCCTATGGTTTCACGAATGGAGGAGATTCACTCTGTAAAACAGGTCATTGAGGAGGTTAAAGCGAATCTTCTTGAGCAGGAAATACCGTTTAACGAAAATATCCAGCTTGGGGTAATGGTTGAAGTTCCAAGCATTGCACTGATGTCTGAACAGGTAGCACAGCATGTTGATTTTTTTAGCATTGGAACCAATGATTTAACCCAATATACCCTTGCCGTTGATCGGGGAAACGAGAAGATTTCTCACCTTTTTGATAGTTTTCACCCCTCGATCTGGAAACTAATAAAAATGACAAAAGATGCTGCCGATAAACATAATATACCGGTTGCTATATGTGGTGAGATGGCTTCTAAACCGGAGGCGGCCGCTTGCTTACTCGGGTTAGGAATCAAGGATTTAAGTATGAATACCGGTTCTATTCCAATTGTAAAATCTGTGCTCTGCAGCCATAGTTATAAAGAGATGCATGAACTTTCAGAAAAAGTTCTTTCTGCAAAAGATCTTGACGAAGTACATGAGTTATTAGATGAATGGCGTGTTTTGTAAAATCCGATGTTCTTAAAGGCTTTTCATATTTTATACTTCATTCTTTAAATGGGAAACGCTACCATGTCTTATAGAATTGATTATTATAGACTTTAACTTAAATAATTAATATTTGAACATGTTATTATATTAATTATATATTAAATTTCATTTTAATTCATAATAAAATTAGGTAAATTTTCATTGATCAAATTTATAATACAATGTTTTATTAATCATGTTAGAAAAAAACTTTACTCCTAAACGAACAATCTGCAAAGTAACTTTTTCACTTCCGAAAGAATGGGCTGAAAGTGAAGTAACGCTTGCCGGAGATTTTAATGACTGGGATGAAAAAGCCGATAAATTGGAACTTAAAAAAGATAAGTGGACCATTACCAAACGCCTCAAACCGGAAAATACCTATCGGTTTAGATATCTGATAGACGGCGAAAAATGGGAAAATGACGACGACGCTGATAAATATGTTTCAAATGAGTTCGGAACAGAAGACAGTGTTGTAGAAATAGGTAAATAAATTTATGTCTGCCAAATTCGATGTAGAGCATTTCAACCATATACTTCAAACATCCTGGTTGGGACAAGAGTTTATCTACCTCGAAAAAACAGATTCAACAAACTCTTACTTAAAAGGAATACCATCCCATGAACTCACCCATGGGACGGTCACCTTAGCAGATCATCAGGTAAAAGGGCGGGGACAATACGAAAGACAGTGGGAAGCTGAGCCGTTTAAAAATCTCACATTTACAATTGCCTTTCGCCCTAAGGTGAGTGACCGGCTTAATTTACTTTCACTTGCCGTGGCATTTTCTATAACAGATGTTTTGGATGAGTTTGTTGATAAATCTGTATCTCTAAAATGGCCGAATGACATTCTGATAAACGGGAAGAAAGTTGGAGGACTTTTGACAGAATGCACGTTTAACGGATCAAAGCCGGATCGTGTTCTGATAGGTTTGGGATTGAATGTGGAACAAAATCAATTCAGTACTGAAATAAGACACAAAGCCACTTCATTGAATAAGGAGACCACTCAGCCGATATCAAGAGAAAAACTTCTGAATAAACTTCTGTTGGCTATAGAAAATATATATCTGCGATGGCACAAACAGGATGAAAGTTTAAGGCAGGATATCAGCAAGAAAATAATTGGTTACGGTGAATGGGTTGAAATTGATATCAATGGTGTAGTACCTAATCAGAAATTTAAATTTATCGGGGTTAATCCGAATGGTGAATTATTGATGTTGAATGAGCAGTTAGATGTCAATAAATTTATATATGAGCAAGTTCGAATCATCACCGGTCACCAGGGAGTTCAGGAAACAGGTACGAGCACATCTGTCTGAATCAAATATTCGTGTCGTAGCCGGCGTAAGTGGCGGGCCAGACTCTATGGCCATGCTTTACCTGTTGCATCGATTTGGCATAGATACAACTGCGGTGCATTGCAATTACCAATTGCGCGGTGAAGCTTCAGATAAGGATCAGAAACTTGTGGAAGAGATCTGCGCATACTGGAATATTGAATGTGTTTCAATGCGGCTTGATTCATCCGAAACGGACGGCAATTTCCAGGATTGGGCTCGAAAGCGGCGATACCAGGCGTATGAAGATATAAAAAAAGAGTATAACGCTGATCTTATACTCACAGCTCACCATGAAGATGATCAACTCGAAACCATACTCCAGAAAATACTGAGGGGTTCGGGGATAGAATCATGGAAGGGAATGCAGGTATTGGACAATGAACTTTTTAGGCCCTTACTAAAGATTTCCAAACAGCAGATTATGGAGTTTGTCCAAAAGTTCAATGTACCATACCGAATTGACCGCACGAATGAAGAATCTACATATGCACGAAATTTTATCAGGAATCATTGGTTTCCTGATTTAAACAGGCTTTTCCCGGGTTGGAAGCAAAATTTACAGAAACTTACAGATCGCGCGGAAGAGTTTGGACTCATGTCTGATTTAATTTTTCAGCAAGTATCAAAGAATGAGAAAAAGTTACACAGGGAGAAGATTCTTGAGCTTGATCCTAAGATAAGAGCGACAATTCTGCTTCAGTTCTTCAAAAAAAATGTTGACAATATTGAGGCCAGCCGGGGATTTTTGGAAACCAACAGAAAACTTGCAGATCTGCAAAGTGGAGCAAAGCTTCAAATTTCAGACAACTATTATTTGATTCGCGACCGGGATTTTTTCAAAATTGTTGATGATTCAGAATCAACCGAATTATATGAAAAAATTGATAAGAACCGGTTAGAATCTTCTTTGATCATAGCAGGCTGGAAATTCTCCATTAAATCACCACCTGAAATTTATTCGGATCAAGATTTGCATCTGGATCTGCATAAAGTTGAATTTCCGATAACACTACGAAGATGGAAGAATGGTGATTCATTTCAACCGCTGGGAATGGATGGAACACAGCTGGTATCAGATCATTTAACAAATCGAAAAGTCCCATCATCAAAGAAAAAACAAGCCTTGGTCCTGGAATCTTTTGATAGAACTCTTTGCGCTGTTATATTCCCCAATTATTCGAATTTAACCGAATTGGGCACTATCTCAGAAAACGTTCGCTGTACACCTTCAACACAAAAAACGTTAACAATTACAAAGAAAAACTAACATATGGATCTCTATCAGCCTGAGTATGTACACATCAATGGAGAGGAATTTAGGGTATATTTAACACACGAAGAGATCCAACAGCGGATTCAGCGCTTGGGAGAGAGAGTCAGCCAAGATTATAAGGAGAAGAAACCCATATTTATTGGTGTGCTTAACGGGGCATATATTTTTCTTGCCGATTTAATGCGGTATGTGACTATTCCCTGTGAGGTGGATTTCTTAAAACTCAGTAGTTATGGTGATGAAAAAGTTTCATCGGGGCAGGTTCGGCAACTAAAGGAGATCGATGCTAATTTAAAAAACCGCCACGTAATATTGGTAGAAGATATAGTTGATACCGGATTGTCTATGAAGTACCTGGTGGACAAGGTAAATCAAATGAATCCCGCTTCTCTTTCAGTTGTTACTATGCTCCACAAAACAGATGCAACCCGTTACGATGTTCAGATAGATTATGTGGGTTTTAAAATACCAGACCTTTTTGTTTTGGGGTATGGTTTGGATTACGCCCAAGAGGGAAGAAATTTAGCTCAGATTTACATTCTACAGAAAAAAGAGCAGAGTGAAAAGAAAACGCAATCTTAGGTTGCAAAGGCCCACAAAAGCTTCCTATATTTGATGCTCTTTGAGAATTACAATTTGATCGTTTGGAGAGGTGGCTGAGTGGTCGAAAGCGCTCCCCTGCTAAGGGAGTATACCCCTAACGGGGTATCGAGGGTTCGAATCCCTCCCTCTCCGCTCAGGCGTGTTGATTATATTAAATATCATCACGCCTTTTTATATTTTATCAAGTGAGTTTACCTGACCCATCAAGTCTAAAATTTATTGCAACGTGTTTTCAATTTTTGAGCTGATCCCGCCCGTTTACATTCCGCTGTTTATCTTTTTTGCCCGAATTTTAGATGTCAGTTTAGGCACACTTCGTATCATGTTTGTTTCGAAAGGAATGCGCGGAAAAGCCACAATACTTGGTTTTGTTGAGGTACTGATTTGGATTGTGATTGTTGCTCAGATTTTTCAAAACCTTGACAACTGGCTCAATTATGTAGCATTTGCCGGAGGTTTTGCAACAGGTACATATATCGGGATGTATATCGAGGAGAGAATGAAAATGGGGGTTCAAATCTTCAGAATAATTGTAGGTGAAGAAAGTGAAATTCTGTTTGAAAAATTAAAAGAAGCTAATTTCAGAGTAACCACGATCGACGGAACAGGAAAGTACGGCCCGGTTAAAGTTTTGTTTACCGTAGCAAAAAGAAAACGCTGGCATGATCTTGCAGAGATTGTCAGCCGGTATGCACCGAATGCATTTTACTCGGTAGAAGATGTTAAACATGTCTCCATGATGGATGAGGAAGTATTTCCACAAAAACAAGACTTAATTTCCAGAATGCTGAAATTGAAAAAGGGAATTTGAGAAGCTGATTAGCCCGCATTCTCATCGGTTTGCCAAATCCCGTGTTTGTTTCTATCAATATCGGTAAACGAGTAAAATGACCGCAATGGAGGATTTTGGAACCAAATTTTTACCACTGTTTTTTATATTGGCAATCTTAATTGAATTTTCCACAGGTTGATCCGGGTTCCGTTATTAATGAACCGTTAATTTCACGCCCATCTTGTTTACCAGTTTTGGTTAATTCAATACTTCACTTCACCCTATTTCAAAACTCCCTCCAGGAACTTTTTTAAGAAATTGATTGATTTTTCGGGTTCGCCCCTGATATTCCAAGGTGAACAATGCGATTATCTTTCTTCTGTTCTGTTTGATTGTTGATTCTGAATGACATTAAACAATCAGTAATTACGCATCTATTTAAACAAGAATCTGCATTCTTCAATAATTCAAAACAAATCAGGAATTTTATGAAACTAATAACCAATTTTTTCCTGTGTATTGTAATCATTGCAATGTACGCTTGCAGTGAAAATAAAAATCAGGACCAGGCTTCAACTAATAATCAATCTCAAATAACACCACCAACCTTAGAGGTAATGGCGGCAGATTATGCTTTTCAGGCACCGGATACCATTCAATCTGGTTGGACCACATTAAGACTGATCAACAATCGTGGTATGGAGATCCATGAACTGGGCCTGGCTAAACTACCGGACGGTAAGCATCTGGGAGATTATATGAATGAGATTATGCCGGCATGGGAAACGATTATTGAGAGATTGCAAGATGGAGAAATTAATGCATCTGAAATTGGTTCAGCTGCTTATGAAATGCTCCCCGAGTGGAATTCAGATATCGACTATGTAAAATCAAGAGGAATGATATCTCCGGGTTATACAACAGAGAATATTATGTACCTGGAACCGGGAACCTATATGATTGAATGCTGGGTGAAAGATGCCGACGGAAGAATACATATATCAAATGGGATGATTCGTGAATTAACGGTTTTGGATGAGGCAAATAAAGCAACTGCTCCGCAAGCAGGTTATTCAATCTCCTTGACAGAAAATGGAATTGAAACGGAAGAATCCATAACCGAAGGAAGACACGTTGTGGGTGTTGATTTTGCGCTGAATGAGAAGGATCAACTTTTTTATGATGATGTTCATCTGATTCGTACAGATAATGAAACCGATTTTACAACTATTAATGAATGGTTGGGATGGTATCAAGTGGGAGGATTACGTGCACCGGCACCGGCTGAATTTCTGGGCGGTGCCGATGTGTACGGCTCTCTGCCGTATGGCGAAAAAGCATACTTTACCGTAAATATTGAACCAGGTGAGTATGCATGGGTTGTTCATTCACCGATGGGAGAACCGATCTTTGAGAGGTTCACGATCGAATAATTATTTCTTCTGATCTTCAAGGTTCATTCCTTTATGCTTTTTACTTGTTCAAAAGTTCTGCTTTTGGGACAGACTCGAATGAAAGCTCCGCTTCTCATAAAACTTGAATAGCATATGGTATCTGAAGTTGTGTGTTGAGAAGAAAGCTTCTGATTTAGCTTACATTAGGTGACCTAAGAACTTTATGATCACTACATAAGCTATTAATGCTGATGATGTGGTGAATCCCTATAATGTTCGCGAAGCAAATCCTTCCCAAAATCACCATCAAAATCCCGCCATACGGTATGAATGTGGTTGGCATCATCCTGTGTATTGTCGAACTCTATCAGGAATGTTTTCCCTTGAATACGGTAGTAGTGAGGTTCACCTACATGTGTGGCACCAGCCCAGGCAAATTTGATCTGGTTAAATTCCTCATTCTTTAGATTTTCATATCGTTTTTCGGCGAGTTCTTCAGGCATGACTGAGAGATATTCATTGATGATATCGAGCAATAATACTTGCTGATTTTCATTCAATTCGTCCATCGTAATCCCTTCAAACGTAAGCGGACCCGTTTCGGTAGCTACATTGGTAACAATCTCCCAAAACGCCGTTTCCAAAAAAATTGCTTTATCGAGCTGCTCATCAGACATCGATTGAATCAACTCGATTCCCATATCTTCCTCTTTGTGCAAGGCTGTTTTTTCTCCTTCTCTTGGACCTTCGGGTATAAGAGAGGGGCGAGCTCCTAAAAATCTTGGAACCATCGAAACATCGCCTTCAACTACCGTGAAATTTAGTGATATATGATGTCCTTCAAACGACCAGGCCCATTTATCATCATTATCAGGTTCACCATAAAAAGTGGCGTAATAGAGTTCAGGGTCTCTGAAATCCGGGTTGTTTTCAATTTCGGCGAGCACATTTTCAAGCTCCATGATAGATTGGGTTTTGTCGTAACCAGTTTCGCTCAGGAATTCCTGCAGGACGTCAAAAAGCAATTCTTTTTGATTGTCATCAAGTTCTTGCAACGGAATTCCTGGTCGCGGCCACATGGCTGCCGGCAGAAAATGCCAGGTGTGTCTTGTTAAATCATTAAACGGTTTTTGGGCTTTTTCAAGTTGTTCTTCATTCAGAGAATCCAAAAACTCGATAGCAGGATTGTCTGAAATGTTAACAGGAGCAATTGAGAGTAAAAGTAGAAACAGTGCTGATATAAGGTATTTCATTGGCAGACTTTAAGTTATAACATCGATTAGTTCAATTGAATGTAAACTAAACTTTTCAAACCGCCCAATGAGAATTTCTAAACAGTACATTTGATCAATCACCATGCAATGTTACAACCAGTTTTCTTGATCCGCCCCTGTTTCGGTGTTCACAAAGATAAACTCCCTGCCATGTTCCAAGATTGAATCTTCCATTGGAGACAGGAATTGTAACTGAATGACCTAAAATAGAACTTTTCAAATGAGAGGTCATGTCATCAGATCCTTCAAGAGTGTGTTCAAACATCGACATATCTTCGGGAACCATCCGGTTGAAGTGAGTTTCAAAATCTCGTCTCACAGACGGATCGGCATTTTCGTTGATTGTCAATCCCGCGCTGGTATGTTTGATAAAAATGTGAGCCAGGCCCGTTTTGATCTCACTCAGTTTATCGAGTTTGGAAGTAATCTCATTCGTAATCAAATGAAATCCTCTGGATTTCGGGGAAAGCGTAATCTCTTTTTGATACCACATTTCAGTTGACAGTTTTACTAAAATTTCAAATAAGGCTATGAATAAACTATAATATCTTTACCTGAGACCTGAGACCTGAGACCTGAGACCTGAGACCTGAGACCTGAGACCTGAGACCTGAGAAATTGATCACCCAAAAATTCCTTTTATCACTCCGCCTTCGTGACTAATGGTTTGACCGGTTATGTATCCGCTATGGGGAGAAAGCAACCATGCAGCTAATGACGCCAACTCTTCAGCTTTGCCCATTCGGCCAACCGGAATATTTTTTTCCATTTTTTTCTTGGCTTCATCATAGGATACTCCCTGTATACTGCTGTTATTTTTGATGACACGATCAATAGCAGGTGTTTCATGCGCTCCGGGTGCAATTACATTGACTGTAACTCCATCTTTGGCTATTTCAAGTGCTAACGATTTTGCAAATCCTACTACGCCTGCCCGGAATGAATTACTCAAAACCAAAGAGGGCAGAGGTTGTTTCACAGACTGACTTTCAATAAAAAGCATTCGTCCATATTCCTTCTCTGTGAGAATGGGAGCGAGCCGGAGGGCCAGATCAATTTTCCAACGCATAACGAGCTGCCAGGAAGAATCCCAGTCTTTCATGTCGGTTTCAAGAGGAGTTCCGGTTGGCGGTCCTCCGGCATTGAACAATACCCCATGAAAATCACCGGATTTTGCGGCGTTTTCAATCCGGTCGATGGTATCCTCATAAATTAAGCTACCCTGTATGATGTCAATTTGACTCTTGAAGTGGTCAAACTTTTCACGAAGCAAATCTCCGCGGCGGGCAATAAGTATGGCTTCTGCCCCTTCGATTAGTAGCTGACGAGCTACAGCTTCGCCAAATCCACTGCTGGCTCCGCATATAATGAATTTTTGATTAGTAAGCTCTAAGTCCATGTTGTTAACCTGATTTTTTTGGAAGATTAAGCTATAAGTTATCAAACAATTCCAACACAAATAAATGAGAGTTGGATGAGATCTGAATCCTTATAAATATTTTTTACTCATTTGCTCAGCGGAAACAACTCGTTTAATTGTAGAATCATTTGTGCTGTAAACCTGATTTTCTTTTGTGTTATGACTGATGTTACAACCCATCCCAATAATATTTTTTTCACCAATTACAGTATCATGTTGAATAGCTGAATTCAGTCCAAGAAAAGAGTAATCTCCTATTTTTACGCCGCCCCCTATTGTGGTGCAACTCAACATCACATGACTGCCAATGTTACTATGGTGCCCAATCTTTGAGCCAAATATTATTGTGTTGGATCCTACTTTAACAAAAGGTTGTAAACTGGTAATCCCGGAGATCAAAACATTTTCGCCAAATTCTAAATCACTATAATGAGTAACACTTTCTGTAATATGGCTGATCATAGAATACCCCATCTCTTTTGACTGGTTGTATATTCGTTCTCGTACATAATTATTTCCCACTGCAATGAATAATTTGAATTCGTAAGGATTGAAGGTTTCCAAAAGTTTTTCAAAACTTACAATAGGTACTCCTTTAAACTCGCTGGTGTCTGTTTTAAAGTTCTTTTCTACACAATATCCCGCAATGGTATGGCCGGTTTCTTTCTCTAAAAAGGTGGTGACTAATTCGGAGAGTCTACCAATACCAAAAATAATTACTTTAAAATGTTTGTTTGAAGATTTCATCGGTTTTTTAACTGAAAATAATTTATTGAATGTAATACGAATTGAAGTTAAATAACTGTATCTTTAAGGCTTTCCAATTTTTAATAACAGTTAGTTCAATACAATGTCAGAACAATTAAGAAATATCGCCATTATTGCTCACGTAGATCACGGCAAAACAACGCTGGTAGATCAGATGTTGAGGCAGAGTGGTACATTCAGAGAGAATCAACAGGTTGCAGAGCGCGTTATGGACTCCGGCGATCTTGAAAAAGAGAAAGGGATTACCATCAGTTCCAAGAATACCGCTGTAAAATGGAAAGACACAAAAATAAATATTGTGGATACGCCGGGTCACGCAGATTTTGGGGGAGAGGTAGAACGGATTCTCAAAATGGTAAATGGTGTAATTTTGTTGGTTGATGCCGCCGAGGGACCACTTCCTCAAACAAAGTTTGTGTTGAGAAAATCGCTGGCACTCAATTATCAGCCAATTGTTGTGATCAATAAAATTGACCGAAAGGATGCCCGACCGGATGCCGTGTTAAATGAAATTTTTGACCTGTTTGTATCACTTGATGCATCGAACGAACAGCTTGATTTCCCGATTCTCTATGCTATAGGCATTGACGGGATTGCAAAAACAGAGCTTGAGGATGAAGGGGAAGATCTGACTCCTCTGTTTGATCTGATTGTAGATCACATTCCACCACCAGAGCAAATTTCCGATGCCCCATTTAAAATGTTGGTGAGCAGCGTGGACTGGAATGATTACGTTGGACGAATTGCCATCGGACGGGTTGAACAAGGTACGATTAAAACCAACCAGGAAATTGTTTTGATGGACCGAAAGGGAAATCATAAATCTAAAGCAAAAGCCACGAAACTGTTTACATTTAACGGACTGAATCGTGAGCCTGTTGAAGAAGCCCATGCCGGTGATATTATTGCAATGGCGGGTTATGAGGCTGTTGAAATCGGTGACACTTTAACTCATATTTCTGATCCCACTCCTATTGATTATTACGATATCGATCAGCCCACTATGGCCATGTATTTCCGGGTTAATAATTCTCCGTTTGCAGGTAAAGAGGGAGATTATGTGACATCAAACATGATCAAAGATCGGCTGCAAAAAGAGATCCGAACCAACGTGTCTATAAAAGTTAAACAAACTGAGAATCCGGATATTTTTAAAGTATCGGGACGTGGAGAATTACAGCTTTCCATTCTTATTGAAACGATGCGGCGCGAAGGATTTGAATTTGCCGTTTCGCGACCGGAAGTGCTGTACAAAGAAGTGGACGGAAAACTACTTGAACCTTTTGAGGAAGTTGTGATTGATGTACACGCAGATTACAGCAATAAAGTGATCGACAATATCCAAAAAAGACGCGGTATTATGACCTCTATGGTTCAGGAGGGAGATAATCATCGGGTGGAATTTAGCGTACCATCCCGCGGATTAATAGGTTTCCGGGGTGAAATGCTTACAGAAACTCGCGGAACCGGAATTATGCACCAGCAGTTTTCGGAATATAAAGAATACGCCGGGGACATTCCGGGCCGAACACGAGGTGCTTTGATCTCGCTCGAACAAGGCGATGTAACGCCCTATGCGTTAGAGGGGTTGCAGGATCGCGGACAATTTTTAGTTCAGCCGGGTGATCCGGTTTATGAGGGGCAGGTTGTTGGAATCAATAACCGAGTGGATGATTTGGTAGTAAATGTTGTAAAAAAGAAGAATCTGACGAACCATCGTGCTACACAAACAGCAGATTCAGTTAAGATTTCCCAGGCCAAAAGAATGACGCTTGAGCAGTGTATTGAATTTATTGACAATGATGAGCTGCTTGAAGTAACTCCCAAAAGTTTGCGAATTCGAAAGCTATATCTCGATCACAATGAGCGTAAAAGAGCCGAGAAAAAGAACGAAGCTGCCACCCAATTATCATAAATAACAGAAGATAAATGGTTTTACAGGAGGTTCAGTCGAAAACGGCTGGACCTTTTTTTTGGAAATATTTTCTTTCGTTAAAAGGAATTGATGATTCACCTGCATTGTTGTTTGGTAGAATCTGAGAAAGAATCCATTTTATGAAGAATATCAATAGCCACAGAGTTTTTAAAAGAAATGAAGCTGATCTCAATCCAAGTGGCAAATATGTTGTCTACTGGATGCAAAGTACCCGGCGGTTCCACTATAATTTTGGATTAGAATATGCCGTAAGCTGGGCAAACAAGCTCAACATACCACTTCTTATTTTTGAAGCATTTTCCTGTAGCTACCGATGGGCAACAGATCGCTCTCATACATTTATGATGGAGGGAATGAGGGAACATCTCGATTTTGCGGAGGAGAATGAATTGAATTACATCACATTTTGTGAAGAAGAACCGGGCCAGATTGAGGAGATGTTTATGAAGATCAGCGAAGATGCCTCCCTGGTAATATCAGATGAGTTTCCAATCTTTATTATCAACAAGAGCAATCAGAAGTTCTCGAAAAAAGTCAAGATTCCATACATCACTGTTGACTCCAATGGACTCATCCCTTTAGGAATCACGGACAAAGATCCCTACAGCGCCTATTTCTTCAGGAAAACCATGCAGAAAAATTTTGTAGAGGCGTATACCCATCCCCCAAAAAAGAATCCATTAGACGATCTTGAAAACAATGATCCAATTGAGTTGATTTCTGAGATTGTGGATCAGTTTCCCGATGGGAAAAAAGCTTTAAAAGATATTCCTGCATTTATTAAAGGGCTTGATATCAATCATTCTGTAAAACCGATTGACTGGAAAGGCACACGACAGGCCGGTTTGGGAATGATGGGGCAGTTCATCCAACATGGGCTTTTTGAATATGGGGATAAACGAAATGATCCGGATGAGCAAAAAACGAGTCAATTAAGTCCTTGGCTTCATTTTGGTAAAATTTCCACGTTTGAAATTGTTCGGGCCATTTTAGACCATCAGCCCGAAGATTGGAGCCTGGATAAGATTACCTATAATAAAGGATCTACAGGAGGATTTTTTCATGGTAATTCGAATATTGCAGATTTTTTAGACGAATTGATTACCTGGAGAGAAGTAGGATTTCATTTTGCGCATCATCGTAGTGATTACGATCAGTTTGAGAGTCTGCCGGATTGGGCACTCAAAACAATGAATGAACATCGCGACGATCCCAGGGAATGGAATTATTCTTATGAAGAGCTGGCAGAGTCTAAAACGCACGATGAGATTTGGAATGCGGCTCAAACACAGCTTCGGGAGGAGGGAATTATTCATAATTATCTGCGAATGCTTTGGGGGAAAAAAGTGATTGAGTGGACTCCGAACCCGGAAACGGCTCTGGAATATTTGATCGATCTGAATAATACATATGCCATCGACGGCCGCGATCCTAACAGTTATTCAGGTATTTTTTGGTGTTTCGGGCGATTTGACCGGGCATGGCAAGAACGCCCCATTTTCGGAAAGCTGCGCTATATGACCAGCAAAAGTACAAGGAGAAAGGTTAAAATCGATCAATACCTGAGGAAATATGGACCGCAGAGAAATCTGTTATAATATCGCTTTAAATAACGATAAAAGGTATATATCGTTTAAATAAGCGATAATTTGAAATTATCGTAAAAAAAGACGATAATAAGGTATGGGAACTACGATAACAGGAGATATTGTCAATTCACAATCTGTAGAGAAGGCCGAAATATGGCTTGATCCTCTAAAAGAGCTGTTTTCCAGTATAGGAGAATCGCCAACTGTCTGGGAGATATACAGAGGAGACAGTTTTCAAATTGCCGTTTCACCAAAAAATTCATTGCGAACTGCTCTCATCATCAAATCCGTAATCAAAAAAATTCCTTCCAAGAAGTTAGATGTGCGGTTAGCGATAGGTATTAGTGAAGAAGATGTAGTTGCAAACCGGGTAAGTGAGGCATCCAGCGAGGCTTTTGTGTATTCAGGGCAAATGTTAGATACTTTGAAAGAGAAAAAAGTTCATCTTGGAATTAAATCACCCTGGGATGATTTTGATAAAGAATTTAATATGATTTTCAAGTTAGCACTCATCATCATGAATTCCTGGACAAATAATTCTGCCGAGGTTGCCGAACTGCTGTTTAGTGTTTCAGGAATTACTCAGGTAGAAATTGCGGAGAGGTTAGGAATTGCCCAGTCCACCGTTAATGATAGAATTAAGAGAGGAGCTATTTATGAAATTATGGAGATGGAGCAGTATTTTCGTGAAAGAATTGAAACCCAAATGCCCCGGAGTTACTAAATGATTCTTGTAAAACTAATTTTGGCACATATCATAGGTGATTTCTTTCTTCAGAGAGGAAAATGGATTGAAAGTAAGGAGAAAAAAAAATGGGCCTCGCCGTACTTGTACCTGCATGTATTTATTCACTTTGCACTGATGTTTCTCATACTGTGGGATCTGAGTGCTTTACCTGTCATTTTGTTGATTACTATTTCACACTATGTAATTGACGGATGCAAACTGACCTTTCATACCGAAGAGACAAGAGAACTTTGGTTTGCTGTTGATCAGGTAGCCCATTTTGGAGTTTTAGTTGCTGCCTGGTTCTTTTATTGGGGTGGTGGAGATGTCAGCGGCCTGAGTGATCAGTTCTGGATTCTATTGACCGGCTTATTGTTTCTTACGTATCCGGCCTCATACTTTATGCAGCATCTGATGGCTCCCTGGAGTGACCAGATAGATTCAGGCGAAAAGGAGTCTTTACAAGGGGCGGGAAAATATATCGGAATGCTTGAACGGGTATTTGTTTACCTTGCTTTGATTACAGCAAATGCACAAGTTATTGGGTTTTTACTTGCGGCCAAGTCAGTTTTTCGTTTTGGAGATTTAACAAGATCAAAGGACAGGAAACTAACTGAATACATTTTGATTGGAACATTATTCAGCTTTTTGATGGCAATTATTGTAGGGCTTCTAAGTACAAGATTGAATTATACCTGATGATTATAACTTTTTGATAAGTTCTATCACCAATTTTGCAAAATCTTCTTTCCGACTTTCAGCAGCAATTTTTACTTCTGAGTGATCTAATTTTGAAGAGCTTAATCCCGCTGCCATATTTGTAACGAGAGAGATGGCTGCGGCAGGAATTTTTAATTTTGCCGCTTCCATTAATTCAGGAGCGGTGCTCATTCCAACAACATCAACGCCTAAACGCTGAAATGCTCTGATCTCGGATTTTGTCTCGTAATTAGGACCTTTTACATACAGGTAAGTTCCACTTTGAACATTGAGTCCGATACCAGCAGCAATTTCTTTTGTTTTTTCTGCGTATGGGTACAAATTATATGAAAATTTATCGGATGGTGAAGCAGAGATTTTCTGAAAAAGTCTGAACAGATCATTTATGACCATTAAATCACCAACTGCAAAATTGGTGTTAACGGCACCGGCAGCATTAGAGATTAGAATTTTATCAACAGAAAATAGTTTGGAGAGATGAATCGGTAAAACGGTTGTTTTTAGTTCATGCCCCTCGTAGTGATGAAAGCGTCCAGAAAATACCATCACATTATTATTTTCAATGGATCCGGAAATTAATGACCCGTGATGCCCTTCTACGGTTGTTAATGGAAAACCGGGAATATCTGAGTAAGGTATTTCAACAGCATCTTGTATAAATGATGTAAATCCACTCAGTCCTGAACCCAATATAATGGAGGCTTCCATAGTTTCAGAGAAGCCATTTTTTATCAGATAATTTTTTGCAATTTCCAGTTTATCAGAACTCATCATCCTGTAATATTTTTAATTTTGTAACCTTTTGACTCATTATATGAAACCAACTTGAACAAAGGGGAGTTGGTTTCGTGATAAGTCATGATTGTGTATTCCTCTTCAAAGGCCAATTTCTGAAGCTCTTTTCGTTTTTTCATACTCTGCTCCGGTTCCTCATCATACTTTGCTTTATAATCTCTGTTAATAGCCCTTTTGGACCCTAATACATCTCCGGCCATCAGGTATTTATGGTTACCATTTTCATAAAAAAGTGCATGATGAAATTTGGTATGTCCGCCGATCTGTTCAACCCGAACATTTGGCAGAGGATTCTCACTTTTTGAGAGAAAATTCAAATTTGCTTTTGCATCCAGGAAGTGAAAAAAATCAATTTCATCCTCGCTGTACTTATCAATATTTTCCCGGAGTCGATTCCACCCATCTTTGGAAACCCAAACAGAGGCCTCGGGAAACGTTATCTCCCAAAATCCATTTTCACGATTTGCAAGTCCCGCAATATGATCAAAATGCAAGTGACTGATAAAAATATCGGTTATTTCATGATCATAAAGGGAGTGCTTCTGCAAATTATCAAGTATTGTGTTAATTGATGAATCTTCACACAACAGATCTCCAATACCGGTATCAAACAGGATATTATGATTTTCCTCCTGAATTAGAAATGGATTAATAGAGAGTTTAAGAGATCTTTTTTTAGGAGGTTCGTCTTTATCTATTTTGTGAAATACTTTATCAGTACCCACAGAAAAAGTACCCTCATACAGAGCTGATACTCTTGGTGTATTCTTCATAGATCAAAATATTCTGGGGGAGCTTACTCGTTTTCTTTATTTTCAAATTTTTCATAGGCATCAATGATATCCCGAACCAGTTTATGGCGGACCACGTCGTTTTGGTCGAGATACACAAAAGAGATTCCGTCGATATCCTGTAATATTTTTTGAATGGATACCAAGCCTGATTGATGCCTTCTGGGAAGGTCAGTTTGAGTAACATCACCTGTGATGATAGCACGGCTGTTGAAACCGATTCGAGTCAAAAACATCTTCATTTGTGTGTTGGTTGCATTTTGTGCCTCATCCAAAATCACAAATGCATTATTTAATGTGCGGCCTCTCATGTAAGCGAGTGGTGCAATTTCAATAATATTTTTTGCAAGCTGAAATTCGAGTTTATCAAACTCAATCATCTCTTCGAGAGCATCATAAAGCGGTCGCAAATATGGATCGATTTTTTCCTTCAAATCACCCGGCAGAAAACCAAGATTTTCTCCAGCCTCTACAGCGGGCCTGGCCAGAATGATCTTTTTTACCTTTCGCTCTTTCAGTGCTCGTACAGCCAACGCAACAGATGTGTATGTTTTGCCTGTACCGGCTGGACCAATAGCGAAAAGAATATCATTTTTTTCTGATGCTTTTACAATCGCGCGCTGACCGGGTGTTTTGGCCGAAATCGCTTCTCCTGTAAATGTATGGAGAATGGCATCACCGATATCGGGGTCATCGGGTGGCGACCATATTGGTGTATCTTCACCTTCCGATTTGTTTGCAAGTGCAAGAAGGGTTGAGAGATCGCTTTTCTGAATTCGCCCATTTCTCTTAGCAAGGCCAATCATCTCTTCCATAATCTCTTTTACAGTATCAACCTCAGATTCCGGACCCAAAATCTTTACTCTGTTTCCACGTGCAGTTATTTTGGTCGCAGGAAAAGCCCGGTCAAGTTGATTGAGATGTTCATCAGAAAAGCCAAGTAATACAACTGGCTCTATATCTTCAATGAAGAGTATTTCTTCCGAAATTTGCTGTGATGTATCGATAAATGCGGATGTTAAGTTAGACTATAAAGATAAGAAAGATTCAAGAAATGCTTAAACGACTCTGTCTGATCCTGAACGGGCATTTTGCAGTAATGTTGCTATACTTTTCGGGATATCTTCTGCTTTAAATACACTACTTCCCGCCACTAATACATCAACACCACTGGAAACCAGTTTTTGTGCATTTTTTGTTTTTACGCCGCCATCAACTTCTATCAAAAAGGACAATCCGATCTCTTCTCTCATCTGATATAATTTCCTGATTTTTTGATAACTGCTGTTAATAAATGATTGTCCACCAAATCCCGGGTTTACACTCATAATAAGAACAAGGTCTACATCAGCGAGAATTGGTTCCAGTAAATTAACTGATGTAGCCGGATTTATCACAACACCGGCCATGCATCCGTTATTTTTTATATTTTCAATACTTCTATGCAGATGCGGGCAGGTTTCATAGTGAACCGAAATCAAGTCGGCTCCGGCATCAGCAAAATCGTCAATGTATTGATCGGGTTTTTCAATCATTAGGTGAACATCGAGAAACAGATCAGGTGCAATGTCTCTGACAGTTTCCACAACTCCGGGCCCAAAACTTATATTTGGAACAAAGTGCCCATCCATAATATCGCAATGGATCCACTGTATTCCTTCATCTGTACAGGATTGAATCTGTTCTTCCAACCGGGAAAAATCGGCTGCAAGTATAGAGGGAGCTAATACCGGTAGGCCAACGTTCATTGTTTCAGATTTTAGGGGTTTTGGTTCTGTTGATTTACAGATGTAGAATCATCAATTATCGCGCCCGATTCAACTTCTTCGCGGGCGTCAAAACGTTCTGCAACAATTAATTGAAGCGATTCTCCTTCTGTCAGGTTCTCCTCGTCAGGACTAAATGAGATAACAGTGTTAGGAGTGTATTCACGGCTTGGTTGAAACCGAACTTCACCCACCCGAAGGCCCGCTTTGGTGATGGTTTGCTGAGCTTCAGAAAGCCTTAAACCAACTACGTCAGGCACTTCAACAATTCGAGAACCCAAACCATCACTTACTGCAAGATTAACTACAGTGCCTCGGGATACAGTATCTCCGGCAGCCACTGACTGACGTAATATAGTATTTCTAAAGCGGGAAGATTCATAACTTTTTGTTCCGACGGTTAACCCGTGATTTTCCAGTTGAATTTCTGCATTTCTGAGAGACATATTTACTACATCAGGAACAACAGTTTGAGGAGTGGTAGCAGTATTTACCGTTAGATATACTTTTCTGTTAGGCTTTACGATTTGCTGGGCAGACGGCGATTGATCTATGATAAAATCTGCCGGATAAGCTGAGTTGGCTCTGCGGTCGAGTACTTCATGACGTAAACCGTAGTCGTTAAGGAGAGTGGTGGCCTCTTCGAGTGATATTTTTGTTACATCGGGGACGGTGATGCCTTCCTTGTAATTGGTATAAGAGGGCATGATTATAAAATCGAGTAGTAATGCAAAGATAATCCCAAAAATAATGACACCTGCCAATGAGATATATAATCTACGGTCTGTTAAAGTAGATTTTAAAAAATGTTTAATGCGACTCATACCGTCTATTTAGAAACTGTATGTAAGTTGGATCTGTTTTCCAGGCATAATGCTTGAAGTAGCTTCCAATCTATTTTGTTTCATTTTGAATGTAAAATAAGCATCGAACGCAGAAAGAACATGATTAGCAATTAAAATAGATAAGAAGGTGTTACTTGTTCTGTAATCAGAATTAAACTGTTTGGCCATCTGTGCCGCCTCATAGAAAAAAGGACTGGCATAAGAACCACCTCTGTCTATCACAAATCTCTCATTGTAAAATGTTCCTGTATGTCCAATATTGTCGTGAAAATTATTATAATCTTTCCAGCCGGCCTGGTATTGGTAGTATTTTGAAATGAGCTCATAATACTGCTGACTTCCATATTCGGGCAACGTGTGCGAAAAATTATTCGTCCTGTTTTGATCGGACGTGACATATGGCGTATCCCGTTCAACCTGTCGCAGAAGATCAATGTTCACTTCATTCCAATCTTTATTCACATTAAATGAAGCTTCAGTATTTCCAAGCATCTGTCTGAGGTCATCAATGTGAGGATTATCCAATCCATTTTGTTCATGATACTGAACAAGCCAGTTGGAATACTGAACCACACTCCAGTTCCTGTTGGCATATTTTTCGTAATCTCTTTCGCCTATTCTCGCATCGTTTCTATTATCAACAAACAGGTAAACGGAGGTGGCTTCGATAGCAAAAAATAGTCCTGCTTTCCACCAGCTCCTGTTTTTAATCTGGCCTGAACCCGGAATGATTAACGAACTGAAAAATGATTGGAATATATTTCCATTACGAATAGCATATTCCTCCTGGTAATTAAGAGTTGAAGATTCACGCATAAGGACAGGAGTTATCAAATGATAGTTTTCTTGTCCACTCTGAAAATTCTTAATAACCGGTGATGATACATTGGCCGAAATTTCTTCTTGACCGTGAACAGAAAGTGGTATTAAAAAGAAAAGTGTGCCTATAAATAAAAATTTCACAACGAATTGAAATCAAAAGTTAAACCAAAGTAAAAGAGCAACTCTTTGCCGTAGGTAATGGAATTCTGCGATGATGAAGTTATAAATTGCTCTGGTAATGTAACGTTAAATCGATTGAAACCATACGTAGTAGTCGCAAAAAATTTTAACGGGAAAATATAATAACTATTTAAGGCAAACCTTAATTCTGCACCTATTCCTGTTTTCAGATTGTCTCCAATATTTAAAGGACCACCCCAGCCATTACCTGCTTCAAGAAATATATTAGCATACATTTTGTCGAGCGTGTAGGCGCCAATTTGTTGATTGATATTCCTTTTAAGAGGTGTGAGAATGGAAAATCGTCCCCAAATTGTACGTTGCCCTCCAATGGCAAAATATGGATAAGATTTCATTCCGGTTAAACCTCCTGTATAATCCAGGTAAAAATAATCTTCGGGATTGCTGAAATAACTAAATATTCTGGAAGTAAGTAATCCATTGACGTTACCCGTAATTTCACCTCCAAGCTGGCTTTTTAATTCCAGTGAATAGTTGGTTGTTTGATCATAAATGGGAGATAATGTGCCCTCTTCAATTTCAAATTCTTGTAGTAAGCGCCCGTTATCTAATTGGAATGTTGCACTGGCACGGGCTCCTTCAGGGGCGATGTCTGAATGCCGTGTGGGCATAATGGTATTGACAATATATGAGACTGAATATGATGTCCCTTTGAAATATTCTGTGGTCGATCCCGGGATAAACTCATTGATTTCATCGGAGAAGAAACCGTCTGTTGCAACACTGTAAGGAGAATAGGAAGCTCCCAGTTCCAGCAGACTCCACCGGTTTAATTTACTTCTCAGATACAAGTTTGCTTCCCAAACGTTATACCGAATATCAATTGATTTTTGAGATGGCAGACATGAGGTACATGGGAATTCTTCAATTGATGCGCCATTGCTAACATTTCGTTTTAGATTATAGAGTTCTACACTAACTGTTGGGGACCAACTTCTTTTTATGAAAGGAATGCCCTGGTGATCAATGATGAAAAACAGGTCGCGGTCCAGGTTGTTAAGCCGGTTTGGAGAGAAGAAATCAGCAAAACTATCGGTTCCAGTAGATCCCAATCCGAAGAGAGCACCCGCAAAAATACTGAGTCGTTCAGTAACATCACGAGATGTAAAATAAGCTCCCGTTTTTATGTCTCGAATAAGATTTTTGCCAAGATTACCAAATTTTCCATTCGCAATAAGCCTTGAGTTACTGCCTTTAAGCTTGGAATAGTTGTCAAAACGGATAACAGGTATGACACTTAAACCTGTGGTTGTTTGGCTGTATGGCCTCCATAGAAAAGATTCTTCATCATTCTCCACGGTCAATGTAATCTCTTCTTCCACATTGCCAAGAGTTCTCAAAGAATCGTGCATCGTTGTGAAATGTTGAGCATTATAAAAACGCTCTTTCTCATCAAGCTGGTTTTTGGAGAGCATTTTTTGTGGATACTGAGCATTCCCGTACAATTCGTTCGCATCTTCAGGATGCTTGAATTCAGGAAGTTTCATCGCAGAAATTTTGTAACCATCTGCTTTGTATTCGGAGAAGAAAAGGGAATCTCCTGTTGCAAAGGGCATAAACGCACCACCTTTCAGATCGGTAATTTTTTGAACAAACTGCCCATCTAATTCAGATCGATAAATATTAAAAATGCCATCTTGGTCAGATGAGAAGTATAGAAACTCGTTGTTTTGATCTACCCAAGGGTCTCTGAAATCAATCATTTTTTCTTCAAATACCGCATAAACCTGTTTTGATTCGATATTAAAGCGATAGATGTTGCGTTTGTCGATATCTGCCGATGCAAAGAAAATATTCTGGCCATCAGTAGACCAAACAGGGGTGTAGATTGTTTCACCATTTGAATAATTGGTGAGTCTTGTTTTTTCTTTTGATTGCGTATCAATCAGAACCAGGTTTTGAGTTCCGTTTTGAAGTTCAACTGCGGCTATTACTTCTTTTGATGGGTGCCAGGCCGGATCTTGAGTTCGGGCATCTGTTGTGATTTTTTTCTCTTCAAACGTTTCAATATCAAAGATGAAGATATCATTGTACTCCTCTCCATATCGATTCCGATCGGCTTTGCTGTAAGTTACTTTTTTTCCATCGGGAGAAAATGAGAAGCGATTTCCAATGTAATCAATCGTTATGTCCGAGAAGGAGGAGTGCTGATAAGAATCCGATTTACCTGTTTTAGATTCGGGAGTCTTGAGTTCGTTAACAACGAATGTAGAATCAGGCGTTTCCAGGATTAGAAAGGTTGTGGCATAGTCCCGGTCACGGTTTGTCAGGTAGCCAAAGGTTTTACCCTGTTTGTCGTACTGTGGATAGAAGTTAAAAAATCCTTTATCTATTACTGAATTGATTTCATTTTCGGCTAAGCCCTGAACCTGACGAGTATATTTTTGTTTTCTATCTTCAATCCAGGAATCATATAAATCCTCTCCATTTTTGCCGGTTACTGACTCCAAGACCCTGCTGAAGTTGCTTGATCCATTAGCAGATTCTTCAGATAAATCTGCAATCACATCTTCTCCAAAATGTTCTGTCAGGTATCGGGTAAAATCGAATCCCTGGTTATACACCATTTCGCGTTCAAGACTATTTTTTGAACTGAAATCACCCATCTCCTCAAAACTCAGGGCTTTCTCATTAAGAATGTTCATGCGAAGTATCATGTCCCGATGGGTGTCCCAATAATCAAAATAGATATTATTTCTCATAAACTGAGCCGTACCCTCCGAAAACCAAGCCGGAATACTTACCGTGGAAAATGGATGTGTAATGATTCCTTTAGGCGATCCATATAGAACATCCGGCCTGCGCACATCCTCGTATGATAACCATTGAAAATAGATAGATTGAATCGTTGGTGAACGTTTCATGGATGCTCCCATCTGCACGATATGGGTGAACTCATGCGTGATTACATTTCGTAACCATTGATGAGTTCCGCGAAGAGGAGTATCGAGTGGAGGGATCCAGATCTCAATTTTGTCATCAAAAAAGTAAGCTGCACCGTTGGCATAATCTTCCCTGTCTCGAAGTATAATGCTTACTTTTCGATCCGGTTCATAATCATATAGCTCAGTAATAGGGCGATAAATTTCATTGGCGATTATAGAAGCTTCGCCGGCTGTTTTCTCACTGCCTTCCTGGTAGTGGATAAGAAAATACTCTCCCTCAAGAGTGTACCAGGGAAGGTGATTATGGGGAAAATTTACCGTTGAAGGAGAAACCTGCGCCATAGAAACAGTGGGACAGAGCATCATCAGCAGGATGCCAAAAAAACAATATTTGTTCATCTGCTTCATTTATCGGGCAATGGCAATTTTAACAAGTTTATGTTCCTTTTTACCGCCGGCCTTTGCCTCAACAAGAGCATAGTAACCACCACTGGCCCAGCTTGATGTATCCAATAAGATCTCTTCCGATACATTGCCTTTGCTTTGAAGTGTTTGATCGGAAATGATGCGTCCACTCATTGTTAATACTTTGATTCGTACTTCGGCGGGCTCCCTGGTTTGGAAACGGATTTGGGTTTCATCACGCGCTGGGTTCGGCCAGTTGTAAGTTTCTTCACCATTAAGTAAAGATAGAGCAGGATTGGACGGTTCTTCTATTTTTAAAAATCCTGAGACTTTATTTGTGGTTTGATTTCCATACTTCGATCTCCATTGGATGTTCTGAATTTGTAAAAATTCCCATACTTTGAGTTCTCCAAAATGACTTACTGCAAATAATTTATCACCGAAAATGAGAGGATGAATGGGGTGGCTGTAACTTTGTTTTATACCGCCAACTAATAAGGGAAATCCTTCGGTTGGATTGCCTTCTTCGTCGAAAGCATACAGGTTCATAGAAGACTGATCGTATCCCGTAATAATTAGTTCATTATTATCATCGCCATTAATGTCTGCAACGAGTGGTGTTCCGGTAAATCTAACGTTTTGAGGGGCAGACAGCGGAAATGAAGAGAGAAAAGCACCATTCACATTTTTTGCAATCAGTTGATTGGCTGAATAATCAATAAACAGGAAATCGGGACTTCCATCCCGGTTAAAATCGGCAATTGCGGGCCATTCTATTTTTTCAGAGTCGTGGATAAAGGTTCGGGACTTGTAATCGTCATCTGGCTTAAAAAGCGATAGTTTGTCATCCTCAAATAGATAGAATAGAATTCTATTTTGAGAAGATTGTACAATCCCGGTGTATTTGCGCGAGTATTCGTCACCTTGATTTAATACATAAGTTTCAGACCCGCCCGGATATTCAATGATAAGAGAACCACTTTCAATCCTGGATTGGTAACTTCCTATTCGGTCGGAATATTGGATTGACTGATTATCCTGTAAAATCTCTTCATTCGTCAGATCGATTCGAAATGGAGTATCATCTATATCTAAAATGTTATTCTGGAATGAACTGATAAAGTCTCCGTTTGGCTGAACCTCATACGTTAAATTTTTGGTGATCTCCTGGTTCTCAAAACTGTATGTTTGAACGGTGAGTGAATTGTTTGAAAAAAATGGATTTTCAGCAATTGCAAGCCGGGTTTCATTCAAAAAAGGTTGCTGGAGAGATGAACGTTCAATGTTTGTATCGATCAATTCTCTATCACCTGGACTGTAAAACCGGATTCCATTGTATCCAGGAATCATGATCCATCCATTTTTCATGGGTTGGACAGCTAATGGGTATCGTTGCCAATATGGATCATCGGGGATGGAAGCTGTCTCTATCTGTAAATTTGATTGAGTGTCCCACAATTCATAAAGATCAGAAAACGGATTTACCGGACGGATACTGAAGTGTGCTACAGGCAGATTCTCAGAAAAATTAAAGAGTTCAAAATTTGTCGGGGAACCTGAATTACTGTTGTTAGCGGGTTTTGTGTTAGGTCCAAATCGATTTTCATAAAATTGGATGGTATCGCTCTGTGTGACAACACGGGCATTATTTCCCAACCACCAAAAATCAAAGGGGGAGCCGTTAACCTCATTTTGGGATAAACCAATCGAAGTCGGAAGGCCGATATCCTGGGCGCCGTCGGCTTCTTCAAGATCCACGCCCTTACGATCAGGGTTATTGTTGATTCCACCTTCTTCAATTTTACTATCAATAATTCCTTCATCAATGTGCCAAACTAAAATTCCTCCATTCAGCTCTCTTTCAGATCCGTCATTCTCTGTTATAATTCCGCCGGGAAGCGAAAAATCGTAGTTACTCACATCAACTACCACTCCCGGTTCCAGTAGGTTATCGAATCCAGATTCCTGGTTTATAATTGCCCCATCCTGATTTGTAAATGTTTGATTGACATAGGTACCATCCGGGCGTTTAATTGTAAAAGTTACACCATTGTTATCCGGTTCACGATGACGATTTTCAACTAAATAATATTCTTTTGCAGATATGGGGATTTTTGCAATGCTTTTATTATTGTGATTAGAAACCGCCGGAAGTGAAATCGTCGATTCTATATCTGATTCTACTAAAAATGGTGTTTCCCATCCAAGAAATGATTTTTCCCATGCTGAGATCTCAGGAGGGAAAAGGCCATTATAGGAAAAGATTCCTGCTCCGTCCATCAATCCAAAACGACCGATTCCAGATCGGCCGGTTTCTGTATTAAAAAGATCCGGCAGTCCCAGGTGGCTGCCAATTTGAGCGGTTAGCAATCCATTTATTGACAACGGCAGTATAAACTGGTTTCCAACAGCATCCGTGCCGGCCCTTGTTAAAGTTCGCGGAACAATCAACGAGTTGTCGACTAACAGATCTCCATTTTTTATTGGGAAACCACTGAAGGAGGGATCATCTAAAAAATCAGATAATGTTTGTTTACTTAGGTAGAAGGAGGGAAGATCCTGTGGAGTTTTGTCGAGGTTCGTTCCTGTTAACTCTACATCTCTGCCAATTCCAGCGTGAAAAATGACAAAGGCGATGTTATCTCCGGAATCAAATTCAGTTGATATCGTATGATTCTGTCCAACAAGTGCCCAAACATCAGAGATAAGATTTTTCATCTCAGATAGGTCTGGGTTTTCTCCAATCGGGGAATATTCAGCCATTTTTTTATTCAATATGTAGATGTCGGGTAATACTTGATAATCGACAGAAATCTGGCTGTCAGATACTTTTTCAAAGTAATTTTTAACAAACTCCAGGTGCGCTTCAAAATAGTTTTGATCATGTGGCAAAGCGTCAATATTGGTACCCGGATTTTCAAGATAGGGAATGCTGCCGGGGCTAAATGTTCCATTGCCAGATGTAAATCGATTTGTATCCGGCTGAAATTCAACCATCACACCAAGAATTTTCAGCTCACTCGGAGGTGTTTTTTTATCCGTTGATGGAAAGGAGGGGGAAAGAGAATTGAGTTTTGGTTTTACCGGATGCTGGGCCGATGATACATCAAAACAAACAAGAAATAAAAAAAGCAGTGATAAAATTAATATACCACTGCTTCTTGAAGTTAAATATGTCATTAAGAAAAGTAGATCTTACCTGAAGTTCATCAGAACGCTTAGCCGAATTGTATTGGCAAGTGGGTGATCGTCTTCGAGCGTATAGATATAACTAAAGTCAACGCCAAAAATATTGTATCTGAGGCCGGCACCCAATGTAATAAATTCACGGTTTCCATTTTCGGGATGCTCGTAATAATAGCCAGAACGCAAGGCAAAGAGTTCATCGTACCAGTATTCAAGACCAAAACCGTACATGAGTTGTTGGCCAAGAGTTACATCAACGGTTTCTGAACCATTAAATCTCTCATAAGATCCCCAGGAGTTGAATAGAGCTTCCATCACACCCATTGTTTCATATTCAGGGCTATCGGGATCGCTTCCTACGTTTTCATTACGAGCCATGATTTTTGAAATATCGTTTGAGAGAGTAAGAGTGTTGATACCGTTTGCATCAATATCCATTGTATATGCCCATCCCAAACGCATGATTGTGGGCAGAGGATCTTTTTGTGCATTATCGGTATACTGAATTCCAGGCCCGATATTCGAGAGGTTAAAACCGGCATTAAAAGATGCCTGACGGTTTCCAACCTGAAAAGGATCAGTTTTATAAAGTGCAGCTAAATCGATACCAACGCTTGATCCGGGACTTATGTCCTGACCACTTACGCTGCCGTCAGCTAATGAGCTGTAGATATAACGAAGACCTGTACCAACTGAAAAATTATCTGAAATTCTGAATCCGTAGGAAAGACCCGCCGAGATTTCGAAACTGTTAAATCTGCCAAGTTCTAAACCTGTTTCATCTGTTCGAATCTGTTCGCCAAGATTCAGGAATGTGATGTGACCGCCAATAGTGCCGATTCCTTCTACATAATAGGTTCCCACAAGGTAATCGTAAAATAGATCGGCATTAAATGCAGGTAACCAGTTTGCATGTGTTACGCTAATTTGGTTTTGATTTTGGAATGCAAGTCCTGCCGGGTTCCAAAATATTGCCGATGCGTTATCTGCCACAGCTACTCCGGTGTTGCCCATTCCGGTTGCCCTTGAATCGGGTTCTATTTGAAGAAAAGGAACAGCTGTAATGCCTACTTGTGCCTGTACCGCAACTATTGGCAATAATATAATTGCTGCGAGAGATAAGAAGAACTTTTTCATAACGTGGAAAACTAAATGTTAAATGAATCTAAAACTCTACCAAAGTATAAGAATAACTCAGGTAAAAATTGTCTGTTGTTTCTCTTAATAATCAACTGAAAGATTGAAAACTATTGGATTAAACGTAATTAGAATTTTCTTATGATATACGATATATATCGGCTTAATCCGGCACAGATTATAATCTGTTATTAAATAGTGAAACTGTAACGTTTTTCAATAAGATATAGTAGAGTTTATTTAGTTTTAATAATATGAGTAGCAAGAATCGATCAGAATTCAGACACCAAATAATACATTCACCCCTCAAAAAAGTCAAGCAGAGTTATAACTGATTTCTTCAGATCATTTCCACTACAAGGGCAGAAGCGCCACCGCCTCCATTACAAATACCTGCGCATCCCAAAGTTCCATTTGTTCGTTTTAAAGCATGCAGAAGAGTAACAACAATTCGGGCTCCCGAGCAGCCAATAGGGTGACCAATGCTTACGGCACCTCCGTGGATGTTAACTTTTTCAGGGTCAATTTCAAGGATCTGGTTGTTAGCCAGCGAAACAACTGAAAATGCTTCATTGATTTCAAACAAGTCTACATCTTCTTTTTCAATACCGGCTCTTTTTAAGGCGATGGGAATGGCATCTGCCGGGGCAGTTGTGAACCATTCAGGAGCTTTAGCAGCACTGGCAGAACTTCTAATCCTGGCAATTGGCTCAAGGCCTAATTCTTTTGCTTTATCTTCACTCATCAAAAGAACAGCCGCTGCACCATCATTTATACTGCTTGCATTAGCTGCTGTAATAGTGCCTTCTTTATCAAATACTGGATTGAGTTGAGCTATCTTATCAAAATTAACACGCTCTAACTCTTCGTCCATTTCTACTTTTGTGATATCTCCTTTACGGCCGGTTACCTTTATCTCTATAATTTCGTCTTTAAAATATCCCTTTTCGTGTGCATTCAGAGCTCTTTTGTATGATTCAATAGCAAATTCGTCTTGTTGTTCTCGTGAGATATTACACTCTTTCGCACAAATTTCACCGGCGTTACCCATATGAAAATCATTGTAAAAATCCCATAAGCCATCCACAAGAATGCCATCTTCTGTTTTTGAATGCCCCAGTTTCGATCCAAAACGATGTTTTTTAAGGTAATATGGTACATTGCTCATGCTTTCCATTCCGCCTGCAATCATTACTTGGTTTTGCCCTAAAGAAATTTGATCGGCGGCAATCATAATGGCTTTTGTGCCGGATGCACATACTTTGTTAACAGTTGTTGAAGGGGTTTTTTCGGAGAGCCCGGCTTTAATGGCAGCCTGCCTTGCCGGGGCCTGACCGATTCCAGCTGTGAGTACATTGCCCATAACAACTTCCTGAACATCATTAGATTGCATTCCGGCCGATTTAATCAGTTCATAAATTACAGAAGCCCCCAGTTCGGGAGCAGTGAGCGATGATAAACTCCCGCCAAAAGATCCGACCGGAGTCCGTTTTGCTTCAACAATAACTACATCAGACATAAAATTCCTGTGTTTATGATTCAATTGCCTGTTTCAAATCATCAACCAAATCTTCAGCATCTTCAACACCCAGGGATAATCGAATCAGGGAATCTGTTAAACCTGCTTTGAGCCGAACTTCTCTGGGGATGGAACCATGTGTCATCGATGCAGGATGACTGATTAATGACTCTACACCTCCTAAACTCTCAGCTAACGTAAATATTTCAGTGTTAGACATGACTTCAGTTGCGCGTTGAATAGTATCATCTTTAAGTGTAAAAGAGACCATCGCACCGAAATCATTCATCTGTTTGGAGGCAACACTGTGTTGGGCATGTGATTTTAGCCCCGGGTAGAAAACATTCTCAACGTTTGGGTGTGATTCTAAGAGGTCCACGATCTCTTTTGCATTTTCGACCGATCGCTGCACCCGCAAATGAAGTGTTTTTATTCCTCTCAATACAAGGTAACAATCCATAGGACCGGGTACGGCTCCGGACGCTTTTATCTGGAAACGGATTTTTTCCATAAACTCTTTATTTGAAGATGCTACGGCACCTCCGATAATATCGGAATGACCACCAAGATATTTTGTGGTTGAGTGCATGGTTACATCTGCTCCGAGAAGGAGAGGTTGCTGCAAATAGGGGGAGGCAAATGTGTTGTCAACTACAGAAAGTGCACCTGCATCAGAAGCAATTTCAGAAACTTTTTCGATATCAATTACGCGAAGCATCGGATTTGTAGGTGTTTCAATCCAAACCAGTTGTGTTGAATCTTTTATGGAAGATTTTACTTCTTCGATATTCGTCATATCAACAAACGAAAACTCAATTCCATAGGGTTCAAAAACCTGCCGGAAAAGTCTGTAAGTACCTCCGTAAAGATCATTGGTAGAGAGTACATGGTCACCCGGTCTCAGGGATTTAATAATGGCGTCGATAGCTGCTACACCACTTGCAAAACATGCACATGCATCAGCCTCTTCAAGACCGGCAATCATTTTTTCAAGTGCTGTACGTGTTGGGTTCCCTACCCGTGCATAATCATATCCCTGGTGATCATTTGGTGCTTTTTGAGCGTATGTTGAGGTTTGAAAAATTGGAGGCATAACAGCACCCGAAGTTTTCTCAGGTTCCTGCCCTGCGTGAATTGCTTTTGTATTAAACTTCATAAATAGATTTAAAAATTATATGATCGTTCGATCGATTCGGCCTCTTCATGCATTTCTAAATCCGTATAAACCTGGTAGAGATTACTGATATACCCAAGATTATCGGAATTAATTTCAACAAGTCTTTCCCAAAGAGGTAAAGAGTACTCCATAAAATTCTGTTCCAACTCTGCAAGATCACCTTCGATGTTCGGAAGTTGACTGAGCCTTGTGGAGGCTTTTTTGTAAAATGAAGCCATCCTGAACAGGTTCTCTTCTGATGTTGGAAGGGACTCCTGTATCGTTTCAAATATTGAATGCACTGAAGCGAGAAGATTTGTTAACTCTTCCTGTTCTTCCTTTGTTAACTCACTGTCTGTATCTGAATTTGCTAAAGAATCGGTTCTGTTTTTAAACAGATAGTAAAGCTCTGTTGCAAGTGATTCCTGGTATGCATACCGGGTTGGATATTCTCCTGAAAGTTGTTCCAGAAGATCAATGGCTTCTTGGTGTTTATCGCTTAGAATAAGCACATTAATCAAACCATGTTTGAAAAGAAGCTTGTCGGGGTTGAGCTCAACGAGGCCTTCATATATCCTTTCTGCTTCTGCTAAATCACCAGATTCCAGGTACAAATAGGCCAGTTTCTCGCTGATTGAAGGGGTGTCTTCATCTTGCTGCTCTTCTGCCTGTTCTAAGGTTTCAATGGCCTGGTTTAAATTTCCATGCTGGTAGTGAGTGGTTGCCAGTAAACTATATGTTTGCAAGCTATCCGGGATAAGAGTTATAGCATTTTGGAAATGAGCTACACTCTTTGAATAATTCTCCGTTTGATCTGATTCATTTTTTTGGATCAGACGCATTCCACTCTGTTGCTCGGAATGCCAGGCTTGAGACAGAACTTCATCCAATTGTTCTGAGGTACTTGCATCTGCAGAGTAGCTATCGGCAATATCTCTGATATTCATATAAACCGGGTTTCTATTACCGGGATCAGAAATGTTCTGAGAATATTGATATAAAAGATGTGCCTTTTCAGTCTGCAAATCAGTATTTCCAGGTTCTTCTGAAATTTGTTGGTTTAAATTACTGATCTGTTCCTGAAGTGATGTCTCTTCGTTATTAGAGGATTTCGAAGTTCCCGTATCACGGACGGTGCTGCACGAGAGGGTAAAAAAAATCCCGAATGCAAGCACAAGGCTCAGCATTCGGGGAGTTTGATATATCATATAAAATTAGTTGGAGTTATTAATACCGGCTTTTTCCATTGCTGCTTCAGCTTCCTCTTCCATACCAAGGGCTGTATAGACCTGGAAAAGAGACTGCCAATTTTCTGGGTTATCCGGGTTAATTTCAGCAGCTCGTTCGTAATATTGTCTTGCTTTTTCCAGATTTTCTTTAGCTCGCTGGTCGTATTCAGCTGCTAATTCGTTGTCCATCGTGTTATTCCGTCGCTCAAAGAGATTGGCTGCACGGTTTTGATAGATGATACCAAGAATGAAATTCGCAGATTCATCATCAGGAACAAGTTCAACTACTTTAGACATCTCACGAATGGAGATTTTCGAAAGTTCATCTATTTCTTGTTCTTTAGCATCAATTTCTGATTGGAGCTCTTCAATTTCGGACTGAGTTTGTTCTAACTCTTGTCCCCGCTGATCTCTTGCTGCTTGTCTTAGTTCAAACAGCTCTTCATAAAGATCTGAAACTTCGTTTGATATCCGTTCAACACTCTGATATATCTGAGTACCCAGTACGCGTCTGTATTGCGGATTTTCAGGGTCCTTTTCTATTAGCTGTTCTACAAGAGATATAGCTCTGTCCCGTTCACCGGCTTGGATATATGCATCAGCAAGAAATTGAACGAACATTGATTCATCAGGATATAAATCGCGACCTTCTTGAGCAAACTCAATAGCTTTCTCATACTGGTTATCGAACAAATAAAGACTAATCAGGTATTCGTAATCTTCCGGTGCGGGTTGATCAAGCAGCTCCATAGCTTTCTCATAACTTTGGATTGCATCATCAACTTGATTTAACTGATAATATGTTGAAGACAACACCTGGTAGGTCATTGCACTATCAGGATTGATAACAACAGCATTTTGCAAGTGTTCGAGTGATGTTTCATATGGATTTTCAGTAGCATTAAAAAGGCTGTCATCATTCTGAATGTTTACACCCATATTGTATTCATCCGCCCAAAAAGAAACTACAGAATTATTTAACTGTTCAAGTTCTTCGGGAGTTTCGGGTTGTTCCTGCATCAGTGATTTTGCAGTATCGAATGAGGATCTTGCATTTTCATAGACAGGCTGTCGGGTGCTTGGTGGTTCCATTTCATATGCCTGAGAAGCTAAAACAATCCCTTTATAATAGTGCGCTACATAGTTTGATGAATCTTCTTTAAGGGCTGAATTAACTGTTTCGAGTGCAGCATCAAAATTACCTGTAACCAGGTTTACCTGCACGTCATTAACCAAGGGATCAGTGGTCTCGCAAGCCCAAAAAAGCAGTAGGGGAGCAAGAATTAGAAAGAGTAGTTTGAATCTTTTCATTTTAATATGAGTGATGTTTTTCAGAATTAGTTTAATACTTAGAAAGTAACCATATATAGAGGATTCCGCAATATTAGGTTCCTCTTTTAAACAGTTACTGTGGGTTGATTTACTTAAATAATTGGATTTTCTTTCAATTGAATCGGGTTTCAAATCTTATAAGAATAAATAATTGATATGGTGAAAAAAATTGTAAAGACAGATAAAGCTCCGGCAGCTATTGGCCCTTACAGTCAGGCTGTTGTTCATCAGAATACACTCTATTGTTCCGGTCAAATTGCACTCGATCCGAAATCTATGGAATTGGTTAGCAACAATGTTGGCGAACAAACCGAACAGGTAATGAAAAATATTGAACAAGTGCTGCGGGAAGCGGGGAGCAGTTTTGATAAAGTTTTAAAATGTTCAATTTTTTTGGCAGATATGGATGATTTTTCGGAAGTCAATGAAATTTATGGTAGTTATTTTTCAGATAATCCCCCGGCGAGAGAAACTGTAGAAGTCAGCCGGCTGCCAAAAAATGTAAAAATTGAGATTAGCTGTACTGCGTATGTTTAATTTGTGAAAGAAAAAGAGGCTGTTTTTGATGTGTGATTGCCCATTCCGTCAAAAACTTCAACCTCAATGTAGTTTTGATTTGCAGGAACATACCCCGGAACGTAATAAAAGAGAGATTTTCTGTCGGGATCGTATTCTGTAATTCCCGGTTTGCCATTTACAGTAATAGTAGATGATTGATAATCAATACCGGTATCGCGATCAACTGCTGGCACTCTTATGATATAATTACCCGCCAGGTTTTTTTCAAGCTGAGGATTACCAACCCAGGGTGGTGTACTGTCTTCCATAATTACCAGGCTGCTGATTTCTCTCAATGAAGATCTAATTATTCCGCCTTCATTAACCGCTCCCATGAAGTAGAATCGATTTCTGAATTTATCAACCGAAAACAATCCCAGGCGCTCATTGTCTTTTAGATCTTCGGGAAGAATGTAGTTAAAATAGATCTGCTCCTCAATGGGTAAACGATCAGGGGAGAAATTGAATTGAATTTCATCACCAATCCTGGATATGTCCAGGTGTAAATGTAAGGAGTCATACAGGGCCTTTTTGGGGAATTCAATCCACATTCGTTGGTCAGGTGTACTAAATACCTGTTTATTATCAGGAATCAGTTTTTTTTCGATCGATGAATTTGAACTGAACCGAATGGATTCCTGGTTGTTTGATACTTGAAACGCAACTGATTCCGAACTTGCAAGCAGGGGAGTGTTATTATTAAATATAACCTGTCTTCTGTTTACAGTAAATGGTTTTCTGGTTTTAGGCGGAGCAGGATAAGTTGGTACATCTGTGATTTTATCTATTCTGTTGGAGCTTGTTACATTAAGTGTTACTGAAGCTTCGGCCGTATTTCCAAAGATATCAGAAGCGATGATGCGCAGGGGGTATCTCCCTTCATCAAAAGCAAGTATTCCTCTGTTCTTCAAAATTTTATAAATGGGGAGTTGATTCCCATTAACCTTATAAAGCCGTTGAAATCCTCGCCGGGTCTCTGCAAGAATCTGGTATGATCTATCCAGGAACATGTGACTACTTTCTGCAAACGAAAATTGGTCAGAGCTGGAATGGTATAGAGTATCTGATTGATGGACTAATGTTAAGGTATGAACGGCATATACATTGGGTGTATAATTTGCTTTGTCGTGCACATTTATTGCTAAACCCACAGGTTGATTGACAGTAATATCCCCAAAATCATATCGTTTGCCATCTTTTTTGGCATTTTTTATTTGAAACCCTTCATGTTTTAAAGAGGCAGGATTTAAAAATTCGATAGCTAACTGACGGAAAACCGGCTCTAAATTATCTCTGATGCTGATATTAGTAAGAAGCGGGTTGAAGGGTTTATTTTCTGGATTTCTGAGCTCAAAATGAAGATGAGGTGGACCTACTCCTGACGAACCGGTAAATGCTATTACTTCCCCTTTTTCATAATAGAGAGAATCCTCTTCAATAATTCTATTAAGAACAAATGAGTAATCCTGCATCCTGATAGAGTCCGTATAAGATTGTAAATCTGGCTCAAATCTGTTCAGATGGGCATATACAGAATAGGAACCGTCGTTATGTTTCATGTAAATTACATTCCCATATCCATTGGGGCCGGTTCCAATTCTATGAATAATTCCATTGCGGGTGGCGAAAACTTTGTAGCCTTCCTGGCCCCAGGTGCGAATATCTAAACCGGCATGAAGATGGGCAGACCGTGTCTCTCCAAAAGTTGAGGAGATCTGGTTTGTTGCATCGGTAGGCCACGCATACTCAACAGAATCTGCCATGAAAGGTAGTGGTTGGGAAGAAAGACAACCCTGAGGTAAAACAAATCCACAAATCCCGAAAAACAGGATTATATATTTAAATACTGGACTGAACATATACTTTTAAGGTTGAAAGTTGATTTCCAATGGATGCTTCCACAACATCCCCATCAACAATGGGGCTTACACCATCAGGAGTTCCTGTAAAAATTAGATCCCCCGGATTAAGGGTAAAATGATGTGACAGATAAGATATAATATCAGACGGAGAAAAAAGCATATTTAAGGTATTTCCATCCTGGCGAACTTCACCATTTACATGTATCCGAATATTTAGATTTTGCAGATCTATTGATGAGTTGAATTCAACAAAATTTCCAACAGGAGCAAATGTGTTAAGACCTTTTGAGAGAGTCCAGGGCAAGCCGTTACTCTTTGCAGCAGATTGAATATCCCGGGCAGTTACATCAATGCCAACCGCTATCGCCCGGATAAACTTGAGTGCATCGGCAACAGTACAATTTTTAACCTCCTGACCAATAAGCAATACCAGCTCTACTTCATGGTGAACAGTTGATGAACGACGGGGTAATTGAATGGTTTCTTCATTAAAAAGAAGGCTGCTTCTCGGTTTTAGAAAAACAACTGGTTCCTCCGTTTGCCTGCTTTTCATCTCTTTGATATGTCTGGCATAATTTCGGCCAATACAATATACAGAGCCGAATTGAAGTTGGGGATATTCTTTTATTGTATAATCCATAACCCCAAAATAAAAAAAGCCCTGACAACATTGTTATCAGGGCTGTAAAAAAAATAAAATTTTATGCTTCCTCTACAGAGATGTATTTGCGTCCATTACCTCTGGTTCGGAAAGTAACCTGGCCGTCAACAAGGGCGAAGAGAGTGTCATCGCCGCCGCGGCCTACATTTTCACCGGGATGGAATTTAGTGCCTCGCTGCCGTACGATAATATTTCCGGCACGCACAACTTCACCACCATATTTCTTTACTCCCAGTCGTTTCGATTCTGAATCTCGTCCGTTTCTTGTCGATCCTTGACCTTTCTTATGCGCCATAATTTACCTCGTATTAAGAAATTTTTTCGATTTGAAGTTGAGTTATAGGCTGTCTGTGCCCGTTCTTAACTCGATATCCTTTTCTTCGTTTCTTTTTGAAAACCATTACTTTATCGGCTTTCAGGTGTTCTACGATTTTTGCTTCTACTTTAGCACCTTTTACAGTGGGTTTGCCGATTTTAACTTTTCCTTTCTCATCTTTCACCAGAAGAACTTCATCCAGTGTGATATTTTCATCGTCAGAGGAAAGTCTGTTAACAAAAATTGTTTGGTCTTCAGCAACCTTATATTGATGCCCGCCAATTTTTACGATAGCGTACATATGAGTTAATTTCTTATTGTTTGTTCAAATTTTGAATAGACTCCAAAGATAGTAGTTTTAAAAGTGAATTGAAACTACTATTAGTTATGTTTTTCAACCTGCACGGATTGTTGAAATTTTTTTTGAGTGTGAGGAATGAAGAGTGTAATTTCATTTTAAACTATCATTTACTGATCTACGCAAATTAATACTATGGGTAAATTACCAGATCTGCATAAACAAGCATTTAAATACAAGAACACTAAGAAACTTCAACATGATGGCGGTCGCGCCTGGATTAAAGATTCACAACTTTTTGAGTCCAGAAAAGATGCTAATGGGCGGCTCATCACAAAGAAAGATCAAAAAGAGAAAAGCTGACATTCTCTCATTACTCAAGACTGTTCTGATGATGGCGCAAGTGTCTCGCTTGTGCCTGATGTAAGGAGCACGAGCGAGACGATCGCGCTATTCTCATGATTAACATTAGCTCGCTTTCTTGGTCGGAATTCCTTTGTGAATCCCCGTTCGGTTCACGTGACCAATGTATTTACCGATAATTCGCACCTCCTCAAATACATCCGGTTCTATCACAATATCATCAAACTCTTCATTAGCGGGTTCTAATCTCAAACCGTCATTATCAGAGTAGATGCGTTTCAAACTGGTCTCACCATTGTATAAAACAGCGCCAATATCTCCATCTTTCACATCTTTATCCATCAGAAGGACGAAATCTCCATCATAAATGCCAGCATCTTTCATACTCATGCCGGAAACCCGCAATGCAAACATATCATCCATGTTGGGAAAAAGAGTTTCAAGGGTTATTGTACCAAGATCGGCCTCTACAGCCTCCTGCAGATATCCGGCTGCAATCAGTCCGCGAACCGGAATGCCGGTGCTTTTCTTAATTCCAAGATTACCCTCGTAATCCGGATGAATATCATATTCATCGTCATCTGTTTTAATCAGGTATCCTTTTTTGAGAAGAGCCTGTATATTTTGGGTTACGCTATTAGGGGATTTATAGTTAAATGCTTCGGCTATTTCCCTGTAGGTTGGCCAAACATCGTGCTCTTTTTTATAGTCGATGATGAAATCAAAAAACTCCTTCTGTTTTCGGGTAAGTTGGGCATTATCCATAGTGACAATTTAGATTATGTGCAATACATGTGTAATAAACAAAGAACTTTTATTAAATACAATGGCATGATTTTTAATTTTTCCTGAAAGGTATCTTTAGGTTAATGTTTTGAAATGGCAGATCAGATACAGATTGGGATAAGGCTTTGGAGGCTCATATTGAATGAAGATAGATCTGAGAAATTCCAAATTATCATCTGTATTCATTGGTAGAAAAGTAGGCAGTTGACAGTTGGCAATATAACTTTGCCTACTGCCTACTGCCTACTGCCTATTTCATTTTTGAATTTCACTCATTTCCCTTCGGCGTAAACGCTTGGATACCGGTAATCTCTCTTCCCAAAATCAGACCGTGAATATCATACGTTCCCTCGTAGGTGTTGACCGATTCAAGGTTCATCATGTGGTGAATGACGCGGTATTCTCCGGATATTCCATTACCGCCATGCATATCTCTTGAGGTCCGTGCTATGTCCAATGCCTTGCTTACATTATTTCTTTTGGCGAGAGATACCATGCTTGGATGCAGTCGCCCTGAATCCTTTAATTGACCTAAACGCCAGGCGAGCATCTGCATGGACGTAATATCGGTCAACATATTTGCCAGTTTGGTTTGCGGTAATTGATTGGCGGCGATCGGTTTCCCGAATTGAGTTCGGTCTGAGACATACTGACGAGCTTTGTGATAACAAAATTCAGCCGCTCCCACAGCTCCCCAGGCAATTCCATAACGGGCACTGTTAAGACACATAAATGGTCCCTTTAATCCTCTAATATCAGGAAAAACATTTTTATCAGGCACGAATACATCTTCAAAAACCAGTTCTCCTGTGGATGAAGCTCTCAAACTCATCTTGTGTTTGGTGGGCGGAGCTGAAAATCCCTCCATTCCTTTTTCAACCAAAAATCCACGAATGACTGGTTCATCGTTTTTATTCTCTTTTGCCTTTGCCCAGACCACGGCAACATCGGCAATCGGCGAGTTGGTGATCCACATTTTAGCACCGTTCAATGTCCAGCCACCCTCGGTTTTTAATGCTGTTGTGCTCATGGAAGCTGGATCAGAACCGTGATCGGGCTCCGTCAACCCGAAGCATCCGATAATCTCGCCGGTTGCCAACCTTGGAAGAAAACGTTCTTTCTGCTCTTCAGTGCCAAAAATGGAGATCGGGTACATCACCAAAGATGATTGAACGGACATAAACGACCGATATCCCGAGTCCACCCGTTCCACTTCACGGGCGATTAAACCATAAGCCGTTTCGCTCACACCGGCTCCCCCATATTTAGGATCGATGGTTGAGCCGAGAAGCCCAATTTCACCCATCTCTTTAGCGATGGACAGATCAAATACCTCATCCTGATTTCCCTCTAAAGCACGTGGTTCCAGTTTTGATTGTGCATACTCGCGGGCAGTCTCCATCACCATTCGATTATCTTCCGTGAGTTCAGATTCGAAGAGGTAGGCGTCATCGATGTTGAAGTTATTCTTAGACATAAAGTTTTTTGATTTTTTGCGTTATGGAAGCTGAAGTCTGACAGCTAAAAATCTAATGCTTCGTTTGGCAACTGCACTGAATCACGTTATCCGATTCGATGATGGCATGCCAGTCGAATTGCTCATCATAATCGAGCTGTTCCCACCAAAAGGGGAGACGCTCATCAGGATGATTTCCAATCTCATTCATGGTTGATGCATCATACAACCGGCCGTTGACCATCGTATAAACAACGTTTTCGGTATCACGTAAATTTTCAAGCGGATTTCCGTCAATCACAATCAGGTCGGCAAGTTTACCTTCTTCAAGTGAACCGAGATGTTCTCCTACTCCAATATAATTTGCACCATTAATTGTTGCTACCTTCAGTGCTTCGTGATTGCTCATTCCACCTTGCTCAAACATCCAGGTTTCCCAATGGGCACCGAGTCCCTGTAGCTGACCATGAGCACCAATATTGACTGTGACTCCAAGATCATGCAGGTCATTAGCCGAGGCGGCGCTGAACATATGCCCCATTTCATATTCCTCTTCGGGAACCATGGTTCTGTGTCTGGATCGCGAATCAATAATAGCACGAGGGGTGAAGTTCAGCAGCCGTTCTTTCTCCCAAACATTGGAGTGTTGATACCAATAATATTCACCGCTCATGCTTCCATAATTCACAACAAGTGTTGGTGTATATCCAACTTCTGTATTCGACCATAGCGTCAAAACATCATTATAAAGCGGATAGATCGGTACATTATGTTCAATTCCGGTGTGCCCGTCAATAATCATGCTCATATTATGGGTAAAAGTTGATCCGCCTTCCGGCATCACATTAATGCCGATTTCACGAGCGGCCTGAAGGACCTGCTGACGCTGATCACGTCGCGGCTGATTGTAACTTTTTACGGAGGTAGCTCCAAACGCTTTTGTTCGCCGAACAGCCGAGCGAGCATCCTCAAGATTGTTGACAACAGCTTTATATTCTGCATCGGCTCCGTACAGAATTCGTCCGGTAGAGAAGATACGCGGCCCCACCATATTTCCGGCTTTCACCATCTCGGATTGAGAGAAAATCATCTCGGTATCTGAGGACGGGTCATGTGCAGTTGTAACCCCATACGCCAGGTTTGCAAAATATTCCCACTGCTGATTCGGACTCAACCCTTGTCGAAAATTTCCGATGTGAGCATGTGCATCTACAAATCCCGGCATGATGGTTTTTCCTTCTGCATCAATCACATGCGCTTCCGCAGGGATTTCTACCTCATCCACAGTTCCGACAGATTCAATTCGGTTTCGATTGATAATGATTGTTCCGTTTTCAATCACCTCATCACCATTCATTGTGATGATATGGACATTTGTGAAAGCGACCGTTCCTGAGGGAATATCCATCTCCAGTTCAAGACCAATATCGATTCCTTCATTGGTTCCAAGCGGAAGTTCTTCATCCGTTTCACCATTCAGAAAGTCAAACGCTTCCTGAAGTTCAACCGAATAATAATTCTCCCCGAGTGTCCAGTGAAGTTGGTTCCCGTCATTCGACCAATTCAGGCTGATTCCGGCATCTTTCGCTACATGGGTTACCGGAATGGCTTTTGTATCGGCATTCAGCTCAATTCCACTGCCAACTTCGGGCATTGGGGCGATGTACACTTTGAATAGCTCGTTAAACGCAACCCACTCATTATTTGGGCTTGGTACAAAATTATTCGCATATTTGGATGAGAAATGAGTCTTATGATCTTCTCCATTCAGATTCATCGATCTGAATTCATTTTCCAGGTAGGAGCCACCGAGGTAGAAAATCCGTGATCCGTCTGCGTTAAACATCGGGTTTTCACCATCATCATGAATCAACGTTTGTTCGCCGCCTGTTACCGGCATTGTATAAATTCCGGGATTGACGGTATAAGCATGTCCCTGGTGATTATTGCCGTCTTCTCTTCTGAAGAGGATGGTTTCGCCGTCCGGAGAAAATGAGGGTTCCCGATAGATTCCTTTTCGATCTGTGATGGTTTCCGGTATGGCATTCTCCTGCGTCATATCCAACACTTTAATTTTTCCCATCTCCACATCATGCCAGGTTACATACACAAGTTTGCTTCCGTCAGCAGAAAATGAGGGTTCAAATTCCAGGTTTGATTCGTTCGTCAGCCGTTCAGGAGTTCCGTTTGGCAGATCCTTTTTCCAGAGATATCCGGCTGCGTTGAACACCACTGTTTCACCATCGGGAGAGGTAACGGCATGGCGAATTGCTTTCGCTGTAAATTTTTCGGGAGCGGGATCAAATTCGTATTGTACGGCATCGGCTACTTCATAATTGATTTTAGCTTCAAACGGAATTTCTTCAACCGCTAATGTCTCCACATTCAATTTGTTGATTTTTCCCTGCGCCCAGAACACAAGATGGTTGCCATCCGGCGTCCAGTCGATATTGGTATAGGGTCCAAAAATTGCCCACGCCTGCTGTTGATCGGGACTCATATTATCATAAACCGGCCGTTCAATTCCGGTTTCCAAATCCCGGATATACAGAACAGATTTGGTACGTACTCGTTTGATAAAAGCCAATTTTGTACCATCCGGTGAGATGGTAGGAGAGATCGCTCCACCCGGTCCGCCGGTCACTCGCTCAATGTCGCCTTCCTCTCGGTCATACCGGTTGATCGCATAAATCTGGCTGTTTGGGTCTTTGTTGTATTGAAAATAACCGCCCGGGTACACATCCTGGCTGTAGTACACATATCGTCCGTCGGGAGATACGACCGGTTGTCCCACATCCTGCTGATCATTCGGCCGTTCCGTTAATTGAATTCCCGAGCCCCCGGTCATATGAAACATCCAGATCTCTCCGGCACCCAAAGATCTTGTGGAAGTGAAATGTTTACGCGCGACCAAGTAATTTCCATCGGGTGTCCAATCCGCATTATTCAGTAATCTGAAATCTTCTTCCGACACTTGCCGGGCATTTGATCCGTCCCGGTTCATCACCCAAATATTATCGCCACCGCCGGCATCGCTTGTGAATGAAATTTTAGATCCGTCCGGACTAAATCGCGGCTGAACTTCATAGGCGATACTTTCTCTGATTACTTCCGCTTCACCGCCCTCAATCGGCATCACATAAATATTTCCAAGAAGATCAAAAACAACCTCTTCGCCATCAGGACTCACATCAAGATTCATCCATGTGCCTTCAGTTGTTTCAAAACTAACTTGTTCAGTCTCAGCTCGATGTTCGGTGACATCCCAATCTTCTTCTCCATTTTCATCCTGTGCGGATAGGAGAGAGGAGTAACAAAAGATCAGGGTAAATAATAGGAGGAGGCGTTTCATAATAACAGACTTTTCTTTTTGATTGAATTTGCTTGGATGTTAATAAAAGTTCAGGAGAAACGTAGAAAAGACATTGTATTTTTTAAGAGTGGCAAAACATTCAATATTGGCAATTGAATTGGATCTGTCTACAAGTTTTATGAGGGTAAGAAAAATACAATGTCTGGACTGGTTAACGTTGACTGAAACAAAGAAGAAACATGGTATTTTTCGATTCAACTCAAATATTTGAAAGATTTCCAACACTTCGAGTATTTCAAACAAATGGGATGGCAAGAAAAAATACCATGTTTAACAAGTAAAAAGACGACCAGTTCAGGGTCGCCACTTTAAGATGTGCATATGGAATAAAACCGTCTGAATTTGAAAATACCGGTTGAGCCTAAAGTAACCGTCAGACCGCTCAAAGCGGTCAGACGGATGGGTAAAATCATAACTTCCGTATCTCAACTCCCAAAAATTGCTCCAGTTCATCCGGAGATTGGATGTTTTTCAAAGCATCTGTTTTCATTTTTGAAGCGAAATTTGCCGGGATATGCACGGCCCGAATTAACATATCCTGGTAGCCGTCTGAGGCTGTAAGGGGATAATTTGCATCAAGGAAAACTCGAACATCAACCATTGTGAAATCGAAATCAAGAAGGATAGTACCTTTTGAATTGAATTCCGTAATGGGGATTTGTCGCCAGACGTCCAGATCGTCTTCTTCGATATAATCTTCAAACACAAAAGCGATGACTACATCCGAATCAATAATATCAATATCACCAGGTATCTCATTGAAAAATTCAAAGTTATTTTCCGGTGATAACGTTGCGTTGAATTCAAAGGATGTGGGTAAAATTTCAGCTCCGTCCTGCCCGGGTGGTCCTGGAGGTCCTTCGGGTCCAACGGGTCCGCGTTCGCCGCAAGAGATCAGGACAACCGTCATAAACAAGAGAGCCGCGATAGTCTTAATTATTTTTTTCATAGTCGTGATGATTTATGTTCAGGTTATATGATATCTAACGGATTACAATGATTTAGTTGCACATAAAATATTGATTTTTAAAGAAGACTTATATATATTGATAATTAATAACTTAACGACCCTATAGTATTATCACATATTCATGTGAGAGATGAGATTATTCTGAGAGTGAAAGGTGAGTTGGATAAAAAATCACTCTCGTATATCTATGATTGAATCGTCGGCTGTTTTTACGTGATCTGGAGATTTGTGATATTTAATGAGTACTATAATCGTTTATACAAATCGTCCAGAATAGATCTTTTTCTGTAAACGCTGTAGATGGCAGCGATCCAAATGGCACCATGAATAAGAGGAGCAATCCAGTTTATATTGATGTCTAAAAACCCGATGGCAATACCAAAATTAAACATGAATACCCAATGCGCTAAGTAGAACAAAAAATAGAGTGGACCAAGCGTCCCGAAAAAGATAATCGCTGCTTCAGCATACTTATTGTAATTTTCTCCAAAATGTCTGTTTAACGCTCGTTTCCTCTCTTCCGCCTGAAGCTTCTCCCGAAGTTCTCGTTCTGTATTCTTATCCATTTTGTGCAATGTACGGTAATGTAAAAATCATCAGATTTGTCAGGTATTAAAAATTTTCTCAATAACAATCAGAAAATAGATCAAGCACTTCATCTTTCATAGCATGAGTTAAGCATTAAACTTATTTTTTTGAACGTTTTTACCATTATGAACTCCAACGATTCGTGACAGGCTTTGATTCAGGATCACCGTTTTGATTCGAGCTTGGAGATTCTGAGTCAAGCTCAGAATGACCTTATTGACGTTTGCTTCTGCCGCATAAAATTCACGTTACTTTATCAACGTCATCTGACGATTGAATACCACACCACCAGCTCTGAGCCTGTAATAATAAATGCCACTCGCCATCTCTTGTGCATCCCAGGCGATTTCGTATGTGCCGGGAGCTTTGACCTCATTCACAAGCGTGGCAACTCGTTGGCCCATTACGTTGTAAATGTTTAACGTAACATCGCTGGTCTCTGCGATTTCAAACTTGATGTTGGTGGTTGGATTGAATGGATTTGGATAGTTTTGTTCAAGAGTGAATTGGTCCGGGATATTATCGTCAATCAGTCCATCTGGTACATTCGGATTGATGGTAATCAGGAACCGGGCATCACTGACAGCTTTCTCTTTTTGAAATGGTTTGGGATTGAATGGACTAAAAGGTTCTTTGTTGGCAATTTTCGCCCGACTTCCTTCCGCTTCAAACACATAATTGTTTGTGTTTTTTAGGTCAACTGTTCTGTTCAGTTTTGTATCGGTCAGCGTAATTTCCCAATCAGAAGGAATATTATTCATTTCCGGCCAGGAGAGTGTAACCTCGCCGCCCATCAGTGACCAACCAGATTCAACGGCCTCAAACGCCTGTACGTGCAGTGGAATCTCAACTGGATTATACAATTCAACCGGCAAATTGTTGATATCCATCTGGGTGCCTTCAACTTCGGTGGAGAGGGAGATGTAATTGCCGTGATCGAGGGGTGTTAGTTCGTAACCATCTGCAGAGTCTTTTCCAATCAATCCATCAATATTGAAAGAAATATATGCTTCATTGAACATATACTTGTTTTCAGCTCGTAACTGTATTTTTGGAATGTCATTTTTATTTTTTTTATAAAAAGAACCACCTTTAACGGATGCGTTTCTACTCATTTTTAGATCTGGAGAAGGAGTGCTACTACTGTTTATGACCCAAAAAGCCTGAAGCGGAGCTATTAAACCATCACTAAGTGAACCTGTTTGTGGTGAACTGCTCCATGCCCTGTAACTGCCGCTTACTCCTGAGGCCTCTTCATCAGGTGAACCACTGATAGTTCCATAAGAATGATCGTAAACATAAGCTGTACCAGTTAGGTCAGTTTTTGTCAGATCGTCCCAGTCAATAGGCACCAGAAAAGGATTGCCAACCAATGTAGCCGCATCGGAACCTGCATTTAGAGGAGGATCTATGATTCCATTATTTTCTGTTCCAAACATTTCAAGAGTTTTTGGGAATCCATCTGCTGAGCCATCAAAATCATCATCAGAATAGACATATACGATAAAACCTTGTCCGGGAGTCATCTCTCCGATTGTGCCAGTACCATCTAAATCACTGACCCCTTCAAATTGATCAGTACTAACATTATAGAATTGCACATTCGGTTCATCTGTAGAGCTACAACTGGATCCATTATAATCGGCACCACCAGAGCACTGTGTCCAGATATTATTCAACAGATCATGGTATTTATTATCTGATGTAGGAGTAGATAGCATGCGCCAGCCTTCATTTCCTGTAATTTCAACTCTGGGGTGGAAAGCAAATCCGTCGATTCTTGTACCGGGTGAAAACTCAGAAGCATCCTCAGTATCAGCCGTGGTGTGATCTTCGAAAGTTCCAGTTAGATCTGGGCTCCTGGTTTCGGATTCTTGGGTTGCTCCGGCATATATCTCTTCAATGAGTAAATTCCCGGCACCATCCGTTACAGTAATTTTTTCACCACCATTATTTAAACTCAGATTTCCAGCTGTTTGGATAATTGATCCTCCAAAATCACCCGTTGGAGTTCCACCATCAAAAATGACAATTGCCTGATTAGGTTTTAAAATTGTTCCGGCTGGAAACGTGTGTCTATCGGCTGTTTCATCAGATAGTACCCAATTAGAAATATCAATATCTGAACTCCCAATATTTACAAACTCCAAAAATTCATCATCGAATGTATCTACAGTCCCGTCGCCATTTGCATCGCCATCCGGATCGGATAGTATTTCATTCAATACTAAATCTGGTTTTTCAAGAGTCGAAACATTTGCTGAAGGAATTGTACCATCTGTTTTGTAATCTATATTTGATCCCAAATTGGTGTAGGGATAGATTTCAAAATAATACTGTGTATTCGAATCCAATCCCGAAATTGTAGCAGATTCAACTCCTTGTGCTATATTTAAAACCCCACTTCCGTCTGAAAGATCGGTGTCATCTGATTGTTCTGTTCCATCTGAGGGAGCTGTGAATGAACCTGATTCATTAATCAAAATGAGATAATTTTCAGGAGGTGTGGAACCGGAAGCATCGGTCCAGCTTAAATCAATTTCAGATATGCTGGATGAACTTGCACTGAAATTTGTAACATGGTTTGATGGTTCAGGTGTTATATTAGATTCTATCACACTCAGATTGTCAAACCTAAAAATTTCAGATCCTGCATTATTGTCTAATTGTTATACTGACTATATGCATTTGATCCTGAACCTGTAATTCGGTAGTAAAATTTTGGAGTTGAACTTGCTAATCATCGTGTGATTCCATAAAACATCTGGATATCAACTAACACTTGTCATCGACTGTTCCATCATGAAAATGCTTCAGATCTTCCATCGTCATTAATTGCATTATCAACTTCAACATGATAATCAGATGAAGCTTCAAAATCATCTGTCAGCTGCACTGACGTCAATTGCATCAAATGTCAATATTGGTATATCCACTGATACTAAATGATTCGCTTTCCCAAATCACATCTCCACCTACATCTTGAGCTTCAAAAATTTTGTTTTTAACGGCAAAAAAATCATCATTATCAGAAAACTCACCATTTGAAACATCTACATTCCAATCAACTCCAGTTAAATCTAAAGTTGAACCGATTTGTCCTTTACCATTTTCTCCCGAATCAAAATCATCGTTAATAAGTGTAGTCTGCCCGCTCGCACTCCCCAAAAAAGTAAATACCAATAGAAATGAAAATAGAATCGTAGCGATCTGTTTCATAAAGCACCCAGTTAATAGTTAGTCGATGTCCCCTTGATGAGTGGGGATTTCATGCGTGATTTTGTACCCCTACAAATACATGAAATGAAGTCAATCTTAAAAAAATTACAGAAGCACAATAAATTTCATCTCTTAATAAATCAACTCAAATGCTACGATATGCTTAAAAATTAAGAGATTTTAACGGAGTCTTAGCTGTATCCCATCTCTTTTTTGATCTCTCTCGCCAAAATAAGCCGCTGGATTTCGGATGTACCCTCGCCAATCGTCATCAGTTTCACATCCCGAAGAAATCGCTCTACATGATATTCTTTTGTGTAGCCGTATCCCCCGTGGATTTGTATCGCTTCAAGAGCAGCCCGTTCAGCCATTTCGGATGCAAACAGTTTGGCCATCGAAGCTTCTTTGGTAAATGGTTTCTCAAGATCTTTGCTTTTTGCTGCACGGTGAACTAATAATCTTGCTGCGTCAATCTCGGTGGCCATATTTACAATTTTATGCTCAATGGCCTGGAAATCTCCAATGGGTTTGCCAAACTGCTTTCTCTCTTTGGCATATTTCATCGATTCTTCCAGGGCGCCACGGGCTATTCCCACAGAGATCGCACCGATTCCAATTCGTCCGCCGTCCAGCACTTTCATTGTGTCAATAAAGCCTTGGTTCAACTCACCCAAAAGATTCTCTTCCGGCACTTTCACATTATCAAATACAATTTCAGCCGTATCAGAGGTGTTCATTCCCAATTTGTGGATCGGTTCCCCGGGCTGCACGCCGTCCCACTCACGCTCAACAATAAATGCACTGATTCCTTTTGTACCTTTCTCGGGATCGGTTTTGGCAAGTACTATATAGATTTTCCCCACAGATCCCTGTGTAATAAATGTTTTTGTCCCATTCAGAATCCAGTGATTGCCCTCTTTGGTGGCTGTAGTTGATAGATTAGAAGAATCACTACCACTACCGGGCTCGGTCAGACACCATCCACCCAGTTTTTCGCCTTTGGCAAGAGGAGTGAGGTACTTCTTTTTTTGTTGATGGTTTCCAGCCAGGGCGATATGTCCGCTGGCAAGGGACGTGTGAGATGCTACGGTCAAGGCAATGGACGCATCCCACCGGGCAATTTCTTCCAGCGCCAGGCAAAAGCTAACCGTATCAAACCCCGCGCCTCCATATTCCTCGCTGTGATAAATTCCCAGAAGTCCCTGGTCGGCCAGCATTTTGATGATATCGTGGGGAAACTCTTTTTTTTGATCTCTTTCGATTACATCCGGGGCAATATGACGCTCAGTAAAATCACGGACAGAATCGCGAATCATTTGATGATCTTGAGACAGCTCGAATGATAAATCGTTCTTCTTTTCTAATAAATTCAGATTCATGAATAGAGTTATTTTATAGTTTTGGAAACGCTTCCAAAAGATAACGATTTCCAAGTGGAATTCATTTATAAATCCTTAAGGAAATTTCGTTTTGTGAAGGAAAAAATGTGATGGTTCGTTGAAGCTGAAATCAAACTAAGTCATCCGATGAGTGGCTGATCGAAGAATGGGAAACCTGCCGGGTACACTCATCAGATGACTCTTACCATCAGCCTGATTGACTATCCAAAATTCCAGTTGACTCCACGGCCAATCTCCGGATCGGGATATTCCCAACTCACGGCTCCCTGATCACAGGCATACATGCACGTGCCGCACTCAATGCAATCTTCTACCTGGAAATGCACGATACCTTCATCGTCCACAGTATAGCAATTAGCGGGACAGGTATAGGTCGTCGCCTTATGCGGACACGTTGAGTTACAGATATCCGTATCTACCTTAATGTGTGCTTTGATATCCGATTTTGCCTGATTTCGGTAGTTGACGAGGCCGAGCCGTTCGGGGAGATTTAGTAATTTCATAGTTTGCGAATGTGTTTCTATTCAATTAAAGAATGAGTGAAAAGGCAAAACGCAAAGGGCAAAAGTAGTTCCTAAACCATCTTCGAAAGCATTGCAAATACTTCATTAGCTCTACTTTCAAGCTTTTTGATTTCATGAACAGATAAATATTCAAGATTAATAGAAATTTCAACCTGTGAATCTAATTCCACCAAAGACGATCTTGCGATCTGATAAAATCGTTTTCGGTCATTTTCTGATTTTCTTGAAGCTCCTTCAGCAATATTTGATGGAATAGAAACTGCCGATCTTCTAAGTTGAGAGATCAAGCCAAATCGTTCATCATTCGGAAATTTTTCGGTTAAGCGGTAGATCTCTGAAACGAGTTCAATACTTTTCTTATAAACATTTAACTTTTTGTGATTCAGAACTAACATAATTTTAATTTTTTGATTAATGGTTATCTGTATGAACCGATTAATCAATTTTCCTTACAGAACTTTTCACTTTTGCCTTTTGCGTTCTGCCTCATAAAGCTTTCCCACCTTTTATTCCCACTTTCACCAAATCCCACCACGATGCGTGCTTCTTCACTGATTTATTCAATATCGTTCGGGCTTTTTTTGTGGGTTGATTTTTGATGGTGAAGAAATTTCGTCCGAAATCGCAGATCAGATTTGGCATTTTTTGAGTCATAATGGGATCGTGTAGCAGATGAACCGCATCCTGGAAGTTGTTGATGTCTTTCATCACGTAACTGTCATTCAGCGCCTTTTCATATTGTTGCATCGATTGCTCACTGAAATCATTCTTTTCTTTGGATTCTACAATCGTTTCGGCCGCCAGAATTCCGGATCGCATCGCGTAGTCCATTCCTTGAATCGCTTTACCGGCATTCATCAAGAGGTTGGCTGCTTCACCACAAATCAGGAGACCATCTTTGTACAGCTTTTTCGGCATCACTCGCTTATCGCCGGAGGAAACAACATGTGCGGAATACTCCACAACTTCGCCGTCTTTGATAATGTCTGAGATCACCGGGTGTGTTTTAAACTTATTGAGAATGTCGTGCGGTTTTTTCTCCTTTTCTCTCAGATCTTTCACTCCGAGAACCAATCCGAGCGAGATGGTTTCTTTGTTTGTATACAAGAATCCGCCTCCTTCAACTCCATCGGTTGCAAAACCGACAAACTCGTTGCTCATCCCACTTTTGCCGTTCAATTGGAACCGATCTTCAAGCTTTTGTTGATCAAACCGAATAATCTCTTTGATGCCTGTCAGCATGTGATCGGCGGGAACGTAATCATCCTGAAGTCCAACCTGGCGTGTTAACAAATTATTGACTCCCTCTGCGATAATCACTGAATCGGCATAAAACTTCTCATCACCGGTTCGGATTCCGACGGCTTTATCATCCTCCATCAAAATCTCTTCAACCAGAATATTTGTGGCGATGAACGACTCCATTGCAAAATCACTCTCATCAATCGCTTCCTGGACTTTGTCAGCCAACCACCGGTCAAATTTTGATCGCAAAACCACAACGCCGCTGTAGGGAGGCTCGTTGAAATGGGAGGATTTAAAATCAACGGTGAAGCAAGATTTTTCATCCATAAAACTCAATCGCCGGTGATTGATGTACCGCTCCCATCCTCCATCTTCCTTCCAGTATTCGGGAACCAATTTGGCGAGATCATTTCCCCACAACACACCACCGGATACATTTTTGGCACCGGCAAACTCCCCGCGTTCAATCAGCAGGAATTTCATGTTGTTTCGGGCCAGCGTCATCGCAGCCGCCAAGCCGGCAACTCCTGCGCCAACGATGATACAATCAAATTTTTCGTCCATAGGTTTTTAGTTTTTGAGTCTATGAGTTTGTGAGTTGGTGAGTTCCGAATTTTATGATAGCGCGAGCGTCTCGCTCGTGTCTTGAGTAATATTGTCACAAGCGAGACGCTTGCGCCATCTCGATTCCATGTTTTTGAAAACTCACCAACTCACAAACTCCTCAACTATTCCCCTTTATTTTTTTCAACTCTTCAATAAACGGCGGTAAAACTTTATACAAATCACCAACAATTCCGTAATCGGCAATATCAAAAATGGGGGCATCGGGGTCTTTATTAATGGCCACAATTACCTTGCTGTTTGCCATTCCGGCCACGTGCTGAATCGCCCCGGAAATTCCAACGGCAATATACAGTTGAGGGGAAACCACTTTTCCGGTCTGGCCAATTTGCAAACTTGGATCATAAATCCCAGCTTCAGTTAGAGCTCTGGACGCACCAATCGCTCCATTCAGGAGGGATGCCAACTCTTCGACCAATTTCTGACCTTCTTCATCTTTTGCACCTCGGCCCGCAGCTACAACAGTTTCCGCTTCAGAGAGATCAATCTTATCTCCGGTCGCACCGATAATCTCTTTCAGTGTGATTTTCAGATCGCCTTCATCAAACGAAAATGGAATCTCCTTGATTTCTGAATCGCCGGATTTTTCAACTACATCATACGAACCGGATCGGACTGTTAAAATGGTGGGATATCCTGCTGATTCAACGGAAGAGATAATTTTTGCAGCCATCACAGGCCGCTTGGCTTTTACACCATCATTGGTAAGATCAAACTCAGAAACGTCCGCCAATGCCGCCGCATTTTGATTTGCAGCCAATGCTCCCAAAATATCTTTCGAACTTTCGGTGGAGGCAAAGGCCAGAACATCTGGATTAACCTGATCAACAGCCGTAGCCAGCGCCTTCAAAAGAGGAGTATTCAGATGATTTTTAAAGATGGGATCCTCAATCGTGTAGATCGTAGAGGGTCCGTAGGCTTTTACTTTTTCAGCAACTTCGCTTGCGTTAGGATCAATTATCAGAGCGTCTGATTGGTGTCCGTGCTCTTCAGCAAGCTCATTACACCGGGACAAAACTTCCAGTGAGGATCGTTTCAGTTTTCCGTCGTTAACAGAGATATATGTTAGAAGTGTACTCATTCTTAATTCTTTTAAATTCGTTGAATCTGTTTAGATGACGTTCGCTTCCGTATCAAGGAGTTGTGCAACTTTTCGGGCGATCTCATCTGGTTCTCCCTCAAATTTTTCACCAGCTTTTCGTTCCGGTTTCTCTTCGTAGGATGTGATCTTTGTTTTAATTGATTCATCCGAGAGATCAATATCCATATCCGAAACAGAGACTGTGTCAACCGGTTTTCGTTTCGATTGCATAATTCCTTTCAGGCTGGGAATCCGCGGATCGTTCATATCATTGGAGCATGTTACAAGACCGGGGGAGGGAACTTCAATCACTTCCTGTCCGGCATCTCCCTGGCGTTTCACAGTTAATGTGCCGTCAGCCATCTCGAGTCCAACAGCATTCGTGGAGTAGGGGAGGCTTAGAAATTCAGCCAGCATCGAGCCGGTTAACCCGGAGTCTGTATCCTGGGACTGTTTTCCGCAAAAAATGTAATCGTATTCGTTCTCTTTAAAATATGCAGCCAGTAGTTGAGCATATGCGAATGAATCATATGAAATGCCATCTTCGGTGATGATATGAGTGCCCTTATCGGCACCCATCGCCAGCGCTTTTCGAATCGTCTCTTTTGCTTTCTCGGGACCAATCAAAACAACTTCAATTTCATCGATTTCGTGCTCCTCTTGCAGAACCAGAGCAGCCTCCACCGCAGAAGCATCATAGGCGTTTAAAATGTTGCGATCTGAATCCTGAATCAGCCGTCCTTCTTTGATTTGAATGGGTGCATTAACATCGGGTACCTGCTTAATACAAACCGAAATTTTCATACTTGATGTTTCTTTTTAAAAATTGCCGTGGAAACGCTTTTTTGACGTATCAAGAAATATACAAAACAGGATTCAAAATATTTTAGTTTGGATGGAGATTCTATGTAACCATTAGACATGGTATGTCTGAGAAACATATAGAGTTTCATTTACAAGATTAAGTTTGATTTAGTTGATTTATCATTTTAGGCTTATGAGAAAAGACATACCATGTCTCTTTTCAAATATTTAATCCAGACACTCTTATATTACCGCTCAATTTTTAATTGATTATTTAACCATCGCCAGTGAATAACATTTCCATCCAGCAGGGACTCTCCAAATACTGGCTAATTTTTATCCTGGTACTAACGGTTTGCCTTGCACTTTTTTGGACCGGAACCAGTGGATTGGATGAGCGGGTTGTCACGAATCGTTTTTTTCTGTTCTCACTAACCGCTTTGATAGCTTTTTTAACACCATACATTCTTTTTCCGGATCATAATCTTGCGGTCATCCAATTGGGAAATTTTTCTTCCCTCTCATTACGAAATTATTTCTTTAAGAAAATTCTAAGGCTGGTTTGGCCGGTCTATTTATTGATATTTTTGATTTTCTTTGGTGATCTTCATACTCCATTCTCTTTTCTGTTCGAGAAATTTATTCTTTTTGCAGGAAGCCTGTTTCTTTTAAATGGCGTGATTATGGTTTCAATCGTCAGATATTCAAAGAGCGGTAAATCATCTCAATATTGGAAGGAATCGGCCAAAGGAGAGAGACAACAACTATTTTCTGAGTATCTGAAGTATCAGCAAGTTGATCCCAGCTCATTACCAAGTCTGATTAATACAATCATCGTTTTTTCTTTGGGGGCTCTATCGATCGTGATCGGGGCAGTAATACAGCAAAACTTCAGCCTCTATTTCGAGCTGATGTTTTTCCTCATCATATTTATGTACGGAATCTATTTTTTGAAGAAACACTCCTATTCACTTGATCAAAATTTTTATGCATCAGACGCCTTTTTCCGTGAGTTTTTTGGAGATACCGCCGGAGATGATATGGTAATCAGTAAACGTGAAGTTGATCAACTTTGGTGGGTACCTGCCCGGTTAAAAATGCATGTGTGGCAATTTCTTCTGCAGATCGATCGAAAAATTCCGGCGGGAAGAGCGGTTGCCGCAGGTCATGCCGCGGTTTGGTTTATTGCCTATCAAAGACCAGATCCACAATTTTTAACCATCATCTGGATTCTCTTCGCCCTTGCACATCAATTGTTCACCATAATGAGTATTCAACAAGATATGGCCCCTCATTGGATATTACGTTGGATTGATAAGCAATCAATCTGGACACTGAGCCGATTCTGGATGCAACTCCGCTGGCTTGTTCCGCTTTTGTTGAGTATGAACGTCCAATATTTTCTCTTTGGAGTTCCGGGGTTTGCTGAGCAATCTGTTGTCCTGCTGGTTTATCTCCTTAGCGCACTGTTGGTATCTTTTGCAGGAACTGTAAAATTAAAGCAAGATCTCAAAACCTAACGAATGCTTGAACTCAAGAATCTAACGAAGCAATATAAACCCGGCCAGCCGATATTTTCTGATATCTCCCGTACGTTTTCAAAGAGCAAAATTGTAGGCTTGATTGGTCCCAACGGATCAGGAAAAACGACCTTTCTGAGAATTTTATCGGTTAACTCTTTTCCAACATCTGGAGAGGTTCTGTTTGGCAGGCTGAATATTCACGACTCCCCCCATCAATATTTGCAGCATGTTGGGTTAGTTCACGATGAAGAATCTCTGCCGAAACATCTGAGTGCGAGGGAGTTGTTGGAATGGGTGATGAGAAGCCGATCCATTTGGGATGATGATTCCGAAGATAAGATCAACCAAATCTTCGATAAACTTGCTCTTGTTGAACGAAATGAGCCGATTGGAACCTTTTCAACCGGTATGAAAAAGAAAACTCAGATAGCGGCTGCATTTATTGTAGAGCCAAAACTGATGATTTTAGATGAACCACTCCGCGGATTGGACGCCTCTACCCGTGAGATAGTGTTTGATCTCCTGGGCGATGCAAAACAGAATGATAAACTCGTACTTATGTCCTCTCATTCCATGGGTTCTGATCCTGATTTCTTTGATGAGATTATTGAATTTCCATTGAAATAAATAATTTCTTAAAAGAAACAATTATTCATGTTCACGGAATGTTCAAATGCATTTAATCGCTTTAGAAAAATATGAGAGCACTTATTGTTGAGGATGAATCTTTGATGGCCGATGAGTTGGAGGAACAGCTCCTGGATGAACAATTTATAGTTGATCGTGCTGAAACCTTCAAAAAGGGAAAAGAATGCCTGATAGCGGAAGAATATGATTTATTTCTTTTGGACTTAAGCCTGCCGGATGGAGATGGTCTCGATCTATTGAGATTCGTGAAAAAACTATCAGAAGATACGGCTGTAATCATTTTAACCGCCAGGGGAGAGATCGAAGATAAAGTTGCCGGTTTAGAACTTGGCAGTGACGATTATCTTGCAAAACCATTTTCAATGGCTGAATTGAGAGCCAGAATTCATGCGGTATTACGAAGAAAGTTTAAAATCAACGAAAATGAAATATCAGCTGGAAACCTTCTTCTAAATCTGGATCAAATAGGTGTTTCGTATGAGGGAAAGGCACTGGATATTACCGAAACAGAGTATAAGATACTTCGGTATCTGATGCTAAATAAAAATAAGATTATAACCCGTATTTCGCTTGCCGAACACATTTGGGGAAGTAAGGTGGATGATCGATTCTCACTGGATTTTATTAATTCTCACATGAAAAATATCCGCCAAAAATTGTCGAAAGTAAACGCTGATTACCTCATTGAAACGGTTTACGGGGTTGGATATAAACTGGTTGAAAATGAAGCTCAATAATAAAATACTTCTCAGCAATATTCTGTTGTCTGTTATTGTGTTTTTGATAACAAGTATTGGCATGTATTTCCTGATTAAGCAGACAGTTTATGATGAATTGGATAATCATCTTCTTCAACACAAATATGACATCAATACTCAAATCGATGAAAATCCGGCAAGTATGGAGATGCTTGAGCAACTGGGGAATATTATTTCTAATGAATGGATTGAAATAGAACACTACAATGGGACAATTGAACCCAATAAAAATGTATTTAGCACCATAGATACGTTGAGAACAGATCTGGAAAATGCTTCAAGAGAAGAATACCGAAGACTTGTGACTACTGTATCTATGGGAGAAGATATTTACCGTCTAACGCTATATGAAGAGGTTGCTGCCTGGAACCGAATTAGTTCAACGATTCTGTTCACCATTCTTGCTGCACTACTCATCTGGATATTACTTCTCTATTTGATGAACCAAGCTGTTATTAATAGAATATTGTTTCCTTTTTATGAAACAGTTGACACTTTGGAAACCATAAAAAATCCAACACAATTTAACGAGACATTTCCACATTCAGATACCTACGAAATTGATGTACTTAACAATGCATTGAATAGCATGATGATGCAGGTAAAACGATCGTTTGAAGATCAAAAGATGTTCATTCAAAATGCATCCCATGAACTGTTAACCCCCCTTTCTATCATTCGCCAAAAAGCCGAAAAAATATTAACCAACTCAGAAAAAATTGACGAAGAAATTACATCTTCAGCCAGTGAGATTCAACAGACTGCCGTTCGCCTGAGCCGCTTAAGCAATGCATTACTAATGATCAGCCGAATTGAAAATAGGCAGTTCCATTTAAATGATCAGGTGAATATTCGGGGAATTGTTGATGATGTATTAAGAGAACTTGATGATTTTATACTTTTAAAGAACATCAGCATTAACAAAAATATTCAAGGCAATATAATTGTATCAGGAAATCGGGAATTAATTCACTCTGCTATATTTAATGTTGTGCAAAATGCTATCAAATTTTCACCAGACTCGGCTGAGGTATCTATATCTTTTATGAAAGTTGACAACCAACGACCGCATGTAACTATTCGGGACAATGGACCCGGAATTCCCGATTCGTTACTCAGTACCGTGTTTGATCGATTCAAAAAGGGAAAACCGGTTAAAAATAATAACATCGTAGAAAAAGGGAATGGCCTTGGCATGTCGATTGTAAAGAGTATCTGCGATCTGCATGGGTTTGATTGTAGGGCAGAAAACAGTAAAAATAATGGTGCGATAATTACTATTTACTTCTAAATCCATTTTCTCTACAGATTTGCTTTTTAACTTTGATTAATAACTGCTAATGATCAAAGCGAATAAGCAATATGACTCTTTTAGTATTTTTATCTCTTCTCATCTCTCTTCAAATGCAGAGTGCAGATTCGGTAGATGTAAATGATCTTGGTGTTCAAGGTGCACTTGAGATTGCCTATCAGCAGAATCCAAAAATTAACCAGCTGACCTATCAAATCAGAGCCCAGGAACAAAATGAAACTTTAACCATTGGGCTGGATAAACCTGAAATTTCTTACTTCAGAGAGGGTATAGGTGAGGGAATGTTTACTGAACAGAGATGGTCTGTATCTCAGCAAATTCAGTTTCCGTTAACGAGTATTTATCAACACAGGGTAGAACGTTCAACGACGTCATCACTCCGCGAACAGTTAAATGCACTCCAAATATCTGTAAAAGCTGATGTAAAGTCTGCTTATACCAAACTTGCATATGCTATCCGAATTCTGTCTTTAGCTCAGGAGAGGGTCGATCTCTTTGAAGACCTGAGAAGAGCTGCAAGGGCCAGGTCAGATATTGGTGAATCATCCCAAATCGATGCTATTCAAGCGGATCTGCAATTGAGGGAATCTCAAAACAATTTAGAACTGGCAAGTCTGCAATTTATGGATGCCAGGTATAACCTATTTCAAACCATTGGCCTTGGCGAAGATGAACAAACGTACGACATCTCATTTCCTGATACGCTCCAATATACCGAGGTGAATATAGACCAGGAGCTGGTAATGCAGCGACTAAACGAGCATCCAAGAATTAAGATGGTTGAATTGGAACGGGAAGCAACAGAGTATCAAAAAAAGGCAGCAAAAAGTAGTTACCTGCCCGATTTGAACTTAAGCTATTATAGACAGGATTTCGGAAACCAATATGATTTTTACGGATTTGAAGTAGGTGTACAAATTCCTTTGTGGTTTGGAATCGATCAGTCGAAACAGGTTAAGAGAGCGAATGCCAATATTCGGAAAGCCGAATGGAAGTTAAGAGACATCTCTCTTTTGCTGAAAAAACAAGCTGAACAATCTTGGCATGGTTATCAATCGAGCCGAGAGAATATACTGCGTTTTCGTGAGACAATTCAATCACAGTCGGTAGACCTCATCAATATGACACAAACCGGTTACCGAATGGGCGAGTTGGGCTTACTTACCCTTTTAGAAGCTCAGCGAACCTATCTGAGAACACAGGAAGCTTACTACCAAACGCTACGCGATTACTACCTGAGAATTATCGAATTAGAAAGATACTTGCAGGAAGATATCATTTTTAAACAATGAACCTATTATTGCACATCATCATGTTTTCTACGTCCAAATATCATTTACAAAAAACCAAGTTTTCTAATTTATTCTTCATCATGATCCCATTATTACTACTATCAGCTTGTGGGGAAAATACCGGTGGAGATACAGCATCTGTAGATCCGGGAGCCCCTCCGTCACTGACCGGTGGAGAGGGAAAAATTATTGTAGAGCTTACAGATCAACAGGCCGAAATGCTTGATATCAATCATTATACGGTCTCACTTGAAAATTTTTCTTTTGAAATAGGAGCACCGGGCCAGGTTTATGGTGCACCGGAAAGAATATCTGTAGTGAGTGCTCCAATAAATGGAAGAATAGCAAGGATCTATGTTCATGAAGGTGAGCGTGTTGAAAAAGGAGAGCCGCTTCTTGAGTTAGAAAGTCTTGAGTTTGCAAATCTGGTAGCTGATTACCTGGAGGCTAAAGCCGAAATTGCTTACCAGGAACAACAGGTCGAACGTCTGCAATTTTTAACAGAAGAGAAAATAAGTCCTCAAAGAACCTTAGAACGGGCACAGGCAGATCTTTTTAGAGCTCAAACAACACTCAGTGCTTCCATTGCCAGGTTAAGAGCGGTTGGGTTAACTGATAATGTGATGGAGAAGTGGAATCCCCGAACTTCAGCTCCAAATTCCAGGCTCACTGTTTATGCGCCGATCTCCGGTGTACTAAACAGACATCTCATTGAACTGGGTGAATCGGTAAATGCATATGAAGAACTTCTTGATATCATTGATAATACAGAGGTGTTGGTGAGAGGTTTTGTATCACCGGCGGACGCCCCATTTATCAGAGAAGGAAGTAGATTGATGATTGCTGAACGATCGGAAGGGGAGGGTTATGGTGCACAACGGATTGAAGCGGAGGTTACGACAGTAAATCCTGCATTAGATGAGACCAATAAATCCATCGTATTAAATACAATTGTAGAAACACAGAATGGCTGGCCAATTGTTGGACAAAATGTACGCTTGAGATACACTGCCGAGCTTAAAGGAAATATGATAAGCATACCACTGAGTGCCGTTCAATACGAAGGTTCAGATGCAACGGTGTTTGTTCAAACTTCTCCACTTATTTACGAAAAACGAACCATACTTATCACTCGCTTAACAGATGATAAAGCGATCATCGAATCAGGTTTGAAAGAGGGAGAACGAATAGCTACAACTCAGGTTTTTAGCCTGAAGGCACTTGAACGCTTTGAAAAATATGCAGACTAACGTCAGGGAGTAGAAATTATGTTAAACAGTATTATAGATTTTAGTTTAAGGCAGAAATTTGTTGCGATCTCACTGGTGATATTGATGGCCGCCGGTGGCATATTTTCACTATCGGATATTCCTATTAATTCCCAGCCGGATGTCACACCGGTTCAGGTACTGGTTATAACGAAAGCCGGACGATATTCACCATATGATGTTGAACGATTGGTAAGTTATCCCATAGAAACGGCTATGAATGGGTTGCCGGATATCAAAGAAGTACGGTCGATATCACAATTTGGTTTGTCTGCAGTAACGATTGAATTTGAAGAGGGGACCGATATCTATTTTGCACGGCAACTGGTTAGCCAGCGTGTTCAAAGCATTGCAGGAGATCTGCCGGGAGGAGTATCTACTCCTCAATTGGGACCCATTTCAACAGCTTTGGGAGAGATTGTTCAGTATGTGGTACGGGGCAATAATCACACACTAACAGAGCTGCGTACAATCCAGGACTGGCTGATTGCACCTCAGTTAAAAACCATTCAGGGTGTAACAGAAATTAACTCATTTGGCGGATTTGTAAAGCAATATGAAGTATCTGTTGACCCGGCCAAACTTCGAAATTTTGGCATTGGGTTAAGAGATCTTACCGATGCGATTGAAAATAATAACAGTGTATCTGGGGGTAACTACCTGGAGCATAACAGGGAACAGTATATAATCAGGGGGTTTGGCCAGATCGGAAGTGTTAAAAACATTGAAGATATTATTGTACAAGAATTAGACAGCCGCCCTATCTATGTTCGCGATGTAGCGACCGTTCAGCTTGGAAGACAACTTCGCCAGGGAGCTGTTACAAAAGATGGCAATGGCGAAATAGTGACCGGAATTGTAATGATGCTTCGCGGTGGGAATGGAAGAGAAGTGATTGCAAACATTGATGAAAAAATTAATGAGGTAAATTCCAGTCTTCCCGAGGGAGTGAGAATCGAAAAATTTTATGATCAATCAGATCTTGTAGATCGAACCACAGATACAATAATTACTAACCTTGTAGAGGGTGGATTCTTTGTAATTGCAGTTTTACTTTTGCTGCTTGGTGAAATTACGGGTGCTTTAATTGTTGCTTCTGTAATTCCACTATCTATGCTCTTTGCCTTTATAGGGATGGACCAATTGGGACTGGCAGCTAACTTGATGAGTCTTGGCGCTATTGACTTTGGAATGGTTGTTGATGGCTCCGTAGTAATGGTTGAAAATATAGTAGACAAACTCAATCATGACAGATCTGATAAATCCAGGTTGCTTGTGATACGTGAGGCAGCACATGAAGTAGCTCGTCCTATCTTTTTTGGTGTGTTAATTATTTTGATGGTTTATGTACCCATTATGACATTTTCAGGCATGGAAGGAATACTATATCGCCCCATGGCTATAACTGTATCAACAGCAGTATTTGGTTCTCTGATTTTAGCACTGGTTTACATTCCGGCCATGACAGCAATTGTATTTAGTAAAGGTATAAAAGTTCGGAAAAATTATGTTATCAACTGGCTCAAACCGGTCTACGAGAAATTTCTTAAAAAAAGTCTGAACAAAAAAGCGATAACCGTCAGCTCGGCCATCGTGGTATTTATTGCATCAATGATAGTGATGCCTTTCCTTGGAACTGAATTCTTACCTGAACTGGATGAAGGCTCTATTTTAATTGAACAAGTTCGTATGCCTTCAGTCACCTTAGACGAATCCGTAGAAAATGCCAATTGGCTTGCAGGAAATCTGACTGATAAAATTCCTGAAATTAAATCAGTTGTTCCAAAAACGGGTCGATCAGACTTAGCAAATGATTGGATGGGTGTGCATCAAACAGATGTATGGGTCATTTTAAACCCCCGGGAAGAATGGCGGGATGGCATAACAAAAGAGGATATTATAGACGAGATTAGGCCCTATCTCGAGACAGAACCGGGACTTTCATATAACTTTACCCAGCCGATTGCAATGCGGGTAGATGAACTTACAAGCGGAGTAAAATCGGATATAGCAGTGAAAATATTCGGTGAAAACCTGGACACTCTCAACTCTATTGGTGCAGAAATATCAGGGGTTTTGAACTCAGTTGAGGGCACGGATAATTTTTATTTGGAGCAGAGCAGTGGGCAGCCATATTTCAATATAGAAATTGACAGGGAAGCCGTAGCATCATACGGTTTGAACGTCAATAATATCCAGCACACTATTGAAACCGGAATCGGAGGAAGTTCAGCCGGACAGATTTTTGAAGGACAAAGGAGGTTTGATATTATTGTTCGGCTTCCTGAAAATCTTCGTAATCGATTTCAGGATATTATGGACGTGCCCATTCAATTGCGGGATGGTGGATATATACCGTTAAAGCAAGTTGCAAATATTTATGCTGAAGAAGGACCAAGAGAAATTGCACGTGAAAATGGTTGGAGACGTACTATTCTTGGAATCAATATAATTGATATTGACACAGGTACTTATGTGGCTAACCTAAGGGAAACAATCAATAAAAATGTTCATATCCCCGCCGGGTATTTTATACAATATGGAGGTGCGTTTGAAGATCAGCAGCGCGCAATGAATCACCTGTTAATTGTAGTTCCAATTTCACTGTTAATCATTCTGGGATTACTCTATATGATGTTTGGTAAATTCAGGTTCACCATGCTCATTTTCTTAAATCTGCCGATTGCACTTTCTGGAGGCGTTTTTATACTTTGGATTCGCGGATTGTATCTATCTGTATCAGCAAGTATAGGTTTTGTTGCACTCTTTGGCGTTGCAGTTTTAAATGGCATTGTGCTTATCTCACACTTAAATGATTTACGTAAAGAGGGAGTTGGTTTGAAACAAGCCGTAATTAAAGGATCAAGTGACAGGTTACGCCCGGTTCTGATGACAGCACTTGTAGCAGGCCTGGGTTTTATCCCTATGGCCTTTAATGTCGGACCCGGATCTGAAGTACAAAGGCCCCTGGCTTCTGTAGTTATTGGAGGCTTAATTACATCTACATTATTAACACTTCTGGTTCTGCCAACAATCTATCACTGGATGGAAAAGGGGAAAGAGCTTGTACATGAAAAGGAACTGTTCTAAATCAGCCTGAAAAATGAATGGAGCTCATTTACATCTTGTCTTAAATCACTTTCCAATATTTAGTACACTATTTGGAATTGTAATTATTTCATGGGGTTTGCTTAAAAAATTACCACAAGTTCGAAAGGTAGGTCTTGTACTTTTAATACTTGGAGCAATGATGAGTTATGTTGCTATAGAAAGTGGGGAAGCAGCTGAAGAACAGATAGAGGAGAGTTCTATATCCATTTCTCATGAAAGTATTCATGATCATGAAGAAGCCGCAGAAATAGCCTTTTGGTTCTCCATTATTATGGGTGGATTGGGAATCATTATCCTTGTATCAACCAATGTAAATATTCGTTTAGAAAAAACATTGTATGGGGTCTTAATAATAACTGCTGTTCTTACGCTCCTCATTCTGATCTTTACAGCTTACAAAGGAGGGGAAATTCGCCATAACATAGAGTTAAGTAATATTGAATTATTTGACTCAAATATTGGCTTTTAATCCCGTTTGTGAATGTTAGGCACTTCCTCAAGGTAACTAAACCGGTAAGGCAGAATTTTTTCGCCATAACGCTCTGTATAAATTTGTGTAAATACAGCTCCGATCAGTACCACAAGAATATTATAATAAACCCAAATGATGAAAATGATAAGAGAGCCGGCCGCTTTATAGGCCGTGGCAATTCCTGCCGATGTGAAATAGTAAGAGATCAGGTATTTACCTATCAGAAAAAGAATGGTGGTTACCAGGCCACCAACTACAACATCTTTTAATTTTGCCTGAATGTCCGGAAGAATACTGAAAATCGCTGTGAATGCGATGGTAGCTATAACAATTGTTGAGATTTGAGAAATCACCTTATAGTAATCGAGTCCAAAGCTGGGTAAAAAATCAACTAACCAGGTACCAATTGTTCCAAGCGCCGCTTCTGCAATAAGAGAGAGGACTAAAAGAATACTAAAAAGTAAAATCATTCCGAATGAGAGGAGCCTGTTAAACAGAAAATTCCAGACCGAATTCATTTTTACCTCTTTTACATTCCAGATTCTGTTGAGGGCCATTTTTAGTTCCCCCACTACGGTCGTTGCACCAAAAATTATGGCAAGTATTGCAAGAATTGTTGTAAATAAACCGCCCTCTCCCAAATTTAGTTGCGAGAGATATTGATTCATGTTGTTAATAACCGATTTATCCAGAAAATCACCACCCAGGTATTGAATCTGTTCGATAATCATCTGTTCACTTAAGAAAATTCCACCGAGATAGAGAAGCAAAATCAAAATGGGAGCGAAAGAGAAGATGGTGTAAAAAGCGATTGCGGCACTAAAGGTGAAAATCTCATCCTCAACAGCTTTGTTTATTGTAGCGACAATCAGACGCCAGGTATCTCTCAATAATATTTTCATTTCAAAAAATAGAATTTAAAACTGTTTCAAGTTCTTCCTCTGTATTATAGTAGTGAGGTGAAATTCTTATAAAACCCTGACGGGCAGAAATTGTAATATTTTTTGTTTTGAGTTTTGCCACGATATCCTCCGCCGATTGGCGATTGCAAATTTTAAAAGTAAATATTCCCGCATGATTTTTAACTGATGTGGGTGTTAAAATTTCAACATCATTCCTGTGCGACACATTCGAGAATAAAAAATCCGTGTGTTGTAAAATCTCAACCTCAATCGTTTCAATTCCTGTTTCCAGGAGATTTTTGAGGGATGCATGTAACCCAACGATTCCTGCTGTATTATAGGTTCCGGTTTCTAAATGTCTGGATATTGGCTGCCATTGCTGGTCAAAATTGGAAAGTTCCCAGGGCACCTCTACTGATAACCAACCGGTTTTGGCCGGTCGGAGTTGTTTTGCGAGATTTTCAGAGAGATATAAAAATCCAATCCCCATCGGGCTCATCAGCCATTTGTGGCAGCCGCTTGCTAACGCATCGATATGGAAATCCTGAACATCAATCGGGCAGGCACCCAGTCCCTGGATTCCATCCACAACGAAGAAGAGATCATTAGCATTACAAATTTCTCCGATTGATTTTAGATCAGCCCTGAAACCATTCAGGTACTGAACAAAACTGATTGATACCATTCTTGTATTGGGTGTGATGGCATCCTCAATCATTTCCGGTGTAATTTGCCCGGCCTCATCTGGTTCGAGGTAGATTATTTTTACACCACGGTTTTCAAGAATTCGAAAAGGCTGAATATTGGATGGAAATTCCATTGTGTTGAGGATGATTTGATCACCATCACTCCATTCAATTCCTTCGGCAACAGCGGAGAGTGCATCTGAGGTGTTCCCCATAAAGGTGATGCGATCTGATGCGCATGAACTAATCAACTCAGAAATCAACTCCCTGGTTTCCTCGGTCAATTCCATCCATTGCTCAAAATTATCGATACCGCCGCTGTTTCTGTCTGCCAGGAATGACTCCAGTGCCAGTTTTACTTTGTCCGACATAGGAGAGATGGCGGCATGATTCAGGTAGATGTGACCTTTTTCAATATGAGGAAATAGCGTTCGAATCTCAGTTTTGTCCATTATTTACTTTTATTGTTCGATTTGAGTTACACCTGCACTGACGGCAAACTTCATCGCTTCGGCTGGATTCATATCAAGTGGAGTAACCTTGGCCGGATCAACAAAAAAAAGATTCCCGGAAAAGGTATAAGAATGAGGAAAATAGACGGCAACACGGTTTTCTAAATTAAAAAGATCGAGGTTTGATTCTGTGATGAAGCCGATTCGATCCACCCCATCCACCAGATTTACAACGACTGGTTTATTGAATTTTTTCTTATTCCCAACAAAGGCTTCCGTAAAATCCTTGAAAGCAGTGTAGATTATTTTTACGAAAGGAGTTTTGGAGATCAGCTTTTCGAAGTATGAAAAGATTGGACGTGAAATAGTCCAGGAAACCGCCAGGCCAAGTAATACAATCAATATGAAGGCACTGAGAATACCCAATCCCGGAATTTGGAAAGGCAGCCATGAAAATAAAAGTGAATTCAGAGTGGCATTCGCCCAGTTAACAATGACAATAATTACATAAAATGTGGCAAATGCCGGGAGGACAAAAAGCAGACCGCGAAAGAAGTAGTTTAATATCTGTTTCATACATTAAATTTTAATGAATAGATGAATATAAGATACAGAACGAATTCCAGTCATGAGAGCTGTAGTTCGGGAATATTGAATATCCAATATAAGAAAGGAATGTTGAAGAGGGCTTTGCATTACTGCCCGTCTGCACGCTGTATGTGCGGGCTGACGGGTTGGGGACACCCATCAGCCGGTAAAACCAACCGACAGATGGGTATTTCAAAGCCTCCTTGAAGTGAGAGTTGTTCAAGATTAGTGATCAATTATTCAGTGTTCGATATTTGTTTGAGTCACCCTTTTTAGGATTTTTAAAACCATATTTTCATGTAATTCGGATGAGGTTAAGCGCAAAATTTTCTATTTTATGAAGCTTTAGAAATAATCTGTACGACCTTTATAATATTTATATGTCCACAAAGTCATCCACAGAAATAAGAAACGAGTTTTTTGAATTTTTCAAAGAGAAAGAGCATCTGATTGTAAACAGTGCCCCGGTGGTGCCGAAAGACGATCCCTCGCTGCTTTTTACCAATGCGGGAATGAACCAATTTAAACCGATTTTCCTGGATGAAGAGGAGGGGATTGAAGAAAAAGGAAAACTCTGGAAACGAGCGGCCAATACCCAGCGCTGTATTCGTGTGAGCGGAAAGCACAACGATCTCGAAGAAGTTGGTCATGATACCTACCACCACACGCTTTTCGAGATGCTGGGCAACTGGTCCTTTGGAGATTATTTTAAAGAGGAAGCGATTGAATGGGCCTGGGAACTATTGGTTAACCGATGGGGAATGGAACCGGATCGATTATACGCTACCGTTTTTGGCGGAGATGAGAAAGATGGCCTGCCGGTGGATGAAGAATCAATAGAGCTTTGGAAATCCAAAACATCTATTTCGCCCGATCATATCCTGAAGTTTGGCAAAAAGGATAATTTCTGGGAGATGGGTGAGACCGGACCATGCGGCCCCTGCTCAGAAGTTCATATTGACTTGCGCCCGGATGAAGAGCGCAAAAAGAAACCTGGTTCAGAGATCGTAAATATGGACGACCCGAGGGTGATGGAGATCTGGAATCTCGTATTTATCCAGTATAATCGGCAGGAAGACAGCTCACTCGAAAAACTACCCGCCCGACATGTGGATACCGGAATGGGTTTTGAGCGATTATGTGCCGTTTTACAGGGAAAAAAATCTAATTACGATACCGATATTTTTACACCGATCCTGGACAAAATCTCTGTGCTTTCAGGGGAAAAATATGGTGATGACGAAGAGATAGATATCGCCATGCGGGTGATTGCCGATCACATTCGGGCAGTCAGTTTTTCCATTGCGGATGGGGCTTCGCCATCGAATGAAGGCAGAGGATATGTCGTCCGGCGAATTTTGAGACGTGCTGTTCGATACGGCTGGGACCGGTTGAATTTTGATGCACCATTTATGGGTAAACTTGTTCCCGTTTTAGCTGAGGAGTTTAAGAGTGTATTCCCTGAGCTCCATGCGCAGCAAGAATATGTGCAAAATGTAGTTGTGGCTGAAGAGAAAAGTTTCCTGAATACTCTCGGCCAGGGTATTGAATTGTTTAATGAGATGATTGAGGGGACCGACACACTTTCCGGAGAGGATGCTTTTAAACTACACGATACGTATGGATTTCCAATCGATCTGACTGAGTTGATGGCCCGGGAACAGGGAATTGATGTGGATGTTGAGGGGTTTGATCAGCTTATGAATGAGCAGAAAAAACGAGCTCGGGAAGCCGGTAAATTTTCTTCATCGGAATCAAGTGAAATTGAGTGGAAAGAAATAGCTGATGAAGAGTTTGAATTCGTTGGGTATGATAATCTTGAAGCCGACGTACAGATTACAGCTTGGGCTGAAGATGGAGATGATAAATTACTTCTTCTGAATAAGAGTCCTTTTTATGCTGAATCAGGTGGACAAATTTCTGATTCCGGTGTTCTTGAAAAGAATGGAGCATCAATTAAAGTTTTAGATGTTCAGAAAACATTAGATGGTCATGTTCATTATGTTGATCAACTTCCAAAAGATCTGGGTGGAACCTGGACCGCAAAAGTAGATACGGATCGGCGACAAGAAACGGAAAAACATCACACCGCAACCCACCTGATGCATGCCGCTCTTCGTGAAAACCTCGGCAAGCATGTGGTTCAGAAAGGATCTTTGGTTGAACCGGGCAGGCTCCGGTTTGACTTCTCTCACTTTGAAGCAGTTACAAAAGATGAGTTAAATGAGATTGAGGAGCGAATCAATCAAAAAATACAGGAAAATATTCCGCTTCGGGAGGAACGAGCCGTACCGATTGATGAGGCAAAAAAACGTGGTGCTATGATGCTCTTCGGTGAAAAATATGGCGAAAAAGTTCGCGTGATTACGTTTGATCCGGAATATTCCGTTGAACTTTGCGGTGGAACTCATGTGGACGCAACAGGGAAAATAGGCTATTTTCGGTTTACAAATGAAACATCCGTAGCTGCCGGTATTCGTAGGGTAGAGGCTGTTGTTGGCCAAAGTGCAGATAAATTACTTCGTGAAGAGCATTTACTTGTTGAAAGCCTGAAAGGACTTTTGGGAGATCAAGCTGATCCAAAACAAAGCGTTGAGGAACTTCTGGAAGAAAAAAAGAGATTGGAAAAAGAACTCAAAAAACTTCAGCATCAAAAAGCAGCCGGAAGACTTGACGAAATTCTTGAAAACGGCCAAGGTGTAAATGGCATTAAACTGTTTACTGGACAGCTGGATGGCGGTTCAATGGACCAGCTCAAACAGTCTGGCTATGATGCTCTAAATAAACAGGATGAAAATAGTGTAATCGTTCTGGCTACCGTCAACGAGGAAGAAAACAAGGTTTATCTGCTGGCTGCAATTACGGATGATCTTGTCAGTAAGGGAATGAAAGCCGGGGAATTGGTGTCTGTTTTAGGCAGAACCGTTGGCGGAGGGGGTGGTGGACAACCGAATCTTGCCACCGCCGGAGGGCGTTTTCCTGAAAAAATCTCAGAAGCTTTAAAGGCAGCAAAAGAGTGGATAGAAGATCAGAATTTGTAAAAACCTGTATCAACGAGTCTGTAAACTTCTGAAATTTTGGGTATATTTTGCAACTAATAGAAATTAGAACAGGACATTTTTAGCGAACGTTATGGCGAAGAAAGAAAAGGAAGCTATTTTTGCGCCCGTAGGCCTGAAGAATAGTAACAACGGTAAAATAGACAAGTCAGTAGATCTGCCGGATGTCACAAAGAAAAAGCATGATGATTTAGGTCTATCTGATGACGATGTCGTAGAGATGTTCGAATTGATGTATTTGCAGCGTCGGTTTGAAGAACGGGCAATGCAGATGTATCAGAAGGGTAAGTTTGGAGGATTCCTTCACCTATATATAGGACAGGAAGCGGTTTCCACTGGAACTGTGTTTGCTTTGAATGACGATGACGATATTATCACCGCTTATAGAGATCATGGATGGGGACTTGTCCGGGGTGTGACAGCGAAAGAGGGTATGGCCGAATTGTATGGTAAAACAACAGGTTGTTCGAAAGGTAAAGGCGGATCGATGCACTTTGCCAAAGCTGAAAATCATTTCTGGGGTGGCTACGGAATTGTAGGAGGACATATTCCCATAGGTGGTGGAATTGCTTTTGCAAATAAATTCCAGGAAAACGACCGCGTAACTGCTTGTTTCCTTGGAGATGGCGCCGTTGACCAGGGTTCACTGCATGAAACGCTGAATATCAGTCAGCTGTGGAAATTACCTTGCATCTATGTTGTGGAAAATAATGGATATTCGATGGGAACAGCCGCCCGAAGACATACAGTGGGTGAGATTCATGAACGGGCTAAAGGTTATGGAATGAAAAGTGCTGTCTTTAACGGAATGGATGCCTTTACTGTATATGAAAATATAAAAGAGATAGCTGAAAATGTTCGAAAAGAGGGCGAACCATATTTTGTAGAGATCAGAACCTACCGATATCGCGGGCACTCTATGTCTGATCCCGGCACATATCGAACCAAAGAAGAGTTGCAGGAGTACCAAAATGTGGATCCGATTGAACGAATGAAATCTTATCTATTGGATGAAAAAATCGTAAAGCAGAAAAAAATTGATGAAATCCAGGATCGAATAGAAGACGAAGTTCTTGAAGCGATTGATTTTGCCGAGGAATCAGATCTTCCTGAAGATGAGGCACTTTATGAGGATATGTTTACGGGTACGCCTTACATTCATGACAGACAGTAATGTTCATTAATTAATTGACAGCTAACCAACGATAATTATTAAGAAATAACAGAATGGCCGAGTTACAATTTAGAGAAGCAATCCGTGAAGCAATTGATGAAGAGATGTCTCAGGATGAAAATGTATTCATCATGGGAGAAGAAGTTGCTGAGTACGATGGCGCGTATAAAGTTACGGAAGGCCTTCTCGATAAATATGGTTTAAAAAGAGTGATTGATACCCCTATTTCTGAACTTGGATTTTCAGGAATCGGAATTGGGGCAGCTATGAATGGTTTACGCCCTATTGTTGAGTTTATGACATGGAATTTTGCTGTACTTGCTGCCGATCAAATTTTAAATCACGCCTCAAAAGTAAAATATATGCTGGGTGGACAGGTGAGTGTTCCAATTGTTTTCAGAGGGCCTAATGCATCCGCCGGACAGCTTGGTGCCACTCACTCTGTAGCGTATGACTCCATGTATGCTCAATTTCCCGGATTAGCCGTGATCTATCCCTCTGAGCCTGATGATGCAAAAGGATTGCTGAAATCAGCTATTCGAAGTGATGATCCCGTAATTTTTATGGAATCAGAACAGATGTATGGTTTGAAAGGGGAGGTTTCCGAGGAGGATGATTACACCATTGAAATTGGGAAGGCAAAAGTGAAGCGTGAAGGTGATGACGTTACTGTAGTTGCCACCGGAAAGATGTACCACATTGCAAAACAGGCAGCAAATGAGTTGTCAAAAGATGGTGTGGAGATGGAGATCATCGATCCGAGAACAATCAAGCCGTTCGATATTGAAACGATTATTCAATCTGTTAAAAAAACCAACCGGTGTGTAGTTGTAGATGAAGCACATCCATTTGGCGGAATGGCATCAGAAGCTGGATTTTTGATCCAGCGCGAAGCCTTTGATTACCTGGATGCACCAGTACAACGAGTAACATTACCAGATGTAAGTGCCCCGTTTTCTAAAAAACTGTTTGATCTCTGGTTACCTGATGCCAAGCAAGTGATTGATGCCGTAAATGCAGTTACGTATCGGAATTAAATTTATCATATACTTAAAGGATAGCGCAAGCGTCTCGCTTGTGCTCCTTTCCAACTTTTTGTTTGGCAACAAGCGGGACGCTTACGCCATCAAGAAATAAATTTTGGGATATTATGCAATCATTCATACTCTTTTTGAGATTTGAGATTTGAGATTTGAGATTTGAGATTTGAGATTTTTTTCGTGTTTTGGTGTTTTCGTGGCTATAAAGTAAGCGATATGTGATTCCACTTATAAATTGGCACAAGCGGGACGCTCGCGCCATTAATAATTAACACTTTTCACTTTTGCCTTTTGCGTTTTCACTTAATATTGTACCAGAAGAATTTAACACTGAGTTTAAATCGATACTAAACCAAATTTGAAGAACGAATACTATGGCTGTAAAAATTGAGATGCCTAAACTTAGCGATACCATGGAAGAAGGGGTTATCGCAAAATGGAATGTTGAAGAAGGGGACGAAGTAAGTTCCGGGGATGTAATTGCCGAGGTAGAAACGGACAAAGCCACGATGGAAGTGGAAGTGTTCGATGATGGCACAATTCTCAAAATTCTTGCCAAAGAGGGGGATGCTATTCCGTTGGGCGGATTGATAGCCGTAGTGGGTGAAGAAGGTGAAGATATCAGCGATATTCTTGACGAGGCAGAAGGTGATAAAGAGCCTGAAAAAGCTGAAGTTGAAGAGGAGAAAGAAGAAGTAGATGAGAAGGAAGAAAAATCAGAGAAAAAAGAAGCACAGAAAGAAGAAAAAGCACCACCGGCACCTACAGGGAATGGACGAATTAAAGCCTCTCCGCTTGCACGAAAAATGGCTGAAGATAAAGGTATTGATCTAAATCGTGTGGAGGGATCAGGTCCCGAAGGGCGAATCATCAAACGAGATATTGAAGATTTTAAGCCGGCTGCTGCTCCTGCTACTCAGATACAGTATACATCAGAGGAGGATGAGGACGTGAAGATCTCTCAGATGAGGAAGACCATTGCTCGTCGTCTTGCTGAGAGCAAATTTACAAATCCGCATTTCTATGAGACAGTTGATATCGACATGGAGCATGCCATTCAGGCCCGGGATCGTCTGAATGAGATCAGTGAAGTGAAGATCAGTTTCAATGATATCGTTGTGAAAGCCTGTGCAGCTGCCCTTCGAAAACATCCATATGTAAACTCATCATGGATGGATGATGTAATTCGACAGCACGGCGATGTAAATATAGCCGTTGCCGTTGCAATCGAAGAGGGCTTAATGACTCCGGTGATCAATCATGCAGATAAGAAAAATCTGCGTCAGATCTCAACCGAAACACGAGAGCTTGCCGGCCTTGCAAAAGAGAAAAAATTGCAGCCTGAGCAGATGGAAGGAAGCACATTTACTGTAAGTAATCTCGGAATGTTTGGAATTGAAGAGTTTACTGCGATTATCAATCCACCGAATGTTTGCATTCTGGCTGTTGGAGCGATTCGGGATGTTCCCGTTGTGAAAGATGGAGAAGTGGTTCCCGGAAAACGAATGAAGGTTACCCTTTCAAGTGATCACCGGGTTGTGGATGGAGCCAAAGCGGCCGACTTTCTGAATACATTACGGGAGCTTCTTGAGAATCCGTTGAGTATGCTGCTCTAATGTACGCCGGACAGCCTGTCCGGCACCACATCTGTTGTTCTGGCAAAGAAGGAAGTTTGAGGGTTGATTGATATTCGGCCATCCTGATTCACACCCATCAATAGGCATGAGTTAATCAGTAACGGGCAAGCTGCCCGTTGTACATTGTACGCCGGACAGCCTGTCCGGCACCACGATCTGTTGTTCTGGCGAAGAAGGAAGTTTGAGGGTTGATTGATATTCGGCCATCCTGATTCACACCTATCAACAGGCATGAGTTAATCAGTAACGGGCAAGCTGCCCGTTGTACATTGTACGCCGGACAGCCTGTCCGGCATCACGATCTGTTGTTCTGGCGAAGAAGGAAGTTTGAGGGTTGATTGATATTCGGCCATCCTGATTCATACCCATCAACAGGCATGAGTTAATCAGTAACGGGCAAGCTGCCCGTTGTACGTACGGACAGCCTGTCCGGCACCACCATTTGTTGTTCTGGCGAAGAAGGAAGTTTGAGGGTTGATTGATATTCGGCTATCCTGATTTACACCTATCAACAGGCATGAGTTAAACAGTAACGGGCAAGCTGCCCGTTGTACTTTATTAAAACGGATTTAAAATAATTGTTGAAACCGTATCCGTGGCTAAACTTCCGAAAACTCCAATCCCCCCTTCAACATTATAGATCAGGTTGGGAATTTCTCCGGGGGAGAGGGTGGAGCCACCCAGTTGAACGTTCTGCGATCTCACGAGATCAGCAATATTTTTATCGACGGATTGTGTGACAATTCGGGTTTCGCCATAAAAGGCAACTCCTATCCATGGGAACTTCAGTCGTATTGTTTCATCATCATTTCGGGAAAAACTCTCTTCATTGATCAAACCGGAAGAATTTACCTGGAAATCTGAAAGTTCAACATTATCATCATCTAAAGCTGCAAAATAAAAAGGTGTCATGTTATCCAATCTTGCATGGAGAGCTATAGCAGTAAACACAAATATATTCTGTGGTTGTGTTTTTTCAGTGGGTGAGAGTACTAATTCGAACTGACTACCCTGATAGACGATCGTTTCGGGAATCTCATTGATCACCTCAAAATCATCCGGTATAGTTGTTGATGTCTGGATGACTTCAGGCCGGTCATCAAAACTAACATCCAGCCGATAGGTTCGGGTTGGCAACATTCTGTGATTCTGATTTAACGGTACATACTTTTCCTTTTCATTATTAAAGTTATATCCAAAAACCTCTTCATCTGAATCACTATCATCAAGCAGAACAATTTGAACATCGGCATTATTGAGTACCAATTCGGATGCATTATACTCTTGATCAGTTCGGGCGGTAGTTCGCACAAATACATCCGGCAGTGAGTCATTCGCCACTGCATAACTTTCTACCACCACATACTCTTTAAAAGAGTCCTGTTCGTACTGTTCACAGGCAGAAATAAGTAAAAGTAATGGTAGGAGTAAGTAAAGCTTTTTCATTTGTTTAAAAATTTACAGTGTATGAAATGGAGGGTAAAATAGGTAACAGGGTAACCTCTGTTCGTTCAAGTGGATTCTCATCAAAATCGTAATTGTAAAACCACACATTTCGTCTTGAGTAGACATTTATCACCTGGAATTGCCACTCTGCTTCTCCAAGATTAAAAAATGTTCCCTGCCGGCTGAATGAAAGATCGAGCCGATGGTAGGATGGGAGTCGCGACGCATTAATTTTTCCAACCACAAAAGCATCTCTGTCTGAATTATCCCAGGGGAGATTTGCAAATTGTGTTCTGCCGGTCGGTTCGGTATAAGCCTGTCCGGTTGCATAGCTAAATACCGCTGTTGCTTTCCATCTCGAAGAGAGTTTCATCGATCCTGATATATTCAGATCGTGCGTTCGATCGTATTTCGGTGGATAAAATCGGGCATTTGTCGGATCATCCAGCACGGGTGCATTAAATCCCGGAAATTTGCGTCTTGTAATTCCATACGTATAGCCCAGGAAACCGGTAAAACGGCCCACTTTCTTTTCGAAAAACAGCTCGGCACCATATGCATATCCATCACCAAATCGGAACAGGTCGGGATAATCCTGACCGGCTGCATCATTCAAAAAAGGATCCAGTTCAAAAAGATCCCGCATGGTCCGGTAATAAAGTTCTACATCCAGTCCATAGCCTTCAAACGGAATGGTTTTGGCACCCAGCACAAATTGATCACCATAAGCGGGTGCCACGTCATCGTCGGAGGTTAACCACAGATCAAACCCGGAAAATGCTTCATTGGTAATAAGCGTGAGATATTGATTGTATCGGCCATAGGCTGCCTGAAGTCGAATTCGTGATGTGGGTCTGTATTCTGCGGAAAGACGGGGTTCAAGCCGAACATAATCACCTTCTGAAAACGCATTGAGTCGCACCCCGCCATTAAATATCAACTGGTCTGAAGGCCTCCATTCATCCTGTATAAATGCAGACAGGTAATTCGATTCAATTCGTTCCCGAAAGGTATCCACATTGTCGAACCTGTCACGGAATTTCAGAGTCAGGTTACCGGCCCAAATTCCTGTTTTAAATGTATGTTTTTCATTTGGAAGATATTCCAGGTCTGCTTTAAGGGATAAGTCATTGATATTGTTATTTCGTTCAAAGGGTGTTCCGGCAATTTTAAATTCAGGTTGATTAAAATATCGTGAACCGGTTGCTGTGAAGGAGCCAAACAACTTGTCGTTAAAAATACGGCGCCATTTTGTAGTAAGTGTTTGATTTCCATACTTGAGAAAAATCTTAGCATCTTCCTGAAAGGGAATCGTAACATTGTCATTTCCCGTGTAGAAAGCCAGTGATAGCCGATCGTTTGGAGTAGCATCAAAGTTGATCTTTCCATTTATATCGTAGAAGTAAAATTTATCAGGAACATTATCTACGGTTTGCCGAAGAGCAGCTAACAGCGGCTCCAGTGTAGATCTTCGAACGGCCAGCATCCATGATCCCTTACTGTATGGACCCTCAATCGATGCCCTGGAAGAGAGCAGGCCCAGGCTGACCGATCCCTCCGTTTCATTTCTATTTCCATCTTTGTTGAAAATTGTCAGAACCGAACCGATTCTGCCTCCATACTCAGCCGGATAACCTCCTTTGTAGAGTCGAACATCTTTTACGGCGTCGGGATTGAAGGTTGAGAAAAAGCCAAAAAAGTGAGAGGGGTTATAAACGGTGGTTTCGTCTAACAAAATTAAGGTTTGATCGGGACTTCCGCCGCGAATGTACAAACCGCTTGAAAAGTCTGATGCCGCTTTCACACCGGGCAGGAGTTGCACGGAACGAAAAACATCCGGCTGCAGTACCGAGGGCAGTTCTTTTACCATCTCAATATCCACTTGTGCTGTACCGATATTGCGTTGTTCCTCCTGCTCTGCATCGGATTCTACATAGATCGCTTCCATTTCCACACCTTCGGGAATGAGTTCAATATCCAGTCGAAGGCTTTCTCCCGCTTCAAGTTCAATCTCCCGGTTAAAACGCCGGTACCCGATGTAGCTGGCCGATAGAGTATAGACGCCGGGCGGAATATTGGTAATTGTGTAATAACCGGAGGTATTTGAAGAAGTACCTCGATTGACCTCCATCAGAGCAACATTTGCCATGAGCAGTGTTTCACCGGTTTCGCTATCGGTAATATATCCGTTCACAGAAGCTGTTTCTTGTGCAGATGCAAATGCACACGGAATAAATAAAAATGTGATGAATAGCAGTGCTTTTAACTTCACGAAGGGTATTTATATTTAATTTAGATCAATTCTCTCACACGTTTTACAACATAAAAAGTTTTTAGATAGTATCTGATTATTGGAATATTAATATCAGCGATTTCGTTTCCTTTTTTAGGATTTGGTTAATGGTTATTGGTATAATTGTTAATTGGGAAGAAGATGTAGATCATTAAAAAAATACGAATATTCTATGATACGATTAACGATTACACTACTACACAAATAACCAAATTTCTGAATACGATTCTCCATTAAAAACCGTTATATTGTGCTATGTCAGAAAGGAAAATGAAGTATTCCGATTTCTGATATTGTTCATTGACATTTTGGGGGTGTACCGGATTCGACGGGTTGAGTACAATTGCAGGCTGCATGCCGAGATTGACCGATGAATCTCGTAAAACATTCATCATGGATAAAAAGTAGTTGACAACAATTACTCATATAGATTAGCTGCGTAAGCAGCTTTTCCGTTCCTTTGGGGACTTGCCAGTAGGACCCATCGCGAGCGCCGATAAAACTGGCTTTTCCGAAGCGCATGTCTGTTGCGTGGCTGGAGAAACTTAATACAGAATAGGTTGAAGTTGCTTTGCTATTGAGCATTGCTTCATCCGAAACCTAATCAATAGCTAAGCATGTAGATGCTTGACGATTTACCTTCCCGGACCGGGGTTCGACTCCCCGCACCTCCACTCATTTAAAAAGCCCTCGCCAATAGTGAGGGCTTTTTTTATATAAAAAATTTTTGAAGAAGGCTTTTTATATTCTACGCATCCGAATTTTTTCCTTTGTTATCGTAAAAAAAATCAAAGGGTTATTATCTCTTTCGTACATTTTTAATGCTTTTCTAATATTTTTAAAAATCTCCTTATAATCGTTTTTATGATATCTTAATAGTATCACGGAACAACTGCGAATGTTATGTGCGAATACCAACTCTCCGAAGTCTTTATCTTCAGTTAGTAAAATGGCTTTATTTTTTTCCACAACTTCAATGACTTCTCTGTCATTGATACCGGGACTGTGATCTCTGATTGAATAGAATTCGTACTCAAGTCCATTAAGCATATTAATGAGTACCTGATCAACATTTTCATCAATCACAATCATAGTTCATGAATAAAATAATGACTATGATACAAGAGTATCCTCATTGGCAATAATTTCTGCTGCGTACTCCAAGGCTGCTAATATTTGCTCTCTTTTTAGATGTGGATAGCTTTTGAGAAGTTCTTCAATATTGTATCCTTTAGCCAATTTTCTCATGATAAGCTCAACAGTAATACGGCTTCCCCTGATGGTGGGTTTTCCCAACATCACTTCAGGATCTCTGACTATGTATTTTTTATAATTCATGGCAAGAATATTTTTCATCAAAGGATCAAGTAGTCAAAATATACATAATCATTATCTGAATACAACAAAAGCTCAACGAGAAGTTACACCGAAATAACTGTGTTCTGTTCTATAAAATATATGAAATCAACTATTTATATAAATTAACAAGTGGAAATTGATAAAACAGATTTAATCTTTTGGTCCATTTTGGGTCAAGCCAAAAGAACAAAGAACATGCAATAAGTTTATATCAAAAAAATGGTGTAAGTCCACCATCTGAGAACTGTTGGATACGAATTTAAAAAACGTTAATTTATTTTAATTATTTATCAAAAATCCCTCTCTATAATAATACAACGTTGGCATGGACAATGTATCTTTAAAAAAACTGAATGCTATTTTTTCAGCTTTTCCAACGGCTCTGGTTATACTCAGAGCTGACGATCCTGATTTTACGGTTGTGGAAGTAAACAATGCCTTTCTTGAAATGACCGGAATGGAGAGGAATACACTTTTGAATAATCCTTTTCTCGAAACAGTTAACAATTATTCAGAAGGAAGATTTGAACCAAATCTGGGTGAACTTTCATCGGCAGTAAAAAAAGTAGTTACAGAAAAGAAACTGATTGAGACTGATATTTTTGAATTCAAATGGGATGGAACGCAAGATTCTGCGAAGAAAAATATCTATTTACAGTTTAAATGTTCTCCCGTTAAGGATGAATATGGGGCCATTGATTCTGTACTTCTGGTTGTTGACGATGTGACCGGTCTGCTCACGGATAGCGAAAAGAGAGTTTCCGATACTGGAAAAATTAAAACCCGGAAAGAGCTGCAGAATCAGAGTGAAGATCTGGAAAAGAAAGCTGCTGTAAACAAAGCTCAATACAAATCGGCCAGCGAGGAACTGGATGATTTCGTGTACTCCGTCTCGCACGATTTACGCGCTCCGTTAAGAAGAATTGATGGCTTCAGTCAAGAGATATTGAATGAGTATGCGGACAAACTGGATGAAACTGGTGCTCACTATCTAAATCGTATTCGACAAGGGGCGCAGGATATGGGTCAGTTAATTGACGACCTGCTCAAACTTTCACGGATTTCCCGTAAAAGCGTTGAAAGAGAAGAAATTGATCTGGGAAATATTGCAAAATCTGTTTTTGAAGAATTGATGGAGTTGGAGCCAGAGCGAAATGTTGATCTTAAGATTGATGATGATTTGATAATCAATGCAGATAAGGGACTGATTAAAGCGATGCTTTCAAACCTGATATCAAACGCTTTGAAATTTACTTCAAACAGGGAAGTTGCCGAGATTCAGATTGGGTCTAAAATGTTAGATGGAGATAAAGTTTTTTATATTTCAGACAACGGTGTCGGGTTTGATCCGTCCTATAAACATAAGCTTTTTAAAGCATTCAGCAGACTTCATTCTCAAAATCAGTTTAGCGGAACAGGAATTGGTTTAGCTACTGTAAAACGAATTATGACACTTCACGGTGGGATGGTTTGGGCTGAAAGTCCTGATGAGAATGGAGCCATATTCTATCTAAAATTTTAATACGTATGTAACATGAAAAAAAGAGAGAACTACATTTTATTGGTCGAAGATAATCCCGATGACGTGGAATTAACTCTCCTCGCATTCAAAAAGAATAATTTTGCGAACGAGATAAAAGTTGTTGAAGATGGTGAGGAAGCAATCGATTTTTTACTTAATGAAAATGAGGAGGGAGTTTCAAAATTTGGCTATCCGGAATTGATTTTACTTGATTTGAAGCTTCCAAAAAAAAATGGCCACGAAGTTTTAAAAGAGATTAAAAGTGAAGATAAAACAAAAAGGATACCCGTCGTTATTTTAACATCGTCTCAGGAAGAGGAAGATATTATAAAAGGGTATGATTTGGGGGCAAACAGTTATGTACGCAAGCCGGTTGACTACAAGGATTTTGTGGATGTAGTCAATAATCTTGGGGTGTACTGGCTTGCTGTTAATAAGAATACACCGTAGAGTTTGTATTCTTTTTTTTGAATATCGGTCACAATGTAAGTATGGAACAACCTTTTCAAATTTTGCTGGTTGAGGACAACCGGGATGACGTGGAATTACTGCAGCTTCAGTTGAAAAAGATGGAGTTGGAGTTTAGTCTTGATGTCGTTGATCAAAAAGCAGATTTTATAACCTACTTCGAAAATAATGAGCCAGATTTAATAATCTGCGATTACAACCTTCCGGGGTTTACAGGAGTAGAAGCACTGGAATATGTGCGGAAACAGAATTTCGAACTGCCTTTCATTTTAATCTCCGGTTATATTGGCGAGGAGAAAGCCGTAGATGCCATGCTAAAGGGTGCGTCTGACTATGTACTCAAAGATAATATTAAAAGGCTGGCCCCGGCAGTAAAACGTGAGATTATACATTTTTGGGAACATAAAAAAACCGAAACAGAACGCGACCAGGCAATTCAGAATCTCAAAGAGCGTGTAAAAGAGCAGAAATGTCTTTATAATATTTCAAGCCTGGACGAGCAAAAGTTGAGCATCAGCGATTTACTTCAAAAGGCCGTTCGCTATCTTCCCGAAGGCTTCACATTTCCGGAGATTACGGAGGCTTCCATTGAGTATGATGGCAAATCTTTTCAAACCCCAAATTATTCAGAAACAGAGTGGTTTTTTTCAGAAACAACCGATAAAACTCAAAATATTTCTCTTACCATAAAAGTTGTTTACCTGGAGGATAAACCGGAATCTGATATCGGTCCTTTTATCGGTGAGGAGCAGAATTTAATCAATTCTATCATTGAAATTCTCTCTTTGAAAATCAATCGGATTCTCGACGAGCAGAAGCTTGACAGAAAACAGGATCTTCTCGAAAAAACATACAATCTGGCCCAAATGGGGAACTGGGAAGTAGATTTGGTTCATTCAGAAATACATTGGTCATTTACAACTAAAAGAATTCATGAAGTTCCGGAAGATTTCGAACCTGACTTAGAAACCGGTATTAACTTTTACAAGGAAGGAAAAGACAGAAAAAAGATTCGGCATTTGATAAACCGTGCAATCGAGAAGGGAGAATCTTTCGATACCGAGCTGAGAATTATTACGGCAAAGAATAATGAAAAATGGATTCGGGTAATCGGTGAATCTGAATTTAAAGATGGCAAGTGTATCCGAATTTTTGGGAGCTTCCAGGATATTGATAATAGAAAACGGGCGGAAATAGCACTACAAGAGAGCGAACAGCGTTTTAAATCACTTGTTCAGGAAGGGCTTGACCTGATTGCAATTATTGATATTGATGGAAACTATAAATATGTAGCACCAACCAGGTACCGCATAGATGAAATGGGCATGCAGCCTGAGGAATACAGAGGAAAAAATGCATTCGAAATTTTCCATGAAGATGATCATGAAAGGCTCAAAAGAGCACTTCGATCGATTCAGCCCTATGAAAGCACAGATTTGGCACCATTCAGGTATAAAACCGATGAGGGAGAGTGGCGATGGATGGAATCAACAATTACAAATTTGACAGAGAATCCAGCCGTAAATGGATTTGTTACCAATTCCAGGGATGTAACGGATCGTATTGAACAGGAAAGAAAACTGCGTGATATTGTAGAACACAGCACGAACATGTTCTACCAGCATGATACAGAGGGCGTTTTAACATATGTAAGTCCGCAATCCAGTGATTTTTTGGGATATTCACCAGAGGAGGCGATTCGGAAATGGACAGATTTTATTACTGATCATCCGCTCAATAAAAAAGGGGAGCAGATAACTCAGCGGGCTATCGATACAGGCGAAATTCAGGAACCTTACGAATTACAATTAAAAACAGCTGATGGGCGGATTATATGGGTTGAAGTAAATGAAGCGCCATTGATTAAAGAGGGAAAAGTTCAGGGTATTGTTGGATCACTGACGGATATTACGGAAAGAAAAGCAGCTGAAGAACTGATTAAAAAGTCAAATGAGAAGTTGAACACGGCCCAGGAGATCGCCAAACTTGGATATTTTGAATTTTATTTTGAATCGGATGAGATCTACTGGTCTGATCAGTCGTACAAGATTTGGGAGTACGACCCCAATGAGATTGAACTCACACTGGATCTTATTTTTGAGAGAATGCATCCTGAGGACAGGGACTATTTTATTAAGCAGCATGAACAAACCGTGAAAACCGGTAAAACATTAAATCTGGAACACCGAATTCAATTTCCGGATGGAAGAATAAAATGGGTTCGGGTGATTGGTGATTTGAAGAGGTCTTCGGAAGGAAAACCTGTTGCAGTAGAAGGAACCGCACAGGATATTACAGATAAAAAATTAGCCGATCTGGAACTCGAAGAGGCATACAATGAGATAGAAACCATTCTTGAAAGTATCGGTGAGGCATTTTTTGCTGTGGATAAAAACTGGACTGTGACCTATTGGAATAATGTAGCCGAAGAGGTATTGCATAGACCCCGAAAAGAAATTCTCGGAAAAAATCTTTGGGATGTATATGAAGATGCCACGGAACTGGAATTTTATACCCAATATCATAAGGCTGTAAACGAAAAAATTACCGTACACTTTGAGGAATTTTATCCAACTCTTGGAAAATGGTTTGAAGTAAGTGCATATCCTTCCGAAAATGGATTGTCTGTCTTTTTCAGAGATATCACAGAGCAAAAGGAAAACCGTGAAAAAATAGAGCGTATTAATGAACGGTTTGAAAAAGTTACGGAAGCCACCAATGATGCGATCTGGGATTTTGATGTTATAGATGATAATCTCTATTGGGGCCGGGGATTTGAGACACTTTTTGGATATGACCTGGATGAAATTTCACCGGATATGGAATTTCTCATTAGCCTGATTCATCCGGAAGATCGTGAGCGAATTTCCCATAAAATTCAGAATTATATGAAGCCGGGTGGAGAACAGGACTGGTTTGAAGAATATCGATTTCAAAAAGCCGATGGAACCTATGCCTATGTGATGGACCGCGCCGTATTTATACGTAATAAAAACGGTAAGGTCACTCGTGTTGTAGGTGCCATGACCGACCTGACCCGTCAAAAAGAGATTGAAGAATCGCTCAAGCAACTCAATATTGAGTTGGAACAACGTGCTGAGGAACTGACTGCCTCGAATGCCGAATTGGAGCAGTTCGCCTATGTAGCTTCCCACGATCTCCAGGAGCCGCTGCGAATGGTTACCAGTTTCCTCACTCAGCTTGATAAAAAGTACAGTGGACAGCTCGATGAAAAAGCTAATCAATATATCCATTACGCCGTAGATGGTGCGCAGAGAATGAGGCAGATTATTTTAGATCTGCTGAACTATTCGCGTTTGAACAGAGATCAGCAGAAGCACGTAGAAACCGATTTGAATGAGATTTTTCAGGAGGTTCAGGCATTAGCACGTTCACGAATTAAAGAAACCGGGGCAACTATTGAATCAGACAGCTTACCGACCCTCGAAGTAAATCCCGTTGCAATCAAACAGGTACTGCAGAATTTACTGAGCAATGCGCTTAAGTACCAAGAGGGTGATACTACACCCCAAATCAATGTGCGTGCGGAGGAGCTGGACACCCACTGGAAGTTTAGTTTTGAGGATAATGGTATTGGTATCAATCCCGAGTTTAAGGATACCATTTTCCAGATTTTTCAGCGTCTGCATACCCGGGATCAATATTCGGGAACCGGAATAGGCCTTGCCATCGCCAAAAAGATCATTGAACGGCACGGCGGCGAAATTTGGGTAGAATCGGAAGAGGGAGAGGGGAGTACCTTCTATTTTACGATTGAGAAATAGTTAGGGAAAGATCCGAGGCTGTCCAAACAAGGATGTCATTCTGAACTTGATTCAGAATCTCCTGTCATTAATAAAGGCTGGAGATACCGGATCGGGGTCCGGTATGACAAAATTTGATTTTATATGCTTTTACTTGTTCCGAAGGTCTCCTTCGGAACACTGTTTTTGGAAGCTCTGCTTCTGATAAAATGGTTGGATTGCTGTTATATTGTTATGACGAGTGAATGGAAGCGGAGCTTCAGACCTGGCGTACCGAAGGAGGACCTTCGGTACGAGTAAAAGAAATCCCCTTAGAAGGGGGACTTTTAAAACTCTGAGAGCGAAAAAAAATTACGATTTACATCTATGAACCTATTTAAAAGAATATGGAATTCTTATCGGAGAACTATTATCCGAAACTGCACTGACTTTCAAGCTCCCAGTACGTCATTGGAGTACTGGCAGAACCGGTTGTTTTCGGCTTCGGTGATATTTTTAATTCCATTAAGTGTTGTTGCCGTTGTGCCGGGAATTTATATGGCATATATCACGGATCTTAAGGGCCTGATTGCTGTAGATTTTCTTGCCATATTTACAATACTTGGAATTGCATTCCTTCCGGGTTTAACCGTGTATCATCGAAAATTGATCTTCAATGGAGTTTTGTATGTAACATCGGTGACTCTTCTGCTATACCTGGGCACTGTTGGCCCCGGACTGCTCTATTTGCTTGGCATTACCATTTTTATTGTATTAAGCCTGGATAAAAAATTCGGATACCTGGCCGTTGGCCTAAATACATTGATCTGTATAGTGGTTGGATTTATGCTATATAATGAAATCGGAAATTTTTATATCATGGCAGAGTACGGACTGGGAAGCTGGATCGCCGTCTCTTCAAACCTGGTAATACTAAGCGCAATAACAGTTTTACTCATTCCCATTCTTTTTGAGGGACTTCAGAATGCACTTGTGGAGGAGAATAAGCTCAAATCTGAACTGGAGATTGAACAGAAAATACTGGGAGAGACCTTAGAAGAGCTAAAATCTAAAAACGATGAATTAGAGAGATTTGCCTATACAATTTCGCATGACCTGAAGGAGCCGCTGCGGATGGTTCGAAGTTTTATGGGACTGCTCGATAAGAAGTATGCACCTCAACTCGATGAAAAAGCAAAGAGTTATATTTACTATGCAGTAGACGGCAGCCGCAGGATGACTGAATCTATCGATGATCTTCTGGAGTACTCGCGGATTGGCCGGATGTATACAAATGCGGAGAAGCTGGACCTTAACGAAGTGGTGGAGGATGTTAAAAAGATCTTTTCGGGAGAGCTTGACCGTATGAATGCTGAAATTAATACAGCCAAACTCCCGGTGATAGAGGGCGTCCCCATTACCCTCAAGATGTTATTTCAAAATTTGATCTCCAATGCACTTAAGTACCAGCCGGAAGGAGGAAAACCCAATATTGAAATCGGCTATAAAGAACTCGATTCTCATTGGCAGTTTTTTGTGAAAGACAATGGAATTGGAATTGAGCAGGAGTATAAAGAGGAGATTTTTAGAATATTTCGCCGGCTGCATACCAATGACCAATATTCCGGAACCGGGATGGGGCTGGCCATCTGCAAGAAAATTGTAGAACAACACGGTGGTGAAATTTGGGTCGAATCAGAAGAAGAGGTTGGAAGTACGTTCTTTTTTACGGTTGAGAAATAGATTGGTAAGATCCGCGAAGTCTTTGAAAGACTTCGCGGATCTGGTAAACTGAGAACCTGATATATCTTACTTGAGGCTGTCCAAAAAGGATGTCATTCTGAACTTGATTCAGAATCTCCAGACTTTAACTATGTATGGAGATACCGGATCGGGGTCCGGTATGACAAAATGAGAATATTTGATTTCTCTCACATCCCTTTTGGACAGCCTCACTGCCATTGGAAGCTCTGCTTCTGGTAAAACGTTTACAGAGTATGGAGTACCGATATGCGATTGGAGATATACGGTCTCAGATATACGATCTGAACTTTTTTTAACGTGAGTTCGAGATAAAGATGAATCAACTGATGCCCCCGCCTGGCGCAAGTGTTAAGCGAAGCGTCACTTGTGCCACCTTTTCTTTGTAAAAAGCTTGGCACAAGTGACATCCTCGGCTTACTGATTGTAGAAAGAATTTTCCAGCAAAAGATTATCTAACTTTATTCCAAGTTATACTTTGAAATACCGGATTTAACACTTGCGCCAGTTTGGGGCTTCGATGCCGGTGTACGTGTCCTTAAGGGGGCAATGGGATGAACTCTTGTGCTTCAGAACCAAGGAGGACCTCCGGTACGAGTAAAAGACCAAATGGAAGATATTTATTACCGTCTGCTTTTCACGCCGGTAGGCAGATGCCTTTCGCAAGCTGACGGTATTGGAAGGCAGGAAAAAAGGGCTTTAGCCACATTAAGTTTAGGGCTAAAGCCCTACTAAGGTATCAGATTTTCTGCCGTTGTTTTGTGGTTTATGGAAGGATATTGTTATTTCAGACCATTAATCGTTTTGCCCTCACCCCTTCGCCTCCTCTCACCACGGGAGAGGGCTCTTCCAGCCGCTTGCAGGCTTGCTGATAGGTCGAGGCAGATACCTGGGGTTTCATCTGCCCCACCACCATTGCCGTTTTTAACATCCTGCGGAGTGATCCCAAAAATTCATTGCCTTGACCGGGATACTGATCATTGGCCTGACTGATGGCTTTCAGATGGTGTGCATAACATTTTTGCTGCAGTGGGTTCACATCATCATAAATATTCAGACAATCACTGATCAAGACTCCTTTATAATCGGTGCCGATCACCTGGTGAAGTTCCTCACGCCCGCGACTTCCGGCCACTTTATACAGCGTTTGATCGGGATTTGTAAACACCCATAACCAGCTTTTGGGGCTGCCCATATACCAGGAAGTCTCATCGCAGTGCAGATAATCGGACCCGCGGGCTTGTTCAAGCAACTGCTGATAGGTCTGCTGGCATTTCTGACTCATCCGCCAACACGCATAATGCCATCCGGCCGGGCTGGCCGACAGCCCACAAACCTGCTTCATGACCGCCTGAGTCTTACGTTTGCTCAATCCATACCCATAGTTGAGTTTCAAAGCAATGGCTTTGGCACGCGGACCCAATTGCACTTTCGCCGCTCCCTGCCCATCGGAGGTTTTCAGCGGATGGGTCGATTGAACAGACCCACACTGCGGGCACTGTCCACGATAGGTGGTCAGCTCATATCGGCGAGGGGTAATCGGTGGAATCTCTTCGATAATTTGTTCGATGGGGTGTACATTCCTTACAGGCCCTCCACAGCTCGGACACCCTTCTAATGGAACCTCAATCTGCTCGTCAATACAAGTTGGAGGCTGGCGCCATGTCCCTTCGTGGCCCGCCTTGCGACCCGGTTTGGTCGGTTTGGATACTTTTTTATCCGCTTTCCGCCGAAAAGGGGCTGCCTGACGATGCCCGCTGCGCTGCAACTGCTCGATCTGTTCGGTAAGGGTGGTGATTTGCTTGTTGAGCTGGTCCACCTGCTCAGTCAGTTGACTGATCCGCTCGGCCTTTGGGGAGAGGGCGGAAACAGCGGGCTGAGCCAAGAGAATAGCTTTTTACAATTGCCAGTTCGCTAAACACGTACGAAGCCAACGGTCATAGATATTATCGATACCTTTGGAAGATTAAAAAATTAAAACCCAATTAGATTAACATGCCATTTACAGCAATCAGTAAGTTTGAAGTTCGAAATAATATGGAGGATGAGGTTCGTGAAGCGTTCAAGAACCGTCCTCATTTAGTGGATGATGCCCCGGGTTTTATCGGCCTGCAAGTGCTTTCACCCAAAGAAAATGATGCAGAATTCTGGCTGATTACCCATTGGGATTCTGAAGAACATTTTCACGATTGGCACGATAATCACAGGAGCGAAGCGCACCAGGGAATTCCAAAGGGGTTAAAATTGGTTAAAAGAAGTTGGGAACTTACTTTTTATGACCTGATCACTACTTAGTGTCACTAAGAAAACGACAATCTCTGCGTTCCGCTTGTTCAAAAAATGCTCATGTACACGTAGTACACTGCGCTTTTTTGACCTTCGCGCGCCTTGATCTTGACGTTTTCTTAGGACACTATGAGTTTTCATACAAACACTACTTAAATTGGCTGATATGAATTCAGATCTTAATTTCGAAATTTTACAGCTCGAATCGAACCGGGAAAAACTGGCGGAGAGGATTACGGATCTGCACTTTAAGAATAATCCTGACCTGGAAAAACGATACGGTGAAAAAGGCCGGGATTACTGCTACGAAGATGCACTCTATCATCTCAATTACCTGATTGAATCACTGCGGATTGAAAGTCCCGATATGTTTAATCACTACCTGCAGTGGTCCTGGCATATGTTAAAGGCCCGCGAAATTCCTAAGAATGATCTGTTGCACAACCTGGATTACATGGAAGAAGCCATCAGGCAGGAATTGATGAATGCCGATATGGAAATTTCTATTGAATACATTCGAAAAGGCAAACATTACCTGGAGAACCTGAAGCCGGTCGAAAAACATTATCTGAAGACAGAAGAGCCGTTGTATGAAGAAGCCAAAGAATATCTGAACCTGTTATTAGACAGTAAGCGGCAACAAGCCGGACAATTAATTGATGAACTGGTGAAACAGGATATCCCTGTAAAAGATATTTATGAACACATTTTTCAAACCACACAATACGAGATTGGTGCTCTCTGGCAGCGAAATGAAATTACCGTAGCCCACGAACATTACTGCACAGCTGCCACTCAGTTAATCATGTCGCGTTTATACCCTCTGATCTTCTCGACCCCTAAAAAGGGGCAAAGGATGGTAGCCTGTTCGGTTTCCAGCGAACTGCACGAGATTGGCATACGCATGGTTGCTGATTTCTTTGAAATGGACGGATGGGATACCTATTACATGGGCAGCAATATGCCGGACAATCACCTCATTCAATCCATAAAAGAACACCGGGCGCAGCTTTTGGCCATATCGGTTACTCTGCCCATCCACATTCAAAAAGTAACATCGCTGATAGAAAAAATTCGGAATATGCCGGATATGGATGATCTGAAAATTATGGCAGGCGGTTACCCGTTTTCCATAATCCCCGATCTTCAAAACCGGATGGGTGCAGATGCCACCGCCGTGAATGCACGAAAAGCGATTGAAACCGCCAATCAGATTGTAAACTGAGATGACCGAACTGACTGAACATATCAAAAACGGGATTTACCTGAATTGTAATAAAGAGGGGAGAATCACGGATGTATTGTTTGATGATCTCGATTTGGTAGAAAAAGAAAAACTACCGTTACCATTTGCAGATATTGTTTCGAAAGAAAGCCTGGGAAAAGCCTCCGATTTCTGGGAGGATATTCGAAACCGCGACATTGTATTTGATTACGAATTGTATATCAAAACCGGCAATGAACCCATTCCTCTGAAATTCACGGCTGCGTGGTTCCGCAATAAGATCTGGGTAATTGGTGCCATCCGTAATGAGATGATGGAAAAGATGCTGGATGAGATGATGCTCATCAACAACGAACAGCAGAATCTGATTCGCCAATCTGAGAAGAAACTCAGTGACCTTGAAAAACAGGGAAAACGCCCGCCGATAGATGCATACGAAGAAATTTCGCAGGTAAATAACGAATTGATCAATGCCCAGCGAAAGCTCATCAAACAGAATGAAGAGATTTTAAGACTGAATAATGAGCTGAAGGAAACCAATCAGGAGTTAGAACAATTCGCATATTCGTTATCGCACGATTTAAAAGAGCCTCTCAGGATGATACGATCTTTTATGAGTCTTCTGGAGAAAAATTATGGGCCCGAGTTGGATGAAAGAGCCAAAGAGTATATCCATTATGCTGCAGATGGTGCGGAAAGAATGAATGGATACATTTCTGATCTGCTTGAATATTCCCGAATTGGGCGCAAAAATACTACGGTTGAAAAGATCAGCATCCGGAATGTGCTGGATAAAGTTATCAGGTTACATGCATCCCTTATTGATGAATCAAATGCAGATGTTGAAACAGGTGAAATGCCGACGATAAATTGTCAGCGAGTGCGGATTGAGCAACTGTTTAATAACCTGTTGGGAAATGCTCTCAAATACAGGAAACCGAATGTTGATCCAGTTATAAAAATTGAGGCCAGGGAAGAAGATGACGCCTGGTTATTTTCCGTATCAGATAACGGAAAGGGAATTCCGGAAAATCTGCATTCAGAGATATTCAACTTATTCAGCCGCGGTGAACCCGATAATACTTCCGGATCAGGTATGGGCCTGGCCATTTGTAAAAAAATTGTAGAACAGCATGATGGGAAAATTTGGGTAGAATCTGAGGAAGGAAAAGGAAGTACGTTCTTTTTTACGATTGGGAAATAGATTGGAAAGATCCGCGAAGTCTTTCAGAGACTTCGCGGATCTCGAACATAGAGAAACCAGCAGACCCCGCCAGATTGCGGACAAACCATCGGCTGGCGATTGCAGTTTTCGCCTGCCGAATCATTCGAGATCTACACAAAGTCGGTGAGCCGATGTGGGCTCGGCAGCCGATTTCGTTACGTAAATAGAAATTAAAAATGATGATTATTTTCATTATTTTTCTGCAAAATAAAAATATACAATTACAGGTTTTGCTGCTTGAGTTATAGATTTGTTAGCGGTGTCTTCCGAACAGCTACTCTAATTAAATGGGGCAAAAAAAGAAATCATAAAAATAAGGTAGCTGTATTTATATTTCTAAATACATAAAGCAATAAGAACCATTATGAATCCGGAAGAAATACAGATCCTGCTCGTTGAAGATAACGAAGGAGACATCGTACTGACAAAAGAAGCCTTTGAAGAGGGTAAAATTAAAAACAATATTTCTGTAGTACGAGACGGATGGGAAGCGATCCAGTTTCTTGAGCGGAAAGAAGGGTATGAAGGTGTTCAGTTACCGGACCTGGTGCTGCTGGATATCAACCTGCCAAAATTGAATGGTCATAAAGTGCTCAAACATATCAAAAACCACCCGGATCTGCGTTATATCCCCGTCATAATGCTCACTACATCTTCAGACGAAACGGATGTCATAAAATCGTACGATAATCACTCAAATTGCTACATTACCAAGCCTGTTGATATTAATAATTTTCTAAAAGTGATCTCTTCTATTGAGGATTTCTGGATCTCGATTGTTCAGCTTCCTCCACATAAAATGTAACGAGTATTCCAATGACAGCAATGCAAAAAAATCTCCGGATTCTGGTAATTGAAGATAATCCAGGGGATTTTGTGCTTATTCAGGAGTATCTGACTGAGGGCATGGAGAGTCCTGAAATTGATCGTGCAGATACATTTTCCGAAGCCAAAAAGAAACTCACCAACTCCACACAGTACGATTCTATTTTGCTGGACCTTTCTCTGCCCGATGTGAGTGGTGAAGAACTTGTAAAAAAAATTATATCGCTGGCCGGGAATACTCCGGTTGTGGTTCTGACGGGGTTTGAAAACCAGGAATTCGGGCTGAAAACACTTTCCTGGGGAGTCTCGGATTATCTTCTGAAAGATGAGAGTAACTCTTTTGTGCTTACCAAGGTTGTAACCTACAGTATTGAGAGAAACCGAATTCAGAAGACCGTAAAAACATCTGAAAAAAAATACCGCGATTTCTTCAATTTGAGTCCGATTCCCATGTGGGTATATGAACTGGAAACCCTCCGGTTCTTAGATGTTAACCAGGCAGCCATCGATCAATATGGGTATTCAAGAGAAGAATTTTTGAATATGACCATAGAGGAGATTCGGCCGAAGGAAGAGATCAGTACTCTTTGGGAAATCATAGAATACACAAAAGAAAATGATCTGTCTGTTTGGGAGGGAGAAGTGAAACATCAAAAAAAAGACAAAACAGTCTTCGATGTTCTCATTAAAAGTATTTTAATTGATCATAATGGCAGAGAAGGTGAATTAATCGTTGCCGAAGATATAACCGAACAAAAGTATTACAATCATCTTGAAAAGCTGGAGCGCGATATTCTGGAAAAGAATTCGCTGAATGAGTTGAATATAAAAGAGCTGGTTGAGGAATTTGTTTTAGGAATCGAGAATCTTCATCCCGGAACCCGATGCTCAGTTACAAAAATTGTCAATAACAAGCTGAACGAATTTGCATCTCCGTCACTTCCGGGTGAATTTTTAAAGATGCTGAATGGTGTGGAGATTGGTCCGAATGCCGGATCTTGTGGTACGGCCGCATTTCGGAAAGAGCTGGTAATATCGGAAAATATCTTTAAAGACCCATTATGGAAGAACTATAGATCTCTTGGAGAGAAGTTTAACTTTAGTGCATGTTGGTCTCAACCGGTGTTTAATAATAAGGGAGATGTTGTAGCTACGTTTGCTGTTTATTATGAACGTCCAAATAAGCCGTCTGACCTCGAAATAAATACCGTAGAGCGGGCAGCCCACATATTACGTATTCTGTTTGAAGGTCATGAAAAAGAGATAGCCGAAGAGAAGCTGGCACTCAGCGAGAGCAAATACAAAGCGATTGTACAGGATGGAGCAGAACTGATTGCTATTTTAGATGAGGAGGGAGTGTATAATTATGTATCACCAAATACACTCGAAGTGATGGGGATTCCTCCTGATGAATTTATAGGTGAAAATGTATTTCCATATCTGCATGATGATGACAGGGAACGGATTGAAAAATTACTTGGAACGTTAGATAAAGGTGAAAGAAAACAGATTAAACCTTATCGGTTTAAATTAAAGGATTACAAAGAGTTTTGGATTGAAACAACGGTAACCAATTTGTTAGACAATCCTTCGATTAATGGATACCTGGCAAATTCGAGGAATGTTACGGAACAGATTGAGAGGGAACACAAATTGAAAGAGCTCTCCCTGGTTGCTTCAAAGTCAACGGATATTGTTATTATTACAGATGAAGAAGGATATATAACCTGGGTAAATAAAGCCTTTGAAGAACTGACAGAATATATGCTTGATGAGGCTGTTGGAAGGAAACCGGGGACTTTGCTTCAGGGGCCTGATTCCGATCCCGAAATGGCAGAAAAACTTTCTGAAGCGGTTCATAATCACCAATCCATTGACACCACAATTCTGAATTATTCTAAAAGTGGCGATGAATACTGGATCAATATGAGCATTGACCCCATTTTTGATGACGAGGGAAATTGTACTCATTTCATTGCTATTGAAAGAGATGTAACGAAAGAGATTGAAAAAGAGAAAGAATTGAAAGAGAGCCTGGAACGGTACGATATCGTATCGAAAGCTACCAGCGATACGATTTGGGATCTGAACCTGGAAAACGACCAGATGGTGTACAACAGCAATATTTACACCATGTTTGGTTATAAAGAACAAGAGGTAAAAAATATTGGAAGTTGGTGGAGAGATAAAATTCACCCGGAAGACCTTGAAAAAGTAGAACGTGCACTGGCAAGTGTATTGAAAAAAGGTACAGAACGTTTCCAGATGGAATACCGCTTTAAAACAGCGGATGACACGTATAAATATATTCTTGACCGCGCCTTTGCTCTTAAAGATGAAGAGGGAAAGCCTGTGCGAATCATCGGGGCCATGCAGGATATTACCCGGCAGCGCGAGGAGGAAGAGAGGCTTAAACTTTATGAATCAGTGGTAACCAATACACAAGAGGCTGTCGTAATCATGGAAGCGGAACCTTCTGAACTGCCCGGCAGAAAAATACTATATGTAAATGAAGCTTTTACGGAAATGACGGGGTATGAGAAGGAGGAGGTTTTAGGAAAAACTCCCAGTTTTCTGAATGGTCCGAAAACCGATCAATCATTGAGAGAGAAACTGCGCCATTCAATGAACAAATATGAAACCGTTGAAGTTGAGTTCATTAATTATAAGAAGAGCGGAGAAGAGTTCTGGATAAACATCTCGATGGTTCCAGTAACCAATAATAAAGGAAATTACACGCATTGGGTATCAATCGGGAGAGACGTGACAGCACGGCGAAATTACGAAGAGGAGATTCAAACCTCACTTGCTGAGAAAGAGATGCTTCTTTCAGAAATTCACCATCGGGTGAAGAATAATTTAGCGGTTATTTCGGGTATGATGCAGTTGCAGGCGTTTGAATCGACTAACCCGGAATTACAAGAGAAGCTGTTTGATAGTGTCTTCAGAATTAAAACAATGGCAACCGTTCATGAGCTGCTCTATCAAACAAATAGTTTTTCAAATATTGATTTTACCAAAGCACTTACATCATTAGCCAAAAACGTATCAGATACTCTTGAATCGGATTCCAATGTGGAGATGAAAATCAACAGTATGCCGATTCGACTGAATATTAACCAGGCTATACCGGTTTCATTGATTGTAAATGAAGTGATTACCAATGCTTATAAGCATGCATTTGATAAGCAGAAAACAGGTTTGATTGAAATTGATCTGCAGGAAAAAGATGACCAGGTTGAATTGCATATTTCAGATAACGGGGTTGGCTTGCCAGAACATTTCGATAAAAATGATCTGTCATCTATGGGGCTTAAGCTCATTAATGTACTATCTGAACAAGTTGGTGCAAGCTTTGACTACAATGGCCTTGAAAGGGGAACTCAGTTTTCGATCTTTTTTGAAAAGGCTGAGATAAAAGGAACCGGTAATGTTCATATGGTTTAATCTAAAGTGGTTTAATTCCCCCTTTGAAGGGGGAAGCGAACGAAGAGAGCAGGGGGATGACTATTTGAGTCTTAAATTGATTATATGTTGGTTCTGAAGTATTACACCCCTCCCGGCTAAAGCCGTACTCCCCTCAAGGGGAGATTCATCATCCCCCATTGCCCTCCCGAAGCCACGGGACAGGCTCCTCGAAGGGGGACACTCACCAATATCCGCATACTTTATCAAAGAAATTATGGGTTAGTGGATACCTCGTGGGCTCTGCCCCAAGGTAGTTCATTGTTCAGTTGCGAACCATTTCTATCAACAAAACCCAATCTTCGCCTGGTGCTGATGGAACCGGTCCGGGCTCGATTTCCAATCCGCCTTCCACCGAGATTGATTCACCTTCAAATTCACCACTTCTTGGATTAAACCATCGCAGAGAAATCTCTCCGCTCAGATCACTGAGATCGATGGAACCCGTAGACTCTGATACCGGATAATAAACGGCGTAAATCTCTCCGGGTTTGGCAAAAACCTGTGCTCCCATTTCGGAGGTAACACCATCACCTTCGCCCACTGTTATCGTAGATTCATTTGATACTAAGTGATCCATCGGCTGCATTTCATGAAAAGGGAGATTCTCCTGCATAAACGACCTGGCATACCAGGTATAATCCCAAAGTGCATCTGCCTCCGGCTTTTTAAAACTATCCACTTCAAGAAATCCCTCGAGGATAAATTCAATCTGACCGCCAGACATATAGGTAGGCCACAATTTTTGTTTTCGCTGAAGATCGGCATCATCTATTGGAATCCAGGAACGATTGTCACCAACATCAACAGTAAACTCATCCATCGATGCGGGGATTGGACGGCCGGCTCCTGCTGTAGCGTTGCGAATGGCTTCTGTAACTTGATCAATTCTGCGCTGATTGAGTTGAACGGATGTAGTGCTGAAACGAGAATCTCCATAGATAAAAGCCAACTCTTCAACCGGATCACCTGCGGTATGAACGGTTATCGGGTGATTGTAGGGATCCGTCTGCTGAATATAGGCTGCAAACTCCCGAACCCTTTCAGGCCCTAAATCAAATTTCAGGTTAAATTCTTCGCTTATATTCCATTGAAGAGCAGGGTGGTGGGCAAAACGAGCTATCATCTCCCTGTAGAATAATTTTCGCTCCGTTCCAAGTTCGCCATTATCAAGTTCGCGTTTGTTGGCCTCTTCAGCCTCATTCAAAACAGCATGAAGTGCAATCCCTTTTTCCTGGGCGTATTTTAAAACAGTTTCCCACTGATCAAGTTTGCTAATATCGTAATGCAGGTTATCATTTTCAGGACTGCCGGAGGGATCAGGATTACCAATCCAGGGAAATACATCCTTGCCATCGCCGCCAATGTTTTGAAGCAAAAAATAGATACTGTTCACATTTTTTGATGAGAGATAATTTAAAGCACCAATAATTCCCTTGCCATCACCATCTCCCCAATCCGGATCGCCGGGTTGCCAGTCTTCCACATGGGCTGAATAGGTATGAAGGGCCGGCAGGCTTTCAAGACCATCGTAATTCTGAGTACTTCTCGTGGTATTATCGAAGCCATCGTAAGCCAGAAAATTCTCAGGACTATCCGCTCCTCCCTTTATCCAATAATCTCCATCATTAAATTTTAAATAGTGTTCACCAACATATTCCAGCCGGCCCCATTTGTAGAATCCATCGGCTGCGGAATCAGCGGGAGCCACCTCAAAACTTCCACCTGCACCATCAAAAGATATAGGTTCGCCTGCATCCATTGGATTTACAGCAATTTCTTCACCTTGTAAAAAATGTGCTCTGTAGAACCACGTTCCCGGTGCATCCGGTGAGAAATGGACTCTCCATATATTTCCTGTACCACTGCCGTTACCATCGCCGGCAAAAAATCCCGGTACAAGATATGTATTACCACCTGGGCCAATAAACTCAACTTCAAGACTGTAATCAAGAAAGGGGTTCGGACTACTTTGATGTTCTGAGGCCTGCGGACCTTTAAAATCAACTGTGACTTTATTCCATTTTTCAAGGGTTCCGCTAACTTTGCCGCTGGAACCAGTCTGACAGTTTGCAATTACAACAAGAAGAAAAATTAGAAACAATAACAGGGAAAAATTCTTGAGAGATTTCATATTGAGACTGTGTGTTATGTTTAGAGATCAACATATCATAAGAATATAAAGGTTAAAAACAACCCTGAGTAATGAGAAGTTACCTCTAAAATTATTTCATATGAACTATATGTTATTAATAATCAGATAGTTAACACTTTATATAAATGGAAATATATTTTTTCTTGTTTCACTGCTCTGCTGTGAAACAGAATGCAGGTAGTGCTCTTCTCCACCCTTTATTGGCTTAAACGGGCAGCAGAGCAGCCCAGACTACCATCTCGGAGCAGAGCAACGAGACGAGAGTAAGTTGCAGTTCGTTTTGTAGAGGGCTTTGCAAAACCGTGGTTATTGGTCAATCTGAACTCGATTCAGATTCTCCATTCGTCTTTATAGTCAGTATCTGGAGATCCTGAATCAAGTTCAGGATGACGGTCAGAGTTTTGCAAAGCCTTCTTGTATTAAAAATGGGATAAGTCCTCTTAGTAATATTTAGAAATATGGAATGGTCGAAATTCAACCCGCTATGAAAATGAGGAGAATCGTTTGTCTATCTATTCGCACAAAAATGATGTAAATAGCTTTAATATTGAACCCCATTCGGGGTTTCCATTTTGTTTGTTCTTTGTACCCCAACACGCGTACCTGTTTAGCGATCTGACAGAAAAAAAGCCAATCTATTGGCACAGAACGTTTTTCGCCCTCACCCCTTCGCCCCTCTCCCCGCGGGAGAGGGGTTGGGGGAGAGGGCGAAACGATGAATGGCCTGGAACAAGGAGTTCGCTCGTATTACTGAAAACGTGACGCTTGAAGGACTTTCGCTACGCTCCAGACGCTTCAAGGTCACTTTTCAATCGCTAAACAGATACCCACCCTCCGGTGGATCATGTTCTTGAATAGTTTTGCCGAACTCTTTATCAGCACCTCAAAATGAAAACCTGCCCTGATTAGTTTAAAGCGGTTATTCAGAATAGATATTTAAGAGATTTAAGTATTAAAATATCTTAATAATCACTATATTGAAAGTGTTGGCACAAAGAGAGGCAGTTTTAAATCATAAATCAATTCTAAAAAAGGATGTACAACATGAGTCAAACCGTTCGAATATTGTTAATTGGGGATGACAGCACTGAAAGGGAAAAAATTTCAGACATATTACAAAAACTCTATAGTAACGGCCGTGTTGACCTGATTGATAGTTTCAAAAGTCTAAAAGACTATCAAAACCTGAACGATTTCGATATTATCATCTGTGATTTTAACCTGTCAGATTACAATGGTATTGAAGTTCTCTTTTATGTGAGGGAGCGTGAGCTTCAGTTGCCCTTTATTTTTATATCAGATACAGTATGGGAAGATTCAACAATAGATACTCTGGTGCTGAACGGTGCATCAGATTATGTATCCACGGATAATCTGAAAGAGCTGGAATTTGTGGTAAGGAGAGAGATTAACCGCTACAATCATGTTCGAAATACGAAATTAAAATTACAAGCCACAGAGTATCGTTTTCGTTCGCTGGTTCAGTCAATTAATGGGATTGTTCGGGAAATTGACCTGAAGACACTAAAAAACGTTTATGTGAGTCCACAATCGATGAATATTTTGGGCTACCCGGCATCCGACTGGTTAGAAAACAGGCATTTTTGGCTGGAACAGATTCATCCTAAAGATCGCAATGGGTTGATATCAAAAGTAAATGAGATGATAATTAAAGGGGGTGATCATACCCTGGAATACAGAATGATTAGCTCTCAGGGGGATGTCGTGTGGATCAGGGACTTGCTAACTATACGCGAGGAAAATGGAGAACCGGTTAGTCTTGATGGATTAATGATCGACATCACAAAAGAGAAGGAGATTGAGTACCAGCGCGATTTTGCCATGGAAAGTGAAAAAAGACGCATGAAGGAACAGAAATGTCTTTGGAATATTACCAATCTTAACGAACAGGATTTTACGATTCCCCAGCTTTTACAGCGGACATTAATGCACATTCCAATCGGTTTCCAATTTCCGAAACTGATTGGGGCCCGAATTCAGTATGGAAATGAAGAGTTTTCAACCAGCAATTACGAAGAGACTGACCTATCTATATCGTCCCAAAATCTGAAATTGAAAAATGCTGGCCTCGAAATACAGGTTGTTTATTTAAATAGTGAGCCATTCCATAATGGCACAACACCATTTTTGAGGGATGAAAAACATCTGCTGGATACGATAATTGATATCCTGGCCGTAAAAATTGAAAAAAAACAAAGTGTCGACGATCTGAAGAAGCACGAGCAACTGTTGATAAATACCTATGAGCTGGCTCAGCTTGGAAGGACAATTTAGAGATCATCCATATTATTCAACTGTCCAGGTTTCCGGACCGCGAAGCAGTTCATCAAGATCTCCAACACCTTTTCTCTCAATCACTTCGTTTACCTGTGCATTCACGCCATCATCATAAGTAGGACGATCCACAGCAAACAAAACACCAAAGGGGCGTGGAAAATGATCTTCCGTTTCATCCCGAGGCTGATCAAAGAACCTGGAAAGGAGGTAGGCTTTTGTTTTATCGGTTTCATCATGAACCCAGAGATCGTCTTTGCTGTATTCTCCATCAGCAATAGATACAATTTCAGGCTTTAAACCATCCAGGCGAATTCCTTTATCATCGTCTTTTCCAAAAACAAGCGGTTCGCCATCTTCAAGATAGATCGCTTCGCTCGGGCGTGATTTTTTGTCCGTAAAGAGTTCAAATGCTCCATCGTTAAATACAATGCAGTTCTGATAAATCTCCAGCATGGAAGTACCCTGATGTTCATTTGACCGTTGCAACATCTTTTGAAGGTGTCGTGGATCTCTGTCCATTGTCCGGGCCACAAATGTTCCGTCTGCTCCCATACTTAAAGAAAGAGGGTTGAAAGGATGGTCAACAGACCCATATGGTGTGGATTTAAAGACCGAACCTTCCGGTGAAGTTGGTGAATACTGGCCTTTTGTCAATCCGTAAATCTGGTTATTAAAGAGCAATAAATTTACATTTACATTTCTTCGAAGTAATTGTACGAAATGATTGGCGCCAATGGATAAAGAGTCGCCATCACCGGTAATTATCCATACGCTTAGTTCGGGCCGTGAAACTTTTAAACCTGTGGCAATAGCCGGGGCACGACCATGGATGGAATGCATTCCAAATGTATCCATATAGTAGGGGAAACGGGCGGCACAACCAATCCCGGAGATAAATACAATATCCTTCTTTTCCACGCCGATTTTCGGCATGGTTTTTTGTACTTGTTTTAGAATGGTATAGTCACCACAACCCGGGCACCAGCGGACATCCTGGTCTGAAGAAAAATCTTTCCCGGAGTAATTCATCTCCTCCGGATCTCCATTTCCATTATTAATATGTTTGTCAATTTCTGTGATGAGTGACATTAAGATTCTCCGTTTGTATTGGATGAAATAGAAATAGCGTCGTTAATTTTTCGTTTTAGTTCGTCCACAAAGAAAGGCCGCCCCTTCACTTTGCTGATGCCAACAGCGGATATCATAAATTTATCCCGAATCAGCCGAACCAATTGTCCGCTGTTCATTTCAGGAATAAGAATTTTATCAAAGCTGGAAATAATCTCTTCAAGGTTTTTGGGAAATGGATTCAGGTATTTAATATGAGCATGCGAAATATCCAGTCCCTCGTCCCGAAGTTCTCCAACCGCTGTTCGGATGGCTCCGTACGTAGAACCCCAGCCCAAAACCAGGATTTCTCCTTCATCATTTCCGCTGTCTATGGTTTGAAGTGGAATGTTATCAGCAATTTTTTCGACTTTTTCCTGGCGGATCAGTGTCATTTTCTGGTGATTTTCAGGATCGTAGGAGACATCACCGGTCAGATCTTCTTTTTCGAGTCCGCCAACTCTGTGTTCAATTCCTTTTGTTCCGGGAATGGCCCATCTTCGAACCATCCGATCGTCTCGTTTATAAGGAAGGAACTGATCTGCTTCATCACCAGTTCTGGCTGGCTCAAAAGAAACATGAATTGATTCCAGATCTTTTTGCCGGGGGAAATTCCAGGGTTCCGAACCATTCGCCAGGTATCCATCCGATAGGAAAAATACGGGCACCATATGCTCAAGGGCAATTCGGCATGCTTCAAAAGCAGCGTCAAAACAGTCGGCCGGAGTGGAAGGAGCTACGATAGCCGCCGGACTTTCTCCGTTTCGGCCATACATCGCCTGCATTAAATCGGCTTGTTCTGTTTTGGTTGGCATCCCTGTTGAGGGACCGGCCCGCTGAATATTCAAAATTACGAGTGGGAGTTCCAACATCACTGCCAGCCCGATCGCTTCACCCTTCAGAGCTACTCCGGGACCGGAGCTGCTGGTAACTCCAAGACTTCCGCCAAAGGCTGCACCGATAGCAGAAGAGACAGCTGCAATCTCGTCTTCAGCCTGGAATGTACTCACACCAAAATTTTTTAATTTGGAGAGTTCATGAAGCACATCTGAAGCGGGCGTAATGGGGTAGGAGCCAAAAAAGAGGGGTAAGTTGCCTTGTCTTGTAGCTGAAACCAACCCTAAAACAGTGGCTTTATTTCCGGTGATACTCCGATACTCACCGGGGCCAATTTCTGCTTTGTGGACAGTATATTTTTCAGAAAATATCTCTGCCGTTTCGCCAAAGTGATAGCCTTCTTTCAGTACTTTTATATTGCCAGCGGCAATTTCGGGCTTGTCGGCGAATTTCTCTTCAAGAAACGATATGGTTGATTCAAGAGGCCGGTTGTACATCCAGTAGAGCAGGCCCAGGACAAACATATTTTTCGACCGTTCAACTTCTTTGTAGGATAGATCCGTATCGGATAAACTTTCCTTAGTAATTTTAGAAATATCAATTTCATGAACGGTATATTCGCTCAGAGTACCGTCTTCAAGCGGATTATTTTCTTCGCCGTATTTAGAAAGATTAAGATTTTTTTTATCAAAACCTGCAGTATTGACGATAACCGTTCCGCCTTTTTTTAACATCGAAAGGTTGGCTTTTAAGGCTGCGGAATTCATCGCCACAAGAACATCACAGGCATCGCCGGGTGTTAATATCTCCTTGCTTCCAAAATGTAGTTGAAAAGAGGATACACCGGGAACAGTACCAGCCGGAGCACGAATTTCAGCCGGAAACTCGGGCAGGGTTCGCAGATCATTTCCTTCAAGTGCGGTAGTATTTGTGAATAGAGAACCGGTGAGTTGCATGCCATCGCCGGAATCGCCGGCAAAACGGATGATTACCTGTTCACGTACAAGATTTTGTACATCCATTAGAGTATGTTACGGTATTGAATAGGTAGCATTAAGATAATAACGGATTCGTGTATCCGAAATATATTGAGAAATAAAATACTATGCAGTCTTTAAAGCCATCCTTTTCTTTTAAAATAGAATCCCATAAGAATCGAAAGAATTATCATAACCACCCATGTTGCAGGGTATCCATAATACCAGTTTAATTCCGGCATATTTAAAGGGCTTGTTTCGGGGTTAAAATTCATCCCGTAAATGCCGGCTACAAACGTTAGTGGCATAAAGATAGTGGCTATAATCGTCAGAACTTTCATCACCTCGTTCATGCGATTGCTGAGCCCGGACATGTACATATCGTAGAGGCCAAACACCATCTCCCTGTTGGTTTCAATGATATCAATCACCTGGATCAAATGATCATAAACATCCCTGATAAAGACTTTTACTTCCTCGGAAATAAGAGGAGATTCATCCCGAATGAGCGAGTTCAAACCATCACGAAGAGACCAAACCGACTTTCTGAAATGCACCAGGTTTCGTCGCATCGCATGAATTTTTTGCAGATGTTTCTCTTCCGGTTCTTCAAGAATCATCTCCTCTAACTCTTCAATGGTCTCGCCGATCAAATCCAGGGCGTGATAATAGTGATCGACTATAGTATCGATAAGGGCATATGCAAGATAATCGGGGCCAAGCTTCCTGAGCCGGGTGCCTTCCATTTCCAGCCGTTTAATGATCGGATCGAAAACGGGGTCATCACTCTCCTGGAATGACAGTACATAGTTCTTTCCTAATACAATACTGATCTGTTCTGTCTGCAGATTCGGTGAGTTTCCGTTTTCATTTCTGCTTGTAATCATTCGCATAACTACAAAAACAGCATCGTCATACTCCTCAATTTTAGGGCGCTGAGACATGTTTACGATATCTTCCTGGATCAGCGGATGAAGTTCAAAATAATCCCAGACTGTTCGGAGTTTTTCAACATCATGCAGTCCCTGAATCTGGATCCATGTTTTTGATTCAGACTGCAGGTAAGACTCTGAAGATTCAATTTTATTAATTGGGATGACATCATGATGTTGTTCATCAAAATCATGAACAGTCATCTTAACTTCATCCAGTTTTTGTACTCCTGTATAAACGGCTGTACCAGGTTTTTGTCCCGGCGGTTTATGGTAGGAGCGTTTAAATGGATTTTGAACGATGGTACTTTGAAGTTTTCTGGCTACATTTTTTGCCCGTTCTTTCATAGACTATTTTATTAGATTAGCTAAATGATCTATTCTTTTAAACAACGAACAGATCGTCCAAACGCCTTATTTCCCGCAAATGTATTGCTTCCCTCACCGATTGTTAGTACCTCTCCGCGTTTGTTACTGAATTGATCGGAGGCCCAGTAATTCCCGGATTCACCGCGAAGTTGCAACGAACCATCGAATGATTGCAGGTTTCCGGCAGCATGAAGTTTTAACTTGCTGTTAAATGCAGATGTCCTGTTCCCGTCGCCCATACCGCCTTTGTCAATAGGTGCCGACATGAAAGCACGAAGTTCTTCAACTGTCGGCAATCTCCAGGAATCTCCCAAAAGAATCCGGCAAGGATCATTTTCAATTCTCCATCCCGAATCCTCTATAATTTCATTTGTAGTCCAACTGGGTGTTAAATTCGATCCGTTGTGATAAAAAGCTTGTTTCCGGTTGAATTGAAAATACCAGCCTGCACTGTCATTGCTGTCGTCAACTGAGTTTTCAGGCGGTGCTGATGCCCCCAAATTTACGGCAAGCCAGATCTTATCTCCTCCGGGCCCGTTCCAGTTTGCCTGTACCGTTGGATAGGTGCGCTCATTATAAAGTGTTGCGTTTGAAGGTGTAACACCCTGAACATAACTATGGGATACAAGTTTTGGGCCATCATAATCTCCCAAAAACCATGAGCAGGAAGCGAATACAAAGAGCCCAAAGCCAATAAAAAGTGCATTAAATAATCGTTGCATACGTACTATCAGAAACTATTCTAAAAATTTCTTTAAAATAGGCAGATCGCAGGTGAAATCACAGATTCCTGAAAATATTCATACATCTGTGCAAAACGTATAAAATCCCTTTCAGGGGTTTGAGTTTTCCCTCTAATAAATATCTTCTTATAAGAGGGCTTTGCAAAACCGTGGTTACTGGTCAATCTGAACTCGATTCAGATTCTCCATTCGTTTTTATAGCCTGTATCTGGAGATCCTGAATCAAGTTCAGGATGACGGTCAGAGTTTTGCAAAGCCTTCTATAAAGATGTAGAAGACAGATCTGTTCTCTTTTTTAAATGTTTTGGACAGTTTTGCTCTGTTATAATTCTTATTCTGTCTATTAACGCATTTACCGGTTATCCTAAAAGTGTCCTTGAAGCGTCTGAAGCAAGCGTCACGTCTTCTTATAGCAAATACCCAAAAAGGACGCTTCCCGCGATCGATCACTTTGGGGAAGGACCTTTAACCGGTAAGCGGAAATTTGTGTAAAACGGTGATAAGTAATAAAATTGATTCAGTATGTATCAGAAAAAAAATTATATAGAAGAAGATGATTCAGCTATTTTTGATTTTATAAATGAGCATCCGTTTGCCACATTTGTACTGAAAGGAGATCGATTACTGGGGACACATATCCCGGTTTTAACTGAAGGAGATTCCAACCAATTCAGGCTATTTGGGCATATTTCGAATCATTTTAACGAACAAAAAGAATATTTGACCGATGATGCAGAAGCATTGCTGATATTTCATGGGCCAAACGCCTACATCTCATCATCCTGGTATGAAAAGAAAAGCATTAGTACGTGGGATTATTCAGCAGTTCATGTGAACGCCCGAATTAAAGTACAAACAGATCAGGAGCTTGAGAGATCACTGGAAAAATTGGTCCATCATTTTGAAAAGAATCAGGAAAAACCTCTCTATTACGATAAGATTCCCGAAAAAAAGATTGAGAATCAGTTCCCTCATATCACCGGATTCTGGGCTGATCCGTTTCATATCGAGGCGGTTGCAAAACTACACCAGGGATATAAGAAGGAAGATGTTGAATCCACAATCAGGCATTTGGAAAAACAGGATGCCCCTGAAGCCCAACGATTAGCTGAATTGATGAGAAAGGAGCATAAGAAATCCGGTTAACCTCAGATCCGCGAAGTTTCTGTACATGTTTAGCGGTTTGAGTCAAACAACCTGACAGAGCACCGCGCTTTTCGGTTCCTGTCAGAGTTGTGGGATAAGGCATTCCCCTCAAAAACCGACCCACGCGACTCTGGCAGGAGCTATCGCACTCTGCCAGGACGCTAAACAGATACAAGTTTCTAAAACTTCGCGGATCTTCAAGATATCATCACTTCTCCGACTTTCTTTTCCTATTTTTCAGATATCCATACAAAAATTCATCTTAACTATTACTTGTAACATTATGCGTACCAATTGGCTTTCTCTGTTTCTCGTACTTTGTCTCTTACCTTTATTCTCAAATGCCCAACCACATCCTGACCAAGTCTATGAACCGGACTTTCTCCCATTTTCAGTTTGGTACAGCGGGGGCGATGCACGGGCTCCGATGCTTTCTGAGATTACTCCGGAATCAGAGGAACAATGGCGGGAAGATCTCCAACAGATTAAAGATTTGGGGTTCAATACCGTGCGGACTTGGGTAGAATGGCAGCGGGTTGAGCCGAGAGAAGGGGAGTATCATTTTGAAAATTTGCGTTTGCTGATGAGGCTGGCGGATGAGGTGGGTCTGAAAGTTTTTATCCAGGTGTATGCGGATTCAGCTCCTGAGTGGCTTGGGAGGCAATATTCGGATGCAAAGTTTACAACTCAGAGCGGTGTTCAAGTAGAACCCCAAGCGGCCCCGGGGTATTGTGTGGATCATGCCGGAGTGCATGAGGCGATGATGAATTTTTATACAGAGACTGCCAAAGTTGCCAACGAATACGACAACTTTTACGGCTGGGATCTGTGGAGTGAACCGCACATCATCAACTGGTCGAATATTGATTATGTTCAGAATGCACAGTTCTGTTACTGCAGTTATACACAGGAGAGATTTCGAAACTGGCTGAGGGATAAATACGATTCGCTGGAACATTTGAATACTGCATGGCATCGAAGTTTTAACTCATGGAATCAGGTCAGCCCTCCGCGATTCAGCACCATTTTGAGCTATACAGATTACATTGACTGGAAGACATTTATTTATGAGAAATTACAGCAGGATCTGGCGGATCGATACAATGCAGTTCGCCGGGCCGATATGACCAATGTAATTACCTCTCATGCAGCTGTTTCGTCGATTATCATTTCGCCGCATATGGGATTAGGTGCTACGGACGATTTCCTGATGGCTGATGCTGTGGATTATTACGGAGTGTCGATCTATCCGAAACACAATCACCCTGAACGGCACTGGCCGGCCTGGCGTGTGATGAACATGATGGATTTCTCCCGAAGTGCCAATATCGACAATAATGGCTGGTATGTTGGTGAGATGCAAGCCGGGAAAGGGACAATTGCACTGCTTGTTGGTGATCCTGTGACGCCTGGCGATCACAACGTTTGGGCGTGGACAGCGATCTCAAAAGGAGCCAGGGGAGTGAATATTTATGCCTATCACCCGATGTCATCCGGGTATGAATCGGGCGGATACGGATTGATCAACCAGGATGGCAGCCTGACGGATAGAGCTTATAATGTTGGTGAAATTGCTCAAACCGTAACGGAGAACATGGATCTGTTTTTGAAATCCAAACCGGTTCCCGCGGAAGTAGCGATTGTGTATAATCCTCTGTCTCAGATGGTGGGCGGTGCACAGCGTCGATCCGATTATCCCGGAGGACATCATGATTCTTTGATCGGATACTACCGCGTGTTTGCTGAGAATAACATACCGGTTGATTTTATCCATCGACAGGATCTGGCAAATAAAGATCTTTCACAGTATAAACTGGTAATTTTACCCTGGTCAATGATGCTGACCGATGATGCTTCTGACGGGCTTAAACAGTTTGTAGAGGAGGGCGGTTATGCTGTAGCTGAGGCTCGAACGGCGTGGAATGATGAAAGAGGATATGCCTCCGAACGAATTCCGGGAATGGGACTGGCCGAAGTGTTCGGCGTGTACGAAGACCAGGTTTGGATGCGCGAAGAGGATCTGGATTTCCCGGTGATCGATCGGCAGCATCCAGCAACTCAACTACTTCAGGCCGGACGAAATCTGACCGGAACTCTCTATGGAAGTAGCTTTAAACCCTATTCAGGATCAGAAATCCAGATCCTTGGTACGTTTGGCATGACAGGAAAACCGGCCATCACCGTTCACAAATATGGGGAAGGCGAAGCGATGATGATTGGAACCTTCTTAGGATTAGCGAACTATCCGGATCTCAAAGAAGGAAACTCATCATTTATAAAAGGACTGGCGGATTGGGCTGACGTTGAACGAAAAGTCACAAGTTCTCACGACGGCAGCGACTCTGCTATTGTGGATATCCAACTCCAGGAAAATGAGGGTGGCTATTTGCTGTTTGCCATCAATCATGCTGAAACGGAAGAAGTGGTGAGTATTTTCTTACAGGTTGATGAGGACGGAAGTTATTCTTTGATAGAGCTTACCCACGAGAAAGAATCAACTCTGGAAGCGGAAGATGGAGTTTTGGTGATTGAGACAAATCTGCCTGGACGAGATGCGAGAGTTTGGGAAATAGAGAAATAATTCTACCTTTGAGTGGAGTCTACGATTTATCGGTGGGGGTGTAATTCCTCTTGGCTACTCGACTCCAGGAATATTTTCTCACAGATTTGCTTAAATGAATAACAGAGTTTCGCTGATCAGTGAGATTTATTGAAGGAGTTTTAAGAGCTTTTAAAATAGACTATAGCCTGAACAATTATCCAATGATTTTTCACAGATTAGATTTACAGATTCATAAGGGGAGATTTTAACGATTAAATCATAAACTATTTTTGCAGTAATTCCCAGAATCCTCTTGGTGAGATAATCTTGAGCTTTGAAACGTTTTTTGAGATATCCAAAAGGTCTTTATCACCTGTAACTAATATATCAGCTTTTGCCTTTATAGCTGATTCCAATACCCATCGGTCATCTTCATCTCTGACATGTATCCGGGAAGGTTCGTCCGGGATCGGTTCTATATAATGTTTGCGAAGAAATTGAATAACAGCGGCAACTTTATTTTCAGGAACATTAAGCTTTTTGGTCAGCACTCGTTGTAGTTCTTGCAGTACAAATTCACCCGTCATTAATTGGTGATCTGCAAGGATTACTTTAAGCAGATCCGCACAAAGTCCTCTTGCCGTGAAAGCGCTGACCAGAACATTTGTGTCAGCAAAAATCTTCATGTGATTTCACTAAAAACATCTTCATCTGTCAGCCATCCCTGTGCTTCGCCATAGGGTAGAAGTTCTTTTCGCAACTGCTGAAATGATTCGATGTTTAATTGTCGTTTTAAAGCCTGTCTGACCAACTCACTTTTAGACCGGCCGGATCGTCTTGCTGATTCTTCAAGAAGTTGTTCTAACTCTTTGTCAATTCTAATTGTGAGAGTTGTATCCATAGCAATATTTTTACTTTACTGTGTTGCAATGTAATACAATTAAAACGATGGGACAATTATAATCGTATGTTGATTGAGCAATTCGGTCTCGATTCTGATAACAGGAGAGTAAAACACATTGCTGTCATCGAGACCAATTCCCTGTGCAAGATATTTGAATTTTGGAGCTTAGATAATATTCTACACTCGTGGGAGGTGTGTTCACGTATTCGAAGCAAACCACCCCACGCTAATCTACTAAAAGCAGTTTAACTTTACCCACCCAAAAGGGAAAATTAAAAACTCTGCGAGAAGAAATCAGGCTATTCCCGAATAAGCCCACCCGGATAAGAAATCACACTTTCGTACCCATTTTTTCCAACGGAGGAAACGCCAAACAGGTAGTTGTCAATGACGATTCCTTCCAGAGTAAATTCACTGACATCTCCAACAAATCTTGAATTCGTCCAGAGCGGTTCCGTCGTCATGCGCCAGTAGATTTTGTACCCTTGCACCAAGTCACTGTCCGGGTTTTCCCAGCGGAGAGTTGTGGAGGGCTGAACGGCACCGCCAATTTCTACATTTTGTGGGGCAGGCGGTGCTTTCGCTAACGATGCCAGCGCAACCGCATTGACCGCCGTCAGTTTTTTGGCGTATTCAAAGTTCACTTCTTCGATCATATCTCCATACTCAATACCGTTTTCTGTTCGAATATCCTGGTGCTGTTCGGTGTAATCTTCGTGGGCTTCCATGATTCGCACACCCGCAAAACCTGCTTCGTTGAATGGCCGGTGATGTCCGCCGCGTCCAAACCGGTCCAGTCGATAAATAAGCATCGGATTCATCTCCGGCATATAGGCTTCTGTCGTTTCATAAATATACCGCGCAAGCTGACGAGAAATGCCGTCATTCTCTCCGCCATAAAATCGTTTCAGTTGGAGTTCTCTTTCCGTAGCCTGGGCGGAATAGGGTTCTGAAAAAATTCGAAATGTCCGATTGTCAATCACACCGTCCACTCCTTCGATATTCCCGATCATATCATTGTTCAGCACACCAATAATCTCCCAGCCTTCCTCGACAGCTTTTTCTGCGAGGAATCGTCCACCGTACAATCCTTGCTCTTCGCCGGAGAGTCCCGCAAAAATGATGCTGCTACCAAACTCATACTGCGAAAGAACACGTGCGGCCTCAATCGTTCCGGCCATTCCCGAGGCATTATCATTGGCTCCGGGAGCATCGATCGTTTCATCCATCACATCTGAGGCTCGGCTGTCAATATCCCCGCTCATAATCACATATCGATTCGGATGCTTGGTGCCTCTCAAAATCGCGTATTCGTTTACTACCCAGGTATCCTCATCAATTCGGGTTGTTGAATCACCTTCGACAAGTGTTCGTTGTTCATACACTTCCAGGCAGCCGTTGCATTCAGCACTGATCGATTCAAATTCCTCTTTAATCCACCGCCGCGCCGCGCCAATTCCTCGCGTGGCTGATGTAGTATCTGACATTGTATGCCGAGTTCCGAATCCGGCCAGAGTTCGGATGTCTGCTTCGATCCGATCTGCACTGACCGAGTCGATGATTGCGTACATTTGAGGATCATCGGGCATCTCCTGTGCGTTTGCAATGACAGTGAAAAGGAGGGCGCATGCAAAGAGTAAAAGTTGTTTCATAAGAGGTTTTGGTTATTGGTTGTATGAATTTATCGGCGGAAACTTTTTAAAAGATGGCGTTATTTCAACTGCTGACTTGATTCAGGTGGGTTTTGCCGAACGTGCCACACGGTTTGAATATAAACAGCATTTTCTTCTTGCCGAACTCTGTAGATGATTCGATAGTTGCCATAAATAATTTCTCTCAGTGTTGGCTCATCATACTCTGGAACTACGCGACCAGAATCTGGCTGATCGATCAATTGATCTGTCCTTTCAATCAATTTCAGCGCCCAACTCTCGGCGGTTTTATAATCATCCCGGGCAATATAATCGACAAACTTGTTCAGCTTTCTAACAGCTTGATTCGTCCAGATTACTTCCACTTGGCGAGATTTTCTTTAATCTGCTTTTTTGCTTCTTCATTTGAAACAATTTCTCCCCGTGCTATTTGTCGCTCAGCCTCAATCAATTCCTCCATCAAATCAATTTTGTCGATCATGCGCTGATATTCTGATACATCAACCAAAACAGCGGCACTTTTGCCGTGCTGTGTTAACACAATGGACCGCTTTTGCTTTTTAATGCGCTCGATAAAATCCGCAGCATGTTTTCTAAATTCGGAAAGAGGTTGGATATCTTGGTCTAATTCTATTCGTGCATTGGGCATAATCAGTACATTAAAATTACTTTATTGTGTATTGAAAATATACAAAATTAATACAAACCGAGTTTAGAAAAGGGGATGTGGTTCGAGTGTATATACGCAAATGGATTTATGAATCGATAAATTTCGATTAAAAAACGAAAGTCTGATTTGAACCTTTCTCACAGTCATATTCATAGGCTGATATTTATTTATTCCGATTTCTCATACAACCGAAGAGTATTAGAATGGCTGTTCTCCAGAAAGAAAAGTGAACGCTGTCGTTGATTCCCTTTTCTCATTTAGCCCAGTAATCCACCACCATCACATCTTCAAGATGAGGCTGTAATATCTCACCAAACTCTTTATGAGCCGGATGAGGCAGGTAGGTAGCTCGTCCCTCTTCGCTGTCAAATGTGAGAAGAAAACAGTGAGTAAACCCTTTATTCAATCCTTCAGGGCTATTATTCAGTCCCCATTCAAAATCTTTAATCGTCTCTATCTTTGAGGGCAATGCTAAAAAAGCTTCTTCAACCTCTTTAATATCAGCTTCGGTCGCTGAATCTTTAAACTTAAATAGTACCACGTGGCGTAATTGCTCAGACATTTCTTGTACTTCGTTGTTATTGGGAGTGTTGTTTTCAGCCGTATCTGAATTTGAACAGCTTGTAAATAATAGGAATGAGAAGAGTATCAGGAATATATATTTCATGCTTGAATACTTTTATTTTAGTTAGTTTCGAAGAGAAATAACAATAATTTTGGAGAATTAGAAAATCGCTTATCTATTTTAATTTCAAAGTTGTTCAGATTATCAATTATATACAAGAGGGCTTTGCATTACTGCCCGTCTGCACGCTGTATGTGCGGGCTGACGGGTTGGGGACACCCATCAGCCGGTAAAAACAACCGACAGATGGGTATTTCAAAGCCTCCCACAAGATTAAAATGGTGTTTATATCCACTTATGACCTTAACTTTTTATCCGGTTATGTAAAGAAGTGACCTTGAAGCGTCTGGAGCGTAGCGGAAGTCCTTCAAGCGTCAAGCCATTACCAGCAAAAGAACGCTTCAAAAACCTAATGGACGCTTGAAGGTTCTTAAACCGAAAAATGCGTTAATATCTTAATCATTCTTTTTAAGAGGCGTCTTCAACATTCCGCCAACGGTCTGATCTTTCTCATCATCGTACTCATCCAGTCCCAATTCAATCTCTTCCGGTTTTTCTCTGAGGCGGAAAGTTTTGGCGATACGATCCCAAAACGAGAAGAGTGAGCTATAGTTGGAATCGGTCTCCGGTTGCCAGCGGGAGTGGTGAACGCGATGCATATCCGGTGTAACGATAATCGCACGCAGCATTCGGTCTATGTTGTGAGACAGGCCAATATTTGCATGGTGGAATTGAACGACCGTAAACATCACAATTTCGTAGAGAACCAGCTCCCAGAAGTAGATGCCAAACAGGGCAATAATTGCGATTCTGAAGAGCTCCAGAGAAGAAGATTTCTCCAAAATGAAACCGGCTGGCGGTGGTGACGTCCATCTTATTATCGGTGTGGTGGACTTTATGAAATCTCCAGAAAAACGGCACTTCATGATTGATGCGATGCCAGGTGTACATCCAGGCATCAAACAGTAAGATAGCGCCAATGGCATGAGCCCAGGTGGGGAGAGCCAACAGATCCTGCAGCCAGTGCATCAATCCAAAGCGGGCTTCATCAGCCCAAACCGAAACGGCCAGCCAAAGTGTAGCGAAGATCAGGCTTCCGATCAGTGCATTGATGATCCCCATAACCAAATTTCGAAAAACATGCTTCCCGCGATCTTTCCCTCTTCCTTTAAAAAATTCATAAAACGGGTGAAACGATTCCCAGGCAAAGAGAAGAACCAGCACGCCGAGCATGGCGATGACCTGTGTTTGTTCTAATGAGGCGATGAGTGCATCCATGGGCATAATTGAATTACATGATATGGTTACCCTGTAAACTACACAGAATTAGAAATAGTTTACTATTTAAGCTGGATATAGAATTAAGAAGAAAATACTCTCTTCGAAGGATTGTTATACCTGCTTTTGTTTAAAAGCATCTTTTACAACATCGGCAAACGAACCCTGATCTTCCAAAATATCTTCCGGTTGTAAAACCTCCAGTTTTCGTGATCCGCGATAAAAAAAGTAAAGGCTGATTGCCATAACGGTATGAGCCAGATCAAGATGATTAAACCATGTGTGCAGGCCAATTTCAGATGTATAAAAAAAGGCGGCCAGTGTGGCAAAAATAACGGATAGAAAGATAATACGGCTTCCCTCGTTTCGGGATTTCCAATACACCCAAAAATGGAGTGGGAGCACAATCAAACCTAAACCGTATGCAGAGTGAACCTGGATGAAGAAAAAGTTGAGAGTGTAGAATGATATAACGGCAAAGGTGAGAAGCTCAATGATGTTCGCCACACCTAAAAACTTCGCAAACTTCTTGTTGATGATAGGGGCTGCATGCATGATGGACGCGCGTTCGATTGACATTACCGAAAGCATACTGATGAGCCAACCGGGGAGTTTCCATGAGAGCCCAACAGCATATTGAAAAGCATGCCCCAAAAATCCACCCAAAAAAGTTGCCAGCGCCATGATGATAAAATAGTAGCGCATCAGCCGGTGCACTTTCCCTTGTTTATCGAGTTTTACGAGCTTTATAAATGCATAGACGCAAACGGCGGTAATCCAAAGGTCGGTAAACGTAACCATCGGTTCCATGACGGTAACGCCGAAGATCTCGATGGATGGCTGAGTGGGTGTAGTAGATGTCTGCATAAGTGAAGCTAATACACCAATTTTCAGGGAAAGAAGCAATTAGGAATTGGTTAAGATTCCACTGAAGAACGGAAAATCAAAGAAGATTTTATTATAGAGAGTAGATTTGAGACTTCTTAAAGAATGAACCCAAACAGTGATTTATAACTACAGCAAAAATGGTTTTCAAGGTGAATACAATATTATGCCTTTGTGAGCTTCTTTGAAATGGTTTTGAGGAAGATGCTGGTATCCCCAACTTCTGGAGACGTTGGTATGTTGTCGGTTTTTTTTAAAAACTGTATCAAGAGTTTATTAAAGATAAGTTTTATCGGATTCTCCTTTAACCGGACCTACAATTTCATCGGTAATCCATCCTCCATAAAATCCACCGGGTTGCGGTCTTACCTTTTTACCATCAACAAAACATTGCACTTTTTTAGGGTAAAAACAGAAATATCCTGCAATATCTTTGTAATCATCAAATGGGTCTTGGTATGACCAGGCCGCATTGATAATTTTATCCTCATTTAAAAGAATATCCCAATACATAGCTTTTCCTTTCCATTCGCATCGGCTGGTTTTATCTGTTTTTATCAATTTATCGAGATTGACATCCTGGGGTGGTATATAAAAAGTGGGTGGACTCGCTGTCTCCAACAGACGAATCGTTCTTGAGCTGTTTGCTATAATACTATTATTCCATTTCACAACTACATCTCTTTTATCAGGGTCAAGAACGGGGGGACGGGGATAATCCCAGACTGATTCCTGACCTTTTTTCGGTTCTACAGCAAAAGATGGACGTTTTTGTCCTCTGTATTCCCATTTGTCTCTGTGATTAGCCGCCCAATTGGGTAAATTCTTCATATTTGATTGATTTTCTGTTGATATGGATTTTTTTAACAAGAAATGAGATCACTTCTCTCCCGATAATTATTTAATTACTTGAAGGCTTTGCAAAACTCTGACCGTCATCCTGAACTTGATTCAGGATCTCCAGATACTGGCTATAAAGACGAATGGAGAATCTGAATCGAGTTCAGATTGACGCATACCCACGGTTTTGCAAAGCCTTCTACTATTTATTTAAATTTTATCGAATCTGAAAGATTCATCGTGAGCCTGAGACTCTAATTTTTCTAAAAGACTTTCAAGATTGTCTTCAAATAGAGCTTTCAATTTTGGCCGATCTGTTTCAGAGTTGAACTCTACAGGTTTTCCAATTTTCAAAAACAGTTCCGGTTTATCATAATTTGCTGTAGTAAAATAAATTCCAATGGGTACCACATCAGCGTCCTGTACACGATTTGCAATCCATGCAAGACCGTCTCGAAATTGAATATTTTTTGTTGTAAATGGATAAATTTTTCCTTCGGGGTAAATAAAAAGTGATGAATTTTCACGTTTCATCGATTCAGCCGCATAGCGAAGAGATCGAACCGCTGACCTCGGATTTTCGAGATTGACTGAAAACGCACCAATTCGCTTGAAGAGTCCGTGCTCCCGCATCTGCTTATCCTCCATCATCGCGCGGGCATTTTGCCGAAACAGTTTTCTGTTGAGCAGGAGGGGAATCAGGCCATCCCACCAGGAGGTGTGATTTAGATAGTAGATCGTTTTACTGGTTTTTGATGGTTGATATTCCTGGTCTACCCAAACGTTTTTAAATCTTCGCCAGAATAGCGAACGCATGTACAGGTCAAAAATAAAAATGAACCAACGTGATTCCTGCGCCGGTATGAATTCGGTTTTGGATTGTTTCAAAAGTTAAATATCTGTTAAGATCTAAATGAGTTTTGTCATTCCGGCCTTGAGCCGCTCATTTTTTGAACGCGAAAGCGAAATCGCCAATTGTGAAGAAGTTAGGGGATTCTGAAACAAGTTCAGAATGACTTAAAATCTTATATTTGGTACAAAGTCATCTTAAAATAAAACATGAAATTGATAAACAGAGAAATAGCAGAATATACAGAATCGTTCACATCCAAAGAGTCAAAAACACTAAAAGAGCTGGTTCGGGTTTCTGAAAAAGAACTGGAATTCATCGATATGCTCAGTGGCCCTCAGGTGGGAAAATTATTGAATATGTTGGTTCAAATTTCTGGTGCGAAACGAATTCTGGAAGTCGGAACATTCACCGGGTATTCGGCGATTTGGATGGCTGATGCTCTTCCAGACGATGGCACATTAATCACTCTTGAGATGAATGAACGATATCGGGATATCTCAAAACCATTCTTTGAACGGGAATCCTATCAAAATAAGATTAAACAGAAGATGGGAAATGCTCTGGAAGTGATTCCAACACTCTCAGGGAAATTTGATTTGATCTTCCTTGATGCTGATAAAATCAGTTACCCGACTTATTACGAAATGCTCAAACCAAAACTGAGATCGGGTGGAATTCTTGTAATTGATAATGTGCTTTGGGATGGCTATGTGCTACGGCCTTCATCTGAAAAATCCAGAGCTATTCACAAACTGAATAAAATGGTTCGGGATGATAAAGATGTGGAACAGGTGATGATTCCGGTGCGAGATGGAATTACGATTGTGAGGAAGAAGTAGAGCCACGAAAACACGAAATCAGAAAAATTTCAGTGATTTCTTGGCAAATGGAAAGGTTCGAAAAACTCACTGCCAGAATCGTTGAGTTAATTTTTGTGAATTTCACTGAATGGAAGCGGAGCTTCCGATAATTCATTGCGAAGGAGACCTTCGCAACGAGTAAAGGAAAAAATGAAAAGAAGCAGAGCTTCATGACTTGTTATTTCTTCGATCCCTTATACAGCTCATACTCCAACAAACGGCACTCAATTGTGGAATTGAAAAATGTGGTTCTTGAAGAGGCTCTGAGTCCAACTTTTTTGGTGAGTTTGTTATTGGCCGTGAAGACATATCCCATCTTACCGGGACATTTAGACTTCAGGAAATCACCGATACCTTTGTAGAGAGAAATATGATCATCTGGTGAGCCGATTCGTTCTCCATACGGAGGATTGAATACAACAACTCCCTCGCCATCGGGGACCGGAGTTTCTGAAAAGTCACAGGTTTGAAAGTCGATCATATGATCCACGCCGGCCGTCTGAGCATTTTTCTTTGCGCCGATAATGGCATTGGGATCGTTATCGGTCGCTATAAATTTTCCTTCAATATCTTTCTCTACACCGCGCCTGGCTTCATCCCTAACAGATTGGTAGTATTCCTCATTAAACCCACGGATATGCATAAACCCGAAATTATTTCTCAGTGAGGCGGGTGCCCTGCGGGTCGCTTGCATTACGGCTTCAATAGCAAGAGTTCCGCTCCCTGTCATAGGGTTGATAAAATGTTGTCCAGGCTTCCATTTTGTTGAATTGATGATGGCCGCAGCCAGAGTTTCCTGCATTGGTGCGAAGGCACCGGATCCCCGGTAATTTCTGCGTGAGAGTGACTCCCCGGATGTATCAATAAAAATTCTTGCAATCTTCTTATCCCAATAGAGAAATAAAACTGTTTTTTGGAGATCCGAACCGCTGTCAGGACGCTGATCTTTTTTAAACCGGATTCGATCGGCTACGGCATCCTTCACCATAAGATTTGCGTATTGGTCATTCTCAATAGTAGGGTGATCTACTCTTGAAGTGACGGAGAAAAATCCATCTTCATCAATCCAATCTTCCCAGTGCATCTTCTTGATCCAGACTTTCAATTGGTCGGGTGATTGAATTCTTTTTTCATCCATGAGAAAATGCACGCGGTGAGCCGTTCGAAGCCAAAAATTCAGATAGATACAATCATTAAGAGAGGCCTCAATTTCAACTCCGGTTTCACGTGTTTCAGATACTTTAAAACCATGTTCTTCAATCTCTTCTTTTAACAGGGGAGAGAGTCCAAGCGGACAAGTTATACTAACGGTACTTTTCTTTGTAAAATCTGCCATAAATTTCTAAGAGGATTCTGTTGTAAGAGAATCAATATTTTGTGTTGTAATCGTCATGCTGAACTTGAGTCAGCCTCTCCATTCTTGATACTTGTTGGAGGAAATGAATATTCTTAGATAAATTCGAAATGTTTTTAATTGAGTTTATCAATTGTTATCAGAAAAAAATAGGCCGACTACTTAACAGCAGTCGGCCGATATTACTTTTAATTTTATATGAATTAAGCTACTTCAAGTAAATCAATCTCAAACGTCAGGTTTTTACCTGCAAGCGGATGATTGGCATCGAGTACCAGTTCTTCATCTTTTACTTCGGTAATTCTAACAGGAATAGGCTGACCATTTTGTTGATTAACTTGTAGCTGCATTCCAATTTCCGGTTCAACATCATCAGGAAGTTGATCTTTGGGTACATTTATAACCAGATCTTCACGAACTTCTCCATATGCTTCATCACTGGGGATGTCAACCTTGGTTGAGTCTCCTTCACTCATCCCGATTACTGCTTTTTCAAAGCCGGGTATAAGCTGACCTTCACCCAGTTGAAATTCAAGAGGTTCTCGTTCTTGTGATGTATCGAACACTTCACCGTTCTCAAGTGTGCCGGTATAGTGAACTTTAACGGTATCTCCGTCTTTTGCTTTAGACAAAATTTTCCTCGTATTTTTATTATCAATTTAACGTAATTAAAGATAACCTTTTTTTTACACAATCGAGAATTGAAACCCTCTATACAGCGCATGAGCCATGTCTATTGAACAAATCATAAATTCAACAAAAACAATTGCTATCATAGGGTTGTCATCTACTCAGTACAGAACAAGTCATCAAATTGGAAGATATCTTTTTGATGAAGGCTTTACGATTATACCGGTAAATCCCAATGAGGAATCCGTTTTTGGTTTGAAGAGTTACAAATCGTTGGCAGATCTCCCCAATGATCTTGTGATTGATATAGTTGACATTTTTAGAAACAGCCAGTACACAGCTGACATGGTGAGGGAGATTATTGAATGGTCGGAGGATACTGGTCAAAAACCGGTGATATGGACTCAAATAGGAGTGAGTTCAGATGAGGCGAAAAAGATAGCTGAGGAAAATGACTTCAGGTATATTGAAGATAAATGTCTGATGGTTGAACATCAGCGTGTGGGTTAATCTTCCTGATCTAAAAGCCGCTGTTTTCGTTCTTCGAAATATTCATCCATTTTTGATTTCAGGATTAATTCAATCTCTTTTCGTTCAAGCGGCGGAATGGCCGTGGAAAACTCTTTGATTCGTTCATCGTATTTTTCCTCCTCTACCAGGTATTCAATACCAAGAACATCTTCGCTGACCCAGTGCCATGCAATCACTTCTTCCCAAAGAATATACCGGTCCAGCAGAAGAACACCTTTCGAGCGAAACTCCGGGACAACCTTTAATGTCCAGGTAAAGATCCCAAAGCTAATCAAAGAGATACCAGACGTAACGCGGATACCGGTGATTATCGAATCAGTTAATACTGCGGTTCTGTAGAGGCCAAAAATAATAATGGCGATTGCTAATAGATTAGGTGCATGGTCAACCCAAAAGGAATGATGTTGGTACAGCATCTGCCCGGAGTCTTTACGCAGGTTATAGAGACGCCCTGCATAGCCAAAGAAAAAACCGCCAATAAAAGAATATAAAAACATCATGAACGGAGCGGCAATGGATTGAGGAAAGAGGCCGATCATGTAAAGGATCATCAGAATTGTAAATAGCAGAAGAATTGCCAGTGAACCGTTAAGAACTATATTTTTATTTAAACGGTCGAACTGAAACCATGGCTGAAAGCCCAGGTATCCGCCGCCAATTACTGTAAGAAAGAGAAATAGATTTAAAATCCACATGGTTTGAACGTATTTTTCAACATGATATGTTACTAACCCAAATAGCGAATAGCAATCCGATATCTATTATGAATAAAGAACATAAACCAGTTTCTGTTGATATTGCAAATTCCGACCAAAAACTGACAATTGAATGGGCGGATGGTCACGTTTCTGAATTCCCATTATTTGGACTTCGAAAAAATTGTCCATGTGTAGAATGCAGGGGTGGCCACAGTCAAATGGGCCAATTTGAACCACAGCTCTTTCTTGTTGAACCGACACGAACTTTTAAAATTGTGTCGGCAGAGCAGGTAGGAAATCATGCTTTAAAAATTACCTGGGATGATGGACATAATTCCGGAATGTATCGCTGGGAACTACTTCGGCAAATGGACGAATCGGTTCAAAAACTGAAGGAGAGATCTGAGAACTAATTAAACCAAGAATGAGGTTGCCACGAAAACACAAAACCACTAAAGGATGAAATGGAAATTTTGGTTTACTCGATGCGAAGGTCCTCCTTCGCATCGCACCGTAGGAAGCTCTGCTTCATTTTAACCTGAGTTCGATTCTTAATCTGTATCAAAGTTCCTCAAAAGTCCCCTCCTTGCGAAGTGAAGGAGGGGAGCCTCTTTTATTGATTTTTAGAATCGAACTGAGGTTTTTATTTAATAGAACCCTCTTCAAATCAAAAAACGTTGAAAAATTTTACTTCCTCAACAATCCCACTAATCCTGCAATCGAGGCAGCGGCTCCGCCAATCAGCATCCAAAGTGCCCGGTTGCTTGGTGACCCTGTGAAAAACTCTTCAACCTCGGAACTTATGGATTGATATTCCTGGTAACCAAAATAGAGGAGTAATAGACCGGCAATAAAAAGACCCGCTGAGATTGCTTTTTTCATGTTAATCTTGTTCTTGTTCTTCTTTTGATTTGTAAAAATCTTCACGAGCATCAAGCAGTTTTAAAATGCGTTCCATACTCTTTTTCTTTTCGATGATATCACGTGTATAAAAAATGGTTGATATAATGACAAATATCCATGAAGTAATTCCAAGCCATAGACTTATACTATTTCCGGTGTTTCCATAATTAATAAAGTGATAAACGCTGATGATCGAAAAAATAAGTATTGAAAAAATTACAAATCCTCCCATCAACCTTGCCTGCCGCAGACCTTTTTCAGCGAGCTTGCTATATTTACCCTCTTTCAACCATTTTTTTTCATTATACCGAAAATAGTGGTTAAACTGGTTGATCTCCTCCTTGATCATCGCCATAAAAACATCATCTTTCGTCATGGAACCGGTAATTATTTATTACTGATATCTATTTTGACAATACTAATTTGCAAGCTTTGATTCCACAATAATCGATCTATTCCTGTGACAAAAACACAACTATTCATCCATATTGATTTAGACGGGTAATACAGGAAAAGGTACATCGAGTTATAAAGGCTATAAGAGAGCTTTGCATTACTACCCGTCTGCACGCTGTATGTGCGGGCTGACGGGTTGGGGACACCCATCAGCCGGTAAAAACAACCGACAGATGGGTATTTCAAAGCCTCCTATAAACGAGATTATACCCTTCGTGTCGACGGTAAACCGGATATACATGGCTCATCGGATCTGTCTTTTCATGGTGACAAAAACGATATAAATGAAGAGAGATTAAGCGTCCTGTAGTTGTTCATTTACCCGAATCCAACCCTCTTTGTGATGAACCGGCTTGAACAAGTGAGGATGAAGGATTTCAGCCAATATGCGGGTAGAGTCAAAAATTGAAGGGCCGGGCCGATTGAAGTATCGGTTTCCATCAAGAATATAGACCTCGTTACTTTGTACAGCTTTTAAAGTATTCCAATCTTCATTTTGAGTGAGAAGGTGCATTTCATTCGTTGTTTGTTCAATATTATACCCACATGGCATGATGAGGATTACATCAGGATTTTCATTCAAAAGATCCTCCCATTGAATCCACGGAGAGTGCTTTCCCGGTTCAGATAAAAGATACTCGGCACCAACAATTTCCAGTAGTTCGGGAATCCAGTTTCCACCGGTCATCAGTGGATCGATCCACTCAAGGCACACAACCCGTTTTACAGGTTCACCAATCACAGTATTCCGGATGATATCCATTCGTAGTTTGAGCTGGCTTACCAACTGTTTTGCCTTTTCTTCAGCTTGCAGCACTTGTCCGATTTTGTAGATCGATTGCGCAATCTCATCGAGATTTGTGGGAGAGAGGGATACAACTTCTGTGCCTTTTCCGCAATGTTCCCGTACCGCTGATTTTACATCCTTTAGTGAAACTGCACAAACTTCACAGTGATCTTGTGTAAATACAATATCCGGATTGATTTCGGCTAATAGATCGGCCTTAACACTAAATATTGAGAGTCCATTTTCGAGCAGCGATTTAATATTTTTATCAATTTCGATACTCTTGCCCGTGTTTTTTACAGTAGAATTGGTTAGTACCGGCAGCTCTGTGATCGATTTTGGATAATCACATTCATGTGATCTTCCAACAAGCTGATCCTCAAAACCCAGTTTACAAATAATTTCGGTAGCACTTGGTAAAAGGGATAAGATTCGCATCACAAAAGGCTTACTTCAATTTCGATGTCACAATTCAATTTCTTGTAAGATCATTCACTTACGGTAACTGACCCAAGGGAATCTGAAGGTGCAAACGGTTCAAATGGATATCTGTCGGGGGTTACCACCACACCCGTTGTTTGTTTGAAGGGAAGATCGGAATCAGCATTGTAGGTTGCTTCAACAAACCAGGCTGTAAATCCATGATCCGGAGAGTCAATCGAAACTGTCAGATCTCCATCTTCTGGTATCTGAATATTTTTAGCAAGCCAGATTCTATCAATTACATAGAGCCTGAAATCGCGTGCTTCGGGGTTATGAGCGTTCCAAAGCCGAAGCTCATCAGGCAGATTATTGGAATCCATCTGGATTTGAAAACCGGTGGTATCTGCACTCCACGAAAATTCAGGAATAGATCTGTTATTGATGATATGATTATAAAATGCAATTAAACTTTGTGATGCATCCGTATTTTCTAAACCATGCCCGGCATTTGGAACATATCGAAGATATTTGGGGTCGGGGAGATCGTCCCAGTAAAACTGCCAGCTGTCAGGCAGGAAAAATTCATCACTGGCGGCGTTCATAATATATTTTGGCATATCCAGGCTGTCTTGATAAGAGAAAGGATCCACAAGCTCACGAAGGCGGTCGTACTCTGCAGAATATTGCCACTCCATAATCTTTTCATCTTCATAGTCTTCAATGGCGGGGGACCATTCGCCATATGCCTGCCAGTGATGCTGAAATGATGGCTCAAGATTTAACAGGTCAATTACAACCGGTGCGATAGCCACCACACGGTCATCAAATATACCGGTTGTCCACGTAGTCCAGCCCCGTTTAGATGCACCGGATACCACAAAACTGTCAACCGTTGCAGATTGCCGGGTTTGCATGAAATCGGTGATGGTATCCATTGCTCTCTGAGCAGCCGCAGTCATTGGAAGTCTGCTTAACCATATCGCTTTTTCATCTGTTGCTCCGCCTTCCAGGAATTGACGCCAGCCGTAGGATATAAGTTCATCTTCTTTTCTTTCATCCATTCTTTCATCATTCAAAAATGTAAGGGGTTGAAAGGGGACGTTATGAAGGTTTGCTGTGACTGAATTTGTAGCGAGTGATGCATTCAAAACTATTGGGTTGACCGATTCCGGGGCAGGGTCATCCCGGTCACCCCCGCCAATCCAAAGAAATCCTGTTGTGTGATCGACCTGATCGGGTACAACAATTGTCAGCCAATGCCACCATTCAGATTCATCCACAACATCTTCAGTCAGCCATGTTTGCGAAACCATTCGAATAACGTATGCTTTGTAATTTTCTCCCTCAATAGTTTTCTCAAGCTCATAATTGTAAGCCGGATCAACTTCAGAGAGGTATGCTTCAAACGGATTTTCCGGTTTATTTTCCTCGGTGCTGCAGGAAAGAAAAAGAAAGAATAAACTGAGTATGTAAACTGATTTTAAACGCTTCATAGTCTGTTTTTTTTGAATCTGAATCAATTATGAACTTACATAATTTTTGATTGAGTTTGTCACCACGGCAGATTTTCAAGATCTACATTCCCGCCCGTAAGAATAATTCCAACTTTTTTGCCATTTAAATCTAAATCTCCATCCAATAAGGCCGAGATTGGAACTGCACAGGAAGGCTCAATAATAATTTTCATGCGTTCCCACACTCGTCTCATATCCCGAACAATTGATTCTTCTGATACGGTAATAATTTCATCTATATTTTCTTCTATGATTTGAAAAGTGAGTGAACCCAAAGATGTTCGTAGTCCGTCTGCAATAGTATCAGTTCGTAATACCGGTTGAATCGATCCGGCTTGAAATGATCTGTAAGCATCATCTGCCAACTTCGGCTCGGCTCCATAAACTTGAATATCAGGATTGATTGCTTGCGAAGCGATGGCCGTACCGCTCATCAAACCACCGCCTCCAATCGGTGTAATAATGATATCCAGGTCGGGTACCTCTTCAAGTAACTCTTTTGCTGAGGTTCCCTGACCGGCAATCACATCTGCATTGTTGTATGGATGAATAAATGTGGCTCCGGTTTCTGAGATGATTTGATCTGTTGTATCCTGCCGTGATTCTATCGTGGATTCACAGAACACAATTTTTGCACCATAATCGCGAACAGCATTTACCTTCACTTTTGGAGCATTTTCAGGCATCACAATCGTGGCTTTATACCCATTCATTTTTGATGCCAGGGCAACCGCCTGTGCATGATTTCCAGAGGAGTGGGTGATTATTCCTTTCTCGCCCTCCTCTGTGGAAAGTTTAGAGATAGCGTTAAACGCTCCCCGGAATTTAAATGCCCCGACCTTTTGAAAATTTTCACACTTGAAGAAGAGTTCGGCACCGGTCAGATGATTGAAATACGAAGATTGAAGTACAGGCGTTTTGTGAGCATGCCCAAGAATTCGTTTGGAGGCCTCTTCAACATCTTTGTATACAGGAATATCACTCATCAGTAATCCAGTCCGGGTTGGGTAATTTCGTAATTTATTTTCTCTTTTGATTCATTTACTATCTCTTCAACATCATCGAGAAGCTGCTGGGCATCGTAAATAATACCGTCTTTTATGGTGTATTTAATTCCTCCAACCCGAACAGCTTCATTCTCAGCATTCACCCGTACAGCACCGGTTCCATAGAGTACTTTCAGGTTTTTCTGTGGATTTTCATCAACAAGTACTAAGTCAGCCAGTTTGCCAATTTCAATGGTTCCGAGTTGATCATCAACTCCCAGGACCTCGGCCGCCTTCAGAGAAGCTGATTGAAAAATTTCAAGTGGGTGAAATCCGGCTTCCCGCATCAATTCCATCTCACGGATGTATGCAAATCCGTACAGTTTATAAATATAACCCGCATCAGAGCCGAGAGTTACCGTACCGCCACGATTTTTGTATTCATTCACAAAATCCATCCACAACCGGTAGTTTTCTTTCCATGCTACTTCCTGCTCGGTACCCCAGTTAAACCAATAGGAGCCATGGGCTTCTCGGTTCGGTTTGTAAAATTCCCAAAGCGAAGGAAGAGTGTATTTTTCATGCCACTCCGCACGGCGTGCTCTCATCAGATCGCGGCTGGCTTCGTAGATAGTAAAGGTTGGATTGATCTCAAAGTTGCGATCCAACAGTGTATTCATTACTTCATTCCAATGGTCACTGCCCGGCTCTGCGGCTTGTTTCCAGAGTTTGCCTGCTTCCTCAAAACGGTGTTGTTCGTTGCTGTAATTATAATCCAGCGGGTAATCCTGGATAACCTGATCCGTGAAAAGAGCTTCCGGCAGGCCGTACCAGTGCGTCATCCCTTTCAGGCCCATTTCGGATGTATCTAAAACATTTGCATAGACCACACGGGTTTGGGCGTGATGAGTCATCGACCCAAGTCCTCGTTTGTTAGCTTCATCCAGTGCTGTTTCCCAGATTTCCGGACGGGCACCAAAAAATTTGATACCGTCAGCTCCTTGTACATCAATCTTTTGAACCCAGTTTCGTGCCTGTTCGGGAGTGGTAATCGGTTTTTCAGATCCCATCCCGAAGCCGGCGTATGCAAAAATTCGGGGAGCCGTTATTTCATTATCTGCACTTCTCTGTTTATGGCGAAGTGTCCATTCTAAACCATTAAAGGAACCGGGTTCGCGAATAGAGGTAATTCCATGTGCCAACCACAGTTTATAAACATATTCCGGGTTGGTTCCCTGCGCTTGTCCGCCTGTGTGTGCATGCATATCAAAAAAGCCGGGCAGTACGTACATGCCAGATGCATCGAGTTCCCGGGTGTTGTTATCTGCTTCAGGGCGGTTATCTTCATCAATTGGCACGCCGGGATATCCAACAGTTTGAATATCTGTAATTCTGTTTTCAGAGATCACAATATCAACAGGACCAACAGCGGGAGAGCCTGTGCCGTCAATCATGGTAACACCTCTTATGATAAGCCGATCATAAGGTCCATCGCCTTCAGATCGATTCGGTGCATCGTGCATTTGAGCAGATGTGGTGGAGTAGCTAAACAGAATCAGCAGGAAAGCAAAACAGAATTTACATTTCATCGAGAACATTTTTAATCAAATTACTTCGATGATGAATATAACAACACTGCTTCTTTATTCAGAAATAGCTTTTATTTCTTTTAGTTGATTTTCTAAGACCTGCCTGTAGTCGGGCTGTCGGATTGGTGTTTAATATTACAATACTCCAACGGTCCTTACCCAAAAGGCATCGCTTCGCGGGAAGCGTCCTTTAATAAAACCTATAAACGCATTCTTTTATTCAATTGTATAGAAGTTATAAAACCCGTTTTCAGGTCGATTACCGGTTTCCATCAACGTTGCCCTGCCCCGAACTGAAATAACTTCACCTCCAAGAAAACTCCTGGCCGCACGCCTTGCAAACCATCCCAATTCGCCCAGTATAGAGAATTTTTCATAATCGTAGGTTCGGGTGAGCCGGATATCAGGTTCCTTTTCCATCTCCAGATCCATGATTCTGGCTATTGAAACATCAAATACTTCCGAACTATTCATTCTTGAAATTCTTTTCGTTCCGTTTACAGATAATTTTCCATTCTCTTTTTTGATTCGTAAACCAACTGTATAATTCCGGGCGTTATTTTTGGGCAGGAGGTAGTATAGTGTATCCCAGTTTTGACTATTCTGCTGGTGTACAAAACGGTAACCGCTTTGAACGAGATCGGTAGTTGCCCGATCCTGGTAAGTATGATCCATATATGCAGTTCCTTTTACGGATTTTTCAACATCATTAACTGCTACAGTGCCCCGAACTTCGGCATATGGAATATGCGTGATAATTCCAACGTCATCACCCTGGATGTGATAAGTTCCGTCTCCCCATTTTAAACCCCTGTGGATGTTGGAGAAGTCTAATTTCACTTTATAAAAGACATCGTGCTTTGTGAATTCTACATGTACCTGATGCTCCTTTGGCAATTTCCCTCTGAATAAGATTGTCCGGTTTTCATGAAGTTTAAACAGTTGTTTTTCCCGATCCTGGATCAGTTCATTGATCGGGTACTCCCTGGATACCTGGTAAAGTTCTCCATCAAGGTTGTAGATGGACATCTGTAAACCACTTACAGGACTCTTAAAACTCCCGAAATTTGCTACTGAAAAAGCAAGATGAACGATTAATCCATCATTCAGATAAAAATGGTAGTTCCACATCTCGTTATAATGACTCCCTTCAAGTGTTTTGGCCCAGATCTCATCGTCATCAACCGGTTTTAAATCGCCATTTGGATTGGCAAATTGCGCTGAAACAGGAGAATAGTTCAGGAAAGTTAGGATTAACAAAATCGGGTAAAACGTTTTCTTCATATAATCTGTGAAATGGGAATGATACTTCAACCTTTGTGTGCCTGTAAATTGAGTTATAGAATGTTTCATAACGGTTTCGGGGAAAAATAGTTGTCCAGATAAACCTGACTGATTCTGATAAAGGTTGGTATATTTTAGTAATGATAATTGTTTATACAGCAAGTGATGAACAACTGTTCCGTAGCAGAAAGTAGTTGGAAATTAAATAACACAATTATGCGCCTATCTGTTAGTATTTAATAGAGATAAATAAGTAAATAGGGCCATACAAGTAATTGATAATATTTTTTTACAAGTGTTAATCATCAGAAAAACATCTGTCCTGTAGATAATTCGAAAATCAATTTCGATAAAATTCTAATGATCATCAATCTAATCCTGCTGATGACTTACCCTGTTTTTAATAAAGGACGATTGCAACATGTTCTGGTCCCGGTGCTCTGCTCCGAGGGGTAGTCAGGGCTGCTCTTTTGTTTGATTTAACGATTAGGATTAAGCGATATAGATATTGGTTAGCCCGTTAATATCTTGATTTGGTATGCTGAAAGAATCTCAAGCTTTACTGAAAATCTATATTCCACAATCTACAGCGAATAAAAAAAGCGTGATCTGCAATTTTGCTAATCACGCTTTTGGCGGAGAGGGAGGGATTCGAACCCTCGGTACCTCGATAGAGGCACACTCGCTTTCCAGGCGAGCCCGTTCGACCGCTCTGGCACCTCTCCAATTTGTCAAAGACTCCAAAGATAGAGTTTTGTTAATCTACATTCAATGTGGAAATGATTGAGGACTTACCCCATTTTTGTAAGTGTAAACTTATTGCATGTTGTATGTCCTTTTGTCTTGATACAAAAGAACGAAAAAATCAAAGGCTGTGAATACTTGGCGGCGGACACGAGTTCACCGTGGAATCCTTTCAATGGTCCATCAGGTTTTCAACCCTTAAATTTCGCTCCTCGCCGGTATGAAAGGATTCTTCTCACGGTTCACTCGTTGTCCTTTTTCCCGCCAACTATTCAAGGTCGGTTATTTTCCCAAAATCACCATTTCCACTTGTTAAATGTATTAAACTACTGTTATTTAATACTTTAGCACACTTAAACTTAAAATTTCGGGGTAACTTCTCGGAATCGATACAGATTTAATGAATTTGCGAAATTGTGCATTGCTGTTAAATTAGAGATATCTACGTTTAAAACTCTATATCAGGTATTGACATCATGAAGAACCTCGTATTTCTATCTTTCCTTTTGTTGGCAACATTACTCGGCACCTGTGCACACGCCCAAACCAACGACACCTATTCCACTCAACAAGGCGATTTGACGGTCCACCCGGTCAACCACGGTTCAATTGCATTTACATTTGATGGCAAAACCATTTTTGTTGATCCGTTTGGTGGTGCCGAACTCTATTCTGAGTTTGGAGCACCTGACATTATTTTTATCACCCATACCCACGGCGATCACCTGGACCCGGAGACGCTCAATGCTCTGAATACCGATAATACAATATTTGTAGTACCCATGGCCGTAGTTGAGCAACTGGACGTACCACATCAAAAAATCGTGGTTATCCAAAACGGCAATTCTACACAGGTGATGAGGATTCCGGTTTCAGCAATTCCAATGTACAACCTGCCGGAAGACGATCCTGATTCAAGACATCCAAAGGGAAGAGGTAATGGATATGTGATCGATTTTGGTGGACAAAAGGTATACATCTCCGGCGATACAGAGGATATTCCCGAGATGAGAGCGCTGGAGGGAATCGATATTGCGTTCGTATGCATGAACCTGCCGTACACGATGGATATAAACCAGGCTGCTGATGCCGTGATTGAATTTCAACCCGCCGTTGTTTATCCATACCACCATCGCGGACAGGATATCCGGGAATTCAAAAATTTAGTCGATGCCGCCGGTGTGGATGTAGAAGTGAAATTGCGGGATTGGTATCCGGAGTGATGTTGCTTGAAAATTTAGGTTTATCATTGTGAGCAAAAAGTAAATATCGATTGCATTTGATAATTAGAGTATTACTTGAAATAGAAGCAGATCATCTTAATGATATGACCAGATCATGGATAATCTATAATCTCTTTAATGCTGAACTGGTGATATACACAGTGTATCAATAGATCCAACATTGAGAAATTTAAAATTCTATCATAAGTAATTTCTGCAAATGTTTTCCTTATGATTTCTGAAATTGAATTAAGTAAAAGAGCTTATAACACTCCCGGTCTTCCAAGGTTTTATCTCAAATTCTATAATATTGGTAATAAGGGAGCTAAATCATTCGAAGCATCCTGGAGTTTCGATATTGATGCTTTTATTGAACTAATAAGAAGAAATAATGAGGACGAGATATTCAGAATATTAAGGAGAGAAAATTTTATTTCTATTTCTTCTGAAAACACGACTTTAATACTGTGATGTAATTGATCGGCAAACTACATATTCAAAAAGTCTTATAGTTAATATGAATTAAAGAAACCAGAAAGAATTTTTGACTCATAGTTATCTAAATCTTTATATCTATCTTTAATTAAATACATTCAAGATAATGAAACAGAGCAGGTACATTGACTTTGATAATATTGAAATCACTCCTTAACCTATCAATTAACTATAATGACATCAAGGGAAAGATTATAGCAGTAGATTTTTATGGATTATTTCAGCTCAGAAAATAATTGTACATTTACTACAGAAATATGCTATAGAGAAATCCTCCTAATTCTATCAGTTAAAATTATCTACTCGAAAATTTTAGTGCTATGGCCAAAAAACCAAATAGAAACGATCCGTGCCACTGCGGGAGCGGCAAGAAATACAAAAACTGCCACATGAAACAGGACAATTCGGCTATCACCTCAAAAGCGGGGATGATTGGATTGGGAATTGCAATTTTGCTGGGGCTCCTGTTTGTGTTTATGCAGCTGCGGGGTGAAAGTGGATCTCAAAACTGTCCCGATGGAACGGTATGGTCAGAGGCACACGGGCATTGTCATTAATCCCTTCGTACCTGTTTTTGATATCTGATAGGGCGTTCCGCCATGAATCATCCATTTCGATATACCAGGAAATCAACTCTCCAGATCCTTACCATTTTGCTGATTTCTGGTTTGAGTGCAATTCTTCTGATGGATGGCTCAGCCCAAGCTCAAGGGTCTGCTGTTCAGGAGTATGATTGGCGCGTGATTCGAGTTTTCCCCCATGATACAAGCGCATTTACACAAGGCTTGATTTTCAGCGGTGGATATTTGTATGAAAGCACCGGCAGGAAAGGGAGATCTGGTATCAGGAAAATACACCTGGAAACAGGAGAAGTTGTACAGCAACAGCCACTTGGGGATGAATACTTTGGTGAAGGGCTCACCAGGTGGAATGATCGGTTGATACAGCTCACCCTCTCGTCAGGTGTTGGGTTTGTGTATGATATCCATTCTTTTGAGAGGCTTCAGACATTCAAGATCAAAGGAGAAGGCTGGGGGCTTACAAATAGCGATCAGGTGTTGATTATGAGTGACGGATCATCTGTCCTGCGTTTTTTAAGCCCAAAAACATTTCGGGAGATCCGGCAAATAACCGTCAAAGAAAATGGAAAGCCGATTTCTGAACTAAACGAGTTGGAGATGATCAACGGAAAGATTTTTGCCAACAAACTATTCAGCGATGAAGTTCTAATGATCGATCCATTCACCGGCGAAGTGAATGGCAGAATTGACCTGGAGAGATTAGTAACCGGTGTTAAAGCCAAACATTCTGTGAGTGTTTTAAATGGAATTGCGTATGATTCTGAGAACGACCGGATTTTTATTACTGGAAAGTTGTGGCCGAATGTTTATGAAATTGAAATTTGGCGACGGGATAGAGATTGAAACCTATAAATGAGTATACGATATTATTGGGGAATTATGAGGATTCCATAGTATTCGAATTAACTCCCGGTGGAGAATTGTATTTCAATGGAAAGATTCAAATGCACATGATGTAGCTATCGTGGATTATCATTCATAAATACACTTAAAAGTTATGATACCTAAAAACAGAGTAACCACGCATCCCGGAACAATACTACTCAAGGAATATCTTGAGCCAATGAAACTTACACAGAAAGAACTGGCTGATCATTTGGGAATACCGATTCAACGAGTCAATGAAATTGTTAGAGGAAAGAGAGGAATATCCCCTGATACAGCTTGGCTATTTTCTGAAGCATTTGACACTTCTCCTGAATTTTGGTTGAATCTTCAGGCTATGTATGATTTATCATCAAACCGGCCGGATAAGCATGTCAAACCACTCAAGACTGTTGACGCTTAAAACGTTCTATTGAAACCAGATCATCAATTTCTTTTCCTTCTAAAATATTTTCAACTAACATCTCAGCCATAAACCGCCCCATCAGTAACCCTTTTGATCCAAGGGCACCGATGATGTACAATCCTTTTTTGTCGGGATGAGCACCAATCACCGGCTTTCTGTCCTGAACGGTTACACGAACGCCGGACCATTGCTCAACAGCAACACTCTTTTCTACCCAACCCGGCAATGTTTTTTCGAATTTACCTTTAAGGTATTTCAGTCCGTCTGGGTCGGTTTTCAGGTGATCAAAATCATGTTCATAAGTGCTGCCAACCGTAATCTGGTTGGGCTGATTTTTCATAAATGCCATATATCCTAAACTGGATATGGAAGAGTCCAGGGGGAGGGGATCCTCAAATATGAATGTTGCGGTTTGTCCTTTGATGGGGTGTAGATTTAAAAAATCCCACTCGCCGGACCCTGCCTGGTTGTAACCCGTGGCATCAATCACAACATTTGATTTATACCGAGAGCCGCTATCTATTTCAGCAATCCAATCTTCCTGATCTTGACGAAGGTGGTAATTCGATTCAAATTCCGTGCCGACGTCTCGTTTCGCCAAATACTTTCCAAATGCCCTCATAAAAAGTGAACCATCAACAGTCATCGCTTTCTTTACATAAAGTCCACCAAAATGGTTTTCAAAGACCGGAAACTGCTCAGAAAATTTCTCTTTCGGGAACCATTCAATCCAGTCATCCGGCCAGTTGTATTTTTCAGGGGAGCGCTCAAAGTTATTCGCCAGTTTTTCTGTAAGAGCCGGGCGAATGACTCCATTATTTTCATAGAATCGTTCATCAGTCTCATCCTGAACTCGTTCCAGAAGATCAGAGATCAAACCAAAACACTCTTTGTGCTTTCCAGGCTTTACGGGCACGCCGGCCAGTAGCAGGATTTACCAACATTCCCGGGGAACCGGACGTGCCATCACCGGGCTGGTTTGGGTCGATAATGACACATGTACCTTCCTTTTGCTGTATTGCATCTGCACATGAGAGTCCGGCAATACCACCTCCGAGAACAATTACATCTACTTGAATGGTATCAGTCACTACAGGAGGTTTTCAGACGTTACAATATTTACTCCTTTCTCTTTCATTTCATCCCAAGCGGCATCCAGAGAGCCATCCAGGTCAATTCCTTTAACGGCATCTTTCACAATATGCATATTGAACCCCTCGTCAATTCCGTCGAGGATAGACCATTTTACACAAAAATCGGTAGCGAGTCCCACAGTATAGAGATCTGTAATTCCTCGCTGCTTTAAATAGCCAGTGAGGCCTGTTGTAGTTTCCTGATCGTTCTCAAAAAAAGTGGAGTAAGAATCGATCGCTTTACGGAATCCTTTTCGAATCACAACCTGTGTTTTTAAAGTATTCAGTTCGGGGTGAAATTCAGATCCCATCGATCCCTGTACGCAGTGATCGGGCCATAAAACCTGGGTGCCGTAATCCATCTCAACTGTGTCGTAAGGTTCCTTTCCTTCGTGTGTGGAGGCGAATGATGAATGACCCGCGGGATGCCAGTCTTGCGTTTGAATGACGACATCAAATACATTTACCAACTTATTAACGGTCGGTACAATGGTGTCGCCATCGGGAACGGCAAGAGATCCGCCGGGACAAAAATCATTTTGAAGATCAACAATCAATAATGCTTTCATAATGTTACGATTTTAAAAGATTCAAAAGATTATCGCGTGTTTCCATCAGTCTTGTGCTGATGCCCACTTTGTAGATGTGGGGATTATCAAAACGTTTAAACTCCGGATTGAGTTTACTAAATCGCGATTTTTTGTATTTGGCAATCTCTTTTATTGAAGGCAGTTCAGTTTTTAGCTCACCGTCTTTAATAACATGAATCAGCAGTTGTTCGTACTCTCTGCTGTTTAAATTACTTTTTTGAGCAGGGAAGGTAGGATGATGCATCCGTTCCAGGATCGTTTCATTTTCCAGCAAAACAGCATCTCCGTAAAAACTTCCATCGTTATTTAGGTAACGGTAGATCTTTTTGTGTCCCGGAAGCGTAATTTTTTCGATGTTTTCAGAGATCTTCAACGTGGGATTCCCGCCAATAGAGCTCAGTTTATAAACTCCATCGAGTGCCGGAGAGTTATCTCCCGTTACAAGTCTTGTTCCTACCCCAAATATATCAATGGGAGCTTTCTGGGTTTTTAAACTGGCAATAACACGCTCATCAAGTTGATTGGAAGCGGCAATTTTAACATCCTGAAATCCGGCGTCATCCAACATGGTTCGCGCCTGTTTTGAGAAATAAGCAAGATCACCGCTGTCCAGGCGAACTCCTTTTAACTCATATCCTTTTTCTCTCAATTCCTGACCAACTTTTATCGCATTGGGTACACCACTTCCGAGCGTATCATATGTATCAACAAGAAGAATTGTACTGTCTGGATAGTGTTCGGCGTAGGTTCGAAATGCGGTGAGTTCATCATCAAACGATTGAACCCAGGAGTGCGCCATTGTTCCACCGGCCTGAATAGAAAATTGTTGTGCTGAGTAAACATTGGAGGTGCCGTCGAATCCGCCAATCATAGCTGCCCGGGTAGCGTGTATACCGGCAAGGCCCTGTGCACGACGTAATCCGAAATCGAGTATAGTAGAATCTGTACCGGCTGCAAATCTGATTCGGGAAGCTTTGGTGGCTATCAGAGATTGAAAATTGAGCACATTTAACAGAAGAGTTTCAATAAGCTGTGTTTCAAGAAGGTTTCCTTCCACAGTTACAACAGGTTCGTTCGGGAAGATAATTTCTCCCTCTTTGACGGACCAAATATTACCTGTAAACTTAAATTCACTAAGAAAATTAATAAACTCTTTATCGAACCCCTCGCTTTTAAGGTATTCAATCTCTTCCGGGCTAAAACTCATGTTATTGATTGTGTCAATCAACTCTTTGAGTCCCGCAAAAATTACATATCCACCATTGAATGGATTTTTTCTGAAAAAGTAATCGAAACTGGCACGTCGATTGTGAATACCGGATAAAAAGTAACCTTGTGCCATGGTTAGTTCATAATAATCCGTGTAAGATGCAGGGCGATCTATATACATAAGAATACTTGAGTTAATAATTCCAAAGGAAAATAATGAATGGAAGAACAACAAACAGGCTTCATGTTGCAGGACAAAATTTATCTCAATAGTCAGAGCTTTAAATAATCGAGCTCAATACAAATATATCCTGTAAAGTAAATCTTGTATATTGATATCCTTATATTTTGTTGTTTCAAAGAATTAACCTGTCTGGATTGAAGAAGATTGTATTAACCGTATTGTTGGTTTTTTTAATAGTAATGATAAAAAACTGTGCCACGCCGAGGGGGCCAACGGGTGGAGAACCAGATCAAGAGGGACCAATAATTATTGAAACGGAACCGGCCAATGGCACAACTAATTTCGATGGTAATGAGGTAACCTTTATCTTCGATCAATTTATTGAACGGAACTCTTTTCGTGATAATGTAAGCGTTGAACCGGACCTGGGTATTGAGTTTGAAATCGATTTTGGACGAAAATCAGCTACGGTTGAGTTTTTGTCGCCACTGCCTGAAAACACTACCATTATTATAAAAGTGGGAACGGATGTAACGGATACTGACCGAAACGAAATGGATGCACCGTTTGACCTTGCACTGAGCACCGGAGATGTCCTGGATGATGCCACGGTTACGGGCCGGCTTCTTGGTTCTCAAACAGGAAAAGGCGAGAATGGAAATCGTGTATTTTTATACCCTGAACCGTTTGATCTAACCCAGAGATCGAGATATGTAGCTGAAACCGATACTTCCGGTCGTTTCCGTTTTGGATATCTCAGTGAGGGTATCTATAAGGCTTTTTGGGTGAATGATTTAAACAGTAACCGGATATGGGAGCAGGGGCGTGAAAATGCTCAGCCATTTCATGCCGATACATTTGAGCTGGCTCGTGAGGATTCAATTGATATTGGAACGCTCTATATCGACTCGCCCGATACAGTGGCCCCAAAAATGGATGGAATTGGTTTGCTGTCTCAGGAGAGGTTGCGGCTTCGGGTTTCAGAAGAGGTGATATGGGAAGATAACGGGGAATTTATACTTACAGATACGCTGGATAATGAATTTACGCGAGCCGTTCCTCTCTATAAATCGGAACAGGATCCCACTGTGGTATTTGCCCAGCCCTTTCAGGTACTGGCGGACAGCTTGCAGTTTTTGATGCAAGCAAACGGGATAACGGACAATGCCGGGAATCCCCTGAGTATAGATGTGGCTCCATTTATGGGATCGGCCCAGGAAGATACGACTGCTCTCCAAACAATATCACATAATTCAGGCAGTGGACTCTTCCCGGATGAAGCTCTTGAAATTACCTACTCAAAATTTATTGATGATGATTCCGTAGTAGATTCGCTGGTAGTTGTGGAAGGGGATGCCGTAAACGAGAGTTGGGATTCGCTTGAAGTGGACAATCACATATTACGAATTTTACCCCCAAACGGAATTTGGGAACCTGGTATTAGCTACGAATTCAGGGTTTGGAATCCATGGATGCAGGAACGAGAGCAGATTGATCCGGATATTTGGCAGAAAAATCAATTGGGCGGAGTTGAACTAAACCTGGAGAATGGAGATTCAACAGTAACATCACACATCACTTTGACTGACACAGAAGAGAGTATCCGCGTAGATACTACATTTACAAACTCTGTTTTCCTGGATAATCTTCCTCCACTTGAGTATAAAGCCGTTGTTTACGAAGATAAAAATGGAGACGGCATGTGGAATGTTGGAACAGTTGATCCTTTCTCTGCTCCTGAACCCTACACTGTACGAACACAAATTCCTGTTCAGGAAGGTTTTACTGCGGAGGTCTCTGTTTCTTATCCTAATAAGGAAACCACGAGCAAAGAAGCTGAAAATATCGAATCTGAAGATGAGAACAACGCTGAATCGAACCAAAGTACTGAAAACAACAATCAATAAACTATGACAGACCAGATAATTGATTTTATATCAACTCATGAATTGACATTTAAAGTCATATTTATACTTGCAGGAACAATAATCTTGGCAAATATCGTCAGAAGAATCTACAAAAAACTTGTAGAACGAAGTGTTGATAACGACGATCATTTAACGACCTACCGTTTTTTAGGAAATTCCATTGCAACGGTAATCTATGTGATTGGTTTCAGTTTTGCGATCTGGAATATTCCCTTTCTGAAACCGGTGGCTCAATCTGTTGTAGCAGGTGCCGGAATCCTGGCAATAGCCGTTGGTTTTGCATCTCAGCAATCACTCGGAAATATTATTAGTGGTTTCTTTATTGTGATTTCAAAACCCTATAAAATTAACGACAGAATTACCTTTAGTGACGGTTTGGTAGGTGTGGTAGAGGATATTGGGCTACGTCATACAGTAATCAGAAATTTCGAAAATCAACGCATCATTATACCCAACTCTATTATTAGTAATGAGCGGTTGATCAATGCACATTTTGAGGAGCCAAAAGTGTGTCGTTTTGTTGAGATTGGAATCAGTTATAATTCAGATATCGATCTTGCAAGAAAAATTATGGCTGATGAGATTGAAAAACATCCGCTTTCAATAGATAACCGAACACCGGAAGAGAAAAAGGAGCATGAGCCCATTGTAAGAATACGTGTGGTTCTGCTTGGAGAGTCATCCGTAAATTTAAGAGCATGGGCCTGGGCAGAAAATCCACAGGATGGATATTTTCTGTATACAGATGTAATTGAAAGCATAAAAAAACGTTTTGACAAGGAAGGCATTAATATTCCATTTCCACAGCGAACGCTCAGTTATTTGGATCAAAAGAAAGAAGAGGTCCCTTCAAAGAATTAAAACATCTGAATATTTCAGACTTTATAATTTAAGTTATTTCTTGGGACAGTAAATTAGAATAGTGCTATGTCAAGTATAAAATTTCAGTTTATTGAATGGAGTAATAATTTTCCCCTCCTTATGAAGGAGGTGCCGGGGGTGGTTATTCTCCCCTGGAGGGGAGTACGGCGAAGCCGGGAGGGGTGTACATCCCCCTGCTCACTCCGTTCGCTTTCCCCCTTCAAAGGGGGACTTTTTATACCGACATTTGATTCTTGACTCGACAATAGAAAAAAAATATGTCTGATTCATCGACAACAAGTACAGGAAAAATTCAAAAACAGTCATCTGCAAATGGTCAGTCTGTAGCTGAGAAGTACCAGGCAACGAATAAAATACGGTTCATAACAGCGGCAAGCTTGTTTGATGGCCATGATGCCAGCATCAATATTATGCGGCGAATATTACAAGCTACGGGGGCTGAAGTGATTCATTTAGGTCATAATCGTTCGGTTCATGAAATTGTTCAATGTGCCATCCAGGAAGATGCCCAGGGTATTGCGGTCAGCTCTTACCAGGGCGGCCACAACGAGTATTTCAAATATATGATCGATCTCTTGCAAGAGAATGGTGCCTCGCATATCAAAGTCTTTGGCGGCGGTGGTGGTGTGATTTCTGACGATGAGATTGAAGATCTGCATAAGTATGGAGTGACACGAATTTTTTCTGTTGAAGACGGAAGCGAAATGGGATTGCAGGGGATGATCAATTACATGATAGAAGCCTGTGATTTTGATCCCTGTGAAAATTCAGAGATCAACCCCAAAAAACTGAAGGAAGGGGATTTCAACACCATTGCCCGGGCTATCACAGCGCTCGAAAATCACAAAGATAATCTGATCTCTTATTCTGATTCTCAATTGAGTATTGACGGTAAAGAGATAGATCCATCAGAAAAACAGATTCCGATTCTTGGGATTACGGGAACCGGTGGAGCGGGGAAGAGTTCGCTGACCGATGAGATTATCCGACGATTTCTGACTGAGTTTGATGAACTTACAATCGGTGTTATTTCTATCGATCCATCCAAGGTTCGAACCGGCGGAGCACTTCTCGGTGATCGCATTCGGATGAACAGTATCGATACGAAGCATGTATTTATGAGAAGTATGGCTACGCGGGCTTCCAACAGATCGGTCAGTGAGTCTTTAAATTCTGTAATTGAGATGTATAAAACTGCTGGTTTCGATCTGATCATTGTTGAGACCAGCGGAATTGGACAGAGCGGAACCGAAATTGTGGATGTTTGCGATATCCCGATCTATGTTATGACGCACGAATATGGAGCCGCTACACAGCTCGAAAAGATCAATATGCTGGATGCAGCTGAAATAGTTGTACTCAACAAATTTGAGAAAAAGGGGGCCCTGGATGCCCTTCGGGATATCCGAAAACAGATGCAGCGAAACAGGGGAGACTGGCATATCAAACCGGAAAAGATGCCTGTTTACCCGACCATTGCTGCACAATTCAATGATGAGGGAATACACAGGCTGTTTGCCAAAATTGTGGAGCTTACAAATGAGAGATATCCATTGAATTGGTCACCCCGTTTATATACCAACTCCGAACCTGCAGAAGATATTCAAACTCAGGCCATTATTCCGGGTCGGCGACAGCGATATCTTTCCGAAATCTCTGAAACGATTGAGGATTATCACCAGTGGACAAAAAATCAGGTTGACATTGCAGCAAAACTCGACCAGGTGAAAGGAACCTTCAACCAGATTAAAGACTGGAAACCGGATGATGAAGAGAAACTTCTGTCAAGGTTGGAAGAGATGGAGAATCACTGGACGGAGCAGTTAGATCCGCTGCCCAAGAAAATATTGGAAGGTTGGGATGAACTTTACAAACAGTATTCCGGCGAAGAGTTTACCGTAAAAATTCGTGGTAAAGAGATCAAAAATAAACTAAAACGGGAATCCCTCAGTGGTACCAAAGTCCCGAGAATTTCGCTGCCAAAAACTAAGAATCTTGGAGATCGGCTGGAATTTGCACTCAAAGAAAACCTGCCGGGCTACTTTCCGTTTACGGCCGGGGTTTTTCCATTCAAACGAGAAGGGGAGGACCCTACCCGGATGTTTGCCGGAGAAGGAACCCCTGAGCGTACCAACCGGCGATTCCACTATGTGAGTGAAGGGATGCCCGCTGCACGACTTTCTACAGCATTCGACTCAGTGACGTTATATGGAGAAGATCCGGCTCACCGACCGGATATTTATGGCAAAATCGGGAATTCGGGGGTAAGTATCTGTACCCTCGATGATATGAAGAAACTCTATTCAGGCTTTGAACTGACCTCACCCAAGACATCCGTTTCAATGACGATTAATGGCCCCGCGCCTATGATTTTGGCGATGTTTATGAATACAGCCATCGATCAGGAAGTGGAGCGATATTTGAAGGAGCAGGGTGAATGGGAGAGGGTGGAGAAAGAGATTAAAAAATACTTTGAGGAGAATGACCTGCCTCAGCCGAAATATCATGATGAGTTACCGGCAACAAATGACGGTTTTGGTTTGGGACTACTTGGCGTAAGCGGCGATCAATTTGTGGAAAATGATACGTATGAACGTATTAAAAATGAAACACTGCGGGTTGTTCGCGGAACTGTACAGGCTGATATCCTGAAGGAGGATCAGGCTCAAAATACATGCATCTTTTCAACTGAATTTGCCCTGAAAATGATGGGAGATGTGCAGAGTTACTTTACCGATCATAAAGTTAGAAATTATTATTCGGTGTCTATTTCCGGGTATCATATTGCAGAGGCGGGTGCAAATCCAATCACTCAGGCTGCCTTTACTCTTGCCAACGGATTTACCTATGTAGAGTATTATCTCTCACGCGGATTGGATATCGACGATTTTGCTCATAACCTCTCGTTCTTTTTTAGTAATGGTCTCGATCCCGAATATGCCGTCATTGGCCGGGTTGCACGACGAATTTGGGCTATTGCCATGAAACACAAGTACGATGCAAACGAGCGTTCTCAAAAACTGAAATATCATATACAAACCAGCGGCCGGTCGCTCCACGCAAAGGAGATTCAATTTAACGATATTCGTACTACACTTCAGGCTCTGATGGCTGTTTATGATAACTGTAACTCATTGCACACCAATGCTTACGATGAAGCGATTACAACGCCGACAGAAGAATCCGTACGCCGTGCATTAGCTATCCAGTTGATCATTAACAAGGAGCTGGGGTTGACGATGAACGAAAATCCGCTCCAGGGATCGTTTATCATCGAAGAACTGACAGACCTGGTTGAAGAAGCAATACTTACAGAATTTGACAGGATTACTGAGCGCGGCGGTGTTTTAGGAGCGATGGAGAGCATGTATCAGCGCGGGAAAATACAGGAGGAGAGTTTGCATTACGAATCACTGAAACACTCCGGTGAGAAACCGATTATTGGAGTGAACACGTTTTTAAGTGATTCGGATTCAGAGGAGGTGGATCGTGAAATGGAGTTGATCCGGTCAACAAAAGAGGAGAAAGATCAGCAGATTGAGAATTTAGAGGATTTTCAAGAGCGTAACCGCACATCGTCTGATCAAGCTATTCAAAAATTAAAACAAGTGGCAAGGGAGGATGGAAATATCTTTGGGGAACTGATGGAAACGGTGAAATCCGCCTCTTTGGGACAGATTACACACGCCCTTTACGAAGTTGGCGGGCAGTATCGCAGAAATATGTAAGCAGAAATAATTTGGTGGTTGTTATCCAAACAACTTGTTCCAGGCGGCAACAAATGCCCATATAAGACCAACGATTACTCCGATCAAAATGGATATGAGGAATATGAAAAGAATCCAGTTTAGAATTGAACTTTGATTTTCAAGCTGATCGGGATTTTGTTCAAGTTTTTCAAGCAGAATGGCATTCCTGAGATTTGCTTTCCAGGCCACATCAAAAATATCTCCAAGAACAGGGATCGCACCAATCGTTAAATCCACAAGTATATTTATAAACATTCGGATAAGCACCGCTGGTTTTGCACCGAGTTTAGCAGCATAAGCCATAAAATAGATGGAGAGAGAAGCCCCGGCTAAATCACCCACCCCTGATACCAGCCCGATGATGGGGTCAATTCCTACTTTAATCTTTGTACCGGGAATTGTGAATTGACTATCGAGAAGTTCCGCGAATTTTCGGGATTTAGAATGTTTTGATACGTTTGTTGCCAAAATATAGACGCTTATGTTGTTTCCTGGAGATTACCTTTCAATGACGAAGATGCAGGTGAGCAAGATAACATTCGGTGGGTTAATGTTACCGGTTTTTTAGGAAGAGTCTAAAAGTACCGACCTGTTTTTAAAAAAGAATCGAATTGTATAAAGATGGAAAGCAACATGCATACTCAAAACTATAAGGAAATGAGTATGCATTCGTTAAATTTTAAAAATTTGTTACCCGGCAGGAGTGGACTGAGTAATGAGGCCTTTTAATTTTTCGGCCTGAGCTAATTGCTGACTATTAGGATAGTCGTTTATAACAGTTTCAATGTGAGTAAGAGCTTGATCATAATTGCCGGCTTCTCTGTGTGCCTCCGCAGCTTTAAAAAGATTGTATGGAGTGGTTGAACTGTTCTCATCCCAGGTTGCAGCTTTTTCGAACTGAACTGCTGCCTCATCGAATCTTTCCAGTTCTACTAAAATATTAGCATGCATTGAGATAGGGGCAACACCTAAAATTCCTTCAGGCAGATCGTATTCTTGTATATATGTTAATGACTCTTCATAATTACCTAACTCAAACTCAGATATTGCAGCATAGTAATGAGCTAAATTTCCGGCATCAGTTCCACTGTAATTCTCCGCAATTTGAACAAATCCCAGCGTAAATTCTTCCTCGTTGCCATACAATGCTTCCTGAAAGTTTCCTTGCAGCAGTTCCTGCTCAGCAATTCCCAGTAAATTTGTAGCTTCTACTTCCTGGTTGCCGGTGTAGATTACATATGCTATTGACAGCCCAATGGCCAATAACAGTCCGATACCTCCACCAATAACGGCTGCTTTATTATTTTCATAGAAGTGCATGAATCTCGAAGAATATTCAATCAGAATATCCTGTTCGAGTTCTTCTTTTTTTAGCTTACTCATAATTTCTTTTTGTTTAAATAGATGCCCAATTTGGTTTTCAGTCGAGCTTTTTGAAGAGTGTCAAAGTTAAAATTAGTTGATGATTATACCAAGTAAAAAGAGAGTGGAGATTACATATTTGAATCGCCAAGAGTCATCCGATGAGTGACCAAACTTGAAACAAGGATATTACTATTCAGACTCATTGGATGACTCCTCATATTTAAATCACTGATCAAACCGGTTTAAATCAAAATCCTCAAAATTGTCGATAACAAAGTCAGCCGGGGAGAGATCTTGGTTCCCAGAATTAGTATTTCTATATCCTACACACTTCATATTGGCAGCTTTTGCAGCCCGTACTCCATTGTTGGAATCTTCAATCACAAGACAATTTTCGGGAGGAGTGTCAGCCATTTCGGCGGCTTTTTCAAAAATTTCCGGGTGTGGTTTTGAGGTATCCAAATCTGCACCGCTGATTCTCAATTCAAAATAGTCCAGCAGATCAAATATGTTAAGCACCAGCTCTATGTTTCTCATTTCAGATGACGATGCCAATACCAATTTTATATTCTCAGAATGCAGTTTATCAATGAGTTCAACAACTCCTTCAATAGGATCATCATCAAAAGAGTTAGAGATAATATCGATATACCGGTTTTGTTCTTTTATGGTCATCTCATCAGGATCGATCTCAAGCTGATACTCCTCCTTCACGCAATGCCAGAGATCGGATCGGCCCACATATTTTGCATGTTCGTCGTGAGTTAATTCTATTCCCACCTCTTTAAAAAGCTGTTTCTCAACCTGCATATAGATCGGTTCACTGTCTATGATGACTCCATCCATATCAAAAATAACTGTAGAAATCATGATTCGTTTCCTTCCATATTGTTTAATCTAAAGTGGTTTAATTTCCCGACCCTCTGGGTCGGAAAAAAGATAAAAGTCCCCCTTTGAAGGGGGAAGCGAACGGAGTGAGCTGGGGGATGACTATCTGAGTTTTGTATTGACTAAGTCTTGGTTCTGAAGTATTACACCCCTCCCGGCTAAAGCCGTACTCCCCTCGAGGGGAGATTGATCATCCCCCATTGCCCCCTTCAAAGGGGGACACTTTACAATAAGTGCATAGATTTTAAAAAAATTTGGATTATAAGTTGATACCTCGTGAGCTCTGCCCCGTGGGAGTTCATTCTTTGTTTTGGAGTTTGTCGATCAGTCATCTAATGAGTGAGTCAGCTATAAAGGAAAATCCTATCGGATACGCTCATCGAATAGATTTACAAAAATAAAACCTGCTCTAAACCCTGTTCAATGTCCCATTTTGAAGGGAGTAAACGATATCACAGCGTGTAGCGATCTCCTTTTCGTGGGTTATGAGAACGATGGACAGATCTTCCATCTCCCGAAGTTGAAAAAGCAGGCTGAGGATCGATTCTGTATTTTTTTCGTCGAGATTTCCCGTTGGTTCATCAGCCAGAATGATAGAGGGATGATTAGTCAGTGCCCTAGCCATTGATACTCTTTGCTGTTCTCCTCCGGATAACTGAGAGGGCCTGTGGTTCAGCCGATCACTCATCCCAAATCGATCAAGCAATTCTGTGGCTCTTTCTTCCGCTTTGGAGAAAGGAGTGTCCTTGATCAGTGCGGGCATCATTACATTTTCCATAGCGGTAAATTCCGGCAGCAAATGATGAAACTGGAATACAAATCCCACATTTTTATTTCGAAGTTCGGCAAGTTGATCCTTTTTAAATTGATAAATCGATTTTCCATGCCAAAACACATCGCCGGATGTGGGGTGATCGAGGCCTCCAAGAATATGAAGGAGTGTACTTTTGCCGCTGCCACTGGATCCGACGATCGAAATGATGTCGGCTTTTTTAATCTGCAGATCTACACCCTGTAAAATTCGTAAAACGCCATCTCCGGATTCAGACGGAAATTCCTTGTGAATGTCGGAGCCCTGGAGTACAAAATTTTCACTCATCTCAATCCGCTTTATTCTGAAATTCCGGGTAAATCACCGATTCAACAGAGGTACACTTTCCTGTTTCTGTGTTAATATCCACAACAACACCGCACATCCGGTTGTCGTTTTTGGCAATTTTATAACGTTGTGGTGTTCCAAGCGTGAATCGCCGGATGGAGGTATCTTTGTCCATACCAATGACCGAATCAAAAGGCCCGGTCATGCCCACGTCTGTGATATATCCGGTGCCATTCGGCAGGATCCTGGCATCATTCGTAGGCGTATGTGTATGTGTTCCAACCACAGCAGAAACTTCGCCATCCACCGTCCAGGCATAAGCCATTTTTTCAGCTGTGGCTTCGGCATGAAAATCAACAAAAATAAGATTGGTTTCCTTTTTGATACGTTCGAGAGCCCATTCTGAGGTAGAAAAAGGATCGTCAATATCAGCCATAAACGTTCGACCCTGGAGATTTAAAACGCCCAACTTTAAACCGGTTTTACCGATATCGTAAATGCCGTATCCATATCCTGCATTTCCTTTTGGGAAGTTCAGTGGTCGAAGAAGGTGATCGTCTGTCTTCATGTAGGAAAAGATCTTCCACTTGTCGAACGAGTGGTTTCCGCCTGTGATGGCATCTACTTCTATATCATATAAACGCTGAACGATATGCCGGTTCAGTCCCCGGCCTTCATGCGAATTTTCGGCGTTGGCAATGATGAAATCCGGATTGTATTTGTCTCGCAATGACGGGAAAATGGTTTCGAGCAGAGCCAGCCCCGATTCACCGACAATATCAGCAATAAAAAAAACTCTTATCGTATCAGACATAACATGGGTTGATATCAAAAATTAACAAGGTGGAAAGTACTGATTTTTTAGGGAGAGAGTGAAAGAAAAATCTGGTACCCTACATCGGCAGGGGTTGTCCAAAAAGGATGTCATTCTGAACTTGATTCAGAATCTCCAATTGTTAATCAGTGTGGAGATACCGGATCGGGGTCCGGTATGACAAAAATGAAAATATTGATATTTCTTACATCCTTTTTGGACAGCCTCTGCCGAATTAGTGAATTCGAGCGGGGAAACTCGCCAGCCGAATGGGTAGCAGAAGGTTAGTCATCCGATGAGTGGATGAGCTGAGAATGGAAAATTTGCCGGGTACAATCATCTGATGAGTTGGGTGGAGGTATTTATTAAAATCTACGGCTCAACAAGATCAGCAGATGTAATCGGCCAGACACGATGAAAGTCTGAAATATTGTACGTAACCAATATGTCACACCCAGTCTTTTCAGCTGCTTTGGCGATTAATGCGTCATAAATTAATGCGTCATAAATAATTGCGCCGTGAAGCGAGAATTCTTTCATTTGTGTAATCACGGAAAGGTAGTCCGAATCATGTAATGAAACCGGTGTAAAATATTTAGGTACAATCTTTTGAATAAGTTGACTGGCTATTTCAGGAGAATATGTAAAGTAAGCTCTGTTACTGGTCAAATGTCTGAACATCTCTGCAATTGAATGAGTGGCCATAAAAAATTCAGAGGTGTCTATATTGTCTAAATAATAGTCTGCACAAGCCGAATGATTAGGATGTTCAAGAACATAAAGAGCCAGGAGAGAACTTGTATCAAAACAGATTTTTTTCATAGACCAACAGAGGATCTGACCACTTTTGTCATTCGATCATCCGGATCATCAGGGTAAGCTTTATCAATATCCGCTTTTGTAAATGGAGGGCCAAGTAAAACGGGCATTCCGGTTTCGGGATCTGTACCGAGTTTAAATTCACTTTTTTTGTGAATTTTCGGTTTAGGAGCGGATGTTGTTTTTTTCCTTTGCTTACTCATGGATGTATAAATGTATATCCGAATATACCATAAAACGTTCAGAAGCCGCAACTGTTATTCAAAGAGAAAACGAGTCATCCGATGTTTGTACGAGTTGAGAATGGAAAATTTGCCGGGAACAATCATCTGATGACTGCGGCAGGGCTCAATGATTCGCCAGCCGAAAAATCCAATCGGCAGGCGAAAGAGATAATAGGCTCAGGCAAGCCGATCTGCTTTTGGTTAAACAAAAAGCACAATCGTCACAAAATGGCTTAAGCTTCCGGCCAGTACAAATAGGTGCCAAATTCCGTGGGCCAGCCTGTGTTTATCACTCAGTGCAAAGAAGATCACACCGGTCGTATAGAAAAGCCCGCCGGCCATCAGCCAGTTCACGCCATCAACAGATATTCGGTTAATAAGCGTATCCATAAGGAAAAAGGCGATCCAGCCCATGCCCAGATAGATAGCAACCTGAAGAATACGGCTGCCTGATTTATGAAGCAGATCGATAATAATTCCAATTGCAGCAAGTCCCCACACGATTCCAAAGAGAAGCCAGCCGATATCCCCGCGAAGGGTAATTAGAGTGAATGGAGTGTAAGTACCGGCAATCAAAAGGTAGATGGAGATATGATCGAGCTTGCGAAAGATCGTTTTCCATTTGCCGCGAAAACTGTGGTAGAGAGTAGAGCAGGTGTAAAGTGACAGCAGACTTAAACCATAGATAGTAAAACTGGTAATACGCCAAAAGCCGCCCTTTTGAGCAGCAATATAGATCAATACACCCAAACCAATAGCAGAGGCAATACTACCAATGAGGTGTGTGTAACTGTTAAATCGTTCGCCGTGATACATATTCTTTAATTACGTAAGTAAAATAAACAGGGAAAGATGTAAAACCGTTCAGTCAACTTCTGAAGTTAAGAAATATCATTGATCAGTTTAGAAATTTCTTCGTTGATTTGATCCATCAACTCGCTCTCTTTTTCATCAGTTTGATTGAGCTCCGTTCTCAATTCAAACAACTCTTCAGTGATGCTAAGACAGGCAAGAATCATAATGGTAGAGTCGGGTTGATTGGAGAACTGATTCCGAAAAAGCTTGAATTTTTCATCCACGTAGGCTGCTATTCGCCGTGTATTTTCAACTTCCGATTCTTCAACTTTGAGTGGAATCTGTTTGCCAAGTATGGTTACCTTAATTGATTCCATCTCAATCCTCCAGGTATTTATCAATCTTTTCAATTAAACCGGACACCTGGTGCCGCATGGCAATTCGTTCCGATTCGCTGATATTCGAAAAAATATCCGCCTGGTCTTTTTGAAGCTCGTTCAGTTTCGACTTCAGCTTCATATTCTCGCGATTCAACTCTTTATTCTTTTTTTTGAGATGCTGAACCCGCGTACGTATCTGATCCAGTAACTTTTGGAATGTCTCTTTTTGGATCTCATTCACAGCCATGGATTTAGTGGAATTAAGATCGGAGTTTAGCTCCGACGGATTTTTCGAGTTTTTTAACAATTTTTTGAACAACGGGCTCTACGTCCTTGATGTTCAGTGTTTTGGTAGAATCCAAAAAAGTAAGCCGAAAAGCAATACTTTTTTTGTCTTCGCCAAGATTTTCTCCCTCATATACATCGAATACAGAAACAGATTGGAGAATTTCACCGGCCGTTTCTTTAATCTCTTTCGTGAGATCTCCCGCACGAACACTCTTTTCAACCGTAAAGGCGACATCAAATTCGAATGTGGGAAATTTCACAATCGGTTGATAGGTTAATTCTTTCTTCCCAATATTATTTTGCAGAAGCAGTGTCAGATCTATTTCAGCTCCATACACATCTGTTTCAATATCAAAGCCTTTCAACAATTCAGAATCAATTCGTTTTAAAGTTGATACCTCTTGGTTTGAATACCTGTATTCGATTGTGTTGTTTCCGTCAGCCTCCGAAACGATTGAATCAGAAATACCAAGGTTATCGAATATTGTTTCGAGATCTGCTTTCAGATTAAAAATAGAGAATGCATTTTCATCGCCCTGCCAGTCATTCTTTTTAGACTGACCGCAAAGCCCCATATAAAGATGCACGTGCTCTTCCACGCCGTCAATCCAGGTTCCTTCATCACTATTCCTGAAGACGTGACCAATTTCAAAAAATCGAAGTTGGGTAGCATTTCGATTGAGATTGTACTGCACAGCTTTCAGAAATCCACCTGAGAGGTGTGTCCTAAGCGTTGTATTCTCTTGGGATACAGGATTCAGCGAGTGAATTTGAAGGTCTTCATCAGCCAGAAGATCCGCCTCTTTTTTTGAGAGCAGTGAATTTGTACTGATCTCTTTGTAACGAAGTGATTTCACCAAATTCCGTATTCGCTCCTGGAACTCTTCCTGATCAGTGAGTGGCTCCGGAGAAATAAATGGTGAGGAATCCGGTCTCGGTATATTGTTGTAATCAAAAACACGGCCTACCTCTTCAATCAGATCCACTTCCCGGGTTATATCCGGACGAAAAGTTGGGATGATACATGTAAGAGTATCATTATCAGTTTCAGAAACATCAAAATCGAGTTTAGAAAGAATATTAATGACAGATCTCTTATCCAGGTCAGTTCCCAACAGGTGATTAACTCTCGATACCCGCAGCGAAACTTTAATGGGTTTGGTCTTGACCGGATGAATATCCACTACTTTTTTGTTGATGGTTCCGCCCGTCAATTCGGCAATCAGATTTGCAGCTCTCCAGGCCGCTTTTTGCTGAATTGTCGGGTCTATGCCCCGTTCAAACCGGTAAGAACTGTCCGTTTGCAGTGCAAGACTTTTGGATGTTTTCCGTATAGAGGACGGATTAAAATAGGCGCTCTCAATTAATATTTTGCTTGTGCCTTCAGTTACTTCGCTGTTTTCACCGCCCATCACTCCGGCGATGGCAACAGGACCGTTTCCATCACAAATAAAAAGTGATCCAGCCGGAACAGTTCGTTCAATACTGTCCAGTGTGGTAAATTTTTTATCATCATCGAAACTTTTAACTACAATTTTTTGATCCCCAATCAGGTCATAATCAAATGCATGAAGGGGTTGACTGATCTCATGATTGATGAAATTAGTGACATCCACAATGTTATTGATAGGACGCAAACCAATCGCTTTCAAACGGGTTTTTAACCAGTTCGGCGATTCTTGCACCTTCACATTATCGACCACAATCCCTACATATCGATGACATTTCTCCTCATCTTCAATCGAAATGGAGATTTCGTCGTTTTGACCACTCTCTTTCTCCTCAATGACGGAATATGGATTTTTGAGCTCTCCGTCTGTAACAGCAGACAAATCCCTGGCTACACCTATATGGCAGGAAGCATCCGGCCGGTTGGGCGTGAGAGCAACTTCAAATACTGAATCTTTTTCAAGGCCAAGAGCTTCCCGGAGAGGTGTTCCGGTTTCCAGGTTATCATCCATCACCATAATACCGGAGTGATCATCACTCAAGCCAAGCTCGGCTTCGGAGCAGATCATTCCATTGGATGTCTCGCCGCGAAGTTTTGCTTTTTTAATGGTGAGGTAGGATCCGTCTTTCATCGGGACCGGAATGGTGGCGCCAACTTTGGCAACCGGTACTTTTTGATCGGCCGCTACATTGGGCGCTCCACATGCTATTTGAACGGTTTCATCCCCGGTGTCAGTGTCACAGAGAACCAGTTTATCCGCGTTCGGATGCGGTCGGACATTTTTTACATGACCAACGACAAAATTTTCAAAGTCAGAACCGATCGTTTCGGTCTCTTCAACTTCGAGGCCGAGCAGAGTCAGCTTTTCATCGGTTTCTTCAGGGGTCAGATCAAAATCAAGATATTGTTTCAGCCAGTTGTAAGAAATTTTCATAATGAATCAAGAAAGATCGGTGATGAATCATCAACAGTCTGAGTTCAATGAACAATCACCGAATTCACTGTTTATGATTTAAATTGTTGTAAGAATCGAATATCGTTATCGTAGAGAAGTCGGATGTCTTCAATGCCATAGCGCAGCATGGCTATGCGGTCAACGCCCATTCCAAAAGCGAAACCTGTATATTTTTCCGGGTCAACATCTACCGATTTGAAGACATTGGGATCAACCATGCCGGCACCGAGAATCTCCAGCCATTGTCCGCCTTTTTCGCTTTCCCACCAAACATCCATTTCGATGCTGGGTTCTGTGAATGGAAAATAGGAGGGACGTACGCGATATTTCACATCACTGCCGTACATCAGGCGAGCAAACATAACGAGGGTTTCAATCAATTCACCCATCGTAACCCGTTCATTTACATAGAGTCCCTCAACCTGGTTAAATTGAAAATACGATTTAGCTGTGACCGCCTCATTCCGATAAACCCGTCCCGGCATGATGGATCGAACCGGTGGCTCTTTCTCTTTCATCAACCGAATTTGAACCGGCGATGTGTGCGTTCTCAGAACCAAATCTTGCTCATCATCTGATTTCCGCACGAAAAACGTATCCTGCATATCTCTGGCAGGATGATCGGGTGGAAAATTTAGAGCTGTAAAATTGTGGAAATCGTCCTCCAGTTCAGGCCCATCTGCAATATTAAATCCAAGTCGCAGAAAAATCTGTTTAATCTCATTCAGGGCGCGAGTTAGCGGATGAAGTGAACCGGTATATGTTGGTTCAACGGGAAGTGTGATATCGTCAAGGGCACCAAACTCTTTCTCTTCACTTTTTTGCAGGTTAACTTTTGCATCTTCAAAGGTTTGATGAGCCAGGTTCTTTACTTCATTCATCAATTTACCCACTTCGGCCTTCTCTTCGTTGGGCACATCTTTCATGAGGCCAAACATAGACTGAATCTTTCCGTTCCTGGAAAGAAATTCGAGCCGAAATGCTTCCAGATCATCCTCATTTTTTATGGTAAAACTCTGAATGGCTTTTTTTATATCATTAATTTTATCAAGCATGAATAATGTAAACTTTCGTAGTTAGCTACTTCTACCAGAAGATAAGGGATTTTGAAACTAATTTTTTGAAGTTCCCCCTTTGAAGAGGGCAGAATCAACAAGCTTTAATTATGGAGATGATAAATCTCAATTTTATTGAAGGTTCGTTCTGAAATTCTCCCCTTGAGGGGAGTCCCAGATTTATCTGGGGAGGGGTGTTCCCATATCGCGTGCCATGAACATCCCCCGAGTTTATTCGCTAAACGCTCATTTCACTTTCCCCCTTCAAAGGGGGATTTTTTAATGAGCAAAAAAAAACCGGCAAATCCAGAGGAATCTGCCGGTTTGAATAGCATCAGAGGCTTACTGTCCGGCCTCTTTTACAATTTCAGAAAATGTGTCCGGATCTCGTACTGCAATATCTGCAAGCATTTTCCGATTGAGATTGATGTCGTTTTCTTTTAAGCCATGAATTAGCTTGGCATAGGTGGTTCCGTTCAATCGGGCAGCAGCGTTAATACGTGTAATCCAAAGACGCCGGAATGATCGTTTTCGAACCTTTCGGTCTCGATATTGATATTGCAGGCCTTTTTCAACCGCGTTTTTAGCAACGGTATAAACGTTTTTTCTTCTGCCCCAGTAACCTTTCGCCTGTTTTAAAATTTTTCGGCGACGGCGACGGGAAGCCACCAGATTTCGTGATCGTGGCATTTGTAGTTACGTTTTAAAGGTTATTATTGATTTTCGTGTTAGCTATAAGGAATCAATTTTTCGATGGATTTTTTATCGGCTTTGTGAACCAATGTGCTTTTTCCAAGTTTGTTCTTCCTTTTGCTAGATTTTTTTGTAAGAATGTGGCTTTTAAATGCTTTTTTGCGCTTAATTTTACCGCTTCCGGTTTTTTTAAAACGCTTCTTCGCACCACTGTTTGTTTTCATTTTTGGCATAACATCCGTTTTTTCTGAAAAATTAACAGACTTATAAGATAAGAACCTTTGTTATTTTAAAAAAGCCGGTTTATCTAAAAAAATTCATCCGGTTGTCAGGTCAATAGTTTTCCTAAAGAACTCCTCATAAAGAATATTTATCATCGGCTGATTCTATAAAATTAAAAAAGCGAAAGACATCTGGTAGTGTATCAGAAATCTTTCGCTTGAAATTTTAAGAAGAAATTTAAGCCTTAACTCTTATCAGGGGCGATAATCATAATCATCCGCCGTCCCTCCATTGTAGGCTTAGATTCAATTTTTCCAACATCATCAAGTTCTTCTGCAAGGTTTTCTAATAATTCTTCTCCCTGCTCAGTATAAAGCATATCTCGTCCCCTGAACTGTACCGTAGCTTTAACCTTATCGCCACCTTCTAAAAACTCTCTGGCATGGCGTGTTTTAAATTCCAGGTCGTGATCGTCCGTAGTGGGTCGAAACCGAAGCTCTTTCACCTGAATGGTGTGCTGCTTCTTTTTCGCTTCTTTCTCTTTCTTTTTCTTCTCGTACATAAATTTGCCAAAATCAATGACTTTGCAAACCGGTGGTTTAGCGTTTGGAGCAACCTCTACCAAATCCAAATCATATGATGCAGCGACCTCTAATGCACGATCAATCGATACAACTTCATGTTCTTCATCTGGACGGATTAACCGTACTTTTGACGAACGAATTTCGTCATTAATATTCGGCCGGTCGTCATTCCGCCTTCTTCTTGTGGGTCGTCTTCTTGCGATAAGTTACCTCGTCGTTTTATTAATATTTAAAATTAAACTATTGATTATACTCAAAAATCGTAAATAAATTCAAAAAATAATATTCAAATTAATCTGATTCTTGTGTTGGAGGCAGTTTTTTTTCCTCAACTTCTTCCTCTACAGTATTTAAAAAATCATTCAAAGGAAACGTTCCAATATCACCCATTTTATGCCGTCGCACCGAAACAGTTTTATCATCCTCTTCTTGTGAACCAACAATCACCATATAAGGAATTTTACTGGTTTCGGCATCCCGGATTTTAGACCCAACTTTTTCAGCTCGTGAATCGACATGAACTCTAAGTCCAAGATCTTTGAATTTTTGAGCACAATGATTCGCATAATCCAGGTAATCATCTGATATCGGTAGAATTTCAACCTGTTTAGGAGCCAGCCAAAGCGGGAAGTCTCCGGCAAAGTGCTCAATTAATATACTTACAAATCGTTCCATGGATCCGAACGGTGCCCGATGAATAATTACCGGTCTGTGTTTCTCATTATCGGAACCTACATACGTCAGGTCAAAACGCTCAGGCATCACATAATCAACCTGAACAGTTCCGAGCTGCCATTTCCTGCCGATGGCATCCCGAATAATAAAATCGATCTTGGGGCCATAAAAACTGGCTTCGCCTTCCGCAATTTTATAATCCAGTTCCATTTCATCGGCAACCTCTTTAATCTCTTTTTGAGCACGTTCCCAATATTCAGTATTGCCACCATATTTTTCATCGTTATCATCCCGGTAGGAGAGTCGGATATCAACGGGCATTCCAAATGTGTTAAATACAAATTGAGTCAGCTCAATAACATGTTTAATTTCATCCTTCAGCTGTTCGTGCATGCAATAGATATGGGCGTCATCCTGGGTAAATCCTCTGACACGTGAAAGACCATTCAATTCGCCGGACTGCTCATAGCGATACACCGTACCAAATTCTGCCAGCCGAACCGGCAGATCCCGGTAACTTCTCAATTCATTTGAATAGATACGATGGTGGTGCGGACAGTTCATCGGTTTGAGCATATACTCATCATTGTCCACCTCCATCGGGTTGAACTGGGAGTCTTGATAATAGGGATAGTGTCCCGATTTCCGGTACAGATCAACATTGGCAATATGCGGTGTAATTACTTCCTGGTAACCGCGCTTTTTCTGTTCATCTCTTAAAAATGCTTCAAGGGTTCTTCGCAACAAGGTTCCATTGGGCAGCCAAAGTGGGAGGCCGGACCCAACCAAATTGTCCATCATATAGATGCCAAGTTCTTTGCCCAGTTTTTTGTGATCCCGTTTCCTGGCTTCCTCAATTCGTTCGAGGTATTGATCCAGCAATTTTTGTTTTGGAAATGTGATTCCATAGATGCGGGTCAGCTGCTCACTGTCGGAATCACCCCGCCAATATGCACCTGCCAGCTTGGTCAGTTTAACCGCCTTGATAGGGGAGGTGTCCGGCAGATGCGGCCCGCGGCAGAGATCTACAAAATCTCCCTGCTGATAGAATGTAATATTGCCATCCTCAAGATCTTCAATCAGATCAATCTTATACTCATTTCCTTTCTTCTTGTAGAAAGTAAGAGCATCTTCTTTGGATACATTGCGTTTCTCAAAGTCTGATCTCTTTCGGGCCAGCTCAATCATTTTATTTTCAACTTCCTCAAGCTGATCCTGTCCAAATGATTCCTCGCCAAAATCGATATCGTAATAAAATCCATCTTCTATCGGCGGGCCTATTCCGAATTTTGCATTCGGGTAGAGCTCCTGGATCGCTTCCGCCAGCAAGTGCGCGGATGAATGCCAGAATGTATATTGACCATCCTCCGTATCCCAGGTATTAATATTGATGGTATCGTCCCGTTCAATGGGTTGATCCAGGTCCATTATTTCATCTCCAAGTGTAATACTTAAAGCATTGCGGGCGAGACCTTTAGAAATACTTTCTGCAACTTCGTAACCGGTGGTTCCTTTGGGATATTCTTTTTCAGCACCGTCTGGAAAGGTGAGCGTAATTAAATCTTCTGACATCCAGTTAAATTGATCGTATTCTTTAATTTTTAGTTTCTTTATTGAACCTAAAAAATACTAAATACTTGGGTACCTTTAAAAGGGAAATAAAAGCATGTAAAATTTCAGAAAAACTAACATCCGATCTTCTATTTTATCTAAAGAGTGATATTTTGATCACTGATTAATAATTGATTTAAAATCTACAGATAAATGCCCTGGCCATTGCGAATGGTGCTGTACGCCAGCATCCTCTTAATTTTGTTCCTTACATATTTTGGATTTCGATATTTCCGGAGTTTATCGGTCGTAGAGATTGAATCCTTGTGGATATTTAAGTCGATATTTATTCTTTTGGTTATTCTGTTTGTTGCTTTCCCGGTTACCGGTCTTATTCAATTCTATTTTCAGAGTACATTCTCGGTTGATAATTACCCCCAATTTATGATCTACCTGTTCTGGTTTGGATTCGTTTTTTCCGGCGTGATGTTAAATTGGTTAATTCTCCATGATATTTTACTCCCTGTATTTACAAAATTCTCGAGTGCAGGCACTGATTATCTAAGATTACGATTTGCGCAGGCGTTTTTGACATTGGCAGTTTTTACATTAGTGTTTACGGCAGCAAAAATGGTTTGGGATACGAACAGAATGGTCGTTGAAAACATCACCTATGAAATTTCCGGGGATAGCAATAATCTGCTTCAGACACCTTTAAAGGTTGTACATATCACAGACCTCCATGCAGATGTCTTTACAACGGCAGAAAAAATGGATCGATATATTCAGTTGGTAAATGAGGCAGCCCCTGACTTGGTAATTTTTACAGGAGATCTGATTACAGAAGGAATTGGTCATGTTCAGGAGGGGGCTGATGCGCTTCAGAAAATAAATTCTACCTATGGAGTCTATGCTGTTATTGGCGATCATGATTACTGGGCCGGGCCGGATCATATTGTGGAGGCGCTTGAATCTCGTGGAATACACGTGTTAGAAAATGAATCGATTCAGCTTAATCACGAGGGTATTCCGATAAACATCGCAGGTGTCACTGAAATTTACAGTTACAATCTTGAAAGAAATGAACTTAAAAAATTGATAAATGAAACGCCGAACAGTGGAATTAAAATTGTATCAAGTCACCAGGCGTCTGACCGATTAATTGAGTTTTCTAAAAATAGCAGGACGGATCTTTTACTGTCAGGACATACGCATGGGGGACAACTTCGAATTCCCGTTTTTTTCTATCCATTTACAGCTGTTCGGTCCGAAACCCCATATGTGAAAGGCCATTGGTTGCTTGGAGATATGCTTCTGAATGTAAACAGCGGACTTGGTTTTACACTTTCCCCGGTTCGATATAACGCGCCAGCTCAGGTTTCTGTGATTACAGTTCAGTGAGATTTCAAAAAAAGAAGCTACAAAAGACATGGTATGTCTGAGAAAGCCACCTAAGAAGAAAATAAGGGATAAAGTTATTTAGTCTGATATACATTATTCATCCCAGAGACATACCATGTCTCACTCATCCCTATGTCTCACTCATCCTTATAAAAGAATCAATATCCCACACCAGATAATCGGGATGCTTTCTACCCAAAAAGACGCATAGTACTGCGTTTGTTTTACTACAGATCGCATCAAAAAGAAAGCAGTTAGCACTGAAATTCCGGCTAAAATAAAGGCTTGATCGAGTAGTAATGGTGTTTTTAAAAATTCAGCTAAAACGACAAGGCAAATTAATATTACACCCATGACCCGGGTTCGTTTAATCCCGATGATTTGAGGAATGGTTCCAAGTTGATACGTGTCAAATTGGACGTCACGAATGTCAAAGGGGAGAGTGAGTACAAGTACAAAGATAAAACGCTGAATGAACTCTATAATGAGGTTTCTGTCGATATGGCTTCCATCAGAGAGAACCGGCAGAATCACGGTAACCATCGACCAGACGAAAGCAATTACAAAAATTTTTAATCCTGTAATTTCTCTTAGATTCGATCTTCTCCACAAAAAAGGCCAGCTGTATGATATGGTGATCAGCCCCATCAAACCTGAAATAAAAATAACGGGCCACGGCTGTGTGGTGAAAAAATAGAGAAGAGGGAACAGGCAGATTAGAGAGAAAAACAGGATGTTTATTGATGGAGCCGTTCCTGCTTCATGCGATTCGTGACTCCCCGTATATTTAGTGATATTGTAGCCAATAATGGTACTAAAAAGGACAAAATATAACAGATCTGCATCCAATGGAAGCCTCAGGTTGAACATTGTAATAGCGGTAAAGGAAGTGACTGCCAGTGCTACATGAATACTGCTGTTCAGGTAAAAATCGAATAGTTTTTTGATTCGGGACTTGAGTAAAACCATATTTTCTTCAATATAAAAAATCTAACTGGTAAGAGGGCTTTGCAAAACCGTGGTTATTGGTCAATCTGAACTCGATTCAGATTCTCCATTCGTCTTTATTGCCAGTATCTGGAGATCCTGAATCAAGTTCAGGATGACGGTCAGAGTTTTGCAAAGCCTTCTGGTAAGATAATCAGAAGCTGATTCAACTTTGATTCTATAAATAATTGCCTATAATTCATTTAGAATTTCACTAAAATATCTTTGTATGATCAGATCTGAAACGATTCTTCGCTTATGTTTTCTTGTCCCACTGTTTGGATTCATTTTTACTTGTAGTGTATCAGCCCAGAACGAAGCTGAAATAACTGTTTATCGGGGTGCGACCCTCTTTGATGGCAGTGGCTCCGATCCAATCGAAAACAGTATTATTGTAATTGAGGGAGATAGAATTGACTGCGTTGGTACCTTATCCGATTGTGATATTCCCGATGATAGTAACATGATAGATTTGAGCGGTAAATTTATCACTCCCGGCCTTATTGATGCTCATGTTCACTTCTTCCAAACCGGATTTTTCGACAGCCGCCCGGATGCACTGGATATTACTGGTACCTACCCGTTTGCTGAGGTTGCAGCCTATCAAAAACTGAATCCGCAGCGGTATTATGATGCTTATCTCTGTTCGGGTATAACGGGAGTGTATGATGTTGGCGGTTTCTCATGGTCCATCGATTTTCAGGAGCAAGCGGAGGAAAATCCCAGCGCACCCCATGTCGCTGCCGCCGGTCCGTTGATTACACCCGCACTGAATGCTCCATTTGATTTGCCATCTGATAAGGTGCTTGTGAATTTAAGCAGTGCTGAAGTTGGGATTAAAACCGTACAGTATTTAAGTGCTTTGGGTTCTACAGGAATAAAATTCTGGCAATTGGCTGCGGATAATGAACAATATATGGAAAGGGTAGAGGCTACTGCGGATGAAATCAGGCGCCAGGATAACCAGATGATTGCCCATGCCACTTCACTCAATCAGGCAAAGGCCGCACTTCGAAATGGTACAAAGTTGTTGGTCCATAGTGTGAGTGACACGGAAATAGATGATGAGTTTATCGAACTCGCAAAACTGCATGAAACCTTTTACAATCCTACTCTTATCGTCAGCAGTGGCTACCGAATGGCTTACCAGGCGGCGGCCGGGATTGAGCCGTTGGAGATTGATGATCCTAAGGGTTGTGTAGATCAAAAAACAAGGCGGTTAATAGAAACAGCTTCTCAATTTAAAGACCATGCGCGATTCAGCCCGGCTTTTATGGAAAATCTCGAAAAGTTCGATCGCCAGCTACACAGGGTGAATCAAACAGATGTAAAAAATTTAATGACTGTTTATGAAGCGGACATCCCCATTGTGGTTGGCACCGATGCCGGGAATCCGGGAACACTTCACGGGATCTCCATTTTTGATGAGATGGAAGCGATGCAAGAAGCAGGAATTCCTGCAAACGATATTATCGTGATGGCCACGCAAAATGGAGCCAAAGCGATGCAGCGATTTGAAGACTTTGGAACCCTTGAAGCCGGAAAATTTGCCAACATCGTTATTCTTGACGAAGATCCATCAAAAGATATTTCTAATATGAGATCCCGGACGCATGTTGTAATGAAGGGAAAATTGTTGGAGATAGGCGATCTATAAAAATCAATCTATCAGACACCCGCAAGTCCTGACAGAGTTAATCCTAAGTGGTTTAATTCCCCGACCCTCTTGGTCAGAAAAGACAAAAGTTCTAAGTTTTGTGTTGTCCAGACCTTGGTTCTGAGGCATAAGTGTTCATCCCCCCATTGCCCTCTTCGAAGGGAACACTTCACAATAAGTGCATAGAATGGAAAAATTTGGTTATAAGTTGATACCTCGTGGGCTCTGCCCATACATAGGTTGTTCATTTTACGCACATCGAATGCAGAAAGCACTTAGCAGAAGATGAAACCGTTAAGGGTGCTGGCAGTTCTTAGAGCTGCTAATAACAATCAGTTTAAGGCACGCGAATAACCGTTCTTTCTTCTCAATGCATTTCAACATCGCAGCTTTTAATTGCCGGCCGATAAAAATTGAATTGCACATTCGGGTGATCACTTAAAAGAGACATGGGCACGGAACTGTCAGCAATTTTCTTGCTGATCATAAGTGTGGTGAGCCGCATTCCAAACGGGTTATCGTGCATCCCTCCGTGCCAGATGGATACTTTCTCCGCTTTCCAGGTTTCAACCGGGCCTACCGTAACGGCCGTCGTGGGTACACCGGTTACCACTCCGCCGCCGGAGGTTCGGGCATTTTGTGTGATAGTGGAGGGATGAAGATCCACAACACGTGTACCCAACTTCCGGTATTCCTCAGGTGTGGGTGGCACATCTTTGTATTTGCCTTCTCTTTTAACCGGGTCGTTAAACGCCCAGTGCTTAATCTCTCCCTGTCCGCCCTGCATAACAACACAACGGACACCATCCCAGCTTTCTGTAAATTCGCGAGTGTCGGATTTTGGAAAATGCAGATTGGTTTCAGGCATCTTCAACGATGGATCTATCCGGTTAAAACAGAGTTCCAAATCGGCTTTTTTGAACGAGAGTGGATGATTTTCATCCACATCTTTGCCATCTACCACCCACTCGTCCATTCCCCAGAAGTGTGCATTTTCCAGGTTGACCTGAAGGTCATTGACCAGCCTGGCAACAAGCGGTAATTGCTCTGTTGGCCCGATCGGCCCGCAAATGCCTGCCGGCACACTGTCTGAAGACTGTTTCCAGGCATTGATATATTCCAGGGCTTCCGCCAGGTAAAACTCCTCGAGCGTTTCATAAAATACAACTTTGAATCCCTCCCGGCTGAGTTGGAGAAGGTCTTTTTCTGTCAGACGCGCTGCATCGTTGAGAAGTTCATCATCCAATGTTGTAAAATCCCACCAACCCGGTGCCAGTATACTCTGTTTTCGTGCCATTTTATCTTGTTATTTTATGATTTTTGTTTGACTGATTTTACGGCATTTCCCAGCACTTTTTGAAGAAGATTGTCCTGCGGATAGCCGTGGCCAAGATGCTGCCTGAAACCCTCCCCGTACCTCACATCCCCCAGGTTCCCCCGCTCAGTTGATAACTGTTTCATAGTTTCCATATACTCATCCATCCCGTGGTGCTCCTGCAGCCATGTCCGCTGGCTTGCGTGACACGCCAGCATCTTTTCCTTGATATCAATGACCGGTGTGATATCCACGACAAAACCCGGTTTTATGGAGGTTCCGAATTTATCTTTGCCTTCCATCGGATCCATATAATATAGATGCGGAACATGGAAATAAGGCGAAACGGGATCCGTGTTGATATTCACCACCCCGGCAGCGAAACAGGCAGATTGAACAAGTTTACTTGTTGTTTCATGATCCACCATATAACATGACGGACTCATGGTCAGAACAATTGCAGGTTTTACCCGGCGGATCTGTTTGATAACGTTTAACAAAGTCGGCCGATCATACATAATGAACAGATCCTTGCTTCCCAAACATTGGTATCCTGCATCAATAATATCGGCAGCTTTGCGGGCTTCGGCCTTTCGGATGCGACTGATTTCTTCGGGTGGTAGTTTCCGCGACCCACAATCGCCTGCAGTCATTGTGGCCATGTGAACCTGCCACCCCTTTTGATATAGCAGTGATAATGTACCCGCGCATAAAAATTCGGCATCATCGGGGTGTGCTACGATGGCCAGTATAGAGTTGTTATTTGTACTTTTTTTAGACATACACCTGTTTTTGAGAGTTACCCGGTATTTCTATGAATCCAAATCGGAAAGTTTTACGGGGCGTCCGGTTTCGGCCGATAAATCCGCTGCGTATGCAACTTTATGAGTATAAAAGGCCGTTTCGAAGTCCGTCAGTTTCATTGGTTCATTCCTTTTGATGCTTTCAACAAATTCCTGGAATTGTGGTTGATAGGGATGGTCATCCACATCACCAGAATCGATCAGCGGCGTGGCTATCCGGCTCCAGCGGTCTTTAGTCGTTCCCTTGAGCTTTGAACTGTAAAACTGATCGTCAAGCACGCTCCCTTCACTCCCGGTCAGGTGAATATGGAAATAATACGGTTGTAGAGCATCAATTACTGATGCAACCTTGCCAATTCGGCCGTTTTTAAACTTCAGCAGTGTTACAGATGTCGTGTCATACTCATATGGTGTAAAATGCGGGCTTTTGGATTGATTGCTATAACTTGTTACTTCTTCAACGTCACCGTCCATGTACCAGAGCAAGAGGTCGAGTGCATGGCATCCGGCGGTGAGCAGACTGCTTCCGCCTTCTTCCTTTTTGATATTCCATTTGTACTGATTGTACCAGGGACCAATACCGTGATAATAATCCACTTCGCCATAATGGAGATCGCCCAACAAGCCTTCATCAATCATGGAACGAATTGCCATTCCCTGGCCACTGAACCTGACTTCAAAGCATACACACGCCTGAACGCCGGCTTCACGAATGGCTTCACCGACCGATTTTGCATCTTCATAGTTTAAGGCAATCGGCTTTTCGATAATCAGGTGCTTACCTGCCCTCGCCGCCGCAATGGCCTGTTCGGGGTGTAGCGGGTGTTCCGTACAAATGTCAATAATGTCAAGCGAAGGATCCCCGATCATATCATCAAAATTATTGTATACCTTTAAAGGTATTCCATACTGCTTTTCCAGTTGGTTTTCATCCAGGTTTCTTCGCGAACAAACGGCCGTGACATTTGCTCCTGTAACATTCTTGAACGTTTCGATGTGAGCGCCGGCCACCCAGCCGAGGCCAACAATACCAACATTTAAATTTCTCATAGAGATCGTGTTTGGTTCTGTTTTGGAAGTCTGATTGAATATTTCAATGTATTTTTATAAATCCTTTGATACAAATTTTTAACAGACTCACATGACCCCACTTGCTGCCGCTCTTAAATTAACGGCCATCCTTAATTTGATGCATGATCTTCAAATATTAGATTGGTTGGACATTCTGATCCAGAAATGTTGAGTCAGAATGACTGAAAAGACACAAAATCAAAAAAAGGAGACAAACTTATGCAGTTAGGAGCATTTTCCATCAGCCTGACCGTGGAGGATATTCACGCCAGTAAAGAGTTTTGCGAAAAAACTGGGATTTGAAGAGTTTGGCGGAAATATTGAACAGAACTGGCTCATCAATAAAAAACGGAGATACCATCATTGGACTGTTCCAGAAGATATTTGAAAAAAATATTCTGACCTTCAACCCCGGCAGGCATTCAGACGCCAAAAAACTGGATTCCTTTACAGATGTTTGCGACCTGCAAAAAGAACTAAAAGAGAGAGAAATAGAGTTCGATACCGAAGCGAACGAAGAGGAAAGCGGACCCGATAGTTTTTTGATTGTTGATTCCGATGGAAACCCGATGTTGGTGAGTCAGTATGTGTAGATAAGGGCAAAATTGAAATGTTCGAAAATATTTTGATTGAATTACATATCTGAACATATACGTCCAAAATCATTGAATCTGATACTTAATGACTATCGTTGAGTTATTTATCGAATAGAAGTAAGTTCATCAAGAATATGTTAGTGGCAAATAATTTAACTCAAATGCTCATGGATAAAGAAACAATAAAAAATGAAATACAAGAGATAATTACTAATGCAGATGGTGAAATTACCTCAGACGAAATCTACGATAGTTTACAAGCTCGTGTAGACCCTGGCCGGACTCAAGAAACAATTAGGACATATGTAAGAGAACTAGTTAATGATTCCTCGGCTTTAATTGGTAGCTCAAGTAATGGGTATTTCAAAATATCAACTAAGAAAGATGCTCTGAGAGCAATCCAGTATATAGAAAACCGTATTCCAGAATTAGAGGAGCGAGTTAGTAACCTTCGTGAATCGTGGAACAACGAAAACCCTGAGGACTCTATTTAATAAATTTATGTTGTAGACAATAAGTAACATTTATATATTATGGCATGGTTGAAAAAAGCACTCATAGAATTCATTTTAAGAATGCCGATAACCTTTCAGAAGTAGAGGATAATTCTGTTTCATTGGTTGTAACATCTCCTCCTTATCCTATGATTGAAATGTGGGATGAGAGTTTTTCTTCTCAAAACAATGATATTGCCAATACATTAGAAACAGGCAAACCTGAGCACGCTTTTGAACTTATGCACCAAATTTTAGATGAAGTCTGGAAAGAGTGTTCCCGGGTTTTGTGTGATGGTGGAGTAGCATGTATCAATATCGGAGATGCAACTCGCACGATCGATAAGAAATTTCAGCTTTTTTCAAATCATGCAAGAATTATTTCTTCATTTGTTGAACTTGGTTTTTCTAATCTTCCAAATATCATTTGGCGCAAACAGACCAATGCACCTAACAAATTTATGGGTTCGGGTATGTATCCGCCCGGTGCATATATTACGCTTGAGCATGAATTTATTTTGGTCTTCAGAAACGGGAACAAGCGAGAGTTTTCAGCAAAAGAAAAACAGAATCGTAGAGAAAGTGCCTACTTTTGGGAAGAGCGTAATAACTGGTTTTCAGATTTGTGGGAATTAAAAGGAACTACTCAGGTGCTGTCTGAAAACGGAGCAAGGGACAGAAGCGGTGCTTACCCATTTGAAATTCCTTACCGGCTCATCAACATGTTTTCTGTTAAAGGAGATACCATACTTGATCCGTTTATTGGAACCGGAACAACTTCCCTTGCCGCCATTGCATCAGGCCGTAACAGCATTGGATATGAATTGGAATCTGAGTTTTCATCAATTATTGAACAAACTTTGTTATCAGAATCAAATCTGGAATTGATCAATAACACTATTCGCAAGCGTATTCTCAATCATAAAGAATTCGTCAATCAGCGAATTGAAGAAAAAGGCATTGAAAGTGTTAAGCATTATAATGAATGGTTTGATTTTCCTGTCATGACAAGACAAGAAAAAGATCTAACGCTTCAGTTTGTTGAGAATATTCTAAAAGCAGATGATGACGTTTTCAACGCAACCTATGTTCAGGAAGCTCTAATGGATTATCAGGGTTCTCATACTCTTTTTTCGCAAGTATAGGTCAAAAATCGAATTCAATCGTGATACCGCCCTTCTTCTTTTCATAGTAGATAATCTGAACGGTGATTTCTTCCACGAGACTTGCTTTTGATCTGTACGTATGTGGCTTAATGCTCACCGGAATGTATCCGATATACCCATCAATTCCCTGACTTTCTTCCTCTTTGGTAGCAAGTCGATAATCCATTTCTTTGATGTCAGCTACTTTCTTTAAAATAGCTTCCTGAAAGCGAAGACCAATGAATGTTTTATATAAAACTAAATCTTTGACCCAAGTTTCAATCATCTCACGATCAATTTTTTGAATCGCGTCTTTGAGTTTATCAACCATATCCTCAACTTTATCACTGGCTTTATCCCTTGCATCAGGATGTCGCTCCTCATACCATTCGACCCATTCATCAATTGTTCTGCCATCAAATTCCTGAATAAGATCACTCATTTGTCCCACTACTTTGGGCCTGGTACCTTGAGAATTTTGATTTGCTAAGTTTAATATTTGTGTTGTGTACTTAGGAAAGTCAGGAACCTCTCCAATTACTACATCCTTAATCTCATCATTGTATATCTTAACTTTTGTACTCATAAATCCTTAAATAATTCACTCAATGATATTTCGAAAGCTTTTGCTATTTTTTCAAGATTAACAATCGACACGTTTCTTTTCCCCTGTTCAATGCCAGCGATATATGTTCTATCTAATCCACAGTGATTTGCAAACTGTTCCTGACTTAAATTCCGCTGATGTCTCAGCTTCCTTATTTTATTTCCGATTTTACTTTTAATATCCATCGACAAAGAATAGCACAATTGTAGCCGATAAATCAACGGACTATGAGTAACATCTACCGCTATCAAGCGTTTCAACGCGGACTTGGCAGTTCATTGGCATTAAAGAAGTTTTTCAGAGTTGCAGTAAATCCAGACTTTAACCACTTTGTTAGCTGGCAATGGCCAAACTGGTTAAACGCCATACCGTTATGTGGCAGAAATACCGGAAACCAAATTGAACATATCAATCATTAATAAAACGCAATAGTCGTTTGTCCATACTTCTATATTGGTTTGTAAAGCGCATGTTTATTGTACATATAACTGGGTTATGCGTCATTATGTCCAATCAAAATAATCTAATGAAAGCAATACTATTAAAGGAATACGGATTGCCGAATGATCTTGAGATTGGGGAAGCTGCAAAGCCGGTTCCCAATGACAATGAAGTTCTGGTGAGAATTCACTCAGCTTCCATCAATGATTGGGATTGGGGGTTGGTCAGGGGCAAACCATTTGTGATTCGTCTGTTTTTCGGCCTGAAAAAGCCAAGAATAAATATTCCAGGGGTAGACGTTTCCGGAAAAATCGAAGCGGTGGGCAGTAAAGTGAGTTCCTTTAACATCGGTGATGAGATATACTGCGATCTGTCGGATTGCGGATGTGGCGGATTTGCAGAATACGTTTGCGTACCGGAGAAAATGTTGTCCAAAAAACCTTCCAATATCAGTTTTAATGATGCAGCTGCACTGCCACATGCCGGCACACTTGCTCTTCAGGGACTTGTGGAGAAGGGAAAGGTGAAATCCGGACAGCATATCCTGATCAATGGTGCCGGAGGCGGTGTCGGAACCCTGGGCATTCAAATCCTGAAACCGTATGGGGTAACGGTAACCGGCGTTGACAGTGCCGAAAAACTTGATTTGATGAAATCGCTGGGATATGACAGCGTGATGGATTATAAAAAAACGGACTTTACCGATACCGGAGAAAAATACGACCTGATCCTTGATACAAAATCAAACAGGTCTGTATTTAAAGTTGCACGATCCCTCAAAAAAAATGGCAGGTATGTCACCATGGGAGGATCGATGTACAGATTGCTCGAAACATCTTTGTTGGGCTCGCTGATATCACTGTTTACCGGCAAAAAACTGAAGGTACTCATTCATGAGCCAAATAAAGGGTTAGAACGGATTTCGGACCTTGTGGAAAAGGGACAAATCAAACCTGTTGTGGATGGCCCCTATGGATTTGATAAAATCCCTGAGCTGATTCAATATTTCGGTGAGGGCAAGCATTTGGGAAAGATTGTCGTTGAAATTGAAAAATAACGACGCACAACAGCGTATAAACGCAATACGATATAACAAACATTATTCATCGCTCTGCCACATAACGGTTTAAACTCGGACTTGGCCGCTGCTTGCCAGTTCAAAATTCATTACCTAAAAGAAATTCATAGGTTTAATAACATTACCACCCAATAAGGCCAAGCCGGTTAAACCACAAACCGTTAGTGCCTTCATTTTTCTTGCAATAATCCCCCACCCTAATTAGTTTCGTAAAGGAACCATAACGAAACCAATATTTATGCCAAGTATTACCGTAAAAAACATTCCGGAAGAAATTTACGATCGAGTCCGTGAGCAGGCTAAGGCTCATCATCGCAGTATAAACAGTGAAATCATTGCCTGTTTAGAGCAAACTGTTAACCCTCAACAAGTTTCTACTGACGATATTTTACAAGAAGCACGTCGATTACGAAAAAAAGCAAAGGGAAGCCTCTCTTCCGAGGAGATTGAATCTGCGATTAATCAAGGGCGTCCATGATTGTTGTTGATACGAATATTATTGCTCACTTTTGGCTTCCGTCAGATTCAACAGAACTTTGTGACGAGCTCTATCAAAAAGATCCGCAGTGGGTAGCCCCAATCCTTTGGAGAAGTGAATTTCGAAACGTTGTTACGCTATACTTGCGAAAAGAGCTGATCGATTTATCAGAAGCTTTGTTGATTATGGAGAAGGCTGAACTTCAAATGAAAGATCAGCAGTTCCAGGTAAATTCAGTTCAAGTTCTGCATCATGTCAGCCAATCGATGTGTTCCTCCTACGATTGTGAGTTCGTAAGCTTAGCTAAAGATCTCGATCTGGAATTAATTACCATGGACAAACAACTTCTGCAGGAGTTTCCAGAATTCGCCAAACATCCAGAGAAAGTAATCGATTCATAAATTTCGGTTAGGTACCTAACGCACGCATTAATGCGGCCCCCGAAGCCTCGGTTCCGGTTATGCGCAATGTCGTTAACCTACTAATTGTTTAAACACCTTACCTTATAAACAGCTTCAAATTTCTGCTGCCCGGTTTCAAAGATTCCCATATGCTTAACCCGAAACAGATATGCCAAACAACTATACTTCTATAATGATCAGGGTGGCATCGTCTTCAAACCTATCCGCATGATCGGTTTCACGGACCTCACTAAAAATATTTTTTGATAATTCTTCAGAGCTCTTAAATGGTTCTTGAATGGAGCTATAAATAATCTGTTCAAAAAAATCAGCGTCCCGGATTTCCGAATCTTTATCCCGGGTTTCAATTAAGCCATCTGAATATAGAAGCAGCAAATCTCCCTCTTTTACTGAGAATTGAAGATCTTCATATTCTGCTTTATCAACCAACCCCAATCCTAAGCCTTTCTTGTGTCGGTATTCTAATTTGCTTTCTTCTGTTTTAAAATGAAGCACAGGCAGATGACCGGCGTTGCACAATTCAGCTTTTTGAGAAGATAAATCAAACTTAAGCAGGCTCATTGTAGCGTACATGGCCCGATCTGATTGCTTTAGAAACATACCGTTTAATGCTTTTATGATCTTCGACGGATTATGATTGTATTCCAGGTGGGTTTGCAAAGCACTTTTTGTCATGGACATCAACAAACCGGCTCCAAAACTATGCCCCGATACATCACCAATACAAGCGAAAAGAGTATCGCCATGGCGGGAAAGCTCGAAAAAATCTCCACCCAACTCATTGGCCGGAACAGAAGTGGCGTAGGCATTTGAAGAATTGTATTCAATCTCTACATCCTCAAGAATTCTTTCCTGAACCTCCGTTGCAAATCGAACATCGGCTTCGATGGCTGCTTTTTTTGTATAAATGGCTCTGGATGCTTTCAGTATGAGAGACATTCCCATGTAGGTCCATACAAATACACCAAACCCTATGCCTATACTGATATAAAGAGTGCTTAATTGACGCAATCCGGATTCAGGGATAAAAACTTTGGTACCGATAACATAGCCCCCATAACCACAAATAATTGCAAAGGGTATAAATAACCAGGGGAAAAAACGCTTAAATAGTTTCCGGGTTTTAGGATACATATAGGCACTCGTTTCAAGAATAATAGCTGTATAAAAAAGAAGACTTATGCTCCATACCTCGAGTGTATAAGCATCTCCCCAGTATTCCCGAAAGAACAAAACCACGATAAGAACCGGCAGAAAGTGAATCATCATATGTGCAAAGATGATGCTCCGCCTGTATTTGGGATCAATGTCATAAAACGCCTCCAGGTCTGCATCACGGTAGAGGCTGAACTGGATATATTTATTATTGAAAAGACTCATTTAGTCTGGTTTTAATTGGTTTTTAAGTCGGATCAGTTCCTCTTTATGTGCCGCTATTTCTGATAATGTCCCCTCGAATGTTTGCACGTCAGAAATTTTTGGAAACTGAAGTTTCTGCTTTAAAAAGGAGTATGACAGAGTAATTGGAATGTAGTTGAAGAGAAGAATCAGAATCTGGATAAAATCTTTTTGAACTGGTTTAAATCCAAATCGTGAGGCTGTCTTTTTATTTATGATATAGGATGTGCCGCGAATCCGAAGATTGTCATGGTTCCGTTCTTCATATTCTGAAATAAGATTTATCAGTCCCAGCAGGTACCCATAGAGAACAAATTTTGTACGTTCACGTCTTTTCAGATCCGGAGTGATTGTGTACAGATAATCAAAAAGGGTTCCGCCGTGAACAACGATCTTATTATTTTTTTCTGGTTCTGTGATAAATAAAGGAGAGTAATAAATAAATTTGCCATTTTTTCTTCCCATCGGCAGATCTATGAACGGAGCAGCTATCAGTAATAAAACGGGTATGAGAATACCTAAGAGGAAAAAACCCGTCAGATATGAAATCACGACAACTATTCCGCTTACAAAAATAAGCAGTGTGCCTGTGGTCCATAAAATACGTTTCTGTTCGGATGCAGGTTTTTGATAAAATTGATGTGTCATTGAAAAAATCTTGACTAATAGCTTATAGAATTTGCCCAAGTTGAGTAAAACCATACAGAACCACAAATGTAAGGCAGGTCAGATTTCTGTTCTTTGACCCTTTAGCCGTGAAAGCTAAAGTGCCCAATCTCAGTTTATCAGGTAAAACACTCAGGAGTTATATCAAACTGAAAGGGAATTTAGGAACTGAAAAGAGCAATGAATTTAGTGAATCAGTTTTCGGAGTAGATTTATAATATTTCAGCCTCATTCACTTCAATCCAATAACCATCGGGATCTTGAAAATAGACCTGGCGGATGCCGTCGGCCCGGGTGGTAATACAATCGCTGATACCCTTCGAGTTATGCTGATTGATATTGTATTTCTTCAGATGTGAGAGGAAATCATCGAACTTTGTGAGACGCAGTGCCATGTGTACACCCACATGGGTTTTTATCATATCTGAATTTCCCCTTGCTATGTGCAGTTCCCTGCCTTCACCCATAGAAAACCAACGGATATGCGGTTTTTCTGTGCGATTCTTGATTTCAGTAAAGCCAAGTACGTTTTTGTAAAAATCGGCACTTCTATCAAGGTCTTTAACTCTGATGGTGTAATGGTCGAAAGTTAAATCAAACATAAGTTCTAACGTTTTTCATTTTTGCTCATCATCTCAAGGTAACGAAAAAGAGAACTTTATGAAGTGACCTGTGGTCTGAATAGAAGAATTCGCGTCAATATTACAAAAAACCGCTTTTTTTAATTTTTTTTGTAACCTTTTTTGAAAACAAGGCGTACCCCAAAACAGATCAAAATCTATTTTGTTCGACTACAAAATCTCACTAAAAAACCCCAATAAAACGGAGATCTATCTATGAAAAAACGAAAAATCATATCTGTATTCACATGTTTGTTTGTATTTGCAACCTCAACTCTGTTTGCTCAATCGAATAATGAAAGAGGGCTGTTTGAGGCCTTGAAAATGAACGATATACGTTCTATTTCTGAATACGTTCAGGAAGGAGTAAATATAAATGCAAAAAATAGTAAAGGTAATACTCCTCTTCATTACGCAATCAGTGATGGTAATGAGAAATTGGTCAATCATCTGATAGAACTCGGTGCAAATGTTAACGAAATGAATGCGAATCATAACACTCCGTTAACAATTGCAATTATCAGAGATAGAAATGAGATTGTAGATATTCTTTTGAGGGCTGGTGCAAATCCCAATTTAGGCAACTCAGATAAGATGACAGCCACCCATGTAGCTGCTTTAAATGGCAATTATGATGCGATGACGTCTCTCGTTGCCAATCAGGCAGATATAAATATTATGAGTGAAACGGGTGTAACTCCTCTTATGCTTGCTGCCGCGCGAGGCCATTATGATGTAGTTAATTTGTTATTGAGAAATGATGCTAAAGACCTGGTTAATGCAAACGGAGAAAGTGCATTGAAATGGGCTAAGCAAAATGGGCACAATTCTGTTGCCAAAGTTTTAGCTTCAAAACCAACTATTACAGCTTTAAATCTGACAGACGGAAAGTACAGTGACCTCATACTCATCCTTCCAAACATAGCGGAAGGTCTGTTCTTTTTGCTCAACTATAATGTCAGATAAAAGGCTTCTCCTGTTGCGGGGGAAGCCTTTTTAAATTTACTCAACATCGCCCATTAATTTTTTAACGGGGGGTGCTGCTAAAAGGGCCACAATTCCACCACCACCATTATTACTGGCGCAAGTTTGTAACTTGTGCCAACATTTGTTTAATCAATATTGTATAAGTTCTAACTCTATTTCACCTGAAAGTCCTGCATACTGACTTGCACTGCTATTTATCCAATCTTGCGGCTTTTCAACAAAACCCGCTTTGACCGGATTCATATGCAAATATTCCAAACGGTCATTAATCATTTCATTCGTTGAAAGTTCTATGGGATGATTGTGTTGCTGCCAAAATTGATAATCACTGTTATTAGAATTCTTATCTCCTTCTCGCTTGAACATCCACAACAACCAGTTTTTTCTACTTTCCCGGGGATTTTCCCGGATACTCCGGATTAATTTTTTGGATGTGAATTTTTTCATATCCCGAATAATATCTTGAAGCTGATTTGTTTCAGATCTGATAATCAGATGTATATGGTTGGTCATAATGCACCACGCATTCAAAATTAAACCTTTTTCACTGATACAATAGGATAGGCTATTTATTACAATCTCGGAGTATTCACTTCTGGTAAATAAGTCGATCCAATTGACAACTGAAAAGCTGACAAAATGGGGTATTTCTGAATGATAGACTTTGTATTTTCGACTCATCTCGATTGATTATTATTACAAAATTTTGAATTGGTACAATGATGATAATAAACGTATAGAATTGAAATGGCACAAGTTGCAAACTTGCGCCAGTTTTGAGACCTCACACCCATCCTTCCAAACATAGCGGAAGGTCTGTTCTTTTTGCTCAACTATAATGTCAGATAAAAGGCTTCCTTGTTGCGGGGAGGCCTTTTTTATTTATTCAACATCTCCCATCAGTTTGCGAATGGGCGGTGCTGCTAAAAGGGCCACAATTCCACCACCACCTACGATTAATGCTACACTCCAGAAGAGGCTATCAGGGGAGAGGGTCTCCAGTTGACCAGCCAGCAGCCCTGCGAAAAGATTTCCAAGTGCGGCAGCTACAAACCAGATTCCCATCATCTGACTGACGCGTGATTTCGGAGCCAGCTTTGTCATAGAAGACAGTCCAACAGGGGAGAGGCATAATTCACCAGCAGTATGGAGAAAATAGGTAACAACCAGCCATGCCGGTGAGACCAAACTGGTAGCAGAGGCATTTGCGGCTCCCCAGGAAAGAACAAAAAATCCGGCGGAGAGGCCTAAAAGTCCCAATCCAAATTTTACCGGGATGGATGGATTGGCATTTCGTGCGGCAAGCCAGGTCCACATAAAGCCAAAAATGGGAGCAAAGATCACTATAAATAGTGGATTGATGAGCTGTAGTGTACTTGCGGGAATTTCCCAGCCAATACCGATTTTATAGAACATCCAGAAAATAAAAAGAAGTACACCAACAGATGAAAATCCAATAACAACTTTTGCAACTTTCCATACATTCTCGTTCTTAATGACCCGATAGGAGGCATAGAATGTGGGAACAGCCAGTATCAGGGTAATCAGAATTGCCCCCCAGTTAGATAGAAATGAATTCGGCCCAAAAGAACGATCGGTTAAATCAGCAGCAAAAAGATTCAGGGATGAACCGGCCTGCTCAAAACCACTCCAGAAAAGTGCAGCCAGAATAAAGAGCCAAAAAATGACTCCCAATCGCTTTTTCTCCTCAGTAGTGTGACCCCCAAAGAATATTATATATCCAAAGAAACCGACTGTAATTGCTACGGCAGCATATCCAAGATAGCCGGCCATAGCGGTTAGAGTTACAGTTATTGTCCCGGAGGTGACAAGAAATAGAAAAACAAGAATAAGCGCAGCAATGACTGAAATTCCGCTATAGAATCGCCTGCTCCGTTTGTTGATAACCTCTTCAGGCTCACCGGTTTTCAAATCACCGGCGTTGCCGAGATATTTACCACCAATTTTATAGGAGATCAGCCCCAAAACCATTCCAAAACCTGCGAGGGAAAATCCGTAGTGCCAGTTGTATCCTTCCCCAAGAAGGCCGCAAAGAAGAGGACCCAAGATAGCACCGAAATTTATACCCATGTAGAAGATAGAGAACCCGGCATCTCTTCGGGCTCCACCTTCGGGGTACAGATCCCCAACCATGGAACTAACATTGGGCTTCAGTAAACCGGTTCCAAGTACAATCAGTGCCAAACCAACGTAAAAGAATTCAATAGTAGGAATGGCCATACTAAAGTGGCCCGCGGCAATAATACAACCACCTACAAAAACCGCTTTTCGTTGCCCCCACATTTTGTCGGCCACCCAGCCGCCGGGGAGAGAAAGCACGTACACAAAAAATGTATAGAGACCATAAATTGCGGTCGCTTTACCAACACTAAAACCCAGGCCGGGATTGGCTGTTATCGTTTCTGTCGTCATATAAAGAACCAACAGAGCCCGCATTCCATAGTAACTGAAACGTTCCCAAAGTTCTGTAAAGAAAAGGGTGGATAGTCCGCGTGGATGCCCAAAGAAGTCGTTTTGAGAGGCTTGTGTAGCGTCTGACATAATAGGTGGTTGTTTACTTGTTCAAATGAATCCTGAAATAAAGGATGATACCTAAAGAGCTACTTCGTTGCAAGGATTGATTCGTACAGACCCGTTTATGGAATAGGTGTTAAATAGATTCTATGTGTATGTAAGAGTGATCACCCTTTTAAAATTTTTAATTAAAAAATGAAACAGACTCCGCTTATATGTACCCTGATGATTCTCTCATCGTGTTCTTTAACGGATGGTAATGAATCACGCCAAATAGAATTAGATCGGCATTGGGAACTTATTGAGTTGGTGAGCAGTACCGGGGAAACACTACCGACATATGATTATGAAGTACATACATTGCGATTTACAAATAAATCTGAGTTTAAAGGGGAAGTTTCGTGTAACAATTATGGAGGGAAGTATGAAGCCAGGAAGAATGGGGAAATTGAAATATCCGGGATTTTTGTGACAGAGGTGTTTTGCCGTCAGCCCTCGCTGGGAGATAAATTTGTGCAAGCTTTAACTCAGGTAAATAGATTTGAGAGAGAGGCAGGTCAACTGATTTTGTTTTATGGAAAAAAGGGAAAATTTATATCTTCAGAGAGACTTGAACATTGATTACGCTTTTATAAATGAGCATGGCGCCCGAGGAAAAGTATGGAACGGTTCTTTTTTGCGACATAAGAAATTTTACCTCTCTTTTTGATGACAGAGATCCTATTGAAGCGGCCATTTTTGCAAAAAATGTATTAGCAAAGATGGGACGGGTAGTAGAAGATAACCGCGGCATTGTGGATCAATTTACCGGGGATGGCTTTTTTGCACATTATGGGTTTGAAAAAGAAGTAGAAAACCATGCTGAACATGCTTGTCAGACTGTTGTAGACCTCAGAAAAACTCTCACCGATATCAATAATATGAGATATTTTGATATTCAGATGATGATAAATGTTGGCATTGGTATTCATACAGGTGAAGCTGCATACTGTGAAATTTCAACTGAAAATTTCAAGCAGACAACTGTGATGGGTGATACAGTTAATACGGCTTCCAGAATAGGAGATCTGACAAAATATTTTATCGTAGATACACTTGTTTCTAAAGAAACATATGATCTTGTAAAGGATAAATTTATGTTCCAGAAACTGCATGAAAAAAATATCCGGGGAAAGAAGAACTCCATCCACACATACTGGTTATTACCTCTAAATTTATAAATCATTTATTATGAAAATTACAGTACAAGACGGAATGCAAATCAATGAAGAGGCGATCGAGAAATTAGAGAATCATGCAGATATGATTGACTGTGAATGTCCTCATAAGTTGATAGAAATTTTAAAAGTTGTACGAGATTTTGAAGAGTATACTGATGAGTGTATCGAAAAATACCCTGAGGATGAGGAAACTCACAGGTGGTTGAAATCATCCGCTCTTAATATCGATCAACTGCTTTCAACCACACTAATTCAACTGGCAAGAATTGAAGGATTTATTGATGAGAACAATGAGTTTATAGACAGAGATGAAAAATGAGTTTCAATCTGTGCGCACCTGATATCCCGGTCCCCGAACAACCTGACCCGGCATAGCTCCGGTATGCTCTCCGTTTTCAGGACCTGAACTCCATTCACAAAAACATGCTCCACTCCTGTAGCCAGTTGGTAGGGTTCCTGGAAGGTGGCATGATCCTGGATCGTCTCGGGATTAAAAATTACCACATCTGCAAAATAACCGGGTTCAAGTTTGCCTCTTTTTTCTATTTTCAGGTTTGATGCCGGGAGTGATGTGAGCTTTCGAATCGCTTCTTCGAGGGAAATGACCTGCTCTTCGCGAACATATTTGGCCAATAATCTTGCAAAAGTAAACATTCGCCTAAATCGGTATATTGATAAACCCGGGATCGATCACCATTCCTTCGGCATCAATTAGTGTGTCGGCCATGGTATTAGAAAGGCCGCCGATAGCAGTTATTGTAACTGCATTGATAGGCAAGGTCTCCAAAGTAGGACGGTTCGCCTGAGCCGTCTAGATCTTCCCGTTTTGAATGATGAGTTCGTAATGCTGAGTTTCTGAACAGGAAGCAAACAGCCAGGTACTAAACAGCAAAAAGATTAAATGTTTCATGAATGAAAATAAATCACCTTCTCGTAATTATTATTTTCTCTGGTTGCCACTTTTTTTCATTCATTCGTTTGAATTACTTTCTTTATTACATTCTATTTATAGTTTATTATCTTTGAGTTTTATGAATTTATAATTTGAAAATCAGTAATGCCTACAATAGCGAATGAAAAGTACGAGGCAGTCATCGGCCTTGAAGTTCACGCTCAATTATTAACAGATACGAAGGCTTTTGCCCCGGTTTCATCTGAATATGGTGGTGCACCCAATACACAGGTTACTCCACTTTGTTTGGGGCACCCCGGTACACTACCCGTATTGAATGAAAATTTAGTTCGTTACACCATTAAGATGGGGCTGGCTACCAACTGCAAGATTGAAGAAAAATCTATCTTTGCCCGGAAAAATTATTTTTATCCAGATCTTCCAAAGGGATACCAAATCTCTCAATATGAAACGCCCATCTGTTATGATGGTCACATTCATATAGAACTTGATGATTATGAGAAAACGATTGGCATCACACGAATTCATATGGAGGAAGATGCCGGGAAATCCATTCACGATCAGGACCCTTATCATACTCTTATCGACCTGAACAGGGCCGGAACACCTCTTATAGAAATTGTTTCTGAACCGGATATTCGAACTCCCGCTGAGGCTTACGAATATTTGAAGAAAATCAAACAAATTGTACAATACCTGGAAGTGTGTGACGGTAATATGGAGGAGGGAAGTCTTCGATGTGATGCGAATGTATCTATCAGGCCCCGCGGGCAAGAAGAATTAGGAACTCGTACGGAATTGAAAAATATGAACTCGTTTCGAAACGTGGAGCGTGCACTATCATATGAAATTGAGCGTCAGATCGATCTGGTTGAATCTGGCGGAGAAGTTGTACAGGAAACACTTCTTTGGGATCCCAGCAAACTTGAAACCCGGCAGATGCGAACAAAAGAGGAAGCACACGATTACAGATATTTTCCTGAACCGGACCTTCCGCCGATTATTGTTACTTCAGAACTTCTGGATGAGATTCAAGAGGAACTGCCAGAATTACCGGATGTTCGGTTTGAACGATTTGTGAAAGAGCTGGGACTGAAAAATGATGATGCTGAGATTCTCACAGAATCGAGATATCTGGCGGATTATTTTGAAGAGGCTCTGGATATTATGGATGATCCCAAGGCAATTGCCAACGTAGTTTTGACAGAAGTTTTACGTGTGTTGAATGAGAGAAGCATCTCTATTCTTGAGTTCACCATTTCGCCGGAACGGCTTACTGAATTAATCCAGTTGAAGAAAGATGATAAGATCAATTCATCTGCCATGCAGACCATATTTAATGAAATGCTGGAAAACGGCGACTCCCCCATAGAACTGGCTAAGAATTTAAATCTTATCCAGGTTTCGGATTCTGGTTTTATCGACCCTATTATTGAAGATGTGATTGAATCGAATCCGGATGAAGTAAAACGTTACCGGGAAGGCAAAAAAGCATTAATTGGATTTTTTATTGGGCAGGTAATGAAACAATCGAAGGGGAAAGCAAATCCAAAATTAGTACGAAAACTTATCTCGGAAAAACTTGAATTGAATTAATTCGGGGATACTCGCACCTTACAGGTACATGAAAGCTCAAAAATTAGTACTACTATTTCTGGTATTTACTGTTGTCTCTTGTTCGGGAGAGTCTGAAACCGAAGAATATTCCACAATCGTCGAGGGTCAGTTTACTGTTGATACCGAGTTAGATAGCACCGAAGATTACAGTGGAATTGAAATTATATCTTCTGTTCGCCTCTCGGAAGAACAGAACGATACTCTTTTTTATGCTGTAACAGATTCATCGGGTATGTTTTCCGGCAGGGCAACATTTCCTGAAAAAGGTCTCTACCCACTTTTGATTTCCCGAAACGAAAATATATTTGGTATTGCAAATGTTGTCTTTGCGAAGGATGATACCATTCAAATTCAGGGTGAGCTTCCTGATATTGAGCAAACCATAGAAATTGACTCCCATGAAAATGAGGTGTTGGATGTATTTCAACGTGTGGAACGGAATTTTGCCAGGGTTGCTCAGTTTATTAATGCCGGGGCTTTACCGGCAGATAGTGTTCGGATTGAGATCAATAAGTGGAGTGATATTTACTGGGATGTTTATCAGAAATATCCGCAAACCTATGGGGCAAAATTAGCCGGAGAAACATCCGTTTCTATGCTTCGTGGATTTAATGATTCTCTGATGGTTAACAGATCACAACAGTTACTGCAAGACTACAACGAAATTTTACCGAGTACAAGAAATACACTTCTTGAATATTATGCTGAAACGGATGGGCTTGAACGAGCCCTCACTTTTATTGAGGATTTAAAAACAGAGATTGAAGGCCGGGAAGATCGAATAGATCTTGAAATGGAGCGTATTGCACTGTTGTATGACAGCACAAAAATTCTGAAAGCCAGCCAGCTGCTCGATCAATTCAAAGAGACCTATTCCGAGAACGAGATGGCAATGCAGTGGGCTGAAAATATGAGCTATGACCTTGAATTTCTTGCGCCCGGATATCCATTTCCAAATATCACAGTTCAGCTTACCAATGGCGACTCTTTAAGTACCCGGGATTTAATGGGTTCGCCATTCCTGGTTGAGATTACCAGGTTTGATAATGCACTTTATCAAGATCAATTTAGCAGAACAATTGCAATACACCAGATTTATAAGAATTTTGGACTGGAAATTATTACGATACCTTTGGCAACGACAGAAGTGACTTTGAATGCATTTTTTGAAGAACGCAGGCAGTTATGGATGGTTGCAAAGCCGAACTCTTTTGATGCCGATCGGCTCATTGAGCGATTAAATTTAAACCGTGTTCCAACAAGATTTTTAGTCAACAGCGACGGTAACATCATACAAAGATATGTAGGTGAAGAATATGATGATATTGTGAGCGGACTACAGCAAATAACAACTCAAATCGAAGAATAAATAATTATATGAGAAATTTACTAATTGCCGGAAACTGGAAAATGAATGCAGAACCTTCTGAAGCAAAAAAGCTGGCAGATGCAATGGTTGCTGCAAGAGATGGAAAAGACGATTCAGCAGATATTTTAATCTGCCCACCCTTTATATCAATACCGGCTGTCGCTGAGTCATTCAGCAGTTCGCATCTGAAAGTGGGTGCTCAAAACGTGCACACAGAAGATAATGGAGCTTATACAGGCGAAACCAGTACATCTATGCTTAAAGATGCCGGTTGCGAGTATGTAATAGTAGGACATTCCGAACGCCGCGAATATTTCCACGAAGATAATGCACTTGTTGCACAGAAAGCCAAAAAAGGATTAGATGACGGATTGAAAGTGATTGTTTGTGTTGGCGAAAAACTTGACGACCGTAAAAGTGGAAATCATGAAAATGTGGTAAAATCCCAGGTGCAAGCTGTTCTTGAACATCTTGATGCCGGTAATGCCGATGACGTTGTGGTTGCGTATGAACCTGTATGGGCCATTGGTACAGGCGAAACTGCCACACCGGAACAAGCACAGGAGATGCATAAATTCATCAGAAGTTTACTGGCTGATTCCTGGAGTGAAGAGGATGCAGAAAAAATTCGTATTTTGTATGGCGGAAGTATGAAACCGGCAAATGCCGAAGAGTTACTCTCGCAACAAGATGTAGATGGTGGACTCATTGGAGGAGCCAGCCTTAAAGCAGAAAGCTTTAGTGACATTATTGATATTGCAGAATCTATATAAATTGAATGGATACCTATAACGTTTTACTTATTGGCAGTGGAGGCAGAGAGCACTCCATTGCCTGGAAATTGGCTCAATCAGAAAAACTCGGAAAACTCTACACAGCACCCGGTAATCCGGGAACTGCACAATTCGGTACGAATGTAGATATCGATCCACTTAAGTTTGAAGAAGTGGAGAGGTTCGTAACTGAAAACAAGATTGAACTGGTCGTTGTAGGTCCTGAAGCCCCCTTGGTAGCTGGTATTGCTGATTATCTTTCCGATAAAAACATTCCTGTTTTTGGACCGAAAGCGTCTGCAGCTATGCTTGAAGGCAGTAAAGAGTTTGCCAAAGATTTCATGACCAAATATGAAATTCCAACGGCAGATTATGCTGTGTTTAGTTCCGATGAATTCGATGATGCTTTTAAATTCATTCAGTTAAAGGATTCCTATCCCATTGTATTAAAAGCAGATGGTCTTGCCGGTGGAAAGGGGGTTTTTATTTGTGATAGTGAAGATGAAGCTCAAAAACGTCTTAATAAAATTAAGCAGGATCAATCTCTATCTGAAGCGGCTGACCGTTTAGTTGTTGAAGAGTTTATGGAAGGAGAGGAGGCTTCCGTTTTTGTAATTTCTGACGGACACACCTCACACGTGATACATAATGCACAAGATCATAAACGAATTGGTGAGGGTGATACCGGATTAAACACTGGTGGAATGGGGGCATATTGCCCGGCTCCGGTTCTTACAGACGACGTACTGGAACAGGTAAGTGAAAAAATTATCGGTCCGACTATCGCAGGAATGCAACTCGAAGAATCGGCCTATCTCGGAATTCTCTATTTAGGTTTGATGATTACTGACGATGGACCTAAAGTTGTGGAATACAACTGTCGATTTGGTGATCCTGAATGCCAGGTTATATTACCATCACTCGAAAACGATCTTTTAGATCTGTTTCTTGCAACAACTCAGCAGCGATTGGACGAAAAATCTATCCAAATAAACAACAAACATTATTGCTGTGTGGTTTTGAGCAGCGATGGCTACCCGGTTGAATACGAAAAAGGGAAAGAGATAACCGGTATAGAAAATGTGGATAAAGATACACTCGTTTTTCATGCCGGTACCATTAAAAAGAATGGAAATTTACTCACGAATGGCGGCCGTGTATTGAACGTAGTTGGTAATGGAAATTCACTCCAACAAGCCATTGATAAAACCTATACGAATGTCGAACATATCCAATTCGAAAATAGATATTATCGTAAAGATATTGGCTACAAAGGATTGCGACGAAGCTAAGAAAGCTTTTTTAGATTTTTCAACCCCGCTACTTTAATGATAGTTCTCTTCTGATCTGAAATGAATAATCCAGAGAAAGCAATCGATCTTATATTCGATTCTTCGATACCATTTGAGGAGAGGTGCGCTAAAATTTTTCAGTTTCAGGCCAAATCAAATCCCATATACAAACGGTTTATTGAACCTTTTGGATTTGATGCCACAGACCAACCTGGTTTAAAAAAAATTCCACTATTTCCGATCCGTGGTTTTAAAGATGGAAAAATGGTTATTCAAACTGATCAGGACTTTGAACTGACATTCAAGAGTAGTGGTACATCCGATATGAACAGAAGTGTTCATTACATTTTAAGTCAAAAAATATACGAAAGGTCGATTGTTGAGGAGTTTGGTAAATACTTTTCATTCGATGAGTATATTGTTCTGTTTCATCTGCCAGGATACAACAAGAATTTCCAATCCTCTTTAATTTGGATGGCGAATTATTTAATAAAAAGTGATCCGTCCGGAAAAAGCCAATTCATTGCTCAAGGTGATTTGAATGATCTGCATTCTTTGTTTCCAAACAGAGATAAAAAAATTCTGTTATTTGGCGCTGCGTTTGGATTGATGGACATTGTTGAATCCGGAGAATTTACACAAGTGGATGGAATCGAAATTCTGGAAACAGGAGGGATGAAAACCCATCGACGGGAGATGACAAAACCTGAATTACGCAGGGAACTTGCAGATGGGTTTGGAGTTTCTCAGAAAAGTATCCATTCCGAATATGGAATGTGCGAACTGCTCAGTCAGATGTATGCGATTGCAGGTGAATGGTTTGAATCACCACACTGGGTTCAAATTTCTATTCGTGATCCAAAAAATCCTTCCAGAATTTGCGAGCCAGGTGAGAATGGTAAAATTGGAATCATTGATCTGGCGAATGTCTATTCCTGTCCGTTTATTTTGACAAACGACAAGGGAGTAATGAATTCAAAGGGACAGTTTAAAATTCTTGGGCGGTGGAACAGCGAGGATCTCAGAGGTTGTAATTTCTTGATTGATCATGAGTAACTTGAAACGACATATCGAGAAAGTTTCAAATACGATTACTGAATGGCTTCAACCAGATAACTCTGAATTAAAAAAAGCGATTGAGAAAACCGTTGATGAAGGACTGTTTAGTTTTGAGGATATCAAACATCAGATTCGTGTTTTGAAATCGACCCTGCAAAAAAAGAACCTTGAAATTTGGGCAGATCGATCTGGTTTGAATCTCAATTCTCTCAACCGAAAAAAAGTGCTGTGTCTGCATGCCGGAAATTTGCCGCTTGTTGGTCTGCAGGATCTGTTGGCAGTAATTTTGACAGGAGGAGATTATTACGGAAAGATTTCAAAAAAAGATCCCTATCTGCTTCCCACTCTTCTAAAAAAATTTGTTGAAGTTGATTTAATAAATGGTACACAGTGGAGCCGGGAACTCGAAAACTTCTCCGGAGTTCGGATGAATGCTGTGTTGTTTGCCGGATCAGAATCGTCAGCTAAAGAGGTGAAATCATCCTTAAAATCATTAAAAATCATCACTAAGCAGACACCAGCCCTGATGCGAACGGCTCACTTTTCCATTGCATTGATTGAAGACAACGAATCACAAACAATGGAAGATTTGACCGAAGCTGTTTTTAGATATGGCGGAACCGGATGCAGATCTGTAGCGATTGTAGTTGCGCCTTTTCATCTCGATTCAGAAAAATGTGAGTTTACGGATTATATCGAGTCCTTTTGGCTCAAGAATCCTCAGCATCAAAAACCTGAAAAATCTTTATTTTATAGATATGCATACAACAAGGCCCTTGAAATACCTCAGGCTTGGCTCAATGATTTTTTAATTGAAGAAAATATATCTTACCCAAAAGAAAAATTTGTACTCTATTGGGTGAAAGGAGATTTTAAAACACTGTCTGATTTGGTGGATAAGTATGCTTACGGCCTGCAATCGATTTATTCAACCTCAGAATATATTGGACAAGAAGTCCGTGGTTATCATATTGAACCGTTATCGACAGCTCAGGCGCCCCCAATCTGGTGGAAACCCGATCAGATCGATACAATAAAATGGCTGCAAAAAAAAGTGGCACATCAGTAAAAAAACTCACAGTTTAAACCAATCATCTTAAAACACTTAAATTATTGGATTATGGCTCGATTAATAACTTTAATATTATTTATTTCATTTCTTTTTTCCTCCATTTCATGTGCCCAGAACGATAATATGGAATCGGAAAATTCTGTTCTTCTATTTACTAAAACGGAAGGGTGGAGGCATGCATCGATAGAAGCCGGTGCGATGGCAGTAAAACAACTGGGCGAAGACAATGGCTTTAGCGTAACGTGGACAGAAGACTCGTACAGTTTTGCAGAAGAGAATCTTGCGAAATATGATGCGGTTATCTTTCTGAATACAACACTGGACGTTTTGAATGATTCTCAGCAGGACATATTTGAAAGCTACATTCAAAATGGCGGAGGATTTGTAGGAATGCATTCAGCGGCCGATACTGAGTACGACTGGCCATGGTACGGCGATTTGGTTGGAGGCTGGTTTAACAGCCACCCAAGTGATCCGAACGTTCGAGAAGCGACTGTTCTATTGGTTGATGGAGATCATCCGGCTACAGAACACCTTTCGGAAGAGTGGAACCGTGCGGACGAATGGTACAACTACAAGTATTTCAATGAAGATACAAATACCCTGCTCGAATTAGATACAAACAGTTACGAGGGTAGCGAACATCCCGGAGATCATCCAATTGCGTGGTACCACGAATATGATGGCGGGCGAGCGTTTTATACAGGCCTCGGACATACCTCGGAGTCTTTTTCTGAAGAAGCCTATCTTCAGCACATTCTCGGAGGCATTCAATATGCGATGGGAGTAGCCGACGCGGACTAATAAAGTTCCTGACTTTCATCTGTTTATGTTTAAAAAAATCAGGTTCAATGTTTGAGGTTTCATACCTTAAACATTGAACTTTAAGCATTAAACCCATTTTACTTGGCCAGAAATAACAGCTTAGATACATTTCGAAGTTTATATAACTCGCTTAGAAAGAGAGAGGAAATAAAGCCAGTTTATTACCTTTATGGGGAGGAATCATTTCTGATAGATATGCTTCAGGATGAAATTGAAAAACTGATTCCTGAAGAACAGAAAGATTTTAATTTTGATTTGATCTACGGTAATGAATCAAATCCCGCCAAGGTATTAAATATAGCAAGCAGTTACCCGATGATGGCTGAGAAGCGCGTTGTCATTGTAAGGGATTTTATGAAGCTTGATGAGAATTCACAGGGAGTAGGAATCAAGGAGTTTACAGGATATTTTAAAAACCCCAATTCTACGACCATTCTCTGTTTAATTGATACAAAATTTCCACACAGGGGCCGTGAACCGGGTAAAACTCTCAAAAAAAAGGGAAAGGAAACAGATTATTTTGCAATCCATGAGTTCAAGAAAATCGACGAAAGAGCTCTTCCCGATTGGATTATAGATTGGACGCGCCATTCTCACAAACGTCAAATCAATCCGGAAGCGGCACAGGTTTTGGCTCAACTTGTAGGACCTGATCTAAAATTACTGTCCTCAGAAATAGATAAACTGTGTACTTTTGTGGACACTTCTCAAGAGATTGAAATTGATGATATAAAAAAAATTACACAGTCATATCGCGATTATGACGTCATAGAGCTCAAAAATGCGGTTATCAAGAGAGATCTGAACCAAGCCCTCCAGATTGCGGAACAGATATTGCTTAAAAGTAATAACAGCACGGGCGAAATAATTAAGACCGTGGGGTTCTTTTACAGTGTGTTTAGTAGTATCTGGCAAATAAGCCGTTTAACGGAAAAAGGCTTGAATAAACAACAGGTCCAGGATCAATTGAATATTAAGAGCAGTTACATTTTTAATATTCAATATCAGGAAGCCTCGAAATTCAGGCTCTCAGAAATGCCAGGTATTTTTGAAGCCATGCTCGACGCAGACAGCGCCGCTAAAGGTTTCAGCACACTGGATGCCCCATCAATATTTCTCCTGCTGATTAAGCGCATCATCGGCTGATATTTTCGAGGTCGGTGTTGCGATAAATAGCAACTAAGATTTCGGAGGTATTATTATGAATGGTGCAACAGCTGTTAACCTGAGAAACATGAATGATGAAGATGTGATGGAACAACTTCAGGAAGGTGTTGTCCAGGCATTTGATATTATTGTACACAGATATAAAGACAGGCTCCATAATTTTCTGTATCGATACACTCATAATCATCAGGATTGTGAAGACCTTGTTCAGGAAACTTTTTTACGGGTCTATCGAAGCAGGCACTCCTATCAACGTATTGCTAAACTTTCTACATGGATGTACACCATCGCTTTAAATCTGGCAAAAAGCATGTACAAGAAGAAGAAACGGATGACATTAATTTCAATTCACGCCGATGAATCTGATCCGGACGACCGTGAAATGGAGATTACGGATGCCAATATTCTCCAGGATGATAAACTTCACTTAAAAAATTCCATGGGTGAACTTGAAAAAGCGTTGGATCAGTTAAATGATAACTTCAGGGAAGTCATTGTTCTGAGAGATATTCAGCAACTTACATACGAGGAGATCTCTGAAATTACCGGTGCCGCAATGGGGACCGTAAAATCAAGAATCAACCGGGCACGTTCTCAACTCCAGGAAATGATTGGAGAATACGTGGGACCAGAAACATATTAAGAGAAGGGTAATCTTCTGAAATCGGAAACATTTTTTAAATCACGGAGTATGGATTATTGTAACCTTAAAACAAACCATACTTCGTGTTATGGCTCCAGATAAAGAGAAAACACCAGATGCTGGATATTTATCCGGTAGTTCCGAGAAAAAAAGTTTAGAATCTGATTTTTCTGACAAGAATATAAACCACAACGATTCAGATAATGAGCAATTATCAATAACCGAACGGCTCAAAAATCTGCCAAAAATCAAAGCCGGTAAACAATTCGACCAAAAAATGGCTGCTTCTTTTGCTATAGAATTACAAAAAGAAGCAATACAAAGAAATAAAAGTTGGTTGGAGAAAAAACCACAAATATACCTACCGGATATTGTTACGGATCTTACGAAGAATTTCTTGTAAGTCTTTATGATTTGGATCTATTTCCAATCCTTTTTTTGCATATGACAAGGCCTCATCGAACGCTTTTATTTCAGTGAGTACCCATGCTATATTGTAATATGCATCTACAAAACTATCTTCGAGTTTAATTGCTTTTTCATAATTTTTTACAGCTTTTATATGATCGTTTTGGCGCAATTGAAAATTTCCGAGATTAAAAAAAGCCAGAGCGTTTTCAGGAGCCAAATTTGTGACATAAGTGAATAGTTCTTCAGCTTTTTCTATTTCATTGGAAGCTTCATAACAATCTGCAAGATTAGTGAGAGAGGGAATATGATCGGGATCCAATTCTAATGCATCCAGGTAGAATTTTTTAGCTAATGCAAACTCTTCCAATTCCGAATAGGCATTTGCAAGATTAAACAGGTAGGATGCGTTATCGTCTTGAATCTCTATAGCGGATTTTAAATATGTTGTTGCTTTTTTGTACTCCCCAACCAAGTAATAGCCTACACCCAGGTCATTCAAAAGAGAATGGTTTTTGGGGTCATCTTTTAATTCATTCCTTATATTTTTGATTTGGTTTTTTATATACTCTTCGCTGCTCAAAACTGAAATCCTATTTGAAGTTCTATTCTAAAATTATCCATAGTACTGGTTGAAAAAATAATTTTTGCCGGTCCTAAAATTGTTAAAGCTCCAAGGGAGAGAGAGAGCCCATGTTCAAAATCATCTGAGGGAAAAGCAAAGCTCCAGTTATCCAGAAATCTACCTGTATAAAAATTTAAATTTATAAATCTGTGATAGAAGGGTTCTACCTGTAAACCCACTGAGGCCATCTGTATATTTCTTGATGATACTTCATAGGGTTCCAATCCTCCAAAACGGATGTAATTATAAAAAGGATCATATCGATTTGGGGATTTCCAGTATTCCCAGGGCAAATCACTTCCTGTGGTGTATCCCATCCAGAGCGTATTTGTAAGTGATACATCATCGTGTAAAGCGTAATAGCCTTCATAAAATAGATCAGAAGATGTAAAATTGAGTTCACTCATTAAAATTTCATGGCTGTAATATCCTTCAATCACAAGTTTACGTCCGGAAGTAGGGTATCCTTTCCTGTTTAGTTTATCACGTATATATCTGATAAATGCAGAGTGATAATTTTGATCAGAAGCTTTAACTCCGTTATAATTTATTCGGTCTGAATGCCTGTTAAAGTCCCTTCGAACTCCCATAGCAACAAGATTTTGGATACTAAAATAATTTCCGGCAGATAGTTCGGCTCTAAACAGCTCATCTTTAAATTGAGCGGCTCTTCTGTCTGGGAAAAACCAATTAACGTTTTCTGATGTATATTCGAGACTTGTCAACAAAGCGAGATTAGAGCCCAAAGCACCATAATAGATATGATCAGCCCGCATGTTTATTCGATCTCCAAGACGTATTTCACCCCTTGTTAAAGATCCATTATGTACCAGGTTCTGAAAATTCCCTTCAAATAAAACAGATGCCTGGGAATCTGAATCATACCGGAGACCTACATTAAATTCATCTGTTTCGTTTTCTTCTATATTAATTTGAAGCGTGTAATACTCATTCGGTCCGGGCAGTAATCGATAAGTAACATTGTTGATATATTGTGAACTATAGAGCTTGGCAACTCTCTCCTCGATAGTTTCTATTTCCAACGTGCTTTTTGGAATAAAGTCAAGTTGATTCAAAATAAATGAATCATCATAAAATGAATTACCACGAATATCTATTCTATCTACAGGAAATTCCCCTGTATTTTCGATCCCCTTTCTTTCAGGAGGAGCTGATATTTGTCTGTCCGCAATTTTTTTAAAATCCTCTAAGTGTCTTTTTCCAGCTTCTATGCCAATTTCCAAAAATTTATCTGTCAAATCAAAATCTGCCGCAGAATATGGTTCAAGTTCATCAATACGAACTACATAATCGGCCATTTCTCGCTGAACATCAGCATAATCATGAATTCTGAATAAAAGACTCTGGTTTAATACTTTAGTTAATGTATTAAGGCTGTCTTTTTCCATGAGAGGGGAGCTTACATCCACAGCAATGGTATAATCAGCACCCATTTCTATAGCATCTTCAACGGGAATGTTTCGAATTAGTCCACCATCTACGTACAACTTGCCATCTATTTCGTGTGGACTAAAAATGGATGGAATTGAAATACTGGCACGAAGTACATCAGGTAAATGGCCAGACCGAAAAACCTTTGCATTACCTGTTTCAAGATTTGTAGCAACTGCGGCAAAAGGAATATCAAAATCATCAAAATGTTCTACTCCATGAACATTTTGAGTCAAACGCGAGAGAAAAGTATATACATTTTGCCCGGAAATGAAACCCATCGGCAGATCGATCTTTTTCTCATTAATGGGGAAAGTTGCAATTGTACGTGCATCATTTATTTTTTCGTAGTTGGATATATACCGCCGATCAGGTTTTTCAGAAAAAAGCTCTGTAAAATTATTTGAAGTGGCAATTTCTAACAATTGATCACTTGTATATCCAATTGCATATAACCCGCCAACAAGACTTCCCATGCTTGTACCGGTAATATAATCAATGCGAATTCCGGCTTCATCAATCGCCTGAATAACTCCTATGTGAGCAATGCCTAAAGCTCCGCCACCACTCAGTACAAGTCCCACTCGCAATGAATCTTTTCCCTGGGGATCTTTTTCTTGAAAATTAAGTTGTTGTGCATCAATTGCTGTTAAGGAAAGAGCAAAAAAAAGCACAAAACAAAAGAGTATTTTAAGAGGTGAGTACATCTTTAATGACAACGTATTTACATGCTTAAATAAGTATATAAAATTGATCTCTGTTGAGACTTTTGAAAACAGATTTGCAGGTTGGTTTTGCTGTACGTGGATACCTTGAAATTTCTAAACCCTTCGATATCAATCCAGCAGCCAGACGGCGCAGTATTGCAATGCTCATATTCCATCAGACGTGATGAACATGAACAATGTTACTTTATATCTATTTCAAAGCCTTCTTTGTTAAGTATTTTTTCAATCTTTTTTGTGTGTGAACCCTGAATGGTAATTGTTTTTCCTTCAATGTGTCCACCTGCTCCGCATGAACTTTTTAATTTTTTAGCCAACTTTTCAATAACCTGTGGGTTATGTTTAATGTTGGAAATGACCGTCATTTGATTTCCCGTTCGCGGATTTCGTTCTTCGTGAATTTTTAAAACCAATTATGCCTCTTTTTTATGTCGGATTAAATATCTATTGCTTTCTATACGTTTTAAAAAAATAGTTTAGCTCTTTAAATGAAGGCTTTGCAAAACCGTGGTTATCGGTCAATCTGAACTCGATTCAGATTCTCCACTCGTCTTTATAGCCTGTATCTGGAGATCCTGAATCAAGTTCAGGATGACGGTCAGAGTTTTGCAAAGCCTTCTAAATAAACGTTTTTGATTTCGTATAAACTCTTTAAGTTTGCAGACTGTTTAAGAGGTATAAAAATAGTTAAATTTAATGCCATAGGTAAGTCTCCAAAAAGAAAAGAGGAATAACATTGCAAATTATTAAAATGGAAATTTTAGGGTTGTCCACAAGTCCCAGTAGTGGCGGTGCTTATGCACTTATATTGTCTGAGGAAGAAGGTAATAAGCGACTTCCCATTATTATTGGCACTTTTGAAGCTCAAGCAATTGCGTTAGAACTGGAGAGCATCAAACCGCCACGCCCCATGACGCATGATCTTTTGAAGAATATGGTACTCAGTTTTAATTCCGATGTTCAAAAAGTGGTGATAAATGACTTAAGTGAGGGTACATTTTATGCGCAAATTCATTACAACCAGAACGATAATAAAGTACAACTTGATGCTCGCCCAAGTGACGCGATAGCACTCGCTATTCGATTCGGTGCTCCGATCTATGTTGAACAGAAAGTTTTAGATGAGGCTGGAATTGAGACTGACGAATCATCCGAAGTTAAAAAGGGATCAATAGATCAACCCAATGAAGCCGAGAGAGAACTTACTCAGCTTGAAAAACTGGAGAATGAACTTCAAACAGCTATTGAAACCGAAAATTATGAAAAAGCGGCTAAGATTCGCGATCAAATAAAAAAATTAAAAGGATAAAGTGGACATATCAGATATATCTTTTCTCAATCTGCCATTTAATAAATTATTTCAAGATTATATAAACAACCCTCAAAAATTAGAGCCTTTCTTTCAAACAGTACCATTTTCTGATGATCAGCTAAAAAGGGCATTTGATTCATATCGGTTTAAAAATGACAGAGAAAAAACAGTTTCTCTGCTTATAGATTACAACAAAAAGTTTGGTGCCGGTGAAAAAACACTACGAAGCATTGAAAAACTTAAAGATGAGAATTCGGTTGCAGTTGTAACCGGCCAACAGCTAACTCTGCTGGGAGGGCCGCTATTTACGGTTTATAAAATTTTGTCTGCAATCCATTTTGCAAAAAAATGGGAAGATGAATACCAGCGACCCTGCATTCCTGTTTTTTGGCTGGCCGATGAAGATCACGATTACGAAGAGATATCCACACTTGGAATTCCACTCAGAGATGATCATAAAAAGATATCACTCTCAAAGCATTCTGATATTGAAAGGAGAGTCGCAGAGATAGAGCTAACTTCTGATTATCAAATCTTTAAAAAAGAAGTGATTGAAAGTCAGTTTGATACAGATTTCACAGATCAGCTTTGGAGAAAACTGGATAAATTTTACCAACCGGGGAAGACAGTAGGCAAAGCTTTTGGATCGCTTGTTTTAGAACTATTTGAAGATAAAGGCCTGATACTTGCAGGGTCTGCTGATTCGGCTATCAAAGAACATCTCTCATCTGTTTTTATACAATCTGTTAAAGATGTTTCAAAGCAATTCGAATCACTGAAACAGACTACTGATGATTTAATTTCAACCGGTTATCATGGGCAGGTACATCTTCAGCCTTCCAATATTTTTTGGATAGATGAGAAGGATAATCGCACAAAATTATCTTATGAAGACGAAACATGGAGTGTGGATGGGAAAGATGGTAAGAGTTGGTCTTCTGATGAATTAATTAACGAGATTGAAGACCAACCAGATAGATTCTCTCCGAATGTTTTTTTGCGCCCTATCATACAAAATGAACTGCTGCCTGGTTTTGCATATATAGCCGGGCCGGGAGAAATTGCATATAACGCTCAAATGAAGAAGTTTTATAAGCATTTTAACCAGGTTATGCCGGTTATTATGCCTCGATTTAGTATTACTCTCATGGAATCAGGAATTGATCGAATATTCGAAAAACTTCCATTTAACTTCTCTGATTACAATGATCGAATTGAAGATTTAGAATCCCAATTTATTGATCAATCAGATTCACCGGATATAGAGGCCATTTTTGATCAATGGAAGAAGAATATTGATGATGTTTGTGAAGAACCCACCGAAGAGATTAAAAATATCGATCCCACATTGGAGGGAACGTCTGAAAAAGCAAAAGCTACATTTTTTACAGAACTTGATAAACTGAAAGGAAAGGTCTATCGATCTGTTAAAGACCAGGAGAAGACACAATTAGATAGAATTCGGAAGATTAAAACAAATCTTTTCCCAAATAATAATTTGCAGGAGAGAGAGGTGGCCTTTATATATTTTATGAATAAGTACGGGCTAATGATCTGGGATGATCTGCTTAATGAGTTGGAAAATCAAGAACCTGACTTTCATAAAGTAATTCGATTGTAATGTCTTACAGCCCAGATCGTAAGGAAGAGATAAGGCATAATTTTTTAAAAAAACGCCAAAACCTTTCCAGTCAGGAAGTTGAAAAGAAAAGCGAACAAATTATCAAACAACTTCTTCGATTGAAAACTTTCAGGGATGCAAATGTTATTCACAGCTACGTATCCATCGAAAAAAACAGAGAGGTAAATACAAAAAAATTTATACAGAGTTCCCTCGATATGGGGAAACAAGTTGTTGTACCTAAAATAGCCGGCGAAGGAGAGTTACAACACTTTAAAATAAACTCTCTTGATGAACTCCGGGAAAATAGTTTGGGCGTCCCCGAGCCTTCTGGCGGAAGGGAAATCCCTATCCGGGATTTGGACCTTATCATTGTTCCAATGGTGGCAGGAGACCTTAATAAAAACCGAATTGGTTATGGAGCGGGATATTATGATCGATTTTTACAAAATTGCACTGCTGCCAAAGTCGGTCTTTTGTATGATTGCCAATTATATGCAGACTCATTACCTGTTGAGGAGTTCGATATACCTTTGGATATATTGATAACGGAATCGCGGGAAATTAAGTAATTGCCCGAAACTGATTGTTCAGTGATTCGTACCATAACAGGACAATCAAAAACTAATACTGTTGCAATGTCAAAACAGATGGAAAAAACATTAAACATATCAGACCAGGAACTTCACTCAACTCTCAACGATTTTCTTGAGGAAAAGGAAAAAAAGCCTAAGCAGAGTATTTGGAATTTCTCCACAATTGCCGGGCTGATATTAGTATTAACTTCTGCCACATTTGTTGGTAGTTTGGTAAGTACACAGGTATTAGGGTTGGGTTCTATTCCAGTGATAAGCACAATAATACAAGCTGCCCCTTATGTAGGCGGAGCAATTTTAGCTCTTTTGGTAATTGGTATGTTTTCAAGGAGCAAAACTGAGAAAATTGAGGAGAAGGAAGAACAGGCTAAGGTCCGGGAAACTTATGATAAACTGGATAAGTTTTTATATACAGATCAACAGAAAAAGAAAAATACGAAGCAGAACAGATCTGAGGCCAGCAAATTTGAGAAATTTAAAGTTGGCGTATCAAATCGCTTGATGAAATCCCGCACAGATAAAAAAATTGCTGGTGTTTGCGGCGGACTTGCAAAACATTTGGGAATAAGTTCTACCTTGCTGCGTCTTCTGTTTGTAGCTGCCATAATTTTGGGTTGGGGTTCATTTATTTTAGTGTATATTGCATTGGCTTTTGTGATGCCAAAAGAGCCTGTTTATGAAATGGACGATTTTAACTCTTTCTAATTCTCTATTGTGCTTATATCGTTTGAAGGAATTGACGGTTGTGGCAAGTCTACACAGATCAACCTATTAAAGAATTACTTTGATACTAATGGGATTGATTATTCTGTTTTTCGTGAGCCCGGTGGAACAGAAATATCAGAGAGAATTCGTACTCTTCTTTTACATGAAATTGAAGAGATGCATCCGGTAACTGAATTGTTGCTTTTTTCCGCCGCAAGATCTCAGCTCATCCAGGAAAAAGTTCGTCCGCTATTAAAGGATGACAAAATTGTAATTTTAGACCGATTTTACGATTCAACTACAGCTTACCAGGGCTATGGCCGTAAATCTGTTGATTTGAAAAGTATACGGGTTTTGAATGATCTGGCCACTCACCATACTGTGCCTGATATCACTTTTTATCTGAAAATCTCTCCGGAAGAAGCTGAAAAACGTACTGACGGTACTCTGAAAGACCGAATGGAAAATTCAGGATCTCAATTTTTTTCTGATGTTAGCGCAGGGTACGACACACTTGCCAAAGAGGAAGATAGAATTTATTCTCTCGATGCTACCCGGGCTCCAGCAGAAATACATTCTCAAATTTCATCAATTATTGAGAACTATCTTTGAGTTTAATCTTAGGCTTTAACCAATAAAAAAGAGCCGGCAAGAGAAATAAATCCGCAAAGAGAGCCGAAACAATAGTTATACAAACCAATGCTCCCATCAACGTAGTTGAGGTAAATGAACTTGTGATGAGAGTGCCAAATCCAACGACAAGTATCAGGCTCGTAATGATTATCGCACGTCCGGTACGAATAGTTGTAGTGGCAAGAGAAGGGAGAAATGCACCACTTCGTATATTTTCAACTCTAAAACGTGCCAGGTAATGGATACTGTCATCCACGGCAATACCAAGTGCAATTGTAAATATAACAGCGGTTGAAGGTTTTATATCAAGATTCATGTAGCCCATTAATCCACCGACAATTAACAGCGGCACGATATTTGGAACGAGGGCGATAATAATCAATCGAAAATCTTTAAACATAAAAACCATAATTGCTGTTATTGCAATGAGCGCAAGTATGATACTCCAGGCAAGCGAGTATACTATTTTATCGGTTAAATCGGCGTTTAAAATGGTTGTACCAGTAACAATTACATTATGATTTGGAAAAATTTGATCTATTTCTGATGAAACTTCATCCCTGATTTGATTTATTCTCTGTGATCCTGCATCCTCCGTAAAAGCAGTAACACGTAACTTGCTAAAATCAAAATCAACGTACCGGGAGAGTGCTTCAGACCCGTTAATTTCAAGCAGCAGTACATACTGAGCTATTGCGCTGTCAGAAGTTGGTAACTGATTTTGAAAGTTCGTTGAATCCGGATTCATTTCATTATGAATCTGTTGAATGAGTTTGTGCAATCCGGCAACACGATGTATTTCAGGATATGACATGAGAATACTGTCCAATTTTGTAGCTTTTTTCATCATAGCCGATGATATTGCAGAATCGGGTGAGCCGGTATCTATTACAAATTCAAGAGGGAATTGAGGAGAAATATTCTCAGTAAAAAACCGACTGTCTCTCATCAATTGAGTATCTTCACTGATGTCATCAAAAACACGTCCGTTTACATCAAGATTTTTTATACCTATTAAAAAAAAGATCGTTACCAAAATCCCCAGTATAATGATCCTGCCATAGCGCAACCGGGTATAAACTGCGAGTTTTTTAAGCAAACTGTGTGCCCAAGGGTAAAATGCGCTCGATTTTTCATCTACAATTCGCTTTTTTCGGGTCAACTTAATCGCTGCAGGTAGAAACACAATGGTGATTAGATAAGCAATTAAAACACCTGCGGCAGTATAGATTCCAAAACGTTTCATAGGTACAACAGAACTGCTGATCAGAGAAGCAAACCCGATTGCTGTGGTTATACTGGTTAAAAACGTTGCACTTCCCAACGTCTTCAACATCTCGATGATCGATTTCTGTTTATTTAAACCGGCTTCTCTTGCATCATCATACTTAGAGATCATGTGAACGGAATCTGCAATCCCTACACAAAGTAGTATGGGGGCAATGGTAGTACTCATAACTTCGAGATATCCTCCCGTAAGCTGCATAATTGCCACAGTAAGCAGGAGAGTGGCCCATACAATCACCATGGGATAGATAATGCCCCAAACAGTTCTATATATATACCACAATAAAATTATTATGAGGAGAGATGAAATAACGATATATATCACAATCTCATCATTCAGCATATTTACATACTGATTCCTGAAAAAGGGAATCCCTGAGATATGGAATGAATAATTATCCTGATACTTCGACAATATCTCGTTCACACGGTTTATTATTCTCTCCTTTACTTCATAGGTATTTCTGGATTCCTCAATCATTAACACGATGGAGGTAGCTGTACCGGATTCATTGACAAGATAACCGGAGAGGAGCGGATCAGAAGTCATCTCTTTCTTCAGTCTGTCAAGATCAATCACTTCAAAATTATTGCTTTCGAGATATGAAGAAAACTCAAGAGAGTTGTCCGATGACTGAACCTGTTGAGCATCCCAAAGTGAAAGTACATTTTTTATATCTTCAATCTCTTTAAATTGATCAGTCATCTCTTGTAGATCCGCTAAAACATCTCTGCTGAACAGGGAATCAGTTTTGAACCCAATCAACATTGCATTGTCATCTCTTCCAAACTCCTGCTCAAGGAGGGCATAATCTTTTAGTACAGGATCGTTCTGGGGGTAAAATCCTTCGAGATCAAAATCAGTACGAATATTTGATGCTGGGTAGATGGCCAAAAAGGAAAGGAGCACTATACCTGAAATAACTGATTTTGGATAGGCTGTAATAAAATTTCCGAATCGCTCCACTATATAATCACTTGTGTGTTTGATTTGTTCAGGAGACGAAACCTAAAGTACCAGAAATGAATTCCATTTTTTAGAAATAGAGTGCAATTTTGGAAAAAATAAAACTGTTCTGTCGAAATTGACTAAAAGAGAGATGTCCTGAAATTTCGTTTCGCTTCTCACCTCCAAAAAGATTTGAACCCACTGTAAGTTGCAGATTATCATTCAACTCATACTGTCCCTGGATTTGAACCCAGAAATCTTCTTTATCAATATTATACCTGGAGAGTGTCAGTAATTGCAGACGATTTCTCAAAAGAGATTTCGTTGCAAAAATGGTAACATATTTATAGATCTCTTCTTGAATAATTTGCTCATCGTAATTAAAAATTCCTTCCACAAAAAACTGGGTTTCTATTGTCGTATCGAAAATCTCCGTCCGAAATCCTGCCATTGAATGAATCCATGGTTTTGTAACAAGAAAACCTTCATTTGGATCAACAAGTCCAAAAAGGTCGATAAGATTCTCAATGCCTGTCGATAAATTCAGATCATTTATATTCGAAAAAGGTATTCTTGTAAAAAGTTTCTTATCTACAAATAATGCTTCTCCAAGCAAGAATAATCGGGGGTGTATTTTAAGTGTAGTTGATAAGCCGCCCATCCAGGAATTTTTATAAGATTCAACTAACTCGATTGAAAGTGGATTCGTGAGATTATTTGTTGTTAGTGATAAATCATAGGCGGGGGTTGGATGTGTCCATCGCATAAGGAAAAGATCAATATCTGCTATTTGTGGAGAGAGCAGATTATATCGTAAGACAGCTTGCAGATCTTCCAGTTTAAAATTTGATTCCTGGTTTTTGGTTCTAACGGGAACAGGGGAGAGGGCATTGGAAATTTGCAGGGCTGGAAACCACCTGGAATCTGCATCTGGTAACAGGTCGCGCTGAAAAAAAGGAGCGACCACAAGTTGAAGTGAGTTTTCTCCAAAGTACCGAATAGCGTTGAAAGAAGTTATTCCGAGGCGTATATCCTCAGCAGAAACAGTTAAAAATTCACGAAGGTCAACCGGTGAAACAATATCTGTTATGAAAGATCCATTCGCCCGCCCCCAAATTATTTTTTGATGACCAATACGAAGATCGTAACGCCGGAGAAACCATTCGATATATGCTTCTTTCAGTTGAAATTCAATATCCTGTCCCTGGTCAAACCGGTGGATGAGATCAAGTTCAGTTTTCAGTCCACCGAAATTTGTTGGTTTATCAAATCTGACTCTGAATCGATTTCGGGCCGCAAGGAATTCATAATCATTAGATGTTTGGGCAGCAAGATAATTTTGAACAACTCCATTAAGGTTCATTTGTGATTTAACGATTCGTAAATCACACGATAAAATGAGGAAGAGAATGAGTAAACTGCGAATTAAATTTCGTAACAGAATAGCTATGGATTTAATTTAAAGGTTTATTGTCAAATTTATTGATGCTTAATCAAAATATGCGTAATTTTATCGCATTGTGGATGTATAGTATCTACGATCCTCTATATCACTCAACTCTGAATTAAAACCTTTCATTTCCGAAGTAAATGACACTTATGGCGCACGAAAGAATTGAAGTAGACTTACCTTTAGCCAAAGTTTACGAATTATTATGCAATCCTGTCGATTTTCCAAAATTTCTTGACCGCATCGATTTAGTAGAGAAAGTTAATTCTCAAACTTTCAACTACAAAACCACTATTGGCGGTGAAGAGTTTCAATGGACAACCAATATCATTGATAATCTGAGAAATACCCGTTTTGCCTGGATTACAATCAACGGTAATCTGAATCAAACCGGCACTATTCGGTTCACTCCGCTTGATAACGGAGAACGTACGCGAGTTGATTTCTCATTGGATTATCGAACATTCTTTGGAGAAGCAGAAGAAGATTTGGCTAACTTCATTGAAGGACTTCCGGAACAACTTGCTAAGGATCTGCAAAAATTTAAGGAACTTGCAGAGACCGACACATTTAAAGAAGCAAAAATTGAGGAACCGGAAAAAACTGAAAGTGAAGTAACCGCTTAATCAGATTTTTGAACTTACTGAATGCGACTTGGTCTTACCGGGTCGCATTTTTTTTGTCTTGTTTTTAAATAAAGGCTCGAATGGTACTTTCTTTTAAGGATTTTAAAACATCTGCAATAGCTAAGCATCCGTTATATGCGGTTATAGGTCATCCAATTAGCCACTCGTTATCCCCAATCATGCATCAAACCGCATTAGATCATTTTGGAATTGATGCAGAATATATTGCTCTGGATCTGCCCCATTCTCAACTTCGAGAATTTATTCCGTGGTGTAATCATGATAATTTTCTTGGATGTAATATTACTATACCACATAAAGAGACTTTTAATAGAATTGTGGATGAGATCGATCCTTTTGCTCAAAGTGTGGGTGTAGTAAATACACTTGTGAAAAATAAATATAAACTCATTGGTTATAATACTGATGTGTTTGGATTCCTGGAACCATTGAGTCCCTACATCGATGATCTTGAGCATTCACGGGCCATTATTTTTGGAACGGGGGGAGCAAGTAAAGCCGTAAAAGTTGCACTTGAATCAGAAGGATACGAGGAACTGATTTTTATCTCACGCCGGCCGAATCAAAAAAAAATTACAAGTGATCGCTCAGACATTAAAGTTTTGGATTACAATCAATGGCAGGCATTTGCAGATGAAGCTGACCTGTTTGTAAATACAACACCGGTGGGTATGTATCCCAACACAGATGATACATTTTTAAGAAACGGTGAAGCAGAATTGTTTACAGGAAAAATCTGCTATGATTTGATTTACAATCCGCTGCAAACAACATTTTTGAAACAAGCGACTCAATATGCAGCCGCTACCATAAATGGATTGGATATGTTGATCCATCAGGGAAGTAAATCATTTGAACTATGGACCGGGCATACATTTCCGGTTGATAAAATTCACGAAAAGCTAATAAATCAATTACAATTCGATTCATGAAACTGATCAGGCCTTCTGTTTTTTCCGAATCTTCTAAGATTGTTGCTGCGTTTACAGAATCAAATCGAGATGAAAATACTGAGAGCAGATCCAAAGACGGACTCAATTTTGGATTGAAAAGTTATAAAAATAGATCAAGTCTTGAGAGCAATTATGAAGATTTACTAAATGAACTGGAGTTGAATTCCGGATCAATCGCCCTGGCCAAACAGGTTCACGGATCAAATATTCAATTTGTTAAAGAACCTGGAATCTATGCGGATACAGATGGATTGATCACAAACAAGAGAGGGCTTTCCCTTGGTATCCAGGTAGCCGATTGTGCTGCTGTTCTCATAGCCGACGAGGATAATGGTATTATTGGGGCATTTCATTCTGGCTGGCGGGGAGCAGTTGCTAATATTATTCCAAAAGGGCTTAAAAAGATGGAGGATTTAGGTGGAAAAGTTGAACATTTTAAGGCTTATATCAGTCCCTGTATTTCAGAAGAGATGTTTGAAGTAGGAGAGGAGGTAGCCATACAATTCCCTGAAAAATTTGTTGATCGATTTACCTACACCAAACCACATATTGATTTGAAAGGTTTTCTAAGTGATCAAATGGAAAAAATCGGTGTGAAAAAATCGCAAATTGAAGTTTCTTCAGAGTGTACGATGCAGGACTTGCGATTTTTTTCCTACAGAAGAGAACGTGAAAAAGCCGGAAGAATGTTAGGGCTGATAAGTTTAAAGTAAAGAAAAAATCATTGCGAGTAAGTTATTCACCGCACTATGTAGCTCCGTTGCCGTCTGAGCATATTTTTCCGATGAAAAAATTTTCAGGGCTGTACGAGTATCTTATCAGCCAGGGTGTTATCGATGATAAGTGTGTTATTGAACCGACGCTTGCAGACTTTGTCAATTTGAATCTTGTCCACACGAATAGATACAGTAAGGGTGTATGGACAGGTGATTTGAACAAAAAAGAGATTCGAAAACTTGGACTTCCATGGTCAAAGAGTTTAGCTATACGATCCAGGCTGGCAGTTCAGGGCACAATTAATGCAGGAATTATGGCACTTCAGGATGGAATAGCCGGTAACCTTGCAGGTGGCACACATCATTCTATGCCGGATGGCGGAGAGGGATTTTGCGTTTTTAATGATGTAGCAGTTGCCATAAAAGTCCTTAAACAAACAAAATGGGCAAAAAAAATCTTAGTGATCGACTGTGATGTTCATCAGGGAAATGGTACTGCAAAAATATTCAGTAATGATCCCGATGTGTACACATTTTCAATACATGGTGAAAAGAATTATCCGTTTGTGAAACCACCATCCTCTTGCGATATTGGCTTGCCTGATGGGACAGGCGACTCAACATATATGAAAAATTTAACAGACGCCTTGAGTACAATTTTTGAAAATTTTGTACCTGATCTGGTTTTTTACCTTGCTGGAATAGACCCGCTCAAAAGCGATCATTTTGGTCGATTGTCCCTTTCTCTTAGCGGATTAAGAGAACGAGAACATATTGTCATCGAGACAGTTACTCAAAAAGGGTATCCTCTCGTACTTTTACTATCTGGCGGATATGCTCCAACAATTACACAAACGATTGAAGCGCATGCAATTATGTTTGAAGAAGCTATGATTATTTCAAAATCCTACTTTCATTGAACATTTCCTATTTTTAGATGGGCTATGCAAATGAAGATATTTGTTTACATGAATTGAAAAGATCTCATCTCTTCATTTTCCAGAATGAACCTTTTTGGGATGCTCAAACGAAGAAAATGTTGATTGATGCAATGAAGTTGAATTCCATAGCACTTAGAAGCATATTTTAAAAAACAGAAATAAGGTAGAATAATTTGTCTGATAGAAAGATTGCAATATTTGGTTCTACAGGGTCTATTGGTACTCAGGCACTGGATATTCTAAAAAAGAAAAGAGATCTGTTTGATGTTGATGTATTGACAGCCAATAATAACTATAAAAAACTTGCAAGACAGGTAAATGAATTTCGTCCGTCTTGTGTAGTGTTGGCGAATCAAGAGCATCAAAAAAAGTTTAAAAATCTTCTCTCCTATACGCCTGCTCATCTTTTATTTGGTCAAACTGCTTTAGAAGATGTTGCTGAGAGTCATGAGTACGATTTACTACTGAACAGCCTTGTGGGATTTGCAGGCTTTATGTCGACTTATATCGCTCTGAAACGAAGAAAAAGGGTGGCATTAGCTAACAAAGAATCACTTGTGGTGGGAGGCGAGATCATTACAAAGTTGCCGGCATTTAATGAGGGATACCTTGTTCCTGTAGATTCCGAACATTCCGCTATGATGCAATGTATAGAAGGAGAGAGCAGGGAATCGATTCAAAAAATTATCATTACAGCGAGCGGAGGGCCTTTTCGAAATTATTCTGCAGAACAGATGAAATCGATTACTGTTGAAGATGCACTGAACCACCCCAATTGGGATATGGGTGCAAAGATAACGGTTGATTCCTCAACAATGATGAACAAGGGATTGGAGATCATAGAAGCACACTGGCTCTTTAATATGCCTGTTGAAAGAATCGAACCTGTTGTTCATCCGCAAAGTATTATTCACTCCATTGTAGAATTTGTGGATGGTTCATCCAAAGCACAATTGGGACCTCCCGACATGAAAGTTCCTATTATTTATGCACTTACTTACCCGGAGAGAGTGCCATATCCGAATCCAACACTTGATTATTCCAATAAAATGGAATTGGAATTTTCTCCTGTTAACTTCGAACTGTTTCCCTGTTTGCGATTGGCTATGAATGCAGCAAGGGAAGGGGGTTCAGCTCCGGCTGTTCTCAATGCAGCAAATGAGATTGCCATCGAAAGATTTTTAAGTAAAGAAATTCATTATATTGACATCCCAAAAATAATTGAATCATCGTTAGAGCAAATTAAATCAGATAAGGAATTAACACCCGATACGTTAATGAATATTGACGAAGAAACGCGAAATTATGCAAATACATTATTGAAATAGCATGGATTGGATTGTAAATACATCATCTACAATTCTCATCTTTATTGCTGCAATTTTTATACTTGTCACCTTTCATGAATTGGGGCATTTTATTGCAGCTAAATACTTTAAGATGAGAGTCAATAAATTTTCTATTGGATTTCCACCCAAAATATTTGGTTTTCAAAAAGGTGAAACTGAGTATGTGATAGGAGCTACTCCTTTGGGGGGATATGTACAGATTGCCGGAATGATCGACGAAAGTATGGATGATTCCTTTATCGATGAAGAGGTAAAACCTGATGAATTTCGAAGCCGGCCTGTTTGGCAACGAATAATCGTAATCCTTGCCGGCGTGATCTTTAATATGATTCTTGCCGTGATTATTTACACTGGAATGACCTGGAATTATGGGGAAACAGTTATTCCCACTTCGTCCATTGATGGTATTTATGTAGCGGAAAGTTCATTGGCTCATGAAATTGGTTTTCGTACCGGCGATCAATTGGTAGGCATAAACGGTGAACGGGTACAGTATTTTAACGAGATATTTAACCCCTCCAAATTAACGGATCGCGATTTAAGCTTCATGGTGAATCGGGATGGTAGAACATTATCGATCTCAGCACCTACTGATTTTCTGGATCGCATTAACCAGGAGGGGGGACGCTTTATTAATGAAACCCATAGTTTGCCAAGTTCAATTTCAAAAATACAAGAGGGAAGCCCGGCAGATAGTGCAGGAATACAGGCTGGAGATAAAATTGTAGCCGTTAATGGCGAATCTGTAAACTACTGGGTTCAATTAGTGAATCATATACAAAATGCGGAAGGCAGCCTGCAATTTGAAATCAACAGGGACGGGAACATTATTGAGAAATCAGTTACACCAGATCCTGAAACAAACACTATCGGTATTCATTCACCAAATCCAGCAGAGTTTTTTGATTACGAAACAAAACAATATAACCTGGCAAACTCATTTGTAATCGGCGTATCCAATACAAACGATACATTTTTTGGAATCATCCAGGGGTTGGGCCGGATGTTTTCTGGAGATATTTCTGTGAGAGAAAACCTTGGCGGCCCGGTTGCCATTGCGAGTATAACAAAGCAAGCTACTGACGCCGCCGGATGGAGAGGGTTTTGGAATATCACTGCATTTTTAAGCGTTACTCTTGCCATTATGAACATGCTCCCAATTCCCGCATTGGATGGAGGTCATTTCATGTTCCTGGCTTACGAGGGTATTACACGAAGAGAACCTTCACCAAAAGTTAGGATGGGATTACAACAACTTGGTTTTATACTACTAATCGGTCTCTTTATTCTGATAACCTTCAATGACATACTTCGCACCTTTGGAGGATAGTAGATGTTAGCCAGGGAAGGGTACAGTACTATTCTCGTTGTCTTCTTATTTAGCATATTTGTTGCTATCGGTACGTGGTTTGGTCCTCAGTGGCTCGGATATATTATCTATCCATTATTGATCATCTTCTGTGCACTTATTCTATATTTTTTTAGAGATCCTGAAAGAATATCCCCATCTGATGATCATTTAATTCTTTCACCGGCAGATGGACGTGTTGTACTCATCCAAACGATAGAAGAGAATGAATATATTGGTGAAGCTGCTACACAAATAAGCATTTTTCTCTCACCTTTAGATGTACACGTAAATAGAGTTCCTGTATCAGGTGAGCTTGAATTTGTGAAATATTACCCCGGTAAGTACCTGATGGCCTGGGAAGATCATGCTTCAGAAATGAATGAAAGAGCTCACTTTGGAGTAAAACATTCGACGGGACTTAAAATTCTTTTCAAACAGATTACCGGTTTTATGGCAAGAAGAATTGTTTATCATCTGAATGAGGGTGAGAATGTCCGGGCGGGACAGCGATTTGGAATCATGAAATTTGGATCAAGAATGGATGTAATTTTGCCTGAAAGTGTTGATATTAAGGTCCAAAAAGGAGATCGAACTGTTGCAGGCGAATCCATAATTGCTGAAATAAGTTAATAATTATCAGAATTTTATAAATCAAAGCTAAATTTTGATAGATTTTTTCAAATACTGATGAAATATCCCATCCAAAAAAAAAGGTTTAGAAAACGATTTAAGAAAAAGAAGCTTAAACCTATTCCGAAGATCATTGTACCCAGCTTCTTTACCCTGATGAATCTCTTTTGTGGATTCCTTTCTATTATAATGGTCCATGAGGGCAATTTTGTAAATGGAGCGTGGCTGATTGTACTGGCTGGTATGTTCGATGTGATGGACGGATTTATGGCCAGGCTCACCAATTCAACCAGCGAGTTTGGTATGGAACTCGATTCGGTCAGTGATGTGGTATCTTTCGCTGCAGCTCCTGGTTTTTTTCTGTATAACTTTGCATTTCATGAGCTTGAAATTATTGGAATTTTGTTAAGCGCACTGGCTCCATTATGTGGTGCAATACGTCTTGCAAGGTTTAACGTGGAATCGAAAATTTCTGAAATTAACTATTTCAGGGGATTACCAACACCGGCATTTGCAGTTATGATTTCTGCTTTTTTTCTAACTTTCCAAAATCGGCTTGATTGGTTTTCAGGATTTGAAAACGGTGTCATTTCTGTGCTTATACCCGTAGTAATTCTACTCTCTTTCTTAATGGTAAGTACCATTCCTTTCGACAAGATTCCAAAATTCGACAGGCAGTCTATTAAAAAGTACAAGAACCGTCTGATATTACTTGGAATTTATTTTGTTATAATTGTTCTTTTGCAGGATATAGGGCTTATGATTGTGTTCACATTCTTTATTTTAAAAGGGTTAGCACTTGGAGCATATATCTTTTGGAAACAAGCTTTTACAGACGATCCTGATCCACTGGAAGACAACAGCATTTAAAGGGCAGAGGCCTGTTTTAAAAAATCGTAGAGTTTGGAAGCATTCTCTTTATTAAGGGGTATCACCCGGCTCTCAATTTCATTAAAATAATACCAGGCGTTCTCGTTTTTACGTCGGAATCGAACACATTTATCACTCTTCACAAAGTTATTATATAAACTTTTATCAGGCATCTGATCAACTTTTAGTTTATAAAAATCTGATACAGGATGTTTTGCCTGAAATATCACTTCATTGCGAACTTTATAGATCGATTCAACAACTTCATCCTCATGTTTTACAATAATTTCAACCTGGCCGTCTTTCACTTTAAAAAAGCTAAGTAAAGCTAAAGCAAACATCGAAAAGGAAGCTAATCTTATGTAGCCAACCCAAAGAACATTATCTATCATCTGATAAATTACGAACAGTACGACAGCGAGAATTAAACTTACCATTGAAATGGTAGGCCAGTATTTAGAATACTTTTCTTTGATTACAAGCTTTTTCATGATAAAATTCGCTTTTGAATGCTTTTTCCTTCAATTGTGAAGTACTGTCTATATAAATTCGCTGTTAAACAGGAGTGAATAGGGCACACCCATACCTTTTCAGACACTTCAGGAATTCCCTGTATCGTTCCGTGTTCTTGAGATATCGCTGATATAAACAGATCTGTTTTAGATATATTAGAGTTTGGCGAATAATTAATGATCTGTCCGAAATTTTTCAGATTATTTGATTGAAGAAACTCCTTCGAAAGATGAACTGCACCACCATGTAATATAGTTCGGCCTGCATCGGGAATTTTTTGTGCAATCGGCAGGATTGAATACAGAGCTACATCATCAAGTGTACAACTACCAATTTGAACTTGCATAAAATCATAAAAAACAAAGTTTCCCGGTGTCATTTCATCCAATTCACCCAGGCGCCCGGATGTGCTTGCTGATGGTGTATCTCCCATAGAAATTACGGCTTCAGGAAATTTAGATTTTAAATCACACAGGATATCTATAGTTGGATTGATTATTTTTTGGATCTCATTTTTTGATGTTGCCGTATAAGTTCGTCCGTCATGAACGTAGAAACCATGAAAAACACTTAGTTCCTGTTTATCTGATTCATCAATTAACTGAGAAATTAAATCGACATCCTTATGTGAAATGCCGCTGCGCCCGGTTCCGGGGTCAATTTCAATGAAAAACTTAAAAGGTTTACTAAGCTCTTTATTCAAAAATTTTAAATCTTCAACCGAATTGATAAATAAACGGAGTGATGCTTGATGTTCAATCTTTTTAAGAGCTTTCGTCTGTTGCCGAAAAAATGGAAATGCTATAGTGATGTCATCCCAACCATCGTCAATAAAATAGTTTGCCATAGAAACAGATGAGACTGTAATACCGGACACACCGGCGTCCCGAAACCACCCACCGATTGTTTGGGATTGATGTGTTTTAAAATGAGGACGAAATACGCAATTTGCATGATCTGCCCGCTCAGCCATTCGCTTAATATTTCGTTTACACCGCTTGGAATCCAGAACAAGAAATGGCTGTTGTTGTCTACTAATAAAACTCATAGGTTATTTTTACATTTAAATTCAATCTCTAAAAATAGGAAATGCACACGAACGTTAAAGGTCTTATTTTGGACATTAAATTGAGGACTTTGTTTGCAAAAACCTGAAAAGAAAATAATTGGCCGAGTTGAAAAGATAGACTTGCCAAACCTGTCTCTTTTTAATCTTGATGCAAAAATTGATACGGGCGCTTATACATCAAGCCTGCATTGCTACAAAATTGAACAATTTGTTAAGGATGGTCAGAACTGGGTAAAATTTAATGTCCTTGATCCGGATCACCCCGAATATGAAGGGAAGCTTTATGAAAGTGCAGTTTATAAGGTTAAAAATGTAAAAAGCTCAAACGGGCAGATTGAAGAACGTGTAGTTATAAAACAGAAAACCAGGTTTCAGAAGTACAACAGAACGATGGAACTCTCCCTTACAAACCGCTCCGAAATGAAGTATCCAGTACTGATAGGACGGAAGTTTTTGGCCGGAAGTTTTCTCGTCGATGTATCAAAAAAATATTTACTTAAATAGCTTAAATATATGCCAGACAAAGAATTAAATATTGTAATCTTATCAAGAAATCGAAACCTCTACTCAACAAAAAGGCTCATCGAGAGTATTGAAAACAAAGGTCATAAGCCTGTCGTTTTAGATCATTTGAAGTGTGATATTGTGATGGAACAGGATAAACCTTCTGTCTATTACAATGGAGAAAAAATTGATAATGTAGCAGCCGTTATACCACGAATTGGAGCTTCTGTTACCTTCTACGGAGCTGCAGTTGTACGGCAATTTGAGATGATGAATATACCCACCGTAGTAGAATCACAGGCTTTAGTTCGATCGCGAGATAAATTGAGAAGTCTCCAAATTCTTGCACGGTCGAATGTGGGGATGCCAAAGACGGTTTTTACCAATTACAGTAAAGAAGTAACAAAACTAATTGACAGTGTGGGTGGTGCACCATTGATTGTTAAGCTTCTTGAAGGTACGCAGGGATATGGAGTTGTTTTAGCCCCGACAAAAAAGGCGGCCGAATCAATTATTGAAGCATTTCATAGTATGAAGGCCCGGGTTATTGTCCAGGAGTTTATTTCTGAAGCTAAAGGAGCTGATATACGTGCTTTTGTGATTGACAATAAAGTAGTAGGTGCGATGAAACGGCAGGGAAAGGAGGGAGAATTCCGTTCGAATCTACATCAGGGGGGAAGTGGAACTCTCATAAAATTGAAAAATAATGAACGTAAAGCTGCTCTTACAGCAGCTAAGGCGATGAATTTATCCATTGCAGGTGTTGACTTGCTGCAGTCTGAACGCGGACCGCTTGTATTGGAGGTGAACTCATCACCCGGACTTCAAGGGATTGAGAAAGCCACCGGAAAAGATATTGCGAATGAGGTCATTGAATACGTTGAGAAATTGATTGAGCGTTCTAATAATAACACAGGCCGAAGAAAGATTAAAAGCGATGCCTGAATTGTTAGAAATAAATGGCGAAAAAATTGGGTTTGGTGAAGACAGACAACTCAATCTGCGAATTGCTCGCCTTCCTACCTATACAAATATCGATCTGCCTGTAAGAGTTATTCGATCTAAAGAACCGGGACCTGTTGTACTGCTAACTGGCGGCCTGCATGGCGATGAAATCAATGGCATTGAAATTGTGCGGCGTTTAGTTTCGAATAATCTTCTAAAACTGGAAAAGGGTTCGATTGTGGCTATTCCGTTGATGAACGTTTACGGCTTTATACAGAATGTAAGAGGTGTACCCGACGGAAAAGATATCAATCGAAGTTTTCCGGGAAGTAAAAGTGGCTCATTAGCTAAATTGGTAGCTTATACTATCATGAAAAAGATAATTCCTATTATTGATGTTGGAATAGATTTTCATACAGGTGGAAGCAGTCGTGCAAATTTGCCCCAAATTAGATGTATACTCAATAATGAAAAAAACCTGGAGTTAGCAACTGCTTTTGCACCGCCTGTAATTCTTCATTCAGGGTTGATTGATAAAACGTTCAGAAGAGCAGCCTATAAGAAGGAAAAGCACATTTTAGTCTATGAAACCGGAGAATCGCTGAGATTTGATTCTAACGGGATACAAGAAGGAATTAATGGTACACTAAGGCTTTTAAAGCATTTAAACATGGTTCAGAAAGCTCCGGCCCCACATAATTCAGAAATATTTGAGAAATCTGCCTGGATAAGAGCATCTTTTGCCGGTTTGTATCAAGCCAAAACAGAACTTGGAGACTGGGTATTAAAAGGTTCAACAGTTGGAAGCATTACTGATCCATTTGGAAATGAAAAGAAATCATTAAAAAGTAAATATGAAGGACGTGTTATTGGAATTAATAACTGTCCGGTTGTACACAAAGGAGATGCAATTCTTCATATAGCAAAAAATAAATTAGATCCATACAAATAGAATGAGTTCAAATTTAATATTTCATGCAGTATCGAAACGTAAATGGAAACAGTTTAATAAAGGTGGCTATTACAATCCTGAAGGCACCAAACATGAAAATGGAATTGTATGTGTAAAAGCGGACCAACTCAGAAAATATATTAACGATAATTTTGAGGGCAGAAGACAAGTTTTGGTTTTAGTGATCGACAAGTCAAGAGTTATTTCGAAAATTTTGTCCGATACACAAGAAGATCAAATTAGAATTGAAGAGAAAATTAATATGGATGCTGTCCTTGATAAGATTCTTTTAAAACCGAATAAAGAGGGAATCTTTGATATTTCGGTAACTGAAGAGTAACAATTACAGGGATTACACTAATTTCAACCCCTGCTTACTTGTCGTATAATATATATTATGTAAAGTAAGGATGTAAATACCATAAGATGAACAACAATTCTGTCAGTACTCTCCCCTGTTATTCTTCTAAGGCATGTTGGATAGCTTTAAAATCAGGCAGTAAATCTGAATTCTCTACTATTTCGGAATACTCTACGACTCCTTCTGAATTTATAACAAAAGCAGCTCTTTTTGCTACCCCATTCATTCCAAAATAATCTTCATTTAGAACACCAAATTGTCTGGATACTTTTTTGTTAAAATCACTAACCAGTGGAAACGGTAAATTATTTGATCTTTTAAACTCTTTGAGAGTAAAAAAACTATCAACGCTTATCCCTAATATATTTGCATTCAATGAGTTATACAGCTTCATATTATCCCTGTAATGACACATTTCATCTGTGCAAACACTGCTAAAAGCCAATGGAAAAAATAATATTAATACTTTGCCGTCACTTATTTGGTCATATAAGCGAAGATCATTCCCACTCGTATCTTTCAATACAAAATCTTCTACTGTTTCACCTACGTTCATTCATTTAGTCGTTAAATGTTTTCATTTGATTTAATCAGATCTGAAAATGAATATACAGAAGCAAGTACTCCGGAAGCATTGGTAAGTCCCCAGGCCCATTCAAATACGATATAATATTCTTGCAAGATCCAGTAAAAAGTAAACCCACCTGTTAGTAATAAAATTCCCACAATCGTTAATATTTTATTCTCTATTTCTGCACTATAACCTATTGATAATAATACGTATACAATAAGACATATAGCTTGCAGAGACATAAATATAATCTCACCGATAATTTGTGTATCTGCAACAATTAGCTGGGTAATTGGAATTAATAGTGGCAAATAAACCATATAGTTGGGATATCTAAAGATAATAGGCTTACGCTGCCGGATAAATTTCAAAAAAATCACTAACACAAATGATAATGAGAAAGATTGCAAGAAAAGCTGTACTACTTTCTGAAATGGCACATTTACTGAGTGTATAATATCACCAATCAGCCAAATAGTTAATGAAGCAATACCTATGTAAATATAATCTTTTGATTCAGAAGAGTACTTTTTTAGAACAATTAGCAGGGCGACAATTACTGAAAGAATGGAGAATAATTGTGTCCACAAAATAATGTCCTAAGAAGATTTATTCTGAGAGGCTTTTTTATTAATCTCTCGCTGATGTTGTCGTTCATTTTGATAAATAAGCACCAAATCAGCAATCTCTTTTAAAATACTTCGCTCGTCTCGAACCATCTTATTCGCAAGATCAAACAGAATAAGCGACTCTCCCCTATCTCCTTTAAGATTTCTCTCCCAGTCAATTAAAGGAATCCGTTTAAATACATTAATTACGGCCGCCCGGTGTTTTATAATTTTGCTTAAGGTTTTCTGGATGTTTATCTCATCCTCATCCGTCACTTCCTCAAACGTGTCTTTGTAATGCTCAAAATCTGAAAGTTTAATCATCCTGTTTTCAGAAAATACCCGCTCCGTGATAGGTCTGTAGTAATTTACCTGGGCATGATCAATCAGTTTAAGCATATTATAGATAGACATCCCGTCGGGTGGTGTTTCATCATATGGAACAGAATCAATTACATATTTGAGTGCCTCTGCTTCATCGAGAAGATATTCGGCATCGCTAATTAACTCATTGAATTGTTCTTGAGTAATTTCCTGATTTGTCATATTTAAATTGATCTTACTTAAACAGACCAGTTAGTAGATGCTTCAGAAGCATCGTTTTTCTTCTGTTGCTCAAGCAGATCAACAAGAGAAAGTCCTGTGTTCCAGTCTCGGTCTCTGTCTCTTACGGAATGAATGTTATTCTCTTCCTGAAAATCCCAAAATTGCCCAAACTGGTTGTTCTTGTACTCTTTAAGGAAATCAAGCCGTTCCTTTAGATCTTCTTTAGGAACCATCAGTCGAGATTTATCATAAACTGCATCCTCTCTTGATTCAAATACAATATCATAATCTTTACTCATTACAATAGCCTCTTCTGGGCAAACCTCTTCGCAATATCCACAATAGATACAACGAAGCATGTTAATTTCAAACTTCTCAGGATATCGTTCCTTAGGGTCGTCAGAGTTTTCACTCGCTTGCATGCTAATTGCCAACGGCGGGCATGCTCGTGCACAAAGACCGCAGGACACACAGCGTTCCTGTCCATTATCTTCTACAAGAACTGGCCTTCCTCTGAAAATTGATGGCGGTTCCCACTTTTCATCAGGATAGTTAAGGGTAAACGTGGGAGCAAACATCTGTTTGAAAGAATACCATAATCCCCTTAAAATTTCAGGGATGTAAATCTTCTCAAGAAATGAGAGCTTACGTTCCCGCTGGTAATCTTCATTTAGAGCATTAGCAACTGGTTGATCAAGATTCTTTTGCATGCTATACCTTCATTAATAATGTGCTTGTGTTTATCAGTGTGGCAAAATAACTCTTTGGCAGTTTCTGTTCAAAGATAATTCTGCAACTTGAATACTATTTTTGACGAAATACCATCGTTATCGGTACTCCCTGAAAGCCATAGTACTCACGCAGCTTGTTTTCCAAAAAACGTCTGTAATTAGGAGGAAGTTCCTGTGGGTTATTCATAAAAAACTTAAAAACAGGTGGATTGGACTTTACCTGTACTGCGTATTGAATTTTTAGCTGCCGTCCTCTTTTTACCGGTAAAGGTCGTTCCTTCAATATTTTTTGGATGGAATCATTCAGCTCGGGTGTCGGTATTTTTTTCTTGCGCTGTTCGAGAACTTTCTTTGAGTAATCAAGTACTTTTTCAATGCGCAATCCAGTAAGAGCTGAAATTGATATTATAGGGATATAATCAAGTGTTCGCACCTTTCCATGAATGTATTCCTCAAACTCTTTTAAAAGATTTGAATTTTTCTCTGGAACGGTATCCCATTTATTCAGAACAATAATAATACCTTTATTAAAATTCTCGGCCTCTCTGAGAATTCGTTTGTCCTGTTCATCAAAACCCCTCATCGCGTCCAGCATCAAAACTACAATATCGGCATCCTTAATAGAGCGGTCGGTTCGAACGGTGCTGTAAAACTCAATATTCTCTTTTACTTTTGCTTTTTTTCGAAGCCCGGCAGTATCCACAATAATGAATGTGTCGCCTTTGTACTCGAGTTTACTGTTAATTGCATCACGCGTTGTGCCGGGAATCTCCGTTACAATACAGCGGTCACTTTTCAGGAGAGCATTCATTAAACTGCTTTTCCCTACATTGGGCCGGCCGACAAATGCAATTTTTGGGAGATTGCTCTCCTCTTCCTCATTTTCATCCGGCAGAAGTTCCGCAACTTTATCGAGTAAATCTCCTGTTCCGGTTCCACTAATGGAGGAAACCGGGAAAAGTTCCTCAAATCCAAGTCCGTAAAACTCAACTGCTTCCATCCGTTTTTCCTCGTTGTCGCATTTATTTACAACCAGCAGAACAGGTTTATCTTGTTTTCTGAGAATTTCAGAAACGGCCTGATCTAAAGGATGAATGCCCATTTCTGTATCAACAATAAAAAGAATGACATCCGATTCCTCGATTGCCAGGTGAACTTGTTCACGAATTCCGGACGAGATGGCATCTGATTCATTTGGTAAATACCCTCCGGTATCAATTACCGAAAAGTTTTTTCCATTCCAGAAACTTTCTCCATAGTGGCGATCTCGGGTTACACCATATTCATCGTGTACGATCGCTTTTCTCCTCCCGATAAGTCGATTGAAGAGCGTGGATTTCCCAACATTAGGACGGCCTACGATGGAAACCGTTGATGACATACGATAATTATTTGAAGATTCAACACTTCGCTTCAACGTAACATCGAAAATAGAATATGTTACAGTTTTGCATTAAGTTTGAAGTGTATATTATTGAACCGAAAGTTAACAATTTTTTGAACAAAGCATATGCTTGAAAGCGTACATAATATTTTTGGTTTTGCGGGTACCCTGCTCTTCTCTTTTCTTGTTTTCATGTTCTTTGTATTCTGGATGGCCGGTGTTGCAGGAATCGTTCAGGCTGACAGAAAGCGATCCCGTCAAATCATCTTTTTTGGACTTGCCATTTTTGTACCTGTATACCCGGTTATTTGGCTCATTGCAGATATGATTCGTCAAAAGAGGCAGCTTCGGAAATTATAAATGGGTTTCGTCAGTTGTTGATATTTTTAACAACAACTGACTCCTAAATTTTATAATTACAACTATCACCCCAAAGTAAATTCCGGAAGCTTTTTAATCTCACCACCATTCATAGACGATTCGTGAGCGAGCAAGCCAACACAGGTCCAGTTGGCTGCAGTTACCGCATTTGGATAGGGCTCGCGATCTTCCACAATAGACGAAACAAACTCATGTGCCAGATGCGGATGAGACCCTCCATGCCCCCCTCCCTGGATAAATGATAAGTGAGCCGAATCTTCCGCATCGTATACACCGGCTTGTGTAAATGGAGCAATTTCATCCGGCAAGAGATGCCCGTAATCTGGGACTTCGACCCGCTCAGGTATTTCCGGTTCAGGTTTCTTGGCGGTGTGAATGACAGGTTTCTCCCCTTCAATCAGCGGCCATTCGTAGGATTTCTTTGAACCGTAGGCATCAAAACTCTCGCGGTATTGACGAGCCGTATCAAACAAACTTCGATAGATATGTGCGGATACATTGGACCCTTTTAGTTTAATGTGAGCGGATTGAACGGCGAAAGGACATCCGGATTTTTTAGCTAAATCATCACTGATTTTTCCCGAGCCAAAACAGGAGACATACTCGGCAGGTTTATTCATTAACCCAAGAACCGGACTAACAACGTGCGTTGCATAGTGCATCGGTTTCATTCGCTCCCAGTATTCCGGCCATCCTTCCATGTCTTGCGGGTGACTGGCTTGTAAGTACTGTATCTCACCTAACTCCCCTTTTTCATACAACTCTTTTACGAACAAAAATTCACGGCTGTACACAACCGTTTCGGCCATTGTATATTTCAAACCAGTTTCTTTAACTGTATTCACTATCTCTTCGCAATCTTCAATGGTAGTAGCCATGGGAACCGTACAGGAAACATGCTTTCCGGCCCGAAGTGCCATCAGCGAATGTTTGGCATGTAACTGAATAGGTGTGTTGATATGAACCGCATCAATTTCCGGATCCTCCAGCATCTCTTCATATGAAGTGTACCGTGTATCAACGCCAAACTCATCCCCTATTTCATTCAAACTATCCTCCGATCTCTGGCAAATTGCATACATATTCGCATGTGGATGCCGTTGATAAATGGGAATGAATTCAGCTCCAAAACCGAGTCCTACAATTGCAATATTTACATTTTTATCAGCCATGGTCAGATAGTTTTTTATGTTATGATTCACAATTAAATACAGAGTTTGTAATCCATCAGACGGCTGCTTTTGCCATCAGATGGATCTTATATCATGTGTTTACCCGTCTGACCGCAAAATCAGCGGTCTGACGGAGCTTGACTAAATAACTTCAAATAGTCCCTAATTCTATGTCAAAAGCTTCTTCAAAAAAGAAAGTCCATCCTTCGCAAGTTGATCCGGACTCTCTGCAAGTGGCCTCCATATCGCAGCTGCCTTTGCCAAAAGTTCATTATCCTGTGTGAATGTTTCAATGATCACATGCCGGTCATATCCAATCTCTTTCAGAGCCTTCGCAATTCCATTCCAATCAAATTGACCCGTTCCGGGGGTTCCACGATCATTTTCGGCAACCTGGAAATGGTAGAGATTATCGCCGGCAGTTCGGATTGCATCGCCTAAATTTTTCTCTTCGATTCCGGCATGAAACAGGTCGATCATCACTTTGCAGTTTGGATGATCTACCTGATCAATCACCTCACAAACCTGACTGGTGAGGTTTAAAAAACTTGTCTCGAAACGATTGAGAGCTTCCAGGCAGATCGTAATATCTTTGGATGCTGCATAATCAGCAACTTCCCGAAGTTGTGTAACCAGTAATTCTGTTTCCTCTTTTCTTTGGGCATCATCAGATTCCCAAAGTCGGCCTACTTCCGAGGCCAGCGGTCCTACAAAAAGTTCTGATCCCAATTTCTCAGCTGCATCCAGAGAATCCTCCATATATTTCATTCCGTCATCCCGAACAGATTTATCCGGATGAATCAGGTCTCGCCCCCCTCCCATCGCTGCACAGGTTGTGAGTGTGAGTCCATTCTCTTCAACAGCTTTTCGTGCTTTTTCACAATCCAGTTCGGCAGGATCCTCAAGAGGAATCTCAACCGTATCAAACCCTAAATCAGCAATTTTTGGGGCATACTCTTCTATTACTTCGTTGGTAACCGGTGCTGTCCAAAGCCAAAGACTGACGCCAAATTTCATAGAAATTGTTTTTGAATGAAAGTTATTCGGAAATTAATTTTCCCTGCATCATTGTAAAATGACCGGGATAGGAGCAGATATATGGATATGTGCCCGGTGGCGGTACAGTGATTGTCAAAAATACTGTATCTCCGGGTTTAGCTAATACTGTGTTTGCAAGAATTCTCTCCTGTACTGACTCTCCCTGAGGAATGTAATCTGTATCATTAGCCTGTAATGCCGCTACTCCAACAGGATTGATATCTGCACGTTCATTCACTAAAACAATGTTATGGGGCATTTCTCCCCAATTTTCATAGCGTATGGTTAGTGTTGAACCGGCTTGAGCTCGAATTTCGGTTACATCATAACTGAGATCTGCACCTATGGATTTTACAACAACCGTATCACCATCAGCCGGCGTTAGTGAGTAAATCGGCACTTCTGTTTTCAAGTCAAAATCGTACGAAATACCTGCACTTAAAATGCCTACAATTAGAGATAATACAGGCACAGATACCCATTTAAAGTGTTTGAGGAAGTTAATTCTACAGTTCATTTAATTCCGTTAATCATAAGTAATTATCGATTTCCAATTGCAATGATTTATAGAGTACCAAACAGGTCGGGATTTCCCCATCTTTCTGCCAGGATATTTAAATAATCATGAGTACTTTCAGGAAGAAGTCCACGCAAATCACTAAGCTGATTTATCATATCTTCGCTTAAAGCAGGTACAGAATTATCAGGCCATTCAGAAGCGATTCCGGCGATAAAGGCAGATGCAATTACAGAATCTGCTGAACTCAATTTTACCAAATAGTCAGAGACAGAATTTTGTGGTGATTCACCTAATGCATAGTGCGAGGCCACGGATTCTACAACAGATTGTACATTTGCCTTGAATGTACTGTCAGCATTTTCGGGCAGTTGTTTTTGGAGTACATGATCCAAAAAACTGATGTCGTTATTTGCCGCTGCTGCTGTACCTGCATGGCGAATCCATCGATCGTTTACATTCGCTTCGTCCGTCAAAAGTTCGGCTATCGAAATTCCCGCTTTTTCAGATGAGGGCATTTCAGCTACAGCCAGCAGTGCGGCCAACCTGACTTGTGCATCAGAAGCCGAGATAATGCTCACCGGCATTATAAAATCCATCTCTCCGGGAGCATGAGGATTGGGCAATATATCAGCAGCGAGAATTTGATTGAGAACATCTTTGTTCCGGGGAAGTGTCATCAAAGCAGCACGACGAACAGCCGGTGACGGATGATACAGGGCTGACATTACCGACTTATAACTTTCGCTATTTGAATTGTTAATCGCCCCTAATCCATCTAATGTCCAAATGGCATGTAATGCTCCGGGATTTAATCCCAGATGATCCACATTCTCATTTCCGATCAGCTTTACTAATTGTGGAATTACATCTGCTTCGCCCCGTTCAACGAGCAATCGCTGAGCCGTGAGTCTCCAGAACAGATTATCGTTTGAAAGAGTGTTGACTAATTGATCGGGTGTGGCATTTTTGAGATTCAGATCCTTCGAGTGATCAGCATTCTTATATTCAACACGATAAATACGTGCATGCTGACGATCACGCAGGTCATTAACATAGGCATTTCCCGCACCGGTTTCGGCGCCTTCCGGGGTTGGATTGTGCTGAATAACGATGTTGTACCAGTCAAGTACCCACAGCGCACCGTCGGGGCCAACTCTGGTTTGAATGGGGGAAAACCACTCATCCTGGCTGGCAAGTAAACTTCCAAGATTTTTTGCCTTGTAACTACTACCCTCTTTTTCCATAAGAAACTCGCCCGTTAAATGACCCGTTGGGTCTGATACAAAAGCGTGACGGTTCCAATATTGTTCAGGAAAATCGCGGGCGGTATACATTTGAAATCCGGATGCTGAGGTATATCGGCCATGCTGATCCACTTGCCGAACTTCATCGAGTAATGGATAGATTCGGTTTGAATTTGCGATCATCTGGATTCTTGGCGGCTGCCCAAAACCACGAATACTGTTGTAAATTCTATTGGGTACACCGCTGTGAAGAGGGAGATCGCGATTCGCGGTTGATCCAAAAACCATCCCCTCTTCATTAAATCCAATTCCCCATGTGTTATTTGTAGTACTTGAGACATATTCCAGGCTCGAGCCATCCGGTTGAAAACGATAAAATCCACTGCTGAATTGATGCTCCTCTCCTCCAACCGTACCCTCAAAAGCTGAATATCCAACCGTTCCCCAGATCTGATTATCAAACCCATATCGCAGATTACTTGGGCCGGCATGCGTATCAAAAGTACCCCATCCGGTAAAAAGCACTTCTCTTTCATCCGCTTTATCATCACCGTCAGTATCTTTAAGATAGATAAAATCAGGAGCTTGAGAGACAATTACACCATCCTTATAGAGAACAAGACTTGTGGGGATGTTCAGGCCATCAGCAAAAACAGTTACTTTATCCGCTTTTCCATCATTATCGGTGTCTTCGAGAATTTTTATACGGTCGTTTCCTTCCCGGTTATCTGCAAACTTGTTTGGATAATCTACCGTTTCCGTTACCCACAAACGTCCCTGTTCATCCCAGGTGAGATCTATTGGATTGATCACCTCTTCTTCTGATGCAAACAATTTCACTTCAAAATCGGGATCAACGAGGATGTGCTTTCTTGATTCTTCGGGAGGTAAAGGATTCTGAATTTTTTTAATCGGCTCACCAACCGTTCCCCAGGGCTCACCAGGCGGATAATAGGGTAATTCGCCCTCACCAAACGTAAATGTTGGTATATCAAAAATGGCATCCAGTGCCCAGTCACCAATACTCCATCGGAGACCTTGTTCAATCAATTGTTTGAAAGCCATTTTACTCCAGGTTCGCTCATCATGTCCCCATGCTGTGTAAAACACACGGCCCTCTCCCTGGTTCCGAATCCAGGTCCATGGTTCTTCATGGTCATCCTCTACTCTCACGGAGAGAACTTGTTTGTCGGGATTGTGTTTCATGTGGACGTATGTTTCATCCCAGCTTTCAATTGCTGGAACTGCTTCAAACACCGGATGACCGGGTGATAATCGTTTAGTTGAAAATGTACCGCTTCCGTGAGCTTTAAATGCCCCACCCACTAAATTGATATAGGCATCAGATTTGGGAAACATTGCCGAGGCAGAATGAATAGCTACCAAACTTCCACCATCATTAACGTAATTGAACAGTGCTGATTCCTGTTTGCCGGAAAGTACTGTTTGGTTGCCATAAAATATTAAACCGTCAAACTGACTCAGATTTTTCAGATTTAAATCCTTTGTTCGTTCTGTGTAATGAATGTATATACCACGAGATGCAAAATAGGGTATAATCTGCTGAGCTCTCGCCATAGGTTGATGATGCCCGTCATCACCTAAAAATAAAATATGAAGCTGGTTGTCAGAGGTTTGTGCAGCTGACTGTTCGGGAGAAAATAATAGGAATGAAGTGATGAGAAGAAGAATTATTCCGCTCAAATAGTTACTGTAATGATTTTTCATGGAAAAAGGATATGGTTAGAATCATCGAACAAAACGAGCAATATCGTCCCGCTTCTTATAAGTGTTCGATTGACACTATACAAAAATCATTGTTAAACTGAAAAAATATCAAACAAATAAAGAAGAACGACTGATTGAAGTAGTTGAGATAATCTCTAAATCTGACAGATCTCTGTCTTATGTAACGGCAAATACTTTTGAAAGATAAACGGAAAGCGGAAACAGGGATACAACAATGAGACCCAATATAAAACCAGAGAAACCTGCCGCTAACACACTATTCAGAAAAATCAACGAGAGAACCCCTCGCTTTACGGCATTCTTGATGGTTACGGCTTCTGGATTGATGGCAGCATTTAAAAAGGCAGGAAGTACCATCCAGGAGAATAGGATGAGAAAAGGGATGGCTGTCAACAGATAAAAATCCGGAGTTGTAACCAGCAGCAGAAGTGCAGAAATTACTGAAATAATCATTCCGACAGCTATATAACCATGAACTTTGCTCCCTCCGGAAACCTCCCCCCGGCTTATCAGTGTGATGGAAGCGATATAAACAATTGGGATAAAAGCTAAAAACCAGTAATTGTAAAGAATACCCGGAATAATACTGATGCCCAAGAGTAAATTTCCACCTCTGCAGAGCCCCATAAACAGGGGACCAAACACAACAGAGTGCTTTGCTTTGCTATCATAAATAATAGTCAGAATGGCTGTGGTGATGGCAATAAATCCTGCCGTTTGATTCACCTGGAAAGCTGTAAGTATCCCCATCAAATGTAAAAGAGTACCTAATAAAGAAGCTTGAAATCTGGTTACCCGTCCGCTTGGTATGGCACGTTCGGGTCGTTCTTTCGCATCTAATTCGGCATCAAAAACATCATTAAAAACAACACCCCCTCCGTAGAGTCCAAATGTTGATAAGAGTAACCAACCCAGTCCATCTGGTGTGATGAGTGAAGTTTCACCAGTAAAACTGATGACACCACCGGCGACTGCAAACCCGGCAAGGATATCGGCAAACGCCGTTACAATGTTTGCAGGGCGCATGAGTTCGAGGAAGGCGCGTATCTTATAGAGCATATTTTTTAAGCTTTCATCCAACTATTAATCCTGAAATGACAAAATTCCAAGCACCAAATCACAAATATCAATTACAGTAAACTGTCGGCAGTAGGTAATTTGTATGATGTAGAAATTTTGTCAACTGTCAACTGCCTACTTTTTTAAAAAAGAATTTGAAATTTGGTACTTGGAATTTGGAGTTTTTCCCTTATTCAATTATAAGATCATCGTCCTTGCCGGGTTTATCGAGATCTTCTTCGGTCAGTGGGCGATGACCTCCTCGCAGAATAGTATTTCCACCGAACGTTTCTGATTGATCAATCGGAGAGCGATTCAGCCAGTCTTCTTCATTGAACCGGCCGCTTTGTCCATATGCATCGAGAGCGTTTTGGTAGGTTACTTTTTTTACATCTTCTTTAGAGATTCCGCGCTCAAGCATCAGTTTCGCCGTTTTTGGAACTCCCAGCGGATCGCTGTGCCCCCAGTCGGCCGCGCTGTCGATGAAGATTCGTTCGGTTCCGTACTCCTTCACAATCTCAACCATTCGCTCATTTCCCATCTTAGTTCCGGGATAGATAGTAAAAGCCGTCCAGTAACCGCGATCAAGTACAGCTTCGACAGTCTCCTCATTATTGTGATCGATAATTACTTTTGAAGGATCCATTCCATGAGCTTCGCAAATATCCATACTTCGGATTGTTCCCTCTTTCTTATTCCTGTGTGGCGTATGAACCAAGACGAGCATATCCATTTTTTTAGCAAGCTGAACCTGCTCGATGAAATATTTTTCTTCTAATTTGGTCATATCATCATACCCGATCTCGCCGATCGCCACAACACTTTCCTTGCCAGCGTATCGCGGAATAAGTTCCATCACTTCCTCCGCCAGGGCTTCGTTATTGGCCTCCTTTGAATTCAGGCCAATGGTACAGTAGTGTTGAATTCCAAACTGCGACGCCCTGAATCGCTCCCATCCTACAATCCAGCTAAAATAATCGAGCATGGTTCCGGCATTTGTACGCGGCTGACCCACCCAAAAAGCGGGTTCAATCACAGCTTTAACTCCAGCTCTTCTCATCGCCTGGTAATCATCAGTGGTTCTTGAAATCATATGAACGTGCGGATCGATAAACATCATCTCACTCATGGGTAGGTTTGCTCCTTATTTGAATTGATTTATAAAATTGGTGTTACGTCAACGATTGAATGTTGGTATAGTCATCGCACAACCGACATATTAAAGTTGACATCTTATTAGTTTGTTGTAATTATTCAACTTAATCTTCTTCGACTTCTTTGCCGATATCATCCCAGCCAATATTGTTTTCCTCCATTTCATTTACCAGGTCTTTGTGATTTTCTAAGAGATTGTCTCTGCCGGAAAAATCACTTTTTTCCAAAGCCAGAAGAGCGGCTTGTTTGTGAGTTTTATCCGGGTGATTCAATACTTTCTGAATATCATCAGAATACTCATCATCAATAAACGGACCGACAGGGCGCCACAACTCTGGTGAAACTTCACGTCCAGCTGACCATCGCTCATGTGCATATTCAACCAGTATTTTCGCAAGTGTTTTATTGGCTCTCTCATCAAGGCCGATAATTTTATAAAGTGAACTTTCAACGAAGAGGGCTTTTAGTACAACCTGGTTCCAGGCACCTTCGTCCATATATTCTGCCGGGTATGGATTATGATGAGCTACAGCATTGAAAACGGTTGTCATATTACTTCGAATCCCTTCAGCTGCACGTTTTTTGAATTCTTCCTGGCAGGGATAAAGTGGAATTCCTTTATATAAGGCAACGGCCTCCCCCATATCACTTGTAAGAAAAATCTTTTCAATTTTTTCAAGGAACTCATTCTTACCATTTTTAGCAAAGTTGAGCATCAAAAATACCCGGCCAAGCTGATCAGCACTCCAATCAATGGGTTCCCAGTTCTTTCGGATTGATTTGGCCTTCTCCATCTCATCAGCAGAAAATGTTAATACCTGTTTACCGGTATGTCTTGGAACGGCACTAAAGGAGGTGTACAACAACCAATCTTCAGGATTGTTGGCAAGTTTCTCTCCGGTAGTTTTTAACCACTCAACGGCTTGTTCATCTAACTTCTTTTCAAGCCAGATCAGAATTGCAGCTCTCATCTCTTTATAGTTATAGTCCGTCTGCCTGTCGAATCCTTTCATACCTAACTAAATTTAAATTATCACTTCACTTCTTAAAATAAAGGATTTTAAGCTAAGCTGAATTTAAAAGAATGAAAAATGATACTTTGTTCATTGTTTGTAGTTTGTTGTAGAGACACTTAGCCATCTGACCGCTCCAAGCGGTCTGACGGCTTAACGAACCACTATCAACAAACGTTACTTCTTCTTATTTTTAACAGTAAAAAGTTAAGAATCATCTATAAACTGCGTTTCGACAACTATTGGAGTTTAAAGAATTAAGAATGCAAGAAATTAACCAGGAGTTCTCTGTTCCTTTTAAATACAAAACACTATTTACTGAGAACTTATTTGATGTACAAAATGAGTGCCTGAAAAATTTATTTAAACAAAATGCACACCAACACTCTAAAAAAGTATTGTGCGTTTTTGATAAAGAGATGGCAGATCATCATCCAGGTTTGTTTGACCGGATATGCAATTACGCCGAGCAACACGATAACCTGTTTAATCCCGTCAAAACTCCAATCTATATACCGGGCGGTGAAGCGGCAAAAAATGATTCAGACCACATTACCAACATTCTTGAGGCTATCCACAAAGCCGGAATTGACCGGCATTCATACGTGATGGCCATAGGCGGCGGGGCTGTGATCGATACCGCAGGATATGCCGCTGCCATTGCCCACCGAGGTATACGAACGATACGAATACCCACTACTGTATTGGCACAAAATGATGCATCCCTCGGTGTAAAAAACGGTATTAATGCATTTGGGAAGAAAAATTTCCTGGGTACGTTTGTCCCGCCTTTTGCTGTCATCAACGATTCTTCTTTTTTAACAACATTGGAGAAGCGCGACTGGATTTCCGGAATTTCAGAGGCGATTAAAGTGGCACTTTTAAAGGATCGATCTTTTTTTGAATTCATAGAAATGCATGCAGATGATCTTCAAAACCGAAGCATGTCCGCCATGAAAAAACTGATCTATCGCTGCGCAGAATTGCATCTTGAGCATATTGCCACCAGTGGCGATCCATTTGAGATGGGCTCCTCCCGTCCCCTTGATTTTGGTCATTGGTCAGCTCACAAATTAGAGCAACTCACAAACTTTGAACTGAAGCATGGTGAAGCAGTTGCGATTGGAATTGCACTGGATGTGATCTATTCAAATCTTCAGGGATTGATCGATAAAGAAGATTGCGAACAGATTTTACAGGCCATTAAAAATTGTGGTTTTACGCTTTTTGTTCCGGAATTGAGATCAAAACTGGATCAACCCAACCACCCCGATTCGCTGTTACACGGACTCACAGAATTCCGTGAGCACCTGGGAGGAGAACTCACCATTATGCTGCTTGAAGGAATCGGCAAGGGAGTTGAAGTCCACAAGGTTGATTACGATGTTTACAGAGATGCAATTGAAAAACTGGCTGAATTTGAATCCGCTAAAAACGAATTGTTGAATGCAAATTGAGAACTCCCTCTTGCCTGTCCCGATTGTTCGGGGAGAGGGGACCGGTGAAGGCAAAACGGCGAAGCCGGATTTGACGAAACAGGGGTGTGTCGACGGAGTGTTGTATTGGCTATATGTTTAAATGGAAGCTCGCATCCTGTGGAACACACCCCTGATTCAATCGCTAAACGCGATTCAATCTGTCCCCTCTCGAGAGGGGAATAATTTCCAAACCATTTATAACTATGCAGTTATCAAAATATCCTGAAAAACACCTCAGCTACTGCACAAATATCCATCCCGGAGAAGACTGGAACAGTGTTTTTAAGCAGCTAAAATCTCATCTGCCGGAGTTGAAACAAAGGCTATCTTCAGAAAAATCATTTGGCATTGGATTACGATTATCAGCTCACGCTGCTGAGGATCTTCTTGAAAATGATCATGTCAAAGAGTTTAAAGGATGGCTTCAAAGTGAAGGGCTCTATGTGTTTACAATAAATGGATTTCCTTACGGAAGTTTTCACGGGAAAAAAGTAAAAGATAATGTGTATAAACCGGACTGGAGTACCAAAGAACGGTTGGAATACTCCTCCAACCTGATTGATATTTTGGACGAATTACTACCGGACGAAGGTGAAGGCAGCATTTCCACCTCTCCTGTATCCTATAAATACTGGGGGCAATCGGCCGAGAAATTCAGAAAGATTAAGAAAGTAAGTTCCATTCATTTTGCACAACTGGCCTGGCAAATGGCTGAAATTTTCGAAAAAAGCGGCAAAGATATTCATCTCGATATTGAACCGGAGCCCGATTGCCTGATAGAGAACAGCGAAGAGTTGATTGATTTCTTTAAAAAAGATCTTTTACCAACGGGTACAGAATTTTTGATGAGTGAGCATGAAATATCTCTTAATGAAGCCGAAAATATAATTCGAAGGCATATCGGCGTCTGTTATGATACATGCCACTTTGCACTTGAGTATGAAGATCCCGCCAAAGCGATTCAGTCTTTTGTTGATGAAGGAATTCGTATCGGGAAAACACAGATCAGTGCTGCACTGAAAGTAAAACTGGATGAAGAACGTGCCGGACGATCTGAAATCGCTGATCATCTGGAACAGTTCGATGAGCCGACCTACCTTCACCAGGTAATTGTTAAAACTGATGGAGAAAGTTTAGTCCAGTTTCGGGATCTGCCGGATGCCTTGCCATCCATTGAAAACGATCAGGCGAAAGAGTGGAGAGTTCATTTCCATGTCCCCATTTTTCTCAAAAAATATGAAGAGTTGGAGTCCACACAAGATGAATTATTGGAAAGTCTTCGCTTAATTTTGGATGGCAACCATTGCAATCATTTTGAAATCGAAACGTACACCTGGGATGTTCTGCCTGAGGATCTGAAAACAAATATTACCGATTCTATAGAACGCGAATTTCGCTGGGTGCTGGATGCGATCAATTCTCCCATTGAGGGGAGTACGGCGAAGCCGGGAGGGGTGTAAATCGAACTTCGCTTTTGCCTGAACACCCCTCTGTATTTCTCAAGAACAGTTGAGAAATACTGTCTCTCCGTGAAAGGAAGAATTCAAAACACGATGGCGCAAGCGTCTCGCTTGTGCCCTTGGTGTCTGTTTTGTGCCTTGAATATGTGGTCACGAGCGGGACGCTCGCGCCATCTCAATGTTTAAATTTGACTTGTTCCGAAGGTCTCCTTCGGAACATCGCCTATTGAAGCTCTGCTTCAGGTAAAACCTGTATAGGATTGGATTGCTGTTAAGTGGTAGGATGAGTGAATAGAAGCGGATTTTCTGTCCATCATTCCAAAGCAGGAGCATTGGAACGAGTTAAAAGGCACCCCGACTATTCGGGGCGCCATCCTTTTACTAAAAATTATATTCAAACAAAAAAACCGTGAAAAAAACAGCCGTTTTAAATGTCGTTGGTTTAACCCCCGATCTGATCGGAGAACATACTCCCTTTTTATCGGAATGGATGTCGAAAGGGAAAATGACTTCGGTCAATTCCATGCTTCCTGCCGTAACCTGTTCGGTTCAGTCTACTTATCTCACCGGAAAAATGCCGAAAGATCATGGAATTGTTGGCAACGGTTGGTATTTCCGTGAAATGGATGAGATCAAATTCTGGCGGCAATCGAACAAGTTGGTTCAATCTCAAAAAATCTGGGAGAAAGCGAAAGAGGAGAATCCTGATTTTACCTGTGCGAATTTGTTCTGGTGGTACAACATGAATTCATCGGTGGATTATCTCGTTACACCGCGTCCAATCTACCGGGCTGACGGGGTAAAAATTCCGGATATCCTCACCTATCCTGCTGATTTAAGAGATAAACTCCAAGACGAACTCGGTCAGTTTCCGCTCTTCAATTTCTGGGGACCGAACACCACGATCTACTCCAGCAAATGGATTGCAGATTCCGCCAAATGGGTCGACAAAGAACTGAATCCTACCCTTTCCCTCGTCTATCTCCCTCACCTGGATTATAATCTCCAGCGTATCGGACCGGATGATCCCGATATCAAAAAAGATCTTCAGGAGATTGATTCTGTCTGCAAAGATCTGATTGAATTTTATGAAAAGAATGATACTCAAGTAATTGTGTTATCGGAGTATGGAATCAGCAATGTTAATCACCCTGTGTCCATCAATCGTGAGCTGAGAAAGCAGGGATACATTACCGTACGTGAAGAAAAAGGCGGCGAAGTTCTGATTCCGGGAAGCAGCCGGGCGTTTGCCGTGGCCGATCACCAGATTGCACATATTTATATTGAAGATGCTGAAGATATTGAGCCGGTTAAAAAGCTCGTCGAGAATATTCCGGGAGTTGAAACGGTTTTGGATGAGGCAGGCAAAAAAGAACATCAACTCGATCACCATCGGTCGGGAGAGTTAGTAGCTATTGCAGATGAAAATTCCTGGTTCACTTATTACTACTGGTTAGATGATGAAAAAGCACCTGACTTTGCCCCCACTGTAGCCATCCATACCAAGCCGGGATACGACCCGGCCGAAATTCTGGTCGATCCAAAAATCACCTTCCCGAAATTAAAAGCAGGAATGCGTCTCCTCCAAAAGAAACTTGGCTTCCGATATACGATGGATCTCATTCCGATTGAGGGGTCCGGTGTGAAAGGGTCGCACGGCAGAGTGGAATCAGATCGAGGAAAAAATCCTATTATCGCATCGCAAAACAAAGAGTTGCTATCCAGTGATACGATACAGCCTACAGATGTTTTTGAAGTGATCTATTCACACCTGTTTCATTAACCTCTGCGTAACTCTGCGTACCCCGCGGTTAAAAAAACCGCAGTGAGCGCTGAGGAACGCAGAGAATAGGTTGAGATTGTTTTAGAAATCCTGCTACTCTTCTAATTGTTTCTGTTCACTTTCACTCTCCTCCACCAACAACCACGGCTCCAAATAATCCTTTCCAATATCCTCGATGAACCGAGACGGATTTGAAAAATAATCCCCATACCGGCTTTGAAAAAGTGCTGGATACGTAATAAAAAGCTGCTCTTTTGCGCGTGTGACTGCCACATATAAAAGCCGAATTTCCTCGTCCATCTGATCTTCATCGTCAATGGCATATCCAGATGGGATGACTCCGTCGAGACATTGAATAAGAAATACGGTATGCCACTCCAGTCCTTTTGCGGAGTGAATGGTACTGAGAATGAGCGGTGATTCATCTTTTTCCATCGTTTCAGTGTCGATGGCGGTGGCTTCAATGGGATCGAGGGCGATCTCCTCAATCATTTTTTCAAGCGAGCGATAGGTTCCGGAAATATCCACAAATGTCTCCAGGTCTTTCATCCGTTTGGGATGATCATCAAACCGTTTCTTGCAGAATTTCTCGTAGTAATCCACCACGGCCTGAAGTTGTTCGGTGACCGAACCGTCCAGTTTTTTGAGTTCTGAAAAAAGATTCCCCAAAGCCTTAAGCTGTGCAAGATATCTCTCGCTGGTATTTGGAGCTTGATCCGGCCGGTATGGATTTCCTCCCGTTTGCGCCCATGAAAACAGGTCTTCCGCTGTCTTTGGACCGATTCCGTCAATCAGCATCAGAACGCGATTCCAGGAGATGGTATCTTTCGGGTTGACAAGCACCCGCAAATGAGCCAGAACATCTTTTACGTGAGCCGCTTCCGTGAATTTTTGTCCGCCGTATTTGATGTACGGAATGTTCTTTTTATTGAGCATCACTTCCAGGTCAAACGAATCGCGTCCGTTGCGAAACAGACAAGCGATGTCGTTCAACTCATGACCCTGTTCCCGCAAATTCAGAATCATCTGGGTGATGAACCGGCTCTGGTCATTCATGTTGGCCGCTTTCACAAGTCCGGGCAGGTCTCCCTCCTCTTTTACCGTGTACAGTTCTTTCTCGAATTTCTCACCGGCTTGTTTGAGCACGCGATTTGCTACGTCCAGAATTCGCTGTGTTGAGCGATAATTCTCTTCCAGCTTGATGATTTTGGTGTCCTCAAACAGATCCGGAAATCGCATCATGTTTTTGTGATCGGCCCCGCGAAAGGAGTAGATGCTCTGGGCGTCATCTCCAACGGCCATTACATTGTTGTGAACGCTGCTGAAAAGCTGAGTGAGTTCGGCCTGGAGAGCGTTTGTGTCCTGGTATTCGTCCACCAATACATGTTTGTGTTTGGCGGCCACTTTCTTCCGAACCTCCGGCTGATCTCGAAGCAGATCCCGGGTTTTGACCAGCAGATCGTCAAAATCCATCACGAAATTCTGTTCTTTGTATGCCTGATATTTATCAAACAGCAGTTCGATCGTCTCCGTGTAATTTACAAACTGCGGATACTGCTCTTCCACCACATCGCGGACGGTCATCTGCTTGTTGACCGATGTACTGAAAATATTATAGAGCGTGGATTTTTTGGGAAACCGTTTTTTCTTCGTGGGAATATCCACCTGGCTGCGGACCAGGTTCACGGTGTCCATCGCATCGGAAGCATCGATAATGGTAAACTGCTCGGGATAGCCGATCTTCTCCGCATGCCGGTGAAGGAGTTTGCTGCAATAGTGGTGAAACGTCCCTCCTTCCACACGCTGACACCGTTCGTCCAGAATCTGGCTGGCACGGCGAAGCATCTCGCTGGCGGCCCGGCGGGTAAAGGTGAGAAGCAAAATCTCGGTCGGGTCCACCCCGCTCTCCACCAAACGAGCCACACGATAGACCAGCGTCCGCGTCTTCCCGGTCCCCGCCCCGGCCACGATCAGCGCCGAACCTTCATCAAACATAACCGCCTCCAACTGCGCCTCGTTGAGAAGGTCCTCATACTGAATGGAATACTCCGCCGGGGTGATATCGTCTTTTGAGAGGACAAATTTCTTCATGCTTTAAAGTAGGGATTTTTGTATATATGTAAAAAATATGTTATCACGATGTTCGATAAATTTTTTATGTACGTGGTTAGCGGTTTGAGTCAAACAACCTGACAGAGCGCCGTGCTTTTCGGTTCCTGTGAGAGTTGTGGGATAAGGGCAATGGCCCTTCGAAAACCGTCCCACGCGACTCTGGCAGGAGCTATCGCACTCTGCCAGGTCGCTAAACACATACTTTTTATTGAACGATGTTATCGATCATTTGAGTTCAAAAACTCTTTTTATAGCTTGCTGAAACCAATATTGTGCACTCATAGAATAATGTATCACTTTTAGTTAAGTTAGTCGGAGTGGATCATTAATTGGCGATTTATGGCAACAAAAGTAGATTTAAAAACCGAGCAGCTTCAACAGCTTTGTAAAAAGTTTAAGGTGAAAGAGCTATATCTATTTGGTTCAGCCACTACGGGTGATTTTTCTGAAGACAGCGATCTTGATTTCATTGTTAAATTTGACCGTCAGGGGTTTGAAGGAGCCTTTGATCAATTTATTGATTTCAAACAAGAACTGGAGCAAATCTATGGTCGGCCGATTGATCTGTATCATCTTAAAAAGTTCAGAAATTCTATCTTTCAGCAAGAAGTAGAACGCTCCAAACAGTTACTTTATGCCGCATAAAAGAAGAAAACTCCTTCTTGATATCAGCCTTTCCTGCGGGGAAATATTAGATTTTATTGACGGCAAAAGCTTCGAAGATTTTCTGGAAGACCGAATGCTTCAACTTGCCATCGAAAGAGAGTTTGAAATCATCGGAGAAGCCCTGCACAGATTATCCGGAATTGAGGAATCTGAACTCTCGCAGAAAATACCTGAATACCGTAAAATCATAGATTTTAGAAATATTATAGCTCATGGTTATGATATCATTGACGAAGCCGTCCTTTGGGATTTTGCCGTAAATCGTGTTCCGGAATTGTTAGATAAGGTAGAGTCTTATTAGTCCACACGCCGATCCTTCATCAAACATGAGCGCTGCCAACTGTACCTCGTTGAGGAGGTCATCATACTGAATAGAATACTCCGGCGGTGTGATATCGTCTTTCGAGAGGACAAATTTCTTCATCCTTTAAAGTAGGGATTTTTGTATATATGTAAAAAGTATGTTATTAGGAGAATCTAATGGCATGCAGATGCATTGAGTTGTTTATTTAAAAGAGATAAGTTCGTCAAGAATATATTAGAGGGCTTTCTAAATTTTAACTTATTTCAAATGGAGAAATAAATGAGTAATGATATAGATAAAGCAAAATTCCATCTTGAGACTGAAGAATATGACAAAGCTGAAAAAATATTCTCTCGCATTTTTGATTCAAACAATAATTCTTCCCAAGCTGTCAAAGGTCTTGTGATCTGTAAGATTGCTCAAAGCAATTTTGAAAAAGATCAAATCAAAGCAGCCAATGTCTATTTAGATAAAATCAATGAGTTAGACTTTGATAAGGAAGAAAGAGAAGAATTTATTGCCAATTTACTTGAACAGATTGAGAATTATTTCAAAAGATTGAATAAGAAGTTCAGAGAGGAAGCGAATGAACTAACTAAAAGGCCCGCACTTGATGGTCAACTTTATCAAGTCAAACAACTTAGCGACACTACTGATTACATGGAATTTTTAAATAATCACATTAACAAATTTGAAAAAGGAATTGAATTAGCCTCTAAAACTTATCAACTGACAAAATACAAGGAAGACACAGCTTACAAAATAGTAGCTCTTCATGATTTAGTTTTCAAAAGTATCAAAGAAACTCCTCAAATGACGGGGAAAACGCTACTTAACGCAAAAGATCTTTCAGGCCTAAAAGAATCTCGAAGCAAATGGCTTGAATTAAGTTGAAAGAACAAAACAAAAGTTACTACAGATCCATCCGATTCAAGTGGTTGCTTAGTATTAATTGCTACTCTTTCTAGCTTGGTTGGAACTTTGTTTCTAATGTTGTTAGTAGTTTTATGATTCGTGGAATGGGACAATAACCAAAATATTTCTGAACATTTCAAAATATGGATGTCGTAATCAAATAATCACACTTCCAATATCATATCAGTCTGATTGAAAAACGAAATGAATATTCACGCAGTCACAAATAAGATTAACGAAGCTGATTTCTTCTTTGAGAAATTAAAACATTCTTCAACTGATTCAGTAAATACATCTGAAAAACAGAATATTATTTGAGCGCATTTTTATCTGCTGCAAGAAGTTTTACTTTTGTTCTTCAAAAAATGTGTAAACATGATCGGAATTTTTCAGGTTTTGAAGAATGGTATAGTCATCAATTGAAAAAATTCGAGTCTTATCAATTTTCAGAATATTTCAAAGAATTCAGAAATGTTGCTCTTAAAGAAGGAGTATCAGTTTTAAGTGGCGGAGCCATTTATACCAATGAAGATGGTGAGATGGTATCTGAAATCCATCTGTCTCACCAATCAGGTCAATTCAAAAATATTAAGATACCAGACAACTTTTTAGATGAGTCATTTAACTACCTACAAATTCTTGTTTCAATTTACTGGGATTTTCTTGTTGAGTTTGGAGAAAAAATTGATCTCTGGCGTATTCATACAATAAATTTCCTTAAGGAAAACAAAGACTATCAACATCGATTTAATTTATTCAAGAATTGAAGGTTTTAGAAGAAGAGCTTGTTAAAGAAATAGAAACGAACAAACTGTTTTCTAATTCTAAACCACATAAAATTGTTGATGAATTACTCGAAAAATATTTAAAAATAAATCGATTTAAATAAAAATTAACGGGAGTTTCAATGAAAATTAAACTACTTGTTTTGGCATTGATATTAACGGGTTGTATGTCAATGTCGATTCCTCAATTTCAGAATGTTACAACTTACAGACAGGGAAAAATTCCTGAGTTAAATCAAGAAAATTCCACGGATGTAGGAAGTACTATTTATTCAGAATTTGACTATCAGGAAATTGAAACGACAGATTAACAGAAAGTGTAAAAAGCTCAATCGCTGATATTCCCGCAAACACCTCACTTACTGCTATGACAATGGACGGAGTTCTTGTTTATCAACCTTATGGAACAGTTAACTTTCCGGGGATTCTTCTAAGTGACCAAAATGAAGATGGAAAAATTTAATCCAATTAAAGACATTTCGAGTATAAATAGTAGTTGGAGAAATCTACAACCCGCATTTGCTTATGAAGAAGCTGAAAGTATACCAACGCAATCCTGTGGATTTAAACTTGAATTGGTTTATCAAGCACAGACTGATAATACTATCAGAGTACTTTATCGAGAATATAACAATGATATTGCAAGACCGGCTTTTAGCCAGGTTGTTGATTATGATTTGGATGAAAGCGGTACTGGTATGATTAGCAATATCAGGGGTTGAGAAAAGAATTTGCCCGGTGTGTTGATGCGAAAATAGCAGAGATTCTACGGCATCCCGAACATTTTCAAATTCATTCCATTCTACAAAATCGGAGACCTTGACCTCCTGAAAAACTTTTCGGCAAACTTCACATCACGGAAGCAGTTTTAAAAGAGTTCACCTAATAGTAGGTTAAGAAAATAAAATAGCTGTTACCATTTCATTAACTCGTATTGATTGATTATTTATATAGTTATACTATCCAAAATCAGTTCAATCAAAAAAAATAGAAAGCAGCGTGAATAAACGAATGAATATCTATCCAAAGAATGACAGTAATCAGTCTTGGTTCATACTATTGACTTTCATCATCAGCATTGTTTTTACTCCCCAGTTGATGAGTCAAGATCATGACCACGAACATGAAGAAGACCACGAGCATGTCCATGATTCTGATCGGCAGTGGCTGGCCGGGGATCATCATATCCATTCACGCTACAGTGTTGGCTGGAATTATGATACGGATCCTCCAACCGCAATCATAGCCGGCGATGCGATCTATCCCACCCCAATGAATGCGTTGATGGCACGATATTATGGATTGAGCTGGATGGTGACGACCGATCACGGAGGACCGAATCACAGTAAGGTGAATCTCGAACAAGCTTACCCGGAATTGCTCACATCAAGAAAGGCCGTACCGGACGTGATCCAGTTTTACGGCATGGAGTTGGATACACCCGGGGCCGATCACTCCAGCCTGATCATTCCGCATACACACGATGAAGCGGATCGTCTCTACCAAATTGAATCCAATTTCAACCGCCGGGAACCCTACCCTGCCGATTCTACGTGGGATACAGAAGCACGCATGATTGAAGCTCTACGGGCGATGGATCAGTTTCCGGCAAAACCTGTCGTGATTGCCAATCATCCGTCCCGTTCTGCCCCGGGACTTGGCGTTTATGGCCGCTATGACCCGGCTGAATTGCGAGACTGGAACGATACAACTCCTGAGATTGCAGTGGGTATGGCGGGTGCACCAGGTCATCAGGCAGCCACATTAAAACCCGATGGGTCGTTGAGTAACGACTCTCGCGGTGGATATCGAGGTCATCCAACGATGGGCGGTTTTGACCAGATGACGGCCCGACTGGGCGGTTTTTGGGATTCGATGCTTGGAGAAGGCCGCCACTGGTGGATTACTGCGAACTCCGATTCGCACGTTCACTGGAGAGAAGGCGGCAGCGATTTCTGGCCCGGTGAGTACTCCAAAACCTATGTTTGGGCGGATAAAAGTCATGATGATATTATCAACGGAATTCGGAACGGACGGGTTTTTGTCACACTCGGTGATCTGATTTCAGAACTGTATGTAACCGCAAATAGTGTAACCGAAAAGGCGAACATTGGTGGTTCGATAACTGTAGAACCGGGAAGCGATGTTCAAATAACCATTCGATTTCTTGATCCTGATACACACAACGCTGCCGACCAAAATCCATCAGTAGAGCGTGTAGATCTGATTGTTGGTCACGTCACAGGACCGGTTGCAGATCGTACAACTGATACCAACCCAACTACAGAAGTGGTATCACGATTCTATGAGGATGATTGGGTAACAGACAGAATGCACAAAGAGATCACCTATCTGCTGGAAGACATTGATACTGACAGCTACATTCGTATCCGCGGTACAAATGGTCAAGAGTTAGAACCGGAAGTAGACCCCGCCGGAGAGGATCCATGGTCGGATTTATGGTTTTATTCGAATCCTATTTTTATTGAAGTGGAATGATCCGATTATACTCTGAGAATGAGTGGAAGCGAATGAACGAAGACGAGACCTCGATTAAGGCTAAATACTAATCAGTCGTATCAGCATAAACTCTGATTTACCGATTTTTAAGATTTTAGATTTCTGATGTTCGACCTGAGTAAAAGCTTGAATATTGCGCTCCCCTCCTGCCTGCCCTCGATAGCTCGGGGTGTAAGGAGAGGTTGGTGGAGGTAGTCTCGTAATTTCAGGCTCCAAACTTATTCCTATATTGATTTCAACCACCCCTAAATCCCCTCCTTGAAAAAGGAGGGGACTTTTTAAATGCCTTTACCTTCATTGTATATCGAACTCACGTTAAATAACTAAATCGGAAATCGAATATCAAAAAGAAGATATTATTCTGCTTGATCATCAGATGAAGAACTTTCTTCCTGCTCACCATTCTTTGCTTTCATATCAAGTTCAAACTTCTGTCCGTTTTCGTTTCTCACGTAGAGTGTACGCGTTGGGAAGGCAATATCCACGCCCATCTCTTCAAATTTCTCGTAGATCCGGAAATTAAGTTCCTGCTGCACATCCATATATACTGCGTATTCCGCGCTATTAATGTAATAGACAATCTCAAAATTAAGGCTTGAATCCCCGAACTCTTTAAAATGTGCCCGGTCAAAATCGATGATCTCCTGGCTGTCAATAATCTCTTTAAACACTCCGGGGAGCTGTCTCAGTTTATCAGCAGGGGTTTCATACGTCACTCCTACTGAAAATACAATCCGGCGGCGCTGCATCTTTTTATAGTTGTGAATGCGCGAGCTTGTCAGATCGGCATTCGAGAACACCAACTCATCGCCCAAAAGCGTTCGGATTCGGGTTGTTTTAATCCCGATTTTTTCCACAATCCCATTTTTATCTCCAATAACCAGAAAATCACCAATTTCGAATGGGCGGTCGAAAAAGATCACAAAATAATTGAACAGGTCACCCAGAATGTTCTGTGCGGCGAGGGCAATGGCAATACCACCAATTCCCAAACCGGTGATGATGGCAGTTATATCATACCCGAGATTATCAAACAGGAAAACAAAACCCAGACCCCAAATCACAACGTTTACAATCAGCATCACACCGCTGAGTTGTTTCACTTTTTCTTCGCCATCTTCCTGGCGTCTTACATATTTTCTGAGGGCCAAAAGTACAATACTTGAAATCAGCCTGACGGAGAAGTAGGTGATAATAACTATGAAAGCCGCTTCAATGGAATTTTCTACAAAAGCGCTTAAATTCAGAGTTCTAACAGCTACGTAAATAATACTGAAGTAGAGAATAGGTACAACAAATTTATCAAAGCTCTCAAACAGGTAATCATCGACATCGGTTTCAGTTTGGCCGATCCATTTTTCAATTCGCAGAAGTACAATTTTTTTGAAGATTTTAACCAGGAATATTCCAAGGAGAATTGCCCCCAACACCAACAGGTATTCCTGTAGAGTATTACCTATAAAACTTTGATCTAAAAATGAATTCATTACCCTTTATTTTGATTTTGAAAAAATCTTATTAACGATTCTCCTGCAGTTTTCAGAAACAGACAGAATGAATTCACAAAATTAAAAAACAAATCGCATTTCAACCCAATCTTTAGAAAAAAGTTTTCAGAAGCTAAAGAGAGTATTCGTAAAGCTTATTATAAATCGGTTTACACTGCTCCAGCAACGGTTCCAAATGTTCCGGAAACGGTTCTTTTTTGGGTTGATACGGCTTGAATCCTGTTGAATTATGGACATTCTGATACCAATATTTTGCCCAGCTTCCGTCTTCGGGACGGCTTCCTTTTTCCCAACTTAGCATTGAATCATCAAACGGAATACCAATGGTTTGACAGAGTTTGGTTAGCATATCGCGAGGATTTTTCAGGACTTTTTCCGAGACAAGTACAATCGGTTTCTGGCCTGTTTTCAGGAGATATTCCAGAAGTTCCAGATGTTTGGCGTATCCCACATCTCTCATGGTGGGTTGACTCACTTTTTTGGCATACGATGGCAGCATCTCTTTGGGATCTCTTGTGAGAATAATGTTCACTGTGTGTTTCAAAAAAGACCAGTCAAGATTGACAAGATGATGCGTCATCTGCTTAAAGAATACGATCGGCTTATCATGAGTACTCAACATCTTCTGAACAACTTTCTTGCCGTCGTTCTCCATCGTTTGTAAAATCTCCTCCGCCCCGGGATGATAATCATCAGCATCGGTCTCCTTCAGGTAATGGGCGTAGAGAGGTTCATCAACTACTTTTGTATCTGATCTTTGAGCAAAGGAATACATCAAAGCTGTCGATATATTTCTTGGTCCTGACCAGAGGCAGATTCTTTTTGTGATGCCTATTTTCATGACTGTTATTATTTGTCAAGGAGGTACGGAAAAATCCCCCTTCGAAGGAGGAATGTGAAATGAGCGTTTAGCGAATGAACTCGGGGGATGTTTACTCCAGTGAACTTATGAAGATAATTCCTTTACACCCCTCCTTCCGTCGGCTGACGGAAGACTCCCCTCAAGGGGAGATTAACTCTTCACCTTCTTCACTTCCTCTTCTATCAAATCTTATACTCGTTCCGAAGGTCCTCCTTCAGAACGTCAGTATTGAAGCTCCGCTTCTATTCATTCATCATGTTGCCCAGTTTGATTTAAACCTTATATGCTATTACTAATAGCAGAGCTTCCGATCGAGTGAGGCTGTCTCTGTAAACACAAACATCCCTCTGGTTTTCTCAATGACTCTTGAGAAAACCTGTCTCCCTTCGAAAGGGAGATTACTTTGTCTTCCCCACTTCCTCTTCTATCAAATCTTGGTACTTTCTTTGCAAATCTTTGGTCAGATCCCCGGTTTTTCCGTCACCGATCACTCGTCCGTCCACTTTTGTAACCGGCGTTAACCCACCAAAAGTGCCTGTGACGAAGGCTTCATCAGCTCCGTACACATCAAACAATGAGAAATTTTTCTGGCGACATGGAATTCCATGCTCTCCACAAATTCGAATCACATTATGGCGGGTAATTCCATTCATGCAGTATTGGCCTGTGGATGTCCACACTTCTCCGTTTGTAATCATGAAAAAGTTTGTAGCGTTACATGTGGATACGAATCCGTTCACATCAAGCATAAGTGCTTCATCAGCTCCGGCCTCCACTGCCTGGATGAGCGCCTGAACTTCATGGAGTTTGCTGTGGCAATTTAACCTTGGATCTAAATAATCGGGAGAGCCTCTGCGAATGGTACTTGTAAACAGTGTGATCCCCCTCTTTTTTGAATCGGGTGAAGCTTTTTTATACTCAGGTATAATCACAAGATTAGGCCCGCTAACCGTAAGTCTTGGGTCTTGTGAAGGAGTTTTTTTGATGCCCCGGGTTACCATAAACCGAACATGAACTCCATCTTTCATCTCATTGGCATCCAATGTATTCCATATTTTATTGGTCAACTCATTTTTGGAAAACGGAAGCTCCATTCCCACTGTTTTTGCGGCGGTCCAAAGCCGGTCTAAATGCAGATCGAGAAAAACCAGAACCCCTTTGTGGAGCCTGCATGCTTCCCAGACACCATCTCCCACAAGATATCCGCTGTCGAAAACAGAAATTTTTGCGTCTTTTCGGGGTAATAGATCACCATTTACATAGATAATAATCTCTTCATTTCGGGGATCATCGAGGGCGTTGTGGGTTCCGTGTGCCATGCACTGTTCCGATCAGTTTTCTGTTATGAATATGTTGAGTATCGAAATCATTAACCGGATAGAATATCCCAAAACTCCCAGAGTACAACTACGGCGTAAATTGCAAAAGCCACCATTCCGGCGATATTCCAGTTTCTCTGAACTGATAAAAAATGCTCCGGGCTATCCCATTTTTTATATTGCCATGCCAGTTCATTTCCTTTCAGTCCAAGGTAGATCATCACCGGTACATTGATAACCGGCACAAATCCAAGCAGAGCTATATATGTTTTGTTACCAAGACCCCAAATGCCATGCAAAAAGAAAGCCCCCCAGTTCCAGCCTTTTATACTTTTGGGAACAGATTCATCGATGTTAGTTTTTGCAGATTTTTCCATACTTGATGTTTTTGAAGATTACTTTTACTGCCAATTTGCAAAATTATAACGTCTTAAAAAAAGCAAATTTATATCTATATATGCGTAGTGTAAAATAACAGAATTACTTATCTGATTCCTTTCGAAACAGGAACAGTGCTTCCAAAACGATCCAAACAGCAAACGAGAGGATAATTGCACCAAAAATGAACAAAAGCATATTTCCTTCAGTGGATCCCAAACCCGACCAATCAAAAAATACCTGCTGAATCATCGCCCAAAGCGTCATAAATAGCAGAAACACAAGCGGTACAAGTGTGTAAATATAGTTTCTCCCCTTTCTCTTTAGCCATATTGTTAAAATCATCAAACTGATAGCTGCCAGTAATTGATTGGACGTACCGAACAGAGGCCATAATAAATATCCGCCTGATCCAATTCCCCGTGGCCCTTCAGGAATTAGTACCAGGGCAGCACTCGAACCAACCGCAATAAAAGTTGAGAGGTGCATGTTAGTGAGCGGCTTTACATTGTACTCCTGACCAAGCTCATTTATGATGTAGCGCATCAAACGCACGGAGGTATCAAGTGTGGTGGCAGCAAAACTGATCACAATAACAGCAATAATGGTTTCGGCAGCTTGTAATGGGATGTAAAGTGCTGTTGCCAGTTGAGCTGCTCCCTGAACAAAGATATTCAGCCCGGATGACCCGGCATTTTCAAAGGAGTGGTAGATTTCGAGGAACTCCCCGGTTGTATTGAAATAGGTAACTACGGCCACAATCGTAATCAAGGCAAGAGCTCCCTCACCCACCGCTCCAAGGTATCCTATAAACCTGGCATCTGTCTCTTTGTCTAACTGTTTGGCAGTGGTTCCGGAGGATACCAACCCGTGAAATCCTGATATAGCCCCGCACGCAATGGTAATAAAGAGCAGTGGAAACCAACTGACATCATTTGCGGCCTCATTTGTAGTTGGGGCCGTGATCTCAGGGCTCATAATAAATAACCCTGAATAAAGAATAACAAGACCTATAATAAGTTGATGTGAATTAATAAAATCTCTGGGCTGCAATAGTTTCCATACAGATAATGTAGAGGCGATATAAACATAAACCATTAATATAATAATCCACACCAGGAACGACATCTCTACCCCATTCAGCCCGAATAAAATTGTATTCTCCTCACCGCCAAAATATCGAACTAAATCAATCTGAAGAGCAGGCACATAACTGGCAATAATGGCCGCAAAATACATCACAAAAAGTACAACTATGGATGGAATAAGCATGCTGCCAGATTTTTTGTAGGAACGATAGCCGATCCATACGGCAAGCGGAATCTGAATAAATATGGAGAGTACACTTGCGGGAAAACTGATAAACAAGTTAGAGATGACCCATGCAAACACAGCGTTGACCATCAATACGAGGATAAGAATAATAAAGAGAAACAGAATCTTCGCCCTGTGACCCACAACCTTATCAGCAATGATTCCAATGGATTGGCCCCTGTTTCGAACAGAAAGCACCATCACTCCAAAATCGTGAACTCCGGCAGCAAAGAGAGTTCCTAAAACCACCCAGAGCATGGCGGGAAGCCAACCCCAATAGACGGCGATGGCAGGTCCCACGATTGGTGCAGCTCCTGCTATGGAAGTAAAGTGATGCCCCCAAAGGATAAACTTGTTTGTTGGTACGTAATCCACACCATCTTCCAGGTTGTGTGCGGGTGTTACAAAATTGGGATCGAGTTGGTAGATCTTCTCAGCAAGAAATTTCGAATAGTATCGATATCCTACAAAAAAGAGAATAAGAGAAATTGCCGCAACAAGACTACCGGACATGAGCAAACACCATTTTTTTACTTAAACCAACGGAATATCTAACATGGAAAGTAAAATGTCGAATTTTTTTCGATGAATAAAATCTTCTGGGGGTTGATGGTTCTTCTTATATACCGAATCGCAATTATCTACTCATGTTTACCCTTTAAATCATGTAGCTAATAGATCTCTGATGTGATAAACGGGTTTGTCATATTATATGAAGGCTTTGCAAAACTCTGACCGTCATCCTGAACTTGATTCAGGATCTCCAGATACAGGCTTTAAAGACGAATGGAGAATCTGAATCGAGTTCAGATTGACCAGTAACCACGGTTTTGCAAAGCCCTCTATATATCAATTAGGACAAACCTCTAAACTCGAAATTATCATAACTCAACCGCTGTATGCCTATACATATTATTGGCTTTGGAATTCATCAAGCCAACGGTGTTAAATGGTTCAATCCTCTTCTTGATTTTTTTAACCTGTTTACTGATTTCTGAATCAGTCATTGAACCTGAGAAAAGGTCCTGAAATTCAATGTATGTCTCCTGAATAATCTGCTTAATTTCAGAATCTCCCGCACATAAAAAAGTATCCGGAATATCTCCTTTTAAACGTCGCTGTTCATAACGTATGGAAGCAATAAAATAGAGCATCGATGATGCTGTAAATAGTTCAAAATATTTTCTTGATCTATAACAAATCGAAACAAGTAAGTCAATGACAGACAGTTCATTAAAGACTTTATCTTGATATTTATTTAAATCTTTAATTTTACTTTTATTATTCTCATTGTTTCTGAATATATTCAGGATTGTTTCTACACCACTCAAAGTATGAGCGATTCCTGTACTATGCAGGGGATCCACAAAACCGGCTGTATGAGGCAGTGCAATCCACCCATTTCCAAACAAACGTTCCAATCGACGCTGTAACCTTCCAGTTTTCAAAAATTGATTTGGTGGATCAGCGATAATTGCATTCTTGAAAAGTTTCTCAAGAGACGGATATTGGCTGATAACTGAGTCCCATATTTTATTCGGATCTTTATCAAATCTCTTCTCCTGATCTGTTTCATCCAGCAGTATTCCGGCACTTAACCGATCATCATTAAATCGAAGCATCCAGATCCATCCCTCTTCAATTAAATGATGAAGTGCCGAATAGTCTGGATTATAGGGATAGTCTGATGTTTTAAATCCATTCGAAATCAAATAATCAGACCAATGATCTGCATTATTAAAGTGGGTGAAAATGGCCGAAGAATTCGTTTTAAATCCATCAGAACTACTCCGATTATTGAAAAATTTTGTTGAGAAATTTGGACTGCCGGTTGCATCTATAATCCATTTGCATTCCATTTCGCTGATCTCTTGGTTCTTCATAAGAAAAACTGACCAGTTGTCGTATTTAGGATCTCTTGAAAGCTTTTGCACTTCAGTTTGATCCCAATACGAGACGCCTTTCTCTACGGCTTTTTTAACCAGAAAATGATCTACATCACTCCTCAGCCAGTTGGTATCTGAATTCAAATCGTTTTCACTTGCTGCTACCAACAACTCTTTGCTATGATGTTCATCAGATTGAAACCTCTCTCCTTTTTTGTGGTGATAATAACTGAATCCTCTTTTGAGTCCGCAAATAATTTCAGGATAATTATTTTGCCAATCACCATAACGAGAAAGGTTCTTCAGAAATGGCAAATCGTATTCATCTGCCAAATCACGTAATATCATGTCTGCAATGGGAGTTGAAGATTCACCAATCGTAAATCGGGGGTGTTCCTTTTTTTCAATCAAGCGCACTTTGTAACCCATATTTGTCAGTGCCATAGCTGTGATTGATCCGGAGAAACCGGAACCTACTATCAAAAAATCAAACTTCTTCATTTGTTGGTATTCTTAGAGTTACAGTGACACTCAATTTCAGGTAAAACCTTTTGTGAATGATTCATCTCATCAAGCCGTTCTTTTCGATCATGGAAACAATCCCCGCAATCAGAAAAGCGCTCCAGATCCCACAAATCACAAAAAACTCGCCCTTTATTTAAACTCAACGCCTGATCAAATACCGTTTCCAGGGCCGAAAGTTTTGGCGGAACATACTCACCAGATGTTCTGAGCTGCTCCATAATTCCATTTCCATCGCGAACCGGGATAATTGAACAGGCGTTACAACCAGCATCAAACGCGTATTCAACTGATTTTAAAGTCCATTCAATATTTTCCTGTGGATCTGTCAAAAACGGCGGATTGAGCAAAATAAACGCTCTCACATCAATTTCCTCATCAATCAAAAATTGTGTCGCTTTATAAAAATCTTCCTTTGTAATCTGTTTATTAAGTTTTGGCAAAACCTCCGGATGGATTGTTTCAAGACCCATTGCAATCTCAAATGATCCATTCAGCATATCGCGAAATTCAGGAATGAACGGACCAATAAGTTTTGGATGATTTTCAACGATTACATGCTCATAATCAGTCAGAAGTTCTGCAATCTGTTTATACTCATCTCGGGGAATCGCCTTTCCATCAAAAAAATTACCGCTATTGTAGAGTTTTACAACATCAGCCGAAGGTAAACGTTTTAATCCATATTCAACCTGATTTGGAATAGCTCCGGTTGGTGTAGGTTTATCTAACGTGTGGCGCCATAAGTCGCACATTACGCATTTAAATGGACACTCCCGATTTGTTAAGAAAATGGTATTCACATCATGAATAACACCCTCTTTTTGCATCTCCTGTTCATGAATATAGAGGTATGGAATAGTTGGATCTACATCGAACTTTGATGGCCTGTATTCCTCAACGGTTTTATTGCTTATTTTGTGAATCAAAAGCAGACTTTGTAAATCTTAATGAGATTATTCAATATTTTATGATACCATTTTTAAGCCGCTTTTAACAGGTTAATTGATCTGTAAACATGTAGTTTTTTATTATCTTTGATCTGAAATTATCAACCTCATAGATTGAATTTGTGATCATTCTTAAGCGTGCTCTATTCTTGATCTTGTTACTACTGATTACAACCTTTTCCAACCTTTATGGACAATTATCAGTAGAAACCTCTGGAATCTTCAGCACAGAAAGTAATACACCTTTTTGGTTTCAATCGAACAGAAATGGTGTTTATTCAAGCGAAGGCAGCCAGTTCTTAACCCGGTTACAATACCATAATTCGTACGATGAGCTCAACAATTTTAAAATTCTCTATGGTACAAGTGTAATTGGGCGTCCGGGAAGTCAATCCACACTCTCATTGAACCAGGGATATCTTAAAATTCGTGGATTCGGACTTGAATTTGCCGGTGGCCGGTTTATCGATCCCTCCCCTCTTTTCTATGATAATGAGCTTGGCATGGGATCTCTCGGAGTCAGTACCAATGCATCTCCAATTCCAAAATTAAAACTTGGGTTGCGTGATTGGTTGTCCGTTCCTTTTACAAACGATTTTCTTCAGGTTTATGGATATGTAACGCATGGCTGGCTTGGAAGTGCCCGCTTTGGAGATAATGTACTTCTGCATGAAAAGGCCGGATATTTTAAGCTTGGAGGAGATCGGTCTGTGAACGTATATGGCGGGCTGGTACACTATGTAATATGGGGTGGCAGCACTCCTGAAGAAGGAGATATTCCAAATGGTTTTTCTGATTTTATTGACATTTTCTTTGCTCAAAGTGGTGATGAATCTACCCCCGGCAGCGAACAGGCCTATGTATTGGGAAACCAATTGGGAACCTGGTCATTTGGGTCTTTGATTGATCTTTCGGGAACAGATATTTCAATTTACCTGCAATCTCCCATCGAAACCAACTACGATCTGAAGCTCAAAAATATGAGTGATATTTTGACCGGTATTTCTTTTGATTTTGGAGAAAATGCGACTCTTCCTGTTGATAAATTTGTATACGAATATTTGTATACAAAAAATCAGAGCGGCCCCAGAAGAGTAAATCCTGATGCAGATCCCGATGTTGATCGTTTCAGGGGAAACCAAAATTACTATAATCACGAGATTTATGAATCAGGTTGGGCGTACCAGTATCGGACGATTGGGAATCCGCTTTTTAAAGCTGATGAGGATGCACTCGGAATCTTAAACAATCGAATTATCGCACATCATGTGGGGATTGAATCAAGCGTTAACCAAGTAGATTTATTCGGAAAAATCACCTACAGTAAAAATTTTGGAAAACGATGCGATAACAGAAATCCGGATATTGGTGAGGGAGATCTTTTCGGAATTCAATGCAATCGTGAAGTAACAATCGATCCGGGAACCCCGATTACTCAATGGTCATTATTAGCCGGAACTGAATTCCCGCTTCCTATAATTCCTGATCAAAATATCCGATTTAGAGTAGAAACCGCCCTTGACAGCGGACGACTTTTTGGAGATCAATTTGGCATTTTGACAAGCATTCGATGGACGCCTTAAATTGAATTCATCGGATGAGTATCTCAATTAAATATTTTGATTAAGCTTATTCACTCATCCGATGATTACGATGATTGAAGTGGTAGTTATCGATAAAGCGATCTAAAATAATCCCGATACACCATCTCGTCATCAGGAAAAATCTTCTCAAAATCATCCTTTCCTACAGAACCATGCTGCATTCTTCGTTTTGGAAAGACCGGCATGTCTAAACCTGTAACAGCCTTCACTCCACGTTGAACGATCTCTCCTTTTAGAGCATATAGCTCTTCGTGATTCCAGTCGGTTAACTGTATAAATGGAATACCTTCAGAAACTTCAATTACGTTTGGCAGTGAATAAGGGCTGAATCCTTCAAATCCAAAATGAGCGGCCGTTGCATAGGTTCGAACACTTCCGCGGCTATGCCCTCCGCTATAGGTAAGTGAATGCTTAATTTTGTCAACACCCCACCCTTCGTGATACAGCAGTGGATTGTTCAGGACACTTCGAATCGTTAATTCAGGATTTTCTTCAATCGGATAGGATTTTAAATTTTCATCTCCGCCATCTCCATCAACCAGATATTTCCAGTTAGGGTATTTCTTTCTAATCAATTTACACAGAGCCAATGCAGTTGTTGCGGCTTCAACATCTCGTTGTTTGTAATCCTCAATCACACGAATAGTCTCTTTGTAATCCAGATCCGAAGACTCTCCCTCCATCACTTCAAGAAACATGCTTAAATCCAGTGAGTCCAGGAATTTATACGCTTGCGAGGCATCCGGTCCATGATTGATTGATAATGTAAATGCTTTTAACCTGGCAGGCGACTCTCCCCTTTTTAGCAGCAGATCATACAGGGTCAGAAACACCGAACCGCTGTCAATTCCACCAGAAAACAGAACACCAATGGGTTCATCTTTTGGAATTGAATCCAGCCATTTTTCTAACTCATTAGCCATCGCACCTACATAGGCTTCCCCTATTTTATCCAGATCTGCATTGAGTTGATTTCGTTTTGGCGTAAAATATCGTTTGTAATCCGGATTCGGATCCGGGCAGCCAATTACATCTAACTTAGTAACATAATGAGCCGGTACCATTCGGGTATAATCCGGACGAAATTGATGATGTAAACCTAACTCCTTCAGATAGTTATAGATATCATCGATTCTTTCAGCTACAACTAATAACGGGCCCTCCACCTGTTTGGCCATAAAATAGCGCATGGGCCGGCCGATTGAGCGTGCCATCCGAACCTGTTGTCCCTCTTTTGTAACAATCGCAAAACTACCGTCAATTTTACGAACTTCTTCAGGATCTCCATTGGCCACAATTTTCTCAGCCTCTTCATGAGACATATTGAAAATTTGGTTTTTTTCCGGTTCAATCAGATTGGCAAAATCGTGGAGTTTCTGTACTACTTTAGGCATAGCTCTGAGCTTCTGTTATAATTTTTTTGATATAAAAACATGTTATTTCACTTGAAAAGTAAGAAATATCTACGAAACGATTCTACTCTGATCGTGTCTCGGTTGATATAATCAACTGCCTGATGAACTTTGCAAAGGCCTCTGATTATTTTTTTAGTTTCTTTTGAGAAGCCTTGTGTCAAAACAAAACGGCCTGATCTCTTTCACCTCAATTTTTTCCATATCAGAGTGCAAAGGATTTATCAAAATATTACTTTCTGTTTGCACCAAAACAGAGGGTACTTTAAGCATTACGCTCATTGTAGAATTAATCCATTTTGCACCAATCTCCGCCAGTTTATTTGGTGCTGGATAATTTCGCCAATCGCCCGGAAGCTCTTCCCTTTGTATGATTTCAGGTTTTAGATTATCAGGTACCGATAGAATTAACAGATTCAAATCATCCGGAATTGCCGAAACCGGGGCATGTACAAGTGTTTCTAATGCAGCAAGAGATTCACTTTGAGAAGTATAAAGAACTGGTGTTCCTTTAAAATTCCATCTCCCTCCATATATTCTGGATCCTTCTCCACTTAAATCTTCAATATATCTCTCCCTGGCAATCCTGTAGAGATCCATCAGGCATATACACCTTGTTCCAACCTGCCAAGCTCATCAGTAACCATGCGGGCTCCAAAACTTGTATCGAGCAGACTGAATGGAGTTTGCCCTGCTAAAGCTACAGAAGGAGATTGAAGCCATTGCTGAAACTGTTTCCGATTGTTAAAAACATCGATCCCTTTTCCAAGAACTTCAGCAACGAGTAAGGCGTGTTCTGAAACTTCCGGTGGAAGAAGATCATCGTCCTTATATCGTTGGAGGGTTCGAAGCGATACAGGCAGAAGTTCAGAGAACTGTTTTAGGGATAAGGACCCGATTTCAGCGAGTTTAATCAATGATTTTTTTGAAATACCCTGCCGTGCCAGTTCTACCATTGTCATTGGCGAGGATGCTACGTAAGCAACTGCGGCCTCTCTTAGTATGTTATTTAATGAGTCTGTACTCATGAGGTAAATGTAATATGTCGTTATTATTACGACATATTACATATTTACCCTCGTATTTTCAACTTTTTAGTATTTTTATTTTTTAATCGATTCCTAAAATTTTCTTATTCAACTCTGTATCACCACCGCCACCGGCAAAGTCATCAAAGGCTTTTTCGGTAACCTGGATGATATAATCGTTGATTAATTCAGCACCTTCACGGGCTCCCTGCTCAGGATGTTTGATACAGCATTCCCATTCAAGAACTGCCCAGCAATCTATATCATACTGAGACAGTTTGGTAAAGATACTTCTGAAATCTACTTGCCCGTCACCAATAGACCGGAATCGTCCCGGACGATCAATCCAGCTTTCGTAACCACCATAAACCCCGGCTCTTCCAGTAGGATTAAACTCCGCATCTTTCACATGAAACGCTTCGATATAGTCTTTATAGATATCGATAAATTCCAGGTAATCAAGCTGCTGAAGAACAAAGTGACTGGGATCATACAGAATTCTTGCACGACGATGATTATCTGTGGCCTCGAGGAATTTCTCATAGGTAATTCCATCATGCAGGTCTTCACCCGGGTGCAATTCATAGCACACATCCACACCATTCTCATCAAACTCATCCAAAATTGGGTTCCAGAGTTTGGCAAGTTCGGCAAAACCATCTTCAACCAAGCCGGCAGGTCGCTGAGGCCACGGGTAAACTGTATGCCACATTAAAGCCCCGGAAAAGGTGATATGGGCATCCAGTCCTAAATTTTTACTGGCCTTTGCGGTGTACTTTAACTGCTGTATTGCCCACTCCTGTCGTTCCTTCGGTTTTCCGTGAAGTTCCTCGGGAGCAAAAGCATCGAACATCGTATCATACGCCGGATGAACAGCTACGAGCTGGCCAATGAGATGTGAAGCCAGTTCAGTAATTACAACACCGGTTTCTTCAATTTTGCCTCTGTATTCATCAGCAAATGTTTTGCTTTCAGCAAGTTTTTTAACGTCAATCAATCCGGTTTCCCACGTGGGTATCTGCACTCCTTTATATCCCAGGGATTCAGCCCACTTACACAGGGATATCAGGTCGTTAAACGGTTCTTCATCTCCTACAAATTGCGCCAGAAATATGGCAGGTCCTTTTATTGTTTTCATAATTTAATGGGTGTCCATTTAGTTTCAGATTTACTTGATTCGATCATCGTATCAACAAAAGCCATTCCGCGTATGCCGTCTACAACATCGGGAAAATCATAATCGCCAGCAGAATTATATTCACCGTTTTGATGATCAACAACGGCTTTATGGAATGCTACATAAATGTTAGCAAAGGCTTCCAGATATCCTTCCGGATGGCCTGCTGGAGTTCTTGTATTTGCTTTAGCCAGGTCTGATACATACCCGGTACCTGTTCGGATAATTTTGTGAGGTCCCTCTAATGGTTTGAACAGCAATGTATTTTGATCAGACTGCTTCCACTCGAGTCCACCTTTTTCTCCATAAACGCGAATTTTTATATCGTTCTCTTCACCGGCTGCAATCTGGCTGACCATTAATACACCAGTTGTACCATCTTCAAACTTTAGAAGAGCAGCGGCATCATCATCAAGCTGTCTTCCTTCAACTACAGTATTGATATCCGCACAAATGTGTGTGATGTTTTTCCCTGAAACATACTCAGCAAGATTAGCAGCATGGGTGCCAATATCTCCAATGGCTCCGCCGGCACCCGATCGCTCCGGGTCCGTTCTCCAGGATGCTTGTTTATTCCCTTCTTCTTCGAGAGGAGTTGCCAGCCATCCCTGTGGATACTCTACATAAATCTTTCGAAGATCGCCCAGTTCCCCTGTTCTAACATACTCTTTGGCTTCTTTCACCATCGGGTAACCGGTGTAGGTGTGAGTCAGTGCCAGGATTTGCCCGGTTTCATCAATAATTTCTTTTAAATCTTTTGCCTGCTGAAGATTAAATGCCAGCGGTTTATCGATAATGACATGAAATCCATTTTCAAGGGCAAGTTTTGCCGGTTCAAAGTGAACATGATTCGGTGTAACAATCGACACAGCTTCAATCCGTTCATCTTCCGGCAATTGACTCTCTTTCTCAATCATCTCATTAAATGATCCATATGTACGATCGGGATCGAGTCCTAAAGCATCACCTGTTTTTTTCGATTTTTCCGGGCTACTGCTAAAGGCTCCTGCAACTAATGAGAATTTACTATCCAATGCAGCAGCTTTTCTGTGCACTTCTCCGATGAAGGCATCAAGGCTGCCTCCTACCATTCCATATTTTAATTTTTTGCTCATTGTTATGATATATAACTTTAGATTAATTTTAGCTATTTAGAAATAACGAAGTTTTCAAAATTCTGCAAACCTTATCATCCTTTTACTTGCACTTATCGTGCATAAAATCAATATTCTGCTTGTTTGATTACATATAACAAATTTAAGATTATTTCTTCCATGAAAAAATTCGTAAAAGCCAGGTTAAGTGGCATGATGTTTCTTCAATTCTTCATCTGGGGAGCCTGGTATACTGCGATTGCCGTTTACATGTCAAACAACGGGATGGAAGATTTAACGCACTGGCCATTTACTGTAAATCCTATAGCAGCAATTTGTGCACCATTCTTTGTTGGCTTGATTGCAGACAGGTTCTTTCCTACCGAAAAAGTCCTTGGCTCACTTCATATCTTTGGAGGCATTATAATGGGTATTACGCCTCTTGCCGTGGACAATCCTTTATTATTTATCCTTCTTCTGCTGGCCTATAATCTTTGTTATATGCCAACAATGAGTTTAGCAAATACACTGTCATTCCATAATATTGAAGATCAAGAAAAAGAGTTTCCCATTATCAGGGTATTTGGTACACTGGGATGGATTGTTGCCGGTCTTGCCGTGAGCTTTGTTCTTGTGAGCTTTGTAGCTGAAGGTGTTCAACCGGAAGCAACTGCCCTGCCGCTTTATCTTACCGCAGGTGCAAGTATTCTTCTCGGGCTATACAGTTTTACCCTTCCCCACACACCGCCCCCTGCAAAAGGAGAGTCAGTATCCGTGCGAAGTATTGTTGGTGTGGATGCTCTGAAACACCTGGGAAGTAAATCTTTCTTTATTTTTCTTGGTAGTTCCATGCTAATATGCATTCCTTTGGCAGCCTATTACAATTTTACTCAACTATATCTTGGCGGTGCCGGTTTCCAGAATATTGCAGCTACACAAACTATTGGCCAGGTTTCTGAGGTGCTCTTTATGTTATTAATGCCGTTCTTTTTTATTCGGTTGGGAGTAAAATGGATGCTTGGCGTGGGTATGTTGGCGTGGGTTTTAAGATATGCTCTATTTGCTCTTGGTGCACCCGATGCAACAACCTGGATGATTATCGGGGGTATTGCTCTTCATGGAATATGTTATGATTTCTTCTTTGTCACAGGTCAAATTTATGTTGATATAAAGGCATTTGAGCGGATTCGCGGGCAAGCCCAGGGGCTCATTGTGTTGATTACATATGGCGTTGGAATGTTGATTGGAGCACAGTTGGCCGGGTTGGCTTTTAATGTTTATCTGGGAGATCAGTCGGCCTTGACGCTGGATCAATGGTATAGTTTCTGGTGGTTACCTGCTTTATTTGCTGCCGTAGTTTTCCTTTTCTTTATTTTTACTTTTGATGATCGAGAAGCAGAGAAAAAGGTCACTGAAGAGGATGTAAGTCCGCTATAGTAACTAATGGAAGGCTTTTCAAAACTATGACCGTCATCCTGAACTTGATTCAGGATCTCCTGATACTGGCTATAAAGACGAATGGAGAATCTGAATCGAGTTCAGATTGACGCATACCCACGGTTTTGCAAAGCCTTCTAATATCCCGTATTACCAATAACAAAATTTCAAACCCTATTCCTGTAAAATTAGCGGTATGGTTGAGAATGAACTGAAATAACTACCGCAAATTTTCTTTGTTTTCGATAAGCAAATCATATCTATGAATGGATTTCTTTAGAAAATGGATAAAACCAATTCTTCTTGGAAAAAGATAAATGCTCAACTTATAATTCCACCTCTTTAATCTTCTCATCCGGATCCATCAGGTAAGTTCTTAGCGTACCATCTTTTAATTTTTCAACAACCCGAAATCCCCTGTATTCTGTTCCCCAACTTCCTCCAAAATGACCGTCAAACATAAAGGGTATCTCTCCCTCTATTTTTATTCCATCCTCTTGATGATCATGTCCGTTAAAAACAGCTGTTACATTCTCATAGCGTGCTAACAGTTTGTGAAAATCAGGACACTCGATCCCATGATCGGTCCAGTTATTAGGCGTAATATGTAGAAATAAATAGATCTCTGATGCAGTTTTGTAATGATCCAATTGTCGTTCAAACCATTCTTTATCCGGACACAAATAGTCTCCTTTTATATTCGAAGTTGTTCCCAAAAGAATAACCCGTTTACCAAACTCTACAGCATGGTTTTGTGGATATCCCCAAATCTCTTCCCATCTCTCAGGAGTTACCATATCATGATTGCCTTTGGTGACGTAAAATGATAAATCAGATTTTGATAGAGCTTTATATGCAGGTTTTAAATACTGCGGATCATCATGAATAATATCTCCATTATAGATAACAAATTCGGAAGGGAACATTTTATGATATCTGTTCACCTTTGAAACAATTGTTGAATAATAATTTTGATATGAAGTACCTGACTGTCCGTAATGACCATCAGAAGCAACCGTGAAGCGAAAATCCACTTTATTATCGTAGGGGTTAAATGAACCTCGAAATAACTGCCCGTTTATAATTAAAAATCCCCCAACTGTAACTCGCCGTAAAAATTCTTTCCTTTTCATGTTGTATTTCTATTTAATTTCTTAACAATATAGCAGGCATTATTTAAACTTCATCACAGTTCTCAAAATTGATGTAGAATGTACTACGTATTCAGTGCAGATTTACGGGGTACACACAAATCAATATCACTATTATTTATCCTGTTTGTTGAATGTTATTTAGATTAACAGCCGGTATTAGGTTGACTATTATTTTTCTGGAAAGAGTATCCAATTTATTCATGAACCCGAAAGTCTGGAATAGTAATTTTTTTATGGTAATAAGATCATTTTCGACAGATATAAAAATTGTTGGAATTTTCTTTTTCACTTTCCATACACGGCAGATAAAACTCTAAACATCATGGAAAAGAGTTTTTATATTCCGCCTTTAAACCTATTTTTCAATATTGCTTAAATAAAAGAATATCTAACAAAATTTGCTCTACCATGATTGATACCATGTCTTTTAAAACGAAGCCAAAATTTCTTTCAATTCCATCTGCTTTTTTAATGAGTATCCTCATTTGTTTAATTGTGCTGCCTTCTCAACTGTTTTCCCAATCAATTCCCGGATCTGAAATTACCGGCGACTGGAATTTGGTTGTTGAAACTGAAAATGGAGAGCGTCCTTCCTGGTTGCGTGTTAAAGCGTCGGGAATTAATGCTCTTATCGGCCAATTTGTAGGCATTGACGGAAGTGCAAGACCTGTTTCAGAGATTAAATACTCTGAACATACAGGGATTTATAGTTTTACAATTCCGCCTCAGTGGATGAACATTGACACAAATATGCATATGGAATTTACACATTCCAATGGCCAACTAACGGGTACTACGTCTTACGGTTCCACAGTTCTAAACTGGACAGCTACCCGAGCCCCGAAATTAATACGAAAAGATAACCCAACTTGGGGGAACCCTATAAACCTGATTGATGAGAATCTTTCAAAATGGAAGCTGGCAGACAATAATCAATTCCATGTGGAAGATGGTATTTTAATCAACCAAGAAACTGGTGGCCATCTCATTACAAAAGATACTTTTTCAGATTTTAAAATATCCCTGGAATACAATATTCCGGAAGGCAGCAACAGCGGACTTTATCTACGCGGCCGTTACGAAGTTCAAATTATGGATTCATATGGAATGGAACCCTCCTCTACCGGTGTGGGTGGCGTTTATGGATTTATCAAACCAATAGTGAATGCCGCAAAACCAGCCGGAGAATGGCAAACACTTGAAGTTACACTCATTGGGCGATTGGTAACAGTAGTACACAATGGTGTTGAAGTGATCTGCAATCGACCCATACCGGGAACTACTGGTGGTGCAATAGACAGCCACGAAGCAGAACCAGGTCCAATATTTTTACAGGGAGATCATGGACCCGTTTCTTTTAGAAATATAGAGATCACTCCGGCGATAGAAAATTAAACGATCTACAGCTAACAAACCCGCTCAACTAAAAATCCCTCCAGTCTGGAGGGATTTTTTTTAACCGTAGATCTCTACTGAAATCTGTATGATAATAGGATGATGATCAAAGAATTTTCATCTCGTCCGGATCCCAATGCACAACTTCGCCGGTTTCCTCGCTTATATTACATGCCAATGCAGGGGCAGCTGCCCGTAAGCCAAAAGTACCATCTTGCAGTAACTCCGTTCCGTTTCGAATAGCATCATAGAAATTGAGAAAATGTTCGCGTCTGCTGCTGAAATCATCCGGTGTTCGGTAAATAAACTCTGATGGTTCAATGATTTCCGGTGCAGGTTCAGGAAATTTTTCTTCATAATACTCCCTGTACTCCTCTCGAACCGCCTCACTAAAATTGCCGATACTCATCCCCGGACGATCAGGTAATCTGCCTTTCCTTAGAATAACGGTATCACCTTCAAGAACCATCTCACCTTCGGATCCGACCAATCGTGTATGACGGCCTCCTCCTGAACCATCCGTAAAATTACTTCTCAGCGATAGGTTAAATGCAGGATGCCGTTCCGTCTCTGGATATTCAAATATTCCCAGCATGATATCCGGCACGTTTCGGCCATCGTGCCAATAACGCAAACCACCCATCCCAGAAATTTTATTGGGTCCGGTTGAACCAGTAATTTTATGTAATTCAGAAAGCAGATGAACAAACAGGTCCCCTGGAATTCCGGTACCATACGCTTTGTAATTTCGAAATCTGAAGAACCGTTTGGCATCAAATGGCAGCTGTTCTGTATCCTTCAGATAGGTATCCCAATCGATGTTTTCGGGTGAAGCACTTGGCGGAATAGAGTACTGCCATGCACCCATCTGTGAATACCGATCGATATACGCTTCAGCAAAAATCAGCTCACCAATAGCACCTTCATTGTACAACTCCATCGCCTTTTGCTGATCAAGCCCACTGGTGCCCTGGCTGCCCACAATTAATGGTAATCCTGTCTTTTTTTCCGCTTCAATAACGGGATGCCCCTCTTCAATATGCTGAACCATCGGTTTCTCGCAGTAAACTGCTTTACCGGCGTTCAATGCATCAATTGTAATTGTATCGTGCCAGTGATCAGACGTCCCTACAATTACTGCATCAATATCATCTCTGTTGATAAGTTCACGATAATCTTTCGTCGTGTAAATATCATCACCAAAAAGTTCCCGACATCTTTCCACTCTTGAATCATAGAGATCACATGCTGCAATTATCCTGGCTCCGTCAATCTCGTTTGCAACTTGGGCATCTATCTGCCCCATCCAACCGGCTCCAATCAATCCCAGTTGTATTTGATCGTTTGCGGAATAGTTTTTCCGCGCTTTAGGTTTCAGTTCAATCGTTTCTGATTTTCCTTTTGCAAAACCACTCAAAAATGGAGCTCCGGTCAAACCTAAAGAGGCAGCGCCCATCTTCTTTAAAAATGATTTTCTTGATTGCCCTTTTTTGTCAGAATTGCTCATATGTTGTAAAGTGTTGAATTTAAAATTTGATCAAAAAGTTTGTTGTCATCCTGTATAAATAAACAACTATTAAATAGTAAAACCTGCCCGATGAATATTAAATCGCGAAAATATCCACCGAACAGGCCTGTAGCAAACTATTTTTTAGTGATAGCTCCGCTCGCCAATTCCATCAGGAATTCCACGGTAGTAGCGAAAATGTTCGTGAGGTACACCATCTACAGCTCCCCGTTCAAAAACAATCTCCCGCATTCGTTCCACAAATTCATCTCCGTTTGTATAATCCTCCGGATCGGGACCTTTATAATCATTAAATGATTCCCGGTTGAACTGACTCATATACTTAGCACGTGCCTGAGCTTTCATATCTGCGTAATCAGAAATATCAACATGTACATTTTGTGCTTCATCAAGACTGTCATAAAAAAGATATTCACTGATAGTATGTGGTTCCAGACCATCCTGGATAATCTGTCCAGGGAAAATAAGGTGCCATTCAGCCGCACGTGCAGCATCAGCGGCAAGGTAAGCAGCAGCCCTGTGATCTGCTTTGTGCCAGGTTTGATATCCCCATCCCGGATCAAATGCCATCAATACATCAGGTTGCAGCCGGCGGATGTGATAAACAATACGCTTAACCACTTCTTCCCTGTCAGCAAATTCTACCATGCCGTCGTTATATCCCAAATTGATATAATTTTCTTCCGAGAGCCCTAACTCTTTCATTGCATCAACCTGTTCCTGACGCCTGATTTTTGCAAGTTGATGACGTGTCATATCAGGGTCGCTGGTTCCTACATTTCCGGTTGTAAGTAAAAGAATATGAACATCGTTTCCGTTATCATTGAGCATTGCCAGCGTGCCGTGGGAATACGAATCATCGTCGGGATGAGCTCCAACAAGAAGTACCGTTTTTCCTGTCCATTCTTCGACAGGGGTTTCAGGTTGAGCAAATAATAGCGAGGGGACAAATAAAAGTAATAAGATGAGTGATCTGAGCTTCATGAAAAAATCTCCAATTATATTTCGGTTTACAATAGTATATCAGTTTTGCAGTTCAATTATGTTTATATGTCTTAATTTTAAATGACTACACATAACACTATTTAATGATAATAATGAACGTAAATTGGTTTTGAAAACTGAACGGCACTAATGATCAATAAAATTTGTGAACTGCCTTGTAAAATAGTTATATAAGAATTCTCACAAAAAACAAAGCGAACAGGAAATTCACAGAGGGGTTTGGTTTTTTGAAACCAAAAAATCTTTCTTTATATGCATCCACAAGAAATTATTTGTACATCCTGAAACGTTTTTGACAGTAAAGATTTATTGTGATAAAGTAACAGGTTCTGCTTCTGCAGTTTTTTTCTTTTCCTGCCACTCATCCCATAAAGTTTTTACAATCAATGCAATAGGTGCAACGATAAAAAGTGCATAAAACGGGGCATAAACAGCTTCGCCCAGCCGGAAAAAGAATTCGACGAATGCAATCAAAAAAGCTACGATATTTTGCCCCATCTTAGTATTTAGTGTCGTCTTGGGGTCAGTAATCATAAACAATACAAAAAGCTGGTACATAGGGCCTGTGAGAGGAGCTATTTCTGTAAGAAAAAGATCACCTGTTATTAAACTTCTAATCCAGGCAAAGCCAATAAATGAAAGTACATATGTAATACAAATATTGGCAAGATTCACTTTAGAGATCACAAATAAGCCTACGATCCATATAGCCAGCATCGCCCACATATTATTTCCCCATTGAATGCTGAGCACAGCCATACTATCTGAGGCAATTAACAACATCACCACAATTCCAAAATTTGTGGGATTAAAGAGGTGTGATCCCCTGAAACGAATAACATATTTGGATGCAATAGATATCGCTGCACATAATGCGAAGGGCCAAATCAGGGGTGACCGAACCAATATTCCTGCGCTATTCCCTGATATATATGCACTTGACAAGTCTCTCCATCTTCCGGTTACTATTTTATGAAATACAGCTTCAGTAACCATGGCTGCTGCCAATGCTGCAGCAAATTTTTCCCAACCATCAAGAACTCCAAAAGAGATATGAGCAGCTACAACAATAGCCGTGATTAATATCGGTCCGGTGTATCGTTTTGGAAAGGAAATATTTTTGAATAAAATCTGTAACTGCTGTAACGCTCAAGGAGCCTCCGAAGCTTCTTTGATTTTATGATTCATATTTAACTCAGGATTGTTTATCGTTTGAACAATACCTGAAGGCCAGCGAATCTCCGCTTTTTCAACTTCCTGCACTTCACCGACTCCAAAATGAATCGTTTTCTGGCTTTGCGAGCTAAATGCTTCACCGGCCGTTACACTTTTCCTGGTTTTTTTCCCGTCCCAGTGTAGTATAACAATCGCCCCGACGGCACTTCTGTTGCTTTTTGTTCCTTCCAGGTCGAACCCAATCCAATTATGGCTGGGATCTGTGTAGTTTCTGTAAACTTTTACGGGTTGATCTTGATTAGCTACAATTAAATCGAGTGATCCATTTCCGAAAAAATCGGCATAAGCAACGGAACGACTGTCTGATATGAGTGCGCCACCCACGTTGTTAGCAACTTCCCGGAATCTGCCGGCACCATCATTTAACCAAATTTTATTGGCCTGGTAACCCGAAAACGTTCGGTTTTCCATATCGGGCCAGTTTTCAGCATCCATAATTATTGAACGATTCCCTCCCACTACTTTAGAATAATCGTACCAGTAGTCGGTATCGGGTTCTGCAGATACATAACCGTTGGCTACGTACAGATCGAGATTTCCATCGTTGTTAAAATCCAGGAATTGTCCGCTGTAGCCCCACTGCCCTATCTCCACACCAAGATTACTGGCTAAATTTCTGTAGGATGGAGTATTATCAGCTTCGTTGTTTCTGGGAACCCATAAATTATTTCCCTGCATCAATACGCCTGCTTCAGAAATATTCGTGATATAGATGGCGTGTTTTCCCTGGTTCAACACATCGCCAAAGGAAACGCTCATCCCGCTTTTTGGGGTAAATCCTATACCTGATTCCTCACCAACATTTGTAAACCCTTCTCCATCATTGTTGATATAGACCTCATCCACTCCGTAATCATTTGCCAAGACCAGATCCTGGTATCCAGAGTCGTTAATATCTGTGGCAGATGATGCAAGTGTCCACCGCCGGGTTTCTCGTAATCCAACGTTCTCTGCTACATCCACAAACGTGCCGTCTCCCTGGTTCTCAAAAAGGTAATTAATTCCCCCGTTTGTGGCATATTCATAACTGTCCGGCATCATCAGTGTACTTTCAAGATCAAATAGGTTTACATCCTCTTTAAAATATCCACCCAGAAAAAGATCGAGGAGGCCATCGTTGTTATAATCGAGCCATGTTGCTGTATTTGCATTTACATGTTCAGGAAAACCGGCATTAGCCACTTTTGTAAAGGATTCCCCTGCATTGTTTTTAAACAGTACAGGTTTGCCCCATCGATACAGGAAAAGATCTTCATATCCATCATTGTCAAAATCGGCCCAAACGGAACCCATCGAGGCTCCAACCTCTATTTTATTGAGATCTGCAACACCAAGTTCTCCTGCTACATCGATAAATGTACCGTTGCCAAAGTTTTTGTAGAGCGCGTTCTGAGTTCCAAATTCACTGTTAGTCAGGTAGAAATCGTAGAGTCCGTCTTCATTAAAATCAACAACAGATACAGAGGCTCCTACAGAAGCAATCTGAGGTGCAATGTGACTGAGTTTTTCATCTACAACGGGTCGTTGATGCACAAAATCAATACCCAGATCATCAGTTACATCATCCAGGAAAAAACCGTATCTCTCGATTATTTCAGAACGATTTTCGAACTTCTCTGAATTGATAAACTCATCGTACTTTTTCATTCCGAATGGAATCGACACGAGCATCAGGAATAACAGTACAACGACTGTTTTTTTAAGGTGTTCTTTCTTCATACCAACTGATTTATTTAAACATCAATTCAAGGACCCATATTTGTTAAGCCATCAACATCGGCTGTCGAGTCCATCTCGCCTGTCCCGAACCATCGGGAGCTGCCGAATTTTACAAGCTCACGAACCAGTACGATTCGGCAGACGAAAAAACCAATCGTCAGCCGAATTGAGGCATCAATACAATATAAAAATTTGCCCTTCCAACTTCTTCTATTCATCAAAGAGTAATGCCGACCTGAAGGAACGGGGAGTTATATAGCGTGTATGATAATTGACCCAGTCTTCTTTATGTTTTTGATAAACAGGATCATCCCATAAAATGCCGCCGTTGCCATAATCATAATCGGCCTGACCATGATAGGGTAATGGTAAAACTGTTGCCGAGGCCTCTGTATTATAATCTCCATCTTTTTCCCAACCATCAGACACAAATACAAAGCTTCGCTGATAACCTTTTTTAGGAGATTCTGGAGCTTTGAATTCGAGTTCAATTTCATCACCCGCATTCATAATAACATATCGGTCATCCACCTCTGCCAGTAATTCGCTCACATCACCAAATCGTGTATGGAAGCCCTCCAGATCTCTCCAACGTTGCGTTGTGCTGGAAATTTCGTTGTAATCTGCAAGCATGGGGGACGTTGAATCGGCTCGCGACCATTTTGAAAATCCCCGATACTGCAATTCCATTTTCAAAGGTTCAAGAGCAGTTTCTTCAATTTCTGATTGATCCAGTTTTTGAGCCTGGAAAATACCGTCCCAGTAAATTTCTGAAGTGGTTGTCAATCGTATTTTCCGATCACTTTGATTAGAAAATACACCTTCCAGATCGAGTAAAATAGTCTTCGATTTTCCAGCCGGAATTCCATAATTCTCATGCAACAGTTTCCACTCGCCCGATTTATTCAAATACTCAACCTGTAACCCTTTTGGAGCCTCTATACTGCCCTGGCTCAATGCCAAATTGATGGAGCTGTCGGTTGGGCGTAACCACCCATTTAGGACTAACAAATCAGCGTCTTGTTCACTCAAAGAGATCTCAATAGAATGCTCTTGAGCCAAGCCCTGGTACTTGGTTTTTTCGAATGGCTGAATGTAATTTTTGTCAATGGCTGATGTTTCTTCAGTCAAATTATTTCCATTCTCATCCATAACATTTTCCACCGGCTCAAGGCTGCTCATTAATTTTGTTGACAGATCCGGTGCGGGAAATACAAATCGTTCATCAACAAAAATCTCAGTGTTTTCGGGATGATCGACTGCCATCAGGCGAACATGATCAAAGAAATGAGATTCCCAAAGCTCGGCCGTAATTCTGAGTTTATATACACCATTATCAGCTTGGATCATCTCCGACGGAATCTTCACACGATCCAGCGTTTGAACCACACCCGCCGTCTCCTGGGCGTTGATTCGAAGCCCTAATGGTGATCTCCATAAAATATCGGTGACAAACTGCATCTCTTCCCCATCGTGCGAAAACAACCAGGGGCATGACCCTTTCAGGATCTGTTCGTTAAAAATAGTTGATCCCATTCCCAACTCAGCAAATTCTGCTTGTACTGACCCGTTCGGCCAGATGATTCTCAACATCTGAGCCTCCTCATATTCCCCCAAACCAAAATGTACAATGGGTGATGAAATCAGCTGTTTTTGATAGAGCAGGCCGGAACGGACTTCCATCTCGCCACCAATTCCGAATGAATTGATTCGCTGATCGCCGGTTGTGCCTGAAGCTTGTGCACGAATGGATCGGGCAAAATATTCTTTGGTTGTCTCAGTCTTCAGATAATATGGTGTCCCATCTTCAGCAATCCCGAGCAGATCCAGTTTTTCATCTCCTTCTACATCAAACACAGAGTAAATTTTGCCGGGCAGATCTTTTTCCAGTTTTACAGGATTCCGCTGCTCATCGCCCAGCCAAACATGAGTTTGTTCGTCTGTTGAAAGAACCAGGTCGATTGATCCGTTATTATCCAGATCGGCAGTAAACAGGTTAGGCGATGTAAGATTGGCAAGTCCACTTTCAAAATAATTGATGGATTGCCACTCACCGGTTTCATACGAAAAGTTGAACGTTGAGAAATTTCCACTTTCATCCACAGAAATAATCTCAAACCGGGCATTTGCATCCATATCAGCTACGGCAATGGCAGATTGATTTTCGGCTAACTGAGTGCCCTCATCAAACTCCCCACCTCTTTGATTTGCATAGATTATAACAGCCCCCTCCTCATTCAAAACAGTCGCTTCCGGGGTTCCCTCTCCATCCAAATCAGCCCAAAGAAATTCTTTAATACTCTGATTTTCACTGAATGGAACTATTTGACTGAATGTGCCATCCCCATTATTTCGAAGCACAAACGATGAACCATTTGTTGAAGAGAGAAGCAGATCCAGGTCGCCATCCAGCTCTACATCAAATGACCAAACGCCGGTATAACTTCCATCGGTTATATTTTCCGTTAGCCCGAGTGTTGAAGTGACATCAGAAAATGTTTGATCTTCGTTTAATTGATAAAGCCTAAAACCATTTGATCCTACAGCTGCCAGATCATTTCTAAAATCATAGTTAAAATCGATCTCCTGAACGGCATTTCCTGATAGTTTTGAAACAGTTTCGCCCGGAAACTCCAGTTCAGTTTGTTCATTAATCACAACAGATCCATCGGCAACCGTAATTGGGAACGGCGGAGAATCACCCGACAGTGTGACTCCCTTCACCCAGACCGCTTCAGCGGGTGGAACATCCAGGGGCTGACGGGTTAACTGCATGTCAATATCCGGGGGTGCTGCTTTAACATCAGGCTGATCAAGATTGATAAATTCTGTAATTAAAAAACCTACCTGAGTCGGAGAAAGACGAACTTCGGAAAGGTCTGCCTGGAAACGAGGCTGTGATTCCAAACCGCTTCGGAGAAAAGAGAGCTCAAGTGAAAGATCTGAAAAATTTTGTTGTTCCAGCATCTCAAATACCAAATCTAACTGCTCCCGGTTTTGCTCATTCCAATTGTCTGACAGATCTCTCAATCGGTTTAAATATTCCTCAGCTTGATCCGCATTCTCTTCCCGGATAGCAATTCGGACCAGTTCCAGCAATACCACTTGATTGTTCTTGTTCTTTTCAAGGAGTGAGCGAAGAGTTTCCTTGATCTCTTCAGCATTTCCGGTGGGATTTTCACGCTCTAACTCCTGGGCAAGAGCATATAAAATTCTTGGGTTATCTGATTGCTCAGATGCCTGACGAAAATAGTCAATTGCTTCAGTAGTATTCCCCTGCCTGCTGGCAATCAAACCTGCCAAATGTAACACTTGAGGATGATTCGGGCTCCGTTCTAATGCCTGTCCAATCCGTTCGTTGGCAAGATTAAAGTTCCCCTGTCGCATTGCAAAAACAGCCAGGTTCGCCCATGCAGCCGTCTCTTCCGGGAAAGCCTGTGCTACATCATTCATTTTATTGAATGCAAACCGTGTTTGATCGGTTTCACTCGCCCCCAGGCTCATATAGAAATCTGCCACCGCCTGGTCATACGATGAGGTGGAATCTTGTGCAGTTTCTTCCGGTTGCCCACATGAGATAAATCCAACGAGCGACATGATGAGCAGAAATACCTTCCAATTTGTTCTGTAGAGTAATGTAGACATGATAAAAAATTATATGTGTCTCCCCTCTTGAGAGGGGAAAGTGAAATGAGCGTTTGCCAAAGGCACCCTTCAGGGTAGCGAATGAACTCGGGGTGTGTTTCTTAGATCAATCGAACACAGTTAACACACCTCTGATGACTACGCTAAACGCTTCGTCATCGGTCTCCTCTCAAGAGGAGAGGTCATCTCATTTATTCAAAAAATTACTTCGCATAGATTCACTTTAAAAATACAATTCTGATCAACAAAACGATTCATTTATTTTGAGTGTGGTGACGGAAAATTAATGGAGTGTCATCATTTCTTGCAACAAACAGGTACCCGGAGTTATTGTTGATCTCTATCGATTCAATGGCTCGAACCTGACCTTCTACAAAAAGACCTGAATTGCCTGAGTCGAGAACTTTAAAATTCCCATCACCGTTGCCGATCAACACAACTCCGTAACCGGCATCTTGTCTTCCGCCCATGCTTGGTTTTACATCAAAAAGATTTCCACCAAGTATCAGGTCCAGATTACCATCTGAGTTCAGATCCATAGAGTGAATGGCCATCACGGGAAAAAGCTGGGCTTCAAATGGCAGTGGCTGAATCGAGAATCCATCTTCTCCTTCATTCATCAAAACTAACGATCGAAGTTCATTGACCTCTTTTTGAAGAGCACTGTCCAGCTTTGTGGCTGTAAATAACTCCTCAATGTTTTTGGTAGCATAATCGCGGTAACTTTGAATTTTTTCCTGAACCACGGGCATTTGCGCCAGAATTTCATCCAGTTGTTCGAAAGGCCGATCTTCGCCATCAGGATTGTAGGCAATTATCGGAGCCGTTTGACCATTCTCGTTAAAATCATTCACAAACAACTTCAGTGGCGATTCTTCAGAGGCCTGAAGTCTGCTGTTCGTGCCAAAATTACCAAGAATAATATCCTCTCTCCCGTTTCCGTCCAAATCTGCAACATGCATCGACTGCCACAAACCATTTAGATTATTAATACCAAGCTCTTCCGATCGGTCGATTAAGGTTCCATCCTGATTTTCAAAATAATGCACATTCATCCATTCACCGGCGACAACTAAACCAGGCACAGAGTCATTCGGGGATTGAATCCACGATGCAGTTGTTACATTGCCAATAACTTCAAGATCCGGAGCTATATCTGAAATTACATTTCTGAACACCCCTTTTCCATTATTCTGAAGAAGTACATTTTGTGGCCCTACTCCATATCTCCATGGAACTGAATGGCCGCCAACAAACAGATCGGTATGACCGTCACTGTTAAAATCGGCAGCTTTTACAATAGAACCGTTAATGGACAGTTCGGGAATGCTGTTCAAAGATTTTCGAAACTCTCCATTACCTTGATTGATGTAAAGCCTGTCCAATAAATCTTCGGAAGTTCCCGTGTATTCATTCCCACCGCTGACCACATACAGATCGTTTAGGCCATTGCCTGTTGCATCAAAGAAAATGGCATCTACATCTTCGCTTGCACGGTCAATCTGAAAATCCTCAATATCTAACTGTTGAAATGATTCATCATTTTCTTGTACAAAAAGCCGTCCTGCATAGCCTTTCGCTCCTCCCAAATAGTAATCGTCTAATCCGTCTCCATTTGCATCGCCCACTGCCAGTGCAGGTCCACGGGTTGATAATTTATAGGGCATCAAAGGCTCACGATCAAAGTCGTTAAACATATTTTCCTGGTGTCGATGATCAATTCGGAGATCGTTGGTTACATTTGTGAACAGAGGAGTTTCCTTGGGTTCATTGAATAATTGATAATCAAATTCACCTTTTGCATCGGCTTGAGAAACCTCAAATATTTGATCTGCCTGAATATTCGTAAGGGTTTGGAATCGCTGATCCGGCCAAATGACAATCATAGAATCAATTTCAGAAACATGCCCGAGCCCAAAATGCAGGGTATGATCCACCGAAGATTGGAATCCGCGAGTTGGACTTTGCTCCCGATATTTCACCTCTCCATTATGATAGGCAAAGATCTTCGTCCCAATCCCGGAGGTGTTTCCACCCTCCCCTTTTAAATCAACTTTTAAATAGTGTAGAGTATCTGTAGCTGAATGATTATTCCGGTAAATAAATGCTTCGCTGTTGATATTATTTACTACAAGATCCAGCTTACCATCATTATTAAGGTCTGAATAAACAGCACCATTTGAATAACTTGGATCAGAAAATCCCCACTCGTCCGAAACATCTCTGAAGGTTAGATCCGCTTGATTTTTAAACATATAATTAGACACATGAACGGATGACATTCGTTCAACCAGTGCATATTCCTGCTCCTTTTGTTCATCGCCTGAGTATTGACTTCTAACTCTTCGCAGTGCAGCAACATAATCCAGTTCATTCGGGCGTTTTGGAAGGCCATTTGTTACAAAAAGATCCTGGAATCCGTTGTTGTTAAAATCAGCCAAAAGTGCGGCCCAACTCCACTCTGTTCTGGCAATTCCAGATGCAAAAGCCGTTTCGCTAAATCGGGGCAATCCATCCTCCTGTATTCCGCGATTGACCTGAAGCGTATTTCGATTGTTATTGGCTCCAAACCCGAACTCCTCTTTCGTGTCTGCTACAACAACAAGGTCAGGTCCACCGGTTGTCATAAATGCTTCATGGTTGCTCGGCATCATATCAAGAGATACCAAATCGGTTAGTCCATCATTATTGATATCGCCTGTGTCATTTCCCATTGAAGCACTGCTGGTGTGGCCCATCATTTTGTATAGAGACTCTGAGAAAGTGCCATCCCCATTGTTGATGTAGAGATAGTCATCCTCATGAAAATCATTCCCAACGTAGATGTCCATCCACCCATCGCGGTTGATGTCTGTCACTGCCACTCCCAATCCATACCCAAGAGCACTGCTTATTATTCCCGATTGATCGGTGACATCAGTAAAGCTTCCGCCATCATTTCGATATAATTTATCTCCTGCTTTTGGATCTTTTTGTTGCCGTAATTGAGCGGCTTCTCCATACGTATTCTCGCTGTGAAAGGAGTGATTGAGCAAAAACATGTCGAGATCGCCGTCATTGTCATAATCAAAAAAGGCGGCTTGTGTGGAATAGCCTTCAAAATCGAGACCATATTCTGCGGCTCTTTCCGTAAATGTTGAATCCCCATTGTTGATGTAGAGCTGATTCGGCCCCGACTTGTTGAGATAATTAACCCGGCTTACATAGATATCCAGAAGGCCATCACTATTCACATCAGCCATTGTTACACCGGTGGACCAGCTATTTGGTTGATGGGTGAATCCCGCCGATTCTGTTATATCTTCAAACTCAAAATTGCCCTTGTTCAAGTAGAGTCGATCCGCAACACTATTTCCGGTAAAAAAAAGATCGGTTAAACCATCATTGTTAATGTCTCCAGCGGCTACACCTCCGCCATCGTAAAAATAGAGGTAGTTCTGGATATTGAACTCTGGAGTGCTTTCCACATCGTTCGAGAAATCGATATTGGTTTTAGATGAGCTGAGTTTGACAAAGTTTGAGTCTCTGTTCTCAGAACAACTAATAATCAAAAGAGAACAGAATAAAAGAGAAAGAATAAATCGAGCTAAAATGATCTTCATATAGAATCTGTGGATACCAAAGCCTAACTCCAATTAAAATGTTCATAGAAGATAGTATAGAGCCGCGTACCCTTCAATTCTAATTGTGAGCTTAATAAGACATGGTATTTTTAGAAAATTCACTCCATGTTGAATAGATCACTCATTCCATAAGAGCAATTTACTCAGTGATGTTTCGAAAAAATACCATGTCTCCCACGAACTTAATCAAGCATCCACAGCTTCTTTCTTGCTGTAGTTCTCAATAATATAATCTTCCAGGATTTTTCGGAATTCGGCTCCAATATTGTCTCCGCGGAGAGTGGTAAAATGATCGCCATCTACATACACAGGAGCTTTCGGCTCTTCAAATGTTCCGGGGAGTGAAATTCCGATATTGGCATGCCGAGATTCACCAGGGCCGTTCACCACGCAACCCATCACGGCCACATTCAGATCCTCCACACCCGGATAGATCTCTCTCCAGATCGGCATCTCTTCAACAATATATTTCTGAATTTCGTCAGCCAACTCCTGGAAGTAGGTACTCTTGGTTCGTCCGCATCCGGGGCAGGCTGTTACTTGCGGAATAAAATTGCGAATACCCATCGATTGCAGAATTTGCTGGGAAATGCGAACCTCCTCTGCCCTGTCTGCTCCGGGCATTGGGGTGAGAGATACACGAATGGTATCTCCAATTCCTTTTTGCAACAGAACTGCAAGAGCAACCGAACTTGCAACGGTTCCTTTCATGCCCATACCAGCTTCGGTGAGTCCAAGATGCAGCGGGTAGTCCAGATCTTCGGCAATTCGCTGATAAACATTGATCAGATCCTGAACGCCGGACATTTTACAGCTTACAATAATTTTATTTGACGGAAGCCCAACATCTTCAGCCAACTCCGTAGAACGACGGGCACTTTCTACCATCGTATCCAACATAACGGCTTTGGATGATTTTGGGTTCTCTCGCTCATTGTTCTCGTCCATCTTTTGAGCGAGCAGCTGTTGGTCGAGCGAACCCCAATTCACACCAATGCGCACCGGTTTATCATACTTGATAGCTTGCTCAACAATCGTACAGAAATTTTTATCCCGGGTTTTGGTGCCCGTATTTCCCGGATTGATACGGAACTTGGCCAACGACTTTGCCATCTCGGGATATTTCGTCAACAGAAGATGCCCGTTATAATGGAAATCGCCAATCACAGGAACAGTTACCCCCCGATTGAGTAATTTCTCTTTGATATGGGGAACAGCTTTAGCCGCGTCATCATTATTCACTGTAATTCGTACAAGTTCAGAACCGGCTTGATTCAGATGATCAATTTGATCAACCGTTTCATCAATATCAGCAGTATCCGTGTTCGTCATACTCTGAACAACAATCGGGTTTCCTCCGCCTACAGGTACATCACCTACATGAACAACAATCGATTTTCTTCTTTCTATTGGATTCATAAATCAGTTGACAATTTGCAGTTGACAGTAGACAATTTTTTTCAACTGCCTACTGTCAACTTTCATATTTAGTTCTTTTTACTTAATTCAAACAACTTTTTCTTCTCTTCTTTCGTCAGGCCGTCGTATCCTTTTTTGGAGATTTTCTCAAGAATCTCATCAAGTTCAGATTGATCTGTTTCATCAACAATTTCAACGTCACTCACCGAATACATATTTTTATTTCGTTTCCGTTTTGGTTTTTTAGGGGTCTGTTTCCATAAACGTTCTATAGGACGTATATAGGCCGATAGATCTTTACCACTATAGTGTGCTTTTATTAGCAGATATCCAACTCCGGCACCACCAAGGTGGACCAACCTGGCTACATTATCACCTGAACCAATAAACAATACATCCAGCGCAATCAATCCCGCCACAACAAATCTTGCTTCAATGGGGGGAAGAAAAATCAGCATAATCGGAACTCGCGGAAACATATATGCAAAAGCCACCATCACTCCAAAAACAGCACCCGATGCTCCAATCACATAACTTGTACCATATAGAGATGAGAGTGCAATATGGAAGAAAGCTCCGCCAATTCCCGAGCCGAGGAAAAGAACAGTAAACGAACGAGGCCCGATGGTTTCTTCAACGGAGCGTCCCATCCACCAAAGCCATAACATGTTGAATATCAGGTGAAACCCGCCGCCATGCAGGAAAATATACGTGATAAATCTCCAGGGCTGAGTGAGGGCCGTAAACAAGTTTGGATCGAACGCAAGATAATCAACGATATACCGATTGAGGGATACATTGCCAACCTGAATCGGACCAACCACAGCCTGGATGATAAATACAACCACACTAATGGCTATTATCGTACGGATGACTGTAGGGATTCGCATGAATCCGCGTTTAAAAGCCTCAAAAAATGATTCTTGCTGATACATTTTAAATCTGTTTTTAATAACTCCCTTCGCCCTTCAAGCCCCAGTACTTAATCAGGATAAATCCTACAATCATTCCGCCTAAATGGGCAAAATGGGCAATGCCGCTATCGGGTCTCATTAAACCAGAAAAAAGTTCAATCGCCCCAAATATCGCAACAAAATATTTGGCCTTTATGGGAACCGGTGGTATAAGTAGCATGATGTAACGATCGGGAAACATCATACCGAATGCTAACAATATTCCATAAACAGCTCCGGAAGCACCCACTGTTGGAGCACCTGAACCGCCGATCCACATGTGGAGGAGTGCAGCTCCAATTCCGGTTAAAAAATAGTAGATGGTAAATCGTTTTGTACCCCAGAAGTTCTCAATGCCCTGGCCAAAAATCCAAAGAGCGAACAGATTGAACAGAACATGGCTAAAGCTGCCATGCAGAAACATGTACGTAACCAACTGCCATGGGGCAAATAAGCCTGATCCGATAGGCCACAAAGCACCAAATCGCATCAGGAAGTTTTGCAGCATCGGGTTTACTAATGCTACAAAAACCAAAAGGTTAATAATCAGCAGATGTTTAACTGCCGGTGGAAAAATTGAGAATTGAGTATTGGGAGAATAATTATCCTGGTAATTCAAAGAATTTTCTGTTATTAAATGTTTTAATGATTCTTAAATATACATTGATCCCGCTTAAAGTAACGCCCGGAATTCCCTGCCCCGGAAAAACAGTATCACCACAAAGGAATAAACCATCAAATGGTGTTTGAGCAGGTGTCCAGTCCGTTAAAGACCTTAACATACTTTGGGGAATTCCACCTACTCTTCCTTTCTTTCGGTGCACCCATTTCTGCCACGTTACGGGTGATGCAGAAAATACCAATTTTACGTCTGCTTTTGAAAAACCAGGGAGTTTCTCTTTCAAAATATCTACAACCCTATCCTGAACATGTTTCTTTCTTGCATCATAATCTCCGTTCAGATTAAACCAATAAGAGGGTGTTGTGTGGGCTGATACGTTTAAAACCCGTTCACCGGATGGTGCCCGTTCCAAATCTTCCCTTTCTGATAGTGAAACGAATATAGAACCAGACTCCAATCCCCGAATAGGCTCTTCTTTATCCACATGTATTTGATGGTGAAGAGACATCTCTTCAGGGTATGGATCATCAGTCACGACTCCAAGTGTAAAAGCACCCCAGGCATTTTGGTATTTAGCCGATTCATCCCGAAAATACTCAGCCATTTTTCCGGTTGTAATTTCTGGCATATTCCAGACAGGCAGATTCGAAATAACCGATTTAGCACGATAAAGCTTACTTTTTGAAGTTCTTACTATAAAATCAGTACCCGATTTTTCAATACTCTGTACTTTTTCCATGGTATGAATTTCACTGCCTTTTTCTTCTATATACTCCTGCAAAGCCTCCACCATTTTAATCAATCCACCCGGTACATAAAAATTGGTATAGTTCGTATAGGTGATGGCGGGTGCTCCAAAAAGGAACGGAGTATCGGAAGATGTTGACTGAGCTGAAATCATTAACTGCTCATCTAAAAAGCGATAAAATTGAGGATTTGATATTCCCACATTCAATGCTGTCTCTTTTACAGATTTTATTGCATAGGGCAGCACCCACAAATCACGAATGTCATTTTTTAATAGCTGTATGCCTTCAGCAAAATTTAATGGAGGAAAGAAATTATTTTTACCCGAAACTTTCCAAATGATATCTGAAATTTTAAAAGCTAACTTCCAAAACTCTTCCTGTTCTGTCTCTTCGCCAAAATGCTCTTTTGATTCCGTAATCCACTTTTCCCGATCATACCAACGCGTAATCTTTTTATCATCCTGATATACAGTCATGGATGGATCGATCGGTTTTTTGGGTAATCTCAAACCCAATCTGTTTTCTAAAATTTTGAGAGGCTGATTATCGTCAAACCCAATTAAGGTTGTGGCACCCGATTCAAAAATATAGCCCTTTCTTTTATAGGAGGAACTGCATCCCCCGGGAACATGTGCTGCTTCAAGCACAAGTACGGAATATCCGTCATTGGCTAACAGACTGGCTGCTGTCAATCCTCCCATACCGGCTCCGACTACGATAACATCAAACTGATCTTGAGTTCTATTCATATTCCGCTTAACAAAACGGATGGGTTGTTGGGTTCCGGTAATTACATATTAGATAAGGAATAATAAACTATGCTTCCTGATAGATATCTGCATTAGCAAGTGTAGGATTCTCTACTTTTTGATCCGACTCAATTTTACCGTCCCTAAGCCTGATGATTCTTCGGGCGTGATCGGCAATTTCATTCTCATGAGTTACAACAATAATGGTATTTCCGGCACGGTAAAGCTCTTCAAAAAGCAACATAATCTCATGACCTGTCTTTGTATCGAGATTTCCAGTTGGTTCATCAGCCAGTAAAATTGATGGATCGTTTACAAGTGCCCGTGCAATGGCAACACGCTGTCTTTGGCCGCCGGAAAGTTCATTGGGTTTGTGATCCAGACGATCACCAAGGCCCACTTTAGTCAGCGTACTTGTAGCTTTTTCTTTTCTGGATGAACTTTTCATTCCTGAGTATATGAGAGGCAGTTCTACATTACTCAGGCAATCCGTACGGGGCAAAAGATTAAATGTTTGAAATACGAATCCTATTTCCCGGTTTCTAATTTGAGCAAGTTCCGCATCATTGAGTTCACTTACTCGCTGTCCGTTTAATACATATTCGCCTTCAGTGGGTGTATCGAGGCATCCAATAAGGTTCATTAGGGTAGATTTACCTGATCCGGATGGCCCCATAATGGCAATGTATTCATTCTCTTCAATGTTAAAAGTAACACCATCCAGGGCTCTCACAAGTGTTTGTCCCATGTGATAGTGTTTACTCAACTCTTCAATTACTATTACTTTTTTTGCCATTTCCAATCCGGGATTAATTCGTTAATTATTATCTACGTTAATTTTATCTCCATCAGCAAGTTCACGAGAAAGGACTCTGTAACTGCCTGTTACGATCTCCTGTCCACCCTTTAAGCCACTCATGACCTGTATATAGGCATTGTCACTGATTCCGGTTTCAACTTCTACCCTTTCTGCTGTACCATTGTTATTCACAAATACAACCTTTCTGAAGTCTTCACGGCTACCCATAGGGTTTGGAGAGCTATTGACTGAAGTTGTTGAATCGGACCGGGCAGTTGTATCAGAGGCAAAATCGCGGACTGTCACTGATTGGATCGGTACAGAAATTACATCGTAAACGGTGTTCGTTTTTATATCAACCGTAGCAGACATTCCCGGTTTAAAATTGGGTATAAAATCTTCTGCTGGATTTTCGCTCACATTCATTGCTACAAAATCAGCCGGTGACTGGTCGAGGTTGTGAGGTGTTGTAATTCTTATTTTCACCTTATAATTAGTAATCTGTTCTGCCGATCCTTGTCCGGAAACTTCGGCAGAGTTCGCAATTTCGGTAACCACACCTTCAAATGATCGGTTCGGGTAAGCATCCACTTCCAAACTTGCCGTATCAGCTAAACTTACATTTACAATATCATTCTCATTCACATCTACTTCTATCTCCATCTGTTCCAGGCGGGCAACTCGCATCATCTCGGTACCAGACATTTGAGCCTGTCCCAAAACTCGTTCTCCCTGTTCAACAGTAAGTTGTGTAATTGTTCCAGCCTGGGGTGCGCGTACCACTGTTTGCTCAAGTTCTTCTTCTGCCTGTCTTAACTGCGCACGAGCACTTTCAATTTGATACTCAGCAGCTTTAAAGTTTGCTTTCTGAGCTTCATAATTATTCAGGGACTGTTTGTACTCTAAGTCTGATACTAAATCCTGTTCGTAAAGTCGTTGATTCTTTTCAAATTCAACTTCGGCTTGAAGCATATTTGCCCTGGCCTGTTCCATTCGGGATTGTTGGGTAAGCAGTGCGGCGTTCAGATTATCAATCTGTGCCTGGTAGATATCTGGTTTGATACGTACCAACAGATCCCCTTCTCTTACAAAATCACCCTCATTAACTGCTAACTCTATTATCTCTCCCGATACATCCGGGCGTATAATCACCTCTGTTTCGGGTTGAATCCGGCCCGATGCAGATACGATTTGAGTGATTGTTCTTCGTTCAACGGTCTCCGTCTCAACTGTTTTCTCCGCCGGCCCGCGATCTAACCAACCGGCCGTTTTTGCTACTACTCCCAGCACGACTATCACAAGAAGAAGAATGCCGAGAATTTTTAACAAACTCTTTGTTGATGAACTCTTTTTTGCCATGATATTTACTCGTTTAATTACAACAATTGTTGGCTTTAAAATTCTACATCTTCACCGGTAAATTGCCCCAGATAGTAGTTAAGCAATTTCTCCTGAAAAATTAGATTATATCTTGCTTGTGTGTAATTCGATTGTGCTTCCACGAAGTTTGCTTGTGCCTGACTGAGCTCAATCAGAGTACTTGCTCCAACATTATATCTCTCTTGTTGAGTCTCAAATGCTTTTTCGCTTGCAGTTAAAGATTTTTCTGCTGCATTAAACTCCTGAACGTACGATGAATAATCATTATAGGCTTGAGTAACTTCCTGGATTACCTGAAGTTTTGTGTTATCCAGCGATAATTCTGCATTCTTCAATTGCACCTGGGCTGACTGAATATTATTCATCCGATTCCAGTTATTGAAAATCGGAATACTTACCGACAGGCCAAGCGAACGGTTTACTTGTTGATCAAAAAACTGATCTTCAAAAGGCACCTCCTCTCCTGCTAATGAATACTGATCACTATATCGTGATGAAAAACCGGCACTTGCCGAAATAGTAGGATATAAATTCCCTCTGGCTATTTTCAGTTGGTAACGAAGATTGTTTATATCAGCAACTTCACTCTTTATATCAGAGCGCTTCATCAGTGCCTGATCTACTAACTCATTTAAATCGAAACTGCTTAGCATCTCCGGGTTTTCATTTTCAGAAATATCTGGGACAACAAATTCATAATCCCCCTGCGGTTCAATCTGTAGCTGACGAACCAGAAATAACTTACTCATATTCAGTGAGTTCCGGCGCTGTGTAACGCTAAGTTCATCATTAGCAACCTGTGCTTGCTGGTTATAAAGATCCACAGTTGGAAGCGAGCCTACTTCTACTTTAGCTTCTATCTGTTCCAATTGCCGTTGAGAGGTTACCAGATTTTCTTCTGCTATTTCTAAGAGTTGCATATCCAACAATATCTGCAAATATCTGGAGGCGGTATTAAAAATTACATTTTCTCTTGCTCTTTTGAGGCTTTCCTCGCTCGAAATTTTCGACTGTTGACTTGCTCTCAATGATCGAATATTATTAAATCCGTCAAAAATTGTGATATCTGCTCCAACCCTTCCACTAATAGATTGAGAAGTAACATTTACAAAAGGATCAAGACCTTCACTAAATCGATCAAAAATAAATTGCTGTCCTGCAGTTCTTGAGCTACTTAAATTCCCCGAAACAGATGGAAGAAAGTCCGCATATTCACTTTTTATGCTACTCTCTGCTAAACCCAGGTTATTTTCGGCCTGCTTGAGCTGGTAATTATTTTCGAGTGCTATATCAATAGCTTCTTGAAGGGTAATCTGTTTAGCTTGAGAAAAAGTAACCAACGGTATAATCAGAAAACACGTAAGTAGAAAGAATATTCTTTTCATAGATTATCTATAGATTTTTATTGCTTGTAACATCTCTTTAGACGTAACCAAGTTAAGTTCGTTTGGTTTTGATTTTAGACGAATAAGATTAAACAGAGTTTCACTAAATAGTTGGTGAAACACCAAATAAATACGTTTTTTTACATTTTAGATGAGAAGGAAAAAACGACTACTCTCTTTCACGGTTTGAAATCTTTTCGTCAATAAAATCCGATAGATATGTTGCGGCTTTTCTCGCAGCTACTCTCTTAACTTCCGTAAACAGCAGATCAAACAATTTTTCTTTCTGGCTATCATCAACTGACGTACTTTCTGTTGCAGATTTTCCTTTGCCCATTAACCCGATGGCCACACCTACCAATATAGATGTTCCAACAGATTTGAAAGGATTCTTTTTGATTAGCTCAATTGGTTGCAGGGGGCCAAAAACTTTTTTCTGTGCACTGGAAATACGCTTTTCAAAGTCTCCTTCCAGCAACTCTAAATCATCCTCAAGTTTCTTTTTTCTTTTTCTAATATCAGCCATCGATATGTTTTTATTTTTGCTCAACGGTTTCCCCTTCAATTTTTTCAGGTTCTTCCTCGTTGCTAATATCATCAATTACTTTACTGATAAGCTGTGATTGAACTTTTTCTGTAATTCTTTTTGAGCGCGCATTCATTAATACATATCCAATTAGAAAAAGTGGCAAAGCCGATATTGCAAATCCTGCACTTAAATTTCCAATCATTTCTCCAACCCAAAAACCTATGGCAAACCAAAAGAAGAACAGTGCAAAACTTAGAATAAACAATCCAAGAACTTGTTGAAATGATTCGGCAAGAATTCGTGAAACTTGCTCAGCAATTGTTAATGATAACAATTCCATGCGCTTTTCAACGTACTGACGCACCTCATCCTTAATTCGCCGTTTAGTTTTTTTAAAATTTTGTTCTTCTTCTGCCATCTGGCTGTCTATTTCAAAAGTTTGGCCAAAATAAATCCTACAGCAGCTCCAGCCAAAACACTTGTAATGGGATGTTTTCTGATTATAAGTTCTGCTTCAGTTTTTAACTCTTCAATCTTTTCTTCTAATTCAGCATCATTAAGAAGTGAATTACCTTCTTTGATAACACTTTCAAGCTCTTCATTCAGATCGTTGATAATATTTTCATCCATAACAGCCTTCAATTAAGGTTCGGTTAATAAATCACATCTATTACATTACTGAATATAGAGGGAAATGAAGTGAAAAGGCAAAAGACAGAAGAGAAACGGGAGACAGACAACGTTTCCCGTCTCACTTTTCACGTCTGCATTTTTTTACTATTCATACCGTAAACTTTCTATCGGGTCTAATTGAGCCGCTTTATAAGCTGGATAAACTCCAAATACAATACCCACAATAGTCATTCCAATAACACCTCCGGCAGCAGCACTCCAGGGAATAACAACACTCGCCTCAAGCCAAACAGCGGCTGCATTTCCTAAACCGACTCCAATTAGAATACCAATGGCCCCTCCTATCTGGCAAATGGCAATCGACTCCATCAAAAATTGAGAGATAATCGCTTTTTTGGTAGCACCAACTGCTTTTCTTACACCGATCTCACGGGTTCTTTCCGTAACGGAAACAAGCATAATATTCATCACACCGATACCGGCACCCAGTAACACAATTCCACCGATTACAAATCCTACCATGTATAATATTCCTGTAAACTGATCGAATACACCGCCAAGTGACTCGTTAGTTGAAATCTCAAAATCATTTTCTGCTCCCGGTTCAACTTTTCTGATGGCTCTTAATATGCCGGTCAGATCATCGATAACTTCCTCAACTTTACCTATGGAACCGGCTCGTACCTGTATTCCTATATTCTGATTTCTGCCATATAAACCCGCCATTAATGTATATGGAATCACAACAAACCGATCGAGTGTATTACCAAAAACATTTCCTTTTGCTTCTGTTACCCCAACAACGGTATAAGGGCGTCCTTCAACCCGAATTGTTTTTCCAATCGGTTCTACTTGTTCAAAAAGAGCTGTTACAACATCGGCCCCGATAATTGCCACGGGCCGCAGATAATCAATATCTGCTTGTGTAAAGTTTCGGCCACTCTCAATATCGTATGCATTATTGGCCAGGTATTCCTCGTTCCCGCCGCGAATGTTAATATTGGGTTCTGTTTGTTCCTCTTCGTAAGAAACTCGTGTTGTAGTGTAGGAACGGTTGGGACCTACACCTGAGGCAGATTCAGCCATTTCCCGGAGCGTTTCCATCTGTTCGATAGTAATATCCTGCCGGTTTCTGTATTCATCCCAATCAGTCGGTCCCATTCTGATGGATGGATATTTTGAAATGGAAATTACGTCTCCCCCCATCAGGCTAAGAGTATCTTTAAAATATGTATCCAATACCAAAACAGCTGTATTTGCACTAATGATTGCAAATACTCCCACAGAGATAGCCAATAATGTGAGAGACGAGCGAAGTTTATTGGCTCGTATAGAATCAAATGCCTGCTTTAAAACTTCAATAATGTTCATGTGAAACTGTTTGATATTTTTTGTTCAAAACGAGGATGGTGCAAGTGTCTCGCTTGAGCCATCTAAACCTGAATTTACATTGACAACAAATTAACTTACCAAAAGAACAACCGCGTGCCGGACAAGCTGTCCGGCGTACTACTCATACCTCAGGGATTCTATTGGATCTGATTTAGCAGCTTTTCTTGAGGGTATATACCCAAATAAAATACCTACAAACGCACAGATCAAAATTGCATTCAGAACAGTTGTCCAGTTCAGATATGCAATAAAAAATTGGTTAATCAATTCAGTTACACCGATTGACAATAATACTCCAATAACTCCGCCAACAAAACAGATCACTATTGCTTCCATTAAGAATTGTAACAGAATTTCCCACGATTTTGCCCCGACAGCTTTCCGTATTCCGATCTCTTTTGTGCGTTCTTTTACAGAAACAAACATAATATTCATCACACCGATACCGCCAACAAAAAGAGCCAGGCCTGTAAGGAAAATTCCAATACCATAAATAGCAATCTTCATACTTTGAAATTCCTGCTCAAACAGAGCTGCCTTGTTAATTGCAAAATCATTGTCTTCAAGAGGATCTAACCGGCGGATTTGTCGCATAGCTCCAATCACTTCATACTCACCCTCTTCCATCATTTCTTCGCTGGAAAATTGAACCGCTAACTGAATTCCATTGCGGAGACTGTAAAGTGTACCAAAAGCTGTAATTGGTATGATCATTTGGTTGTCAACATCCTCAAGTCCCAGGAAACTACCCCGGCTTTCAAGAACTCCAATAACAGTAAACCGTTGTCCGTTAATTCTCACATTTTTTCCCAGAGGATCTTCGTTGTTAAGAAATAGAACATCAACAACACTACTGCCGAGAACAACTACCCGAGAAGCACGGTCTACTTCGGCCTCACTAAATGCACGTCCATCAGCGATATCCAAACCTGCTGTCTGAAAATGACTCTGAGTTACCCCACTTAACTCTACATTTTCGGCGATTTTGTCATCATATCTTATAGAGGTGTTCCTGTTGCTTGAGGCTGAAACATTTGATGCCGAGGTCGCCAATTGCCGTAAATCTTCAACGTAAGATAACCGCATCTCCCGGCGGTTTCTATACTCCCACCACTTATATTCACCCCCAAATCCCCAGGGCCATTTATCTACATATACAACATTTCTTCCCAGTATATCCATGCTCTCTTCAAAAGATCGGTCAATACCATCGGAGATGGTATTCATAGCGGTCACAGATACAATACCGATCACAATACAGGTTGTGGTAAGAATTGCCCGGGTTTTGTTTGTCCAAATAGCAGATATCGCTATTTTAGATCCCTCAATGAAACTGATTAGAATTCGGTTCATAATTGATTCTCAAACTATAGATCTTTAGAAGTAAATGAGTTCTTTAGTTTTCAACAAAGATAATCTACGATTTAGAACTCAATTCGTTTCAGTATATTAAACAAATTTTACAAAATAGGATCGACAAATGGATATTGATGTTCTGGCTTTTGGTGCCCACCCCGATGATACTGAATTAAGCTGTTCAGGTACACTTGCTGCACTCATAAAAAACGGCCGGAAAGTAGCCGTAGTTGACTTAACCAGGGGTGAAATGGGGTCGCGCGGAACGCCTGAACTCAGAAAGAAAGAAGCTCAAAAAGCCGCTGAAATACTTGGCCTCCATGCCCGCGAAAATATTGGTCTCCCTGATACCGAACTTGCCAACAACAGGAAACATCAAAAGGCCATTATCCAAAAAATCCGGCAGTTTCGTCCTCATATCTGCCTGATTCCGACTCCAAAAGACCGTCATCCCGATCACGAAAATGCCACAGCTCTTTTAACTGATGCCATATTTTATAGCGGGCTTGCAAAAATTGAAACAACAGGGGCGGATGGAAAAATGCAGAAGCATTTCAGACCCTCCCATGTTTTGCACTTTATGCAACATGATCATATTGATCCCGATTTCGTTTATGATATCACCGATACCATTGAGATAAAAGAAAAGGCAATTATGGCATTCTCTTCCCAATTCAATGTAGAAGATCCTGGTGATGAACCGGAAACTTATATTTCCGATCCCGCTTTTTTTGATGCCCTCCGAGCAAAAGCAGCCTATTTTGGCCAGATGGCGGGATACAAATTCGGAGAAGGGTTTCTGTATGCCCGGAAACCCTTTCCTCTCCAAAACTTTAACTTTTTGTTTGATACATCGCCGAAACGATAGCTTTTGTAAAACAGATCTAAGTCATTCGGCTGGCGATTGGGTTTTTCGCCTGCCGAATCCCACGACTTCTACCCTACGAATTCCAACCCTACAAATTCGCCCTTCGCCTGCCGATTGGGTTTCTCGGTTCATCCATGTCTACAGCTCCACAAATTCGGCAGCCAAGGTGGACTTTGCAGCCGAAGATTTTCGCCAATTTAGCTACACTTCCGCCGCCAGTGTCTCTTCAATCACCTGTTTTTGAATTTCGTGCGGAACCTGTCCATAGCTGTGAAATTTGCGAGAGTAGGATGCACTGCCCTGTGTCATCGATTTGAGACGGGTTGTGTATTGACTCAACTCCTGTAATGGAACAATCGCCTTAATTTTTTGGATCGATCCTTCCGCATCCATCCCCTGAATCTGGCCTCTTCTTGAACTCAGGTCACTCATTACATCTCCCATATAATCGGCGGGCAGTGTAACTTCTATTTCATAAAGCGGTTCCAGTAACTGAGGGGAAGCTTTCAAAAAACCATCTTTAAATGCCATAAGTGCAGCTGTTTTAAAGGCTGCTTCGTTTGAGTCAACCGAATGCATGGAACCATCATATACAGAAACCCGGATATCCCTGGCCCGACAGCCGCTCATAGGCCCATTCGCCATTTTTTCCATAATACCTTTCAGAATAGCAGGCATAAACCGGTTATCAATCACACCGCCAACAATACAATTCTGGAATACAAGCTTTCCGCCCCATTCAAGATCTATCTCCTGAACGTCTCGAACTTTAATATCTGTTCTTTCAGGCATCCCTTCATACCAGGGTTCTATCGACAAATAAACCTCGGCAAACTGACCTGCCCCGCCACTTTGTTTCTTGTGTTTGTAATAGGCATCCACTTTTTTTGTAATCGTTTCCCGATAAGGAATTTTAGGTTTCTCAAACTCAACATCCAGGTTGTATTGATCTTTGAGCTGATGCAGAATAACATTCAGATGCTCTTCACCCAGCCCGTGTAAAATTGTCTGTTGTAATTCCTGACTGTGTTCAACTACAAGCGAAGGATCCTCTTTTTGGATCTGATTAAGAGCATTTCCAAGCTTATCTTCATCTCCCTCAATTTTCAATTTTATAGCATTTCGAATAGTCGTATCAGGGTACTGAATATGAGCAAATTCAATACCACTATCTTTAGGGGCTATAGTGTCACTTGTATTTAGATCTTTCAGTTTTACAGCTACAGTTAAGTCTCCTGCATGTACTTCAGGAACTTCTGTTCTATTATGTCCCTGGTTGATAAACAATGCCCCAATCCGAACACTATTGCCAGTTCGCTGATTTATCAGGTCCATTCCCTGCGAAAGAGTTCCGCCGGTAACTTTCAAATAGGCTAAGTCACCCACATGCATTTCAGAAGATGACCTGAATACAAATCCACTCGGTTCTGAATCAAGTGAAATAGCAAAAGAATCCCCATTCTTCAGTTTCATTTCTGATTCCAGCGGAGATGGAGCAACATTTCCAAGAAAACCCAAAATACGACCGGTTCCCATATTTCTGGATGCACAAGCACAAAAAAGCGGGAAAATATCCCTGTTTTGGAGGCTCATCTGAAGTCCGTCCCGCATCTGGTATTCGTCTAATTCACCATTTTCAAAATATAGATCCAGTAATGTTTCATCATTTTCTGCGACAGCCTCAACCAATTCATTGTGAAGCAATTCTGCCTGGGCTTTTTGTGATTCCGGTATAGGCAACTTATCAGGCCGGCCTCCATCCTCGGGAAATTCGTACATAGTCATTTTCAACACATCAATAATGGCGTGAAAATCCTCTCCTTCGCTATAAGGATATTGAACAACTACCACACCACGGCCAAAATGTTCTTTGGCCATATCTACTGCTTTTTGAAAGTTGGATTTATCGCTGTCCAGTTTATTTACAACCAAAATAGAGGGCAAAGATCTTTTCTCAGCAGTTCTCCAGAATGCATCGGTTCCCACTTCCACGCCTGCATCCGAATTTAAAACAAAGATGGCAGAATCTGCCACATGAAGTGATTCAGATACTTGACCCCAAAAATCATTCGATCCAGGAGTGTCCATTACATTTATTTTTGTTCCCCTCCAATCCAGATGAAGCAGTGAACCATAAATTGACTTCTCTTTATCCTTCTCTATATCATGATAATCTGAAAGTGTATTTTTCTCCTGGATGCTGCCCCTTTTTCTGGATGTTCCAGATTCATAAATCATCGTTTCAGCGAGTGTTGTTTTTCCTGATCCCGAGTGCCCCAAAAGAGCAACATTTCTTATATTTTTTGGCTCGTATACTTTCATTATAACTCCAATTTTTCTTTTAATAACTGCTTGATAGCTCTTTGTCTTAACACCATCTTTAATGGATGAAAAAGAGTTCTCTTTTCAATATCTGTTCTTATAAAATTATACTTTATTTCAAACAGTGAATCAAAACGGTTTCTATAATTTAGCAGGCTTGATGATCAAATCAACATGAAAAAAATTCTACTTCTTCAAACAGGCGGCACCATTGCCATGCATTTCGACCAAAACGGGAACGAACTGGACCCTGATAAGTGGACTGATGTACTATATGGAGAGATGCCCGAACTCTCAAAAATTGCCGAAATCGATATTAAAAACATTTTTTTTGAAGACAGTTCCGATATCAACCGGTACCATTGGCAAACATTGTGCGAGGTGATTCATAAAAACTTTGATGATTACGACGGATTTGTGATTCTGCACGGAACCGATACGATGGCTTACACCGCATCTGCCCTCTCATTTGCACTACAGAATATTACAAAACCTGTAATCTTAACCGGAAGCCAGGTGCCTATGAGTAATATTCGAAGTGATGCACGCAGAAATCTTATTAATTCTATTGAACTCGCCACCTTAGGGATTCATGAAGTAGCCATCTGTTTCAACGATCACCTCTATCGTGGAAACCGGAGTACAAAGATGAGCATTGGTGATTTTGATGCATTTGCTTCTCCCAACTATCCACCGCTGGCCGAAATTGGAATTCGAATTGAGTTATCCGAAGGTTTGCTTGAAAATCATCCAAAACAGCGTCAATTTTTTCCCGCTTTTGATGATTCCGTCCAGGTACTAAAAATTTATCCAAACTTAAACCCTGCATATTTAAATGCACTCGATCTGAACTCCACAAAAGCCATTATCCTGGAAGCTTTTGGCAGTGGAAATATTCCGGGCAAAGGAGACTACAATTTGATCCCCTTTGTTGATAATTGTATCAAACAAAACTGCTATGTACTCATCAATTCGCAGGCTCCCTATGATTCTGTAGATTTAACACATTATGCCAGCGGAAAAGCACTTAAAAAAATAGGTGCAATGAGTTCGGGAGAGATGACGATGGAAGCCACACTAACGAAAACCATGAATCTGCTGGCGCGTAATCTTTCTGATTCCGAATTTATTGATACATTCCAACAATCAATCGCCGGTGAAAGGTTAAGAGTGACCTTGAAGCGTTCCCGATGCTTCGGGTTCCTTCAAGCGTCACGATCATTCTTAGTAAAGAACGCTTCAAGGACCTTCGGACGCTTGAAGGTTCAAAATTTTAAAACAATTTAGAACACATGTTTTTTGTATTTGATGTTGAAACGGTACCAGATTTTCCATTTATCAGATCCATCGTAAACGAACCAGATCTCGCAGAAGACGATCTTTTGATTCTTGCCAGTGAGGAGCTGGCGCGAAACGCTTCTGGTTTTTTACCGCCCATGTATCACAGAATGATATCCTGGGTGGGCCTTTGGGTTGAAAATGGCGGCAAGCCTGTACAAAAAATCGGCTGGCATGGAGATGATGAGAAAGAGGGACTAAACAAACTGTTTGATGCACTTCATACCTATAAAGATTTCGGTTTGATACATCATAATGGCCGCGGCTTCGATCTGCCATTAATCACTTACCGGGCAATGAAACATAATCTCCAGATGCCGGTCCGCCTGAATCACTACGATATTCGATATCGATTCAGCAAAGTAAATATTGATTTGATGGACGAATTCAGTAATTACGGTGCCAGTTCCTATCCCAAGCTCAAGCATCTCGGGCAACTGATAGGTGTGCCGTTCAAACAAACTGCCGAGGGAAATGAAGTTCTGAAGATGTACCGGGAAAACAAGCTCGAAGAGATTGAACACTACTGTTACGAAGATGTAATGGCTACCTATGTAGTTTGGCTTCAAATGAAATTTACAACCGGGGATATTTCCAAGGATGTATTTGATAATTTGAATGAAAGGGCTATCGGAAAATTAAAAGAGATACAGGGTAGGGATGAATAACCATTTAAAAAATTTTGCAATACGATTTTGTCCGGTTGTTTAATACGTACCGCTTGTAATCTCTTTCGGACGATTAGAGTGGATAACACGGTATTGAGAGTCTACTGAAAAACAACTGTCTGATGGATTCCTTAAAGTCCTCATTTACAATTTCATCATTTTGAATTATTTGAAAAACATCACTCAATACTCTGATAATAATTATTATGCAATATTTTGGATAATTATTGCGATAGCTTTTCTGTTGCGATTATCGATCAGTTTCTTCTCCGGCCTTCCCTGGTACTCCGTTGATTCCTACACCTATCTTGAGATGGCAAATGCTATTATAAATGGTGAACCAATTTTCCCGTTTTCCAAATGGTTTCCCGCTCCTTCTTGCAGGTTTAAAAACTTTGTTACCGGATCTTTGGATTCCAACTTCAGCAATATTAACAAATATATTTGCATCCACAGCTGTAGTTGGTTTGTGTATGGGTATTTCAAAAAGAATCACAAAAAATTCATTAGCAGTAATTTTTGTGGGATTGATAGTGGCTTTTTACCCAAATCAGCTTAATTATGTCAGGCAAATTTTAACGGAGCCGGTCACAACTTTCTTTCTTGTATTACACGCCTATCTTTTATTTAACAATAAATACTTTTCTTCAGCCATTTTTTTAGTAATTGCGGCACTGTTTCGGTCAACCCTCTTACCTTTGATACCGATCATGCTGATAATTCTATTTATAACTGAACGTACCTGGAATCCAAAAAGTCCTGCCTTTAAATTTTTTGGAGGAACAGCTTCAATAGGTCTGATTTATCTTCTTTTAGTTCTGTTCGATGTAGTGAAACCATCCAATAATCTTGGTGCAAATCTTCTAATTTCAATCAGTTCATACGGTGGGAATGTTGATTATACTCTGTCAGGGTTCACTTCCGAAGAGATGAAAGAACCCATTAAAACGTATCTGTCATTTGCAATCGATCATCCAGTTGAGTATCTCAAACAACGCTTATTGTCCTTGAATGAACTTTGGGGCTGGCCTTCAATGGGAGAACCCCCGAGAGGTATCGCAAGAAAACTATTGATCGCAATACGAATTCCATTCTTAATCGGTTCGGTTACTGCTTTATATCTGAATTTCAAAAAAACAGAGATATGGATGCTCTTCTCTCCAATTTTGGTTATCACTGTGATTCATGTTTTGTTTTTCTCAACAACCAGGTTTACACATGTGGTTGAACCATTTGCAGTAGTTTTGACTATGATATCTCTAAATAGCATCTACAATCGTTGGTTTAAAAAGTATTAAAGATCTAACCGCTTAAAAATCGGTTCCGGAATCAACCTGATTACAAGCATGATGAGTCGCCAAACGGGGTAGACATAGATTACATTTTTCTGTTTAATCACTCCCTTATAAATTGCTTTTCCTACTTGTTCAGGACTTGCGGTTAATATGTTTGGCAGATCTCTGCCAAAAGTCATTTTGGTCTTTACAAAGCCCGGTTTTATTGTAAGAACGTGTATATTTTTTTTGAAAAGTCGTTGCCTTAAACCTGATAAGTATGCTGTGAACCCCGCTTTGGCAGATCCATAAATATAATTTTCCTGCCTTCCCCTCTCTCCTGCTACCGAACTAATCCCAGCAATAAATCCTTCACCACGTTCAGTAAAATCATCTGCAACAATTTCTAAAATACTCACTGCACCATTGTAGTTCACATCCAGGCTCTTTTTAGCTTCTTCGAAATCATTCTGTGCCGTTTCCTGATCTCCCAGGTAGCCGAATGCCAGAACCACACCATTGGGTTTGTAAGTCAGTTTTTGGTAAAACGTTTTATGATTATCAAATGCGGCTGCATCAAACTCAAACGTTTTTACACGTACATTGTGCTTAATTTTAATATCTGATGCCATCTTATTCAGGTTCGATAAATTCCTGGAGGCAAGCATTAAGTTCCAATTGTTCGAAGCAAATTGATGAGCCGTTCCCACCGCGATATCACTATTTGCACCCAAAATTAATAGCCAACGATCGTTCATAAATTCAATCGGTTTGATTGGAGTGAGTTAAAAATTTTATTCATGCCATATTGATCCCTTATTGAACGGAATTCCTTAGCTTTTGAATACCCGGTATTAAAGATTTCCACACTCATTCTGGCATCTTTTGCAAGGTAAATGCGTCCACCTAAACCAGAAATTATTTTATCGAGGTCGTCCAGGATCTGGAATATTTTATCATCCACTTTAAAATCGAGCGCCAGCGTATATCCTTCCATTGGAAACGACAACAGGTTTTTATTTTCTTTTCCGAATAACTTTAAAACCCCGAGTGAAGAATACATATTTTTTTTCTGCAAATAATTGAGAACTTCTTTAATACCATCAAAACTGGTCTTCTTGGGAAGAACAAACTGGTACTGCAGGGGACCCTCTTCACCATATAGCCGGTTCCAGTTCTTCAAAATATCCAACGGATAAAAAAATGAATCTACAGTCGTCTCACTTCGGTTCTCACTCTTTAAATTTTTTTGATAATAAAGCTGATTAAACAGTTTTATACTCCATTTATTTAGTAGAAAACCAGGCAACTTGAGGGGCATATTCAATTTCCCGGGGGCTTTATACTCAAACTTATGATCCTCCTTAAAATGACCTACATTTAAGAGTCCTCTCCCCAATGAGCTGCCGGTCGCCGTACAATCAATCCAGGCAACGGAGTATGGTTCATTATAATATTCTTCAAACGCCTGAAAAATCTCCTTCAAACAGGCGGTCTTTATTGTTTGTTGGACAATTGTATTTGACTGAACGGATTGCAGGCTGATTGTGGCTTTCAGGATGATGCCTGTCAGCCCCATTCCACCACAAGTGGCATAAAACAGATCTTTGTTTTTAGTCCTGGAACAAGCTTTAATGGATCCATTCGGCATCATCAATGAAAATTCCGATACGTATTCACTGAAAGCACCGTACTGGTGATGATTTTTCCCATGAACATCACTGGCAATGGCACCACCAATCGTAATATATTTAGTACCGGGAGTCACTTTCAAAAACCAACCCCGGGGAAGGAATGTTTCCAGAATTTCAGATAGCAAAACACCGGCTTCGCAAGTCAGTAATCCATTTTCAGGATCAAAATGAAGCATTCTTTTTGCCGGCCTCATTTTCAGTATTGTGTCAGAGAGCGCACTATCTCCATAACTTCGACCAAATCCATATGGAATAACCGGATTGCGCCCGTCAATGTTTTCAAAAAGAGAGTCGTCTGAATTGTAGCGGACAACTTCAGAATCTATAACCGGATAACGTCCCCAACCAGATGTTTTCATAGCAGAAAATAAAAAATAAGAAAACTTATCAACCAACTGATTATTGTAAGTTGTAAAAAGAGATCTTTTATTACCAGGTAGGTTGGATTTCCACTTCGATTTTCTACAAAAGTGATCTGCATATACCGTAAAATTCCAATGACTACAAATGCGGAAGTCATGTAAATATTTTCAGAATCCAGTCTGGCTATGACATCTTCGGAAAGTGTATACATAATATATGCCACAGTTGTAACCCCCGCCATAAAAACCATACCGGCGTTAATCATTTCCAGGTTATAACCATCTGCATTTGTACGGGTTCTGATCCCCTTATCTCCAAGTAAAACATCATCTCTTCGTTTAGCAAGTGCCAGGAATAATGCCAGGAGAAATGTTACCAAAACAATCCAATGGGTTGGTGTTACATCAATAAGTTCGGCTCCTGCGTAAATCCTTAAAACAAACCCGATAGCTATCAGGCTGATATCCAAAATGGATATATGTTTCAGCTTCAATGAGTATGCGAAATTCATAAGCACATACAAAGCCAAAACTGTAAGAAAACCCGTATTGAGAAGCGCCCCCCCACCCAGTGATACAATTAACAGTAGAATTGTAAAGATAATTGCGGAGCGATGAGTTATTTGACCTGATGCAATCGGGCGATCTTTCTTCACCGGGTGCAGTTGATCTTCTTCACGATCTAATACATCATTCAGAGAATAGAGCGCACTGGAAGCAAGAGAGAAGAGAATAAATCCTCCAAAAACAGAAGCAATTTTCTCCAGCGAGTATTCAAAACTAAAAAAGAGAGGAGCGAACAAAAACAGATTCTTAATCCACTGCTGTGGACGCATAAGTTTTAAAAAATGAATCATGTTCGTTGCTTTAACTTATCGTCTGATTTCAAGCACAAGCTCCAAATTATTTATCTTTTACCAGTCAGAAGCCCCACAACAACCACAAAAAGAACTGAACCAATAATCGACCAGATAATTGGAAAGTCTCGCCCGCCAACTTCAACACTAAAAATTTCGGGCCAGCCCATTTGTACGCTTAGCCAGGATCCTAACAATGCACCAATAAACCCAACAACAATGGATACGATGCATCCACCCCGGGAGTAACCGGCAATTGCCTGTCCAATAGATCCACAAATTCCGGCAATACAAAGTAACAGTAACAGTTCAATAAGTCCCATATTAAATTATCTCCTCTTTTAATTAGTATTTGTAAGAAAACTGATTGAGTCCGAAGAAAACGTTAAGATCAAGGCGCGCGAAGTCCCAAAAAGCGCAGTGTACTACGTGTACATGAGCATTTTTGGGACAAGTGGAACGCAGAGATTGACGTTTTCTTAGAGACACTAATTAAAATTAACAGATTATTCGCCCATCACAATTCCTTCTCGTCGAGGGTCAGCCCCGCCAAAGTAACCTGTTTCGGTTTTTTGAATGGCCTGGATACCACTCGTCATGGGGCGAATGATAATTTCATGTCCCAACGCTTCCAATTTATTGATAAAATCTTCAGGATATCTGTCTTCCTCTAATACGGAAGGACCATTATAGTTTCCAAAATTGGGCAGATCAATCGCATCTTGTGCATTGAGATTCCAATCGTACATTCCAATAATTGCTTTTGCTGTATAATGGATAATCGACGTTCCGCCCGGGGACCCAACAGCAGCAATAAACTCCCCCGTCTCCTTGTCAAAGACTAACGACGGAGACATACTCGAGCGAGGTCTTTTGCCGGGTTCTACGCGATTTGCAATGGGATTTCCATCCTCATCAACCGGACTGAGAGAAAAATCTGTGAGCTCATTATTCAGCATAAATCCGCCGGGCAGGCCGGTTCCGCCATCACTCATAATTCGGCTTCCAAAGCCGCTCTCAATGGTTGTAGTCATGGAAACGGCATTTCCTTCCCGATCTACAATACTTATGTGACTCGTTCCAAACTCAGGCTGTGTTTTTTGGACACCGTACACGCTTTGCATGTCTCCCGGTGTTCCTGGCTTGGCTTTTTCCATACTTGAATTACTCTGAATAAGATCTGCGCGTTGAGCAAGATAGGTAGAATCCAGCATTGACTGCCAGCTTTCTCCGGGGGGTTCTACAAAACGTTCATCGGCTACATATTGATTGCGATCAGCAAAGGCTAATTTAGCCGCCTCAAGATATTGGTGCATCCATTGGGTTGATGGAATAGAATCTTGCAAGCTTACTTCAGGTTCTTCGAGATTCTCCATTACCCCAAGAATTTGCATGATGGCTAAGTGGCCTGATGCCGGTGGTGGAAATCCACAAATTGTATACGCTTTCCAATCGTTACACATCTCTTCAGTTTCAAGATCCAGATTTGGATATCCGGCGAGATCTTCCGGAGTCATAGAACCCGGACGTTCATGAGCTTGAATTCTTTCTGAGATATCCTGCGCAACTTCACCCTCATAAAATGCCGAAATCCCATCTTTGGAAACTTCTCTCAAAATCTCTGCTAATGCAGGATTCTTAAGCAAATAACCAACGGGATGTGGGTTTCCCTGCCCATCGTAATAAAATGATCGTGCCAGCTCGTTGTTTCTCAAGCTTTCATCTTCTTCCAGAATTCCATGAAGTCGCGGTGTGATGTTAAACCCCTCTTCGGCGAGTGTAATCGCGGGCTCCAAAACCTGCGGCCACGGCAAGCTTCCAAATCGTTTATGAATCGCATCCATAAGTGCTAACGTTCCGGGTACACCTACTGACTTCCCACTTCTCACGGCATCCGCAAATGGCAGCGGCTCTCCGTTTTCATCCAGGAATAGCTCCTCTGAAGCACCTGATGGGGCAATTTCTCGTCCATTTAAAGCATGAATTTCTTCTCCATCCCACAACAAAAAGAAAGCGCCGCCTCCAATTCCGCTCGATTGAGGCTCAACCAAAGCTAAGACCATCTGAACCGCAACTGCGGCATCCACAGCATTCCCACCGGCTTGTATAATCTGATAACCGGCATCTGTTGAAAGTGGATTGGCAGACGCAACCGCAAACTCCGAAGTAGCCCAACCCGGCTTGGGTTGATAACCGGTTGAAATTTCAGGCGGTTCCGGAATCTGGTACGAAAGGTCTGTTTGTTTTCCCTGGTTATCACAGCTCAAAAAGAGAAATGGAAATACTAAAAAGAGAAGTATATATACTTTTTTTAATATACTTAAAGTACTATATATCATATGATTAAGAGATTTATATCAACTATCTATTAAGCCAAAGCTTGCTGTATTTTTTTAGAAATGAAATATGACAACTCCCTCGTCCATTTACAAAAAGGTTTTTACTAACCCTCGCCTGCCGATTGTCCGCCTACGCACAAGGCTTCGGAGGACAGGGCTTTTTCGGCTGGCGTATTTAACGCTACAGTCATGTAAGTTCAAAGCAATTAGGTTGCCAAATTCAAACGATCCAGTCCTATACATTCGGCAGCCGAGGTGGACTCGACAGCCGATAGTTCTTCTAAACAATCCTATTTGGATCACTATAATCCGGAATCTCTCCCCTGTATCTGAAAATCCGTTGAATCCATTTCACAAGTGTCTCCGATTGGTTTTTGATGTACCACTGGTCAGCTGCACGGCGGGCGCCTAATCCATAACTTGGGTAGGGATGAATCGTATCAGCGAAATCACGAAGCGAAACTCCATTTTTCATAGCAAGAGCATACTGCGAAATCATCTCTCCGGCATGCGCTCCCACAATGGATGCCCCCAGGATTTTTCCGCTCCATTTTTTAGCAAATACCTTGATCAGCCCTGTTGTATTCCCATCGGTAATCGCTCTGTCTATCTTGTTGAATGGAAATCTGTACACTTCAAATGTCTCTCCCTTCTCTTTCAGTTCCTTTTCAGATGAACCGATCTGACCCAATTCCGGATCTGTGTATGTTACCCACGGCACATGTTTTCTGTCGATCTTCATCGGTATTTTAATCAATGCATTGGATGTTGCCACTTTGGCCATATGCTCACTCATGTGCGTGAACTGATATTCGCCCGTTACATCTCCGATTGCATAGATATGACGCTGATTTGTTCTGCATTTTTCGTTGACAGAGATGCCTTTTTTAGTAGTTTGAACTCCGGCATTTTCAAGATCTAATGATTCCATATTTGCACGCCTGCCGGTAGCTAACAAAATAGCGTCTCCTTCGATCTTTAATGATTCTTCGTTCAACGAGTAGGTTACGGAAACACCCGATTTCGTTTTCTTTAATTCATCAACAGAAACCCCCAAATAATAGCTAACCCCCTCTTTCTTTAGCTTATTTTTGAGGATTTCGGTCAACTCAGGATCATCATTCATCAAAATTCCGTGAGCCATATCCAACACATGAACATCCGTTCCAAGCCGCTGAAAACTTTGTGCCATCTCCGTTCCTATTGGCCCCGCACCGACGATGATTAGCTTATTGGGCAGATTATCGATTTCAAAGAGAGATTCATTCGTCAAATAGTCGATTTCTTCAACTCCGTTGATAGGCGGAACAAACGCTTTTGCACCGGTACAGATAAAAAAGTATTTAGAGGTAATGGTCTTCTCACTCCCATCCTTTTGGACGATTTTTAGCGTATGATCATCCACAAAAGAAGCCTCTCCAAACTCCACGTTAATGCCCATCTCTTCAAAAATATCAGGCTTATCGGCATCTTCATAAACCTCCCGCCTGATATCATCTACATGTTTCATCACCTGTTTGGTATCAACGGAATTCAAATCGAATTTCAGCCCAAACTTTTCAGATTCTTTTGCAGAGTGCACTATAGAGGCTGTTTTAATCAAAGTTTTACTGGGCACACATCCGGTCCATGTACAATCGCCACCGAGCCTCTCCTTTTCAATCATAATGGTTTTTGCCCCAAAGTTAGCAGATATTCCGGCGGCGGTGAGTCCTGCTGCACCTCCACCAATTACTGCAGAGTCATACATATATTTCATTCTAAATTCTCTTCTTTAACTTGCGATTTTACTTTTTTGAATGTGGACCATGCACCGTAAATCAACAAACCTATAACAATTAGATAGACCCATGAAGGTACATTTTCTCCTGCGATCATCAGGTACAAATAAGCTGATACAAAGCAGAAAGAAGCCGACATTACCGGCAGTACGATAGATGTTCCGCGCTTGTAATTTCTTACAATCCAGGCTACAGATATTGTGAAAAAAGGAATTGCACCGATATATATTCCTCCGAAAATAAATGGATTCACACCATAGTTCTCACTCAGGCTGAAAAACCAGTCGCTAAATGCTTGATACCATTCCATAGATTATTTTTTTGTTTTAAAGCTATACAAGTGAAAAAATAAAACCATCACACAACGTTCACATTTTAGGCTGAATAATGAATCAACTTTTGATAAATGAAACTATATCGATATAGAATAGATTATAAAACATTACGTTCATATATTCTCGCATCACAAAAACCCCTTTGATACAGTTCAGAAATAAAATATCGATTTTTATTCTTGCAGTCGCAGCATTGGGGCTACTGTCCTCATTGATGCACTATCACAGCTACACGCTCGACTGCCTTGAACACGCCGGTGAATCTCACTACACTGAGTATGAGTTGGTGTGTCCTGTCTGTGCTTTACATGTTCATTTAGATTCTGATGATTCAAGGACTTTTTACACAGATTTAGAGTTTAAAGAGTACATCGTCAACACAGATGATATTCTGCTCCTCCAAGAAAACTACGACTCTCCTCTTGGCAGATCGCCTCCCCATATTGCTTGAAAACTACTCATTTCTACTCTCGCATCTGCGAGATAAATCTTATCAAATCATTTTAAAATTTTTCAAGCTATGAAGAAGTATACCTTATTTTCTGCGGCTAAGTCCGTAATTGCCATTATCGCCTTATCTTTACTTGCAATCTCTTGTTCTAATTCTACATCCTCTGAAGATGACGACCATGAACACGAAGATGCAGCTGGATTTCGACTCATGCTCAACGGAACAACAGTCGTTGAACAACTGCCCGGAGAAAGTCTTACCGGTGAATTTGAATTAGCCCCCGGTGAAGAAACAGACCTCATTACCATCTTTTTTCTGGCAGATGATGGAGATGAATTCCAGCCAGACGATGAAGAATTTAGTCTGGGTTACGAATTCGACGATGAAGGAATCGCCGAGTTTGAACAACATGAAGAAGATGGTAAGTGGAGTTTCCATTTACATGCAGAGTCTGAGGGTATAACGGATATGCGTTTAATGTTGATGCATGGCGAACACTCCGATTTTACCATCTCAACCGTTTATCGTTCATGTACACGATTAGAACGGCCGGAAGAAGATTAAGTGAAAATTACTCTACAATTATACTAGTAATCTCATGGCGGAAGTTTCAACTCTCATTTCTGGGCGCAGTCACTCTCGTCGTAAGAACAAGCTTCGTGTTGCTCAAACGAGTGAACCGTTGTTGATGCTCAGACCAAAGAACCTGTTCCTTTTGCATACGTTCATTTAGAAGAGATTAACAGGGCCATTACCGCCGATCGTAATGGTGAATTTCAATTCCAAAATGTACCCTCCGGAACATACACTCTATCTGTTCATCGTATCGGGTTCAGAGACTTTACCAGAGAAATTGATCTAAATGAATCCAGTAAATCGATTACAATTGAATTACAACCTCTTACAGTACAGGAAGATGAAATCACCATTACAGGTGAAGCTGAAGAGACAGTTGGCTCAAGGCTGGAGCATGCTTCCACAAAAATTTTAGGTGAGGAACTGAGAAGAAATCTTGGAACGACACTCTCAGAAACACTTCAAAATAAAGCAGGTTTTAATGAGCGATCGTCAGGTCCGGCTCCCGGCAGACCTGTTATACGCGGCCTGGGAGATGAACGTGTTTTAATTCTCCAGGATGGCGAACGAACGGGAGATGTCTCGGCTCAATCAGCCGACCATGCCGTTAGTATTGACCCGATGGGAGCTGAAGAGATTGAGATTGCCCGAGGGCCGGCTGCACTGTCTTATGGTGCAAATGCAATTGGTGGAGTTATCAATGTCGTCAGAAATCAGATTCCAACATCTGTGCCAAGTTCAGTTACAGGATCGGTTTCCATCCAGGGAAAATCGGTGAATAATGAAGGATCAGCTGCGCTGGAATCTTCCATTCCAATAGGCAAATTGGCCATGAATCTCGATGTGAACGGCCGAACATCATCTGATTTTACAACACCCGAAGGTACTGTAGAGAATTCATCCATCCGAAATACACACAACACAGCGGGAATCAGTTACATTGGTAAGCGTGGATATATCGGGGGATCGGCCTCTTATTACTATTCGGAATATGGTATTCCTCCCGATCCGCTTGGCGGTCATCCCAGTGGAGTGGATATTGAAATGAGTAAATTTCAATTTGATCTGCGGGGAGAGCGTACGTTTAATGACTCATTCTTCCGGTTAGCCGAGGCAAGATATTCTTTTGTTAACTATAATCATGTTGAACTTGAGTCGAACGGAGCAGTTGGAACTGAATTCGGTAATCTCACCGCAAATAGTTCTTTTAAAATTCATAACGGAGAATGGGGAGTATTTGATGGCGGTTCTGCTGGCATTTGGGCTGAATGGCAGGATTATGCGGTTTTTGGAGCACGAACCCCCGACTCCAATCAATACAGCGCAGCGGCTTATCTTATCCAGGAAGGAGATGCAGGAGCGTTACACTACGAATTAGGTACAAGATTTGAGTATGTGTTATCGAAACCTAAAGAGGAGCGCATCTCCAACCGAATCGGGGCTATTGAAGAACGGTCATTTTCTGCATTGGCTACTTCAGCATCGGCTATTTATGGATTCACAAATAAATTCTTTGTGGGTTCCACGTATATGCATTCATTTCGTGCTCCAACATTAGAGGAACTCTACTCAGAAGGTCCTCATCTTGCAGCGTACAGTTATGAAATTGGAAATCCAGAGCTTGATTCTGAACGAGGAATCGGACTTGAACTGTTTTTTCGATATCGCTCGAACCGGTTTACGGCTGAACTCGCCGGGTATAGAAATGATTTTCAAAACTATCTCTATGCCAGGGATACCGGCGAACAAAGTGTATCTGATCCGTCACTGAATAATTACCAGTTTGTGGGTGAGTCCGCCCTGTTTTATGGAACCGAGTTTTCCGCCAATGCACAAATAAGCGATCAGTTTTCAGTTGGCGGTACACTTTCTTACACCCTGGCTGAACGAGATGTAAGTGAAGAAGAACAGGAAGTTACAGGATATGACGGAGATACACGGCCCCTCCCTATGATTCCGCCTCTGCAAGGTTCAATCTATGGGCGATTTTCAAAAAACAATTTTACAGCTACTGTACGCTATAAACTGTCTGACAAACAAACCCGCCTTGGAGAATTTGAAACAAAAACAGAAGGGTATGGACTATTAAGCGCTACAGTTCAATACCGATTTTCCACATCAGGGATCCTTCATACGGTTTCACTTAGCGGATCAAACCTGCTGGATAATACCTACCGCGATCACCTTTCCAGGATTAAAGAAGTTTTCCCGGCACCGGGCAGGAATATCAACCTGTTGTATCGTCTATATTTTTGACCACATCTGTCCAAAACGTTTCTCACTGATCAGCGAATGCGCAGTACTTATTTAGTGCGAAAAGACGCTCGGTTCAAAGACCATTCATCGTTTCGCCCTCTCCCCCAACCCCTCTCCGCGGAGAGGGCGAAGGGCGACCACCGGTTTTACCAGTGGTTCGATTTTTATCTACAGATCGCCAAACAGATACAATGCTGATCAATATGATTAGGTGTTAGAAAACCTCAATTCAGGGGTTTGGTTTTGTTATCTTATAAATACCTTCTCTCAGAGATAAAAAAGACAGATTTCTTCTCATTTTTTAAATGTCTTGGACAGCTATGATTTTTGACGTTTAGAAAAGCTAAACACGTAAGTAACTTTTTAACTAATACAATAGTATGATTGCGCGTTTGCCCTCTGAATTAAGCTGGTAGTGAATAATAGAACGATTATTTTGTCCTTTTAAGATTGAAGAAGTACAGTTACTACAACAATTTATACAACCAGACATGAACGTAAATCATTAATGAATTCGGGATAATTTCGACTGATTATCCTTTGATCAATGGGATGGGATTGCTTCGCAAATCAGTTTACGTTATACGTAAATTAATTTTTATCTCCGCCAATTTTCAAGGAGTTGTCGCACTCTCGAAGGTGGCTCTAATTCATCACTTCCCAACAACCTGAACCACAATATGCCTCTTTCGTGATTGATTGTCATGATCGAGCACAACAATCTGCTGCCAGGTTCCCAGAATACATTTTCCATCACGAATCGGTACTGTAATTCCCGGCCCCATGAATGTGGCACGAATATGTGAAAATCCGTTATCATCGCCCCAGGTCTCAGAGTGATGAGATTTCATATTCTGAGAGGCAAAATCCTCCAGCTTCTCTTTGATATCTTTTACCAGTGCAGGCTCAAACTCCATCGTTGAAATGGAAGCGGTTGAACCGACTGCATGAATGTGGCAAAACCCATCATTAAATCCAGTCTCTTTTACAATCGCGTCCACTTTTGGTGTGAGATTATGGATGTCTGAAAATCCATTTGTATTGAGGTGAAGATCTTTTGTGATGATGTCCATAGTTGATAATGTTTAAGTGTTATTAACTATCCATTGTAATTAAATTATATATGCGACTTACCTAATGATTCAGCATTCATGTACCATTTTCATCACTATCATAAAACAGATCTAATACATTGAAAAAATCAAGAATTCGCCATTATCCCGCCATCAATGGTATACGCACTTCCGGTTATCCACGATGATTCTTCACTTGCCAGGAACAGCGCAAGTTGAGCGATATCTTTTGGTTTCCCTAATCGTTTCATCAATGTCGCTTTTTCTGCTTCATTCACAGCTGTTTCGGGATTTGGAAAAGCAATAGCCGAATCATGCAAAAGAGGCGTATCTACAGGTCCAGGACAAATCGCATTGACCCGGATTTCAGGCCCGTAATCAACAGCGGCCTGTTTTGCTAAAGCCAATAGTCCAGCTTTTGATGCACAGTACGCCGCATGGTTTGGAAAGGATTTATAAGCAGCTATTGAACTGTTGATTACAGCTACTCCCTTCCCGTTTTTCTGCATTTCAGGAATGGCATATTTCAGCAAGTAATAAACCGAATCAAGATTGGTTTGAAATGTTCTGTGCCAAAGTTCAGTTTTCAAGTCGGTAATTTTTCCCAATCCGAGCATTCCGGCATTCGTTACAATGCCATCCAGTTTTCCAAAGCTTTCAATGGCTTTTTGAACCAGCTTTTGATTCGTTGATTCTTTTCCTACATCACCGGCCAGGAACTCTACCCTTCCATTCTTTGATCTGATCTCATCAACAACAGACTCTCCCCTTTTTTGATCTCTTCCGTTCAGGATCAAAGACGCTCCTTCATCCGCAAATTTCAGGGCAATCCCCTTCCCCATTCCACTCGTGGCTCCGGTAATGATGAATACTTTGTCTTTTAATTTCATAATGGATGGGTTTTTATGCATTTAATTATTTCGCCACGAAATCACTAAAACACTAAATAAATATGACATGAAACAGAAGGTATAAAAACTTTTGTGCTTTCGTGTTTTTGTGGCAGCCCTTTTTATCAAATATTCCACCAATAGGTAAACTTCAACAGCAATGCTCTGTTTTTAACATCAAATGAGCCGGGCAGATAATTATCAGTATAGACAATAAAGAGATCTGATGCCGGCTGAAAACGCCATTGCAGTCGTGTATTGATGTTTACATTATCAAACTGCTCATTGTATTGGGTGAAACTGGTCAGGTACAAGTTTTTGGTAAATGTAATATCCAGCCGCGATCCAATCAGCCAAAACTCTTGGTCACCCCATGGTTGCGGCAAACCAAGATCGTTATAGCTTGTACTCATCGATACATTCACATAGGGTTGAAAACGGTATCCCAGCTCCGTAGATAAGCTCAGCAGTGTACCGTCTGCATAAAATCCGCCATATTGAGCTTCAAATCCATACGTGAAAGCGCTCTGAGCTTTTGAGGAAAATTCCATACCAAAACGTTTGGCCGAATGTGTCGTGCCGGGGTCAAGGAAAAATCCGCTAACCGCCGTGGGATCAAAAGGTTCAAGGAGTTCTACATAAAAGTCAGATACCCATACATTAAAACTGCTGCCGCTTCTAAAATTCAGAATGTATTCAAGACGGTTCTCGTAATCTGTTGTATTCAATTGCTCATCAAAATAGAAGGAAAGATCTGCGGCAGGCCCATGACTCAACACAATTCCGTCTCTTTCAGGGTAAAAAAGATAGCCGATCCCGGGACTTGAGCGAATATACCCTCTTCTTGGTACGAAACCCACGCGCGCTGTATAGTCCTGACCAACATATTCATGAGCCCATTCAGCCTGCCAGTTGCCATCGGAATAGAGTAAATTTGCAGTGTGGCTTAGGCTTCTATCGTCATCATTTGGTGAGAATGACTTCAGCACCATAAATTTTCCGGTCCACAAATTGTTGGAAGTAGCCAGATTGTATTCAACACCCACATTTCTATCAAACTCCGGGGCCATATTACCGGCATCACTGTTATCAAATCCATCTCCGGTTGATTCCATATTAACAAACAGAAATCCAATATTGGACCGTGAAGAGACTCTTCGCTTTAAAGAGACCACAGAAAAATTTTGAGCCGGTTTTTGAAGATTATCCACAGAACCGGTTTGCATATTCATTACACCCAAACGCCAGTTTCTGTTCAGCTGACCACTAAGGCGACCGCCGGCATGTATAGGTGCATCCAGGCCAATTCGTCTTGAAAAGAACGGTCGGATATTGCGGTTCCCAAAGCTGGCAAACAGATCTTCATTCTCAAGAAAAAACTGTCGTTTTTCAGGGAAGAAAAGTTCAAAACGTTCCAGGTCAACAATCTGCTCATCAACCTCCACTTGGGAGAAATCGGGATTTACTGTAAGATCCAGCGTCATAGATGAACTCAGGCCAATTTTTGCATTCAAGCCTGCGTCACGCTCATAGGATCTGGAATCCTCCTGCTGGAAATCATGGTTAATGCCACCCAAAACATGAGGAATAATCGAGATATTTGACCCGGCCGGTGGTGGAGGTTCATCCCAAACCAACACACCTGTGTATGCCAGGGATACGGATGGAAACTGACGCGGAACCGGCGCCCAACTCGACTTCTCAAATGCTGTAAGGTCGTACCGGCTGAAATTGATTCCCCATTCGGTAATCTCATCATCATACCGGATGGACTTAAATGGAATGGCCGCTTCAAACACCCATTTATCTTTATAATTGGCCACGGTTGAAACCCACTTGTTATCCCAGCTCAGGTTCATACTTCCGCCGTTATACATCATTCCGTCCCATTCCGCTCCGGCGGCATTGGCTCCAAATGAAAAGCCATTGGTTTGATCGTTAAACGTATCCATGGCGAGCAAAAAGTTGTCATTCCGGGGAAAGTTGAAATCTCTTCGTAGTGATTCTACTACATTTTCAGAGCCATCTTCAGGCCGGAAGTTTTCAACCAAGAGATAGAGATATTCTTCATCATACGTCATCCGAACATCCGTACGAAGATCAGCATAGCTGGTATCCATTGGTGTGATCATGAAAAAATCAGTGGCTCTTTCAGCTTCTTGCCAAGCCTTTTCATCGATTACTCCATCAATTTGAATATCGGATGAAGCTTTTTTGATATGGAGCCGATAGTCCTCGTTAATTTTTTGGGCGTTGATTAACCCGGTTAGAAGAAAAGAAAGTAAAAATGTGGTAAGAACTGATTTTAATAATTTCACCCGGCAGACGATATTCTATATTACTTCTATTACTAATGTTTGAGCTTATTCTCTTGCAAGTAAGTTACACCTGTATAATGTTGAAGTCCAATAGGATTCAGAAATTTTCAATCAGAAAGATGAATAGATATGCCACAAAACCTTTTCCATCTCTTCCTTAACAACAGCTGATGGTGTGACATAATGATTATTCATAAAGCTAAACAGCAGTTTACGTCCGCTTTTTGTAATGATAAAACCCGACAAACAATGATTATTCATGAGCGTCCCGGTTTTGGCATAAACATACGGGGCACCTCCCTCGCGATGGGCATACCAACTCTCTATCGTTCCCGTTTCACCTCCGGCCGGAAACAGCTCAAACATCTTTTCATCACTGTCGAACTCTTCATCAATTTTTTCAAGTAATTGGACAATGGTCCTTGGAGTAAACATGTTATATCGCGAAAGGCCGGAGCCATCTGCCCATTGAGGCTGATCCGGTAGGTCACTTAAATAATTGTCTATAATATATTCGATTATTTTCTCTGTATTCATCGGCTCACCGCGTTCAGATGCAATCATCAACAGAAGTTGCTCTGCTATAAAATTATCACTGGGTTGAAGCATTCGCTTGTAGGCCGTATCTGCAGGAATACTGTATAAAACCCTGGTATCTGATGGTTTTTCCATTTTGATATTTTTTACCGTTCTCCCCAACGTATCAGCAAGCAGATCAGTGACCAGTTCAGATGTATAGTGAAATGGTTTAAGAACCTCGTACGTAGTTGTATCCGCCACCGGGCGATATTCAAACTGATTTCCGGTTCGATCCCTCAGCAATAGTTCACCATCAGTTCCGGCTTTCTCCTCTAAATTTTGGGTAAACTGTTTTGGGGTAATCATAAATTCTCCACGGTTCTTTTTGATTCGGTTGATCTCAATATGCTCAACCGTAAATTCAACCATATTTCCGTAGATCGGGAAGGGAGATTTTTCTGCTGAATAGTATGAGTTGTAATCATCCCACGACCACCCGGCACCAAGAGGTTTATCTTGAAAATGTGAATCGGAATAATAGAGATCCTCAGGCCGATTCTTCAGGAATTCATAAACCGTATCAGAACCATATTCCCTGTGTAGAAATGATGGATCCGCAGTACCCCAGAAAATGAGAGAATCTCCTTGAACCACATATTCGAGCGCCCTGAGAGTATCAGGAAGAGTTTTTAACCCCGCATAAAAAGTAAAGAGTTTTGTATTGGAAGCAGGTGTAAAATATTTATTTCCGTTTAGGGAATAGAGTGTAGAATCCGTTTTCGGATCATATAAAACAAAGCCTGTAATATTCGCTGAAAACAGTTCAGATTTCTCAACCATTTTCACCAATGATGGAGAACCTTTTTTCTCTTCTTTTACTGGCTGGGAATCAGCAATTTTACTTGTTGTCTGACAACCAAAAAAGAGAGCCAGAAACAGGTAATATGATATCAATAGGTGGAGGGTTCGGAAGTTCATCAGATAAAATCGGTGATTAATCGGTTTGATTACTATAAGGCTTTGCAAAACTCTGACCGTCATCCTGAACTTGATTCAGGATCTCCAGATACTGGCTATAAAGACGAATGGAGAATCTGAATCGAGTTCAGATTGACCAGTAACCGCGGTTTTGCAAAGCCCTCTACTACAGTTCAATAATTTTCTAAGAGATAACAAATTGGTGATGATTTTAAAACTTTTCTTTTCCATTTAATCGGGCCGATTTCTCTTTTGAAATCTGCAATTTTTGTTACTTTAAAACTATAGGACTTTTAACCAAGCTACAGTATCTCATTAATTTCTGTCTAATAAATACATTTACGAATGAATCACCTCGGGGCAGAGCCCACGAGGTATCAACTTATAATCCATAAATTTTTAAAAAGTATGAGCTTTTTGGTGAGTGTCCCCCTTCGAAGGGGGCAATGGGGGATGAACCCTTGTGCCTCAGAACCAAGATTTGGTCAATACAAAACTTAGAAAGTCATCCCCCTGCTCACTCCGCTCGCTTTCCCCCTTCGAAGGGGGACTTTTATCTTTTTTCCGACCCAGAGTGTCGGGTAATTAAACCACATTAGATTAAAGATCTAAATTACAGGAACGTTATGATCAATAAATATTCACTACTTATCGGAGTGTTGGCTGCTTTCTTGTTTGTGAACAAAGTGTCTGCACAGTTACAGGGAACAGGTATTCTAAATGAACCCACGGATATCTCCCCGGACTTTACAAATTTTCAAAACACATACTACCTGGCGGATGAACTAATATCGTTTGATCCGGAAACAGCATCAGGCACACTTAAATATAATCGATATGAATACGGTACTCGTATGGCATTCAACAATTTACTTGCCACATTGAGCCCTGTTGAAGCGAATGAATTTCCGGGAACGGAGTATGCGGCAAGTCCCGAACTTCCATTTTCCATCCAGTTTGTGTCATCCAGAACGGTTCGTCTTAAAGTCTCTTCGGGGCCGCAATTTGTGGACAGAGAATCGCTTATGCTGGTTAATGGAACTGCTCCCGATGCCCGCGACGAATGGAAGTATGCCAAAGTTGAAGAGGGGCATCAATATACAAGCGAACACGGCAAAGTATTAATTACGGTAAACCCCTGGCATGTATATATTTATGATGAAGAAGACAAACTTCTTACGAGTACAGTTCACATGTCTGATGTCACCAATACCTTTACACCTGTACTGCCATTCTCTTATGTCCGCAGGGCGAGCGACTATTCAAGAAGTTACTCCGCAGTAATGTCCCTCCAGCCCGGCGAAAAGATCTACGGATTTGGGGAGTCGTTCACACAGTTTGATAAGCGCGGTGAAAAAGTAGTTCTCTGGGTGGATGATGCAAACGGTACACAGAATGAAACAATGTACAAGCCGGTTCCATTTTATATGAGCAATCGCGGGTACGGCGTGTTTATGCATCACTCCAGCCCCATTTCTGTTGATATTGGCAAATACTTCAACGCCGTGAACTCCATGATGATTGGCGATGATGAAGCCGACCTCTTTTTCTTTCTCGGTGAGCCAAAGGATATCCTGGATGAGTACACCGAACTGACCGGTAAAGCCTCCATGCCGCCACTCTGGTCATTTGGATTCTGGATGAGCCGTATCACCTACTTTTCTGAAGAAGATGGCCGGCAGGTTATCAATCAACTTCGGGACTTCGAAATTCCTGCCGATGTACTTCATTTTGATACCGGTTGGTTTGGCGTTGACTGGAGAGCCGATTACGAATTTCCTGAAGAGCGTTTTCCTAATCCTGAACAGATGATTCAGGATTTTAAAGATCAGGGATTTCATATCTCTCTCTGGCAGCTACCTTACATGACTCCAAAAAATGAATTGTACAATGAACTGGTTGAGAATGATCTCGCCATCAAAGACCGAAAAGGGAATATTCCTGTTGAGGATGCCATCATCGATTTCTCCAACCCCGAAGCGGTTGATTGGTATCAAAACAAGCTCGAACCTTTGCTTGAAATGGGCGTTGGAGCTATCAAGGTAGATTTTGGGGAAGCGGCTCCAGAAAATGGGCTCTATCACTCAGGACGAACCGGTTGGTACGAACACAACCTCTACCCTCTTCGATATAACAAGGCAGCTGCAGAAATCACTGAACAGGTTAGCGGTTATCCCTTTATTTGGGCCCGCAGCACATGGGCCGGTAGTCAGCGCTATCCCGTTCACTGGGGTGGTGATCCGGCAACCACAAGTTCAGCAATGTCAGCCACACTTCGGGCAGGACTCTCGATAGGCTTAACCGGATTTACATTCTGGAGTCACGATATTGGTGGATTTACAGCGGCAGCACCTGAAGATGTCTACCGGCGGTGGACACCATTTGGCATGCTAACCTCTCACGTTCGATCGCACGGAAACCCACCTACAGAACCGTGGGAGTACAGTGACGAATTCCTGGAAGGATTTCGTAAGGCAGACAACATGCGCTACAGGTTGATGCCTTATATCTACTCGCAAGGAAAATACAGTGCAGAACGAGGTCTTCCAATGCTTAGAGCATTGTTTGTTGAATACCCGGATGATCCCGGTTCATGGCTGATTGATGATCAATACCTGTTTGGATCGGACATGCTGGTTGCTCCTCTTTTTGAAAATGTTGAAGAACGTGATGTCTATCTGCCGCCCGGAACGTGGATTGACTATCAAACCGGGGAAACCTACGAAGGCGGGTGGCATACCATCGAGGCGGGTGAAATTCCCATTGTTGTTCTTGTGAAAAGCGGAACGGTGATACCGCACATCGAACTGGCTCAATCCACCAAAGATATGGATTGGTCGAACCTGGAACTGAGAGTGTTTTCTGCTAATGGAGAATCAGCCAGCGGAAAAATCTATCTGCCGGATGGTGATGAAGTTGAAACTGTTACCGTGTCACAACAAAACGGTGAATTCACACTTGATGATGATCCGTTTGATGACCGTGTAAACTGGGAAATTACCAGTTTCGAATAAGTTGATTGATTTCTCAGCCAAACCCATTTTTAAATTTTTACTGCGAGAATGTGAAGCGATCCCCAACCCTGTGATTGCTTCACTTCATCGGAGAAGTTACCCCGAAATTTTTACTTATTGAACTGTAAGTTTAATAAAATCAGAAGGATTCTTTTTTAAACAAGTGGAAATGCTCTTTGTTTGAAAGAAGACTGCATAATAAGCCCCGAAGGGGCGTCATCAATAGCATGGGGTGAAACCCTATGAAAAATAACGCATTTCATTCGATCAGCCCTGAAAGGGCGTAAGCCCAAGAGATTGTCAGAGGAAAGCTTGCGCCCTTTCAGGGCTACACAATTCCTATGATTCCCAATACATAGGACTCCGTCCTATGCTATTGATGACGCCCCTTCGGGGCTTTTGATCGAAAAAACTCCTTGGTCCCGACGGTTCGGGACGTTTCAAAAACCGAGACAAATTTCATCGCCATTGCTAATTATTTGCTTAAAAAAATGGGGTAACTCCTCACTTCATCGCAATTGATTTTCATACTTTGGCGGTTCAACTTTCTTTCCTCTTTTATTCTTAAAATTATTCAGGCACCATTCTGTAAGTTCAGTTACAGCTGAATCAATTTTTAAAACTTTATTACAGTTCGGTTTGGCAATAAGTATTACACTAATATTGTTTTATATTGATTTTTTATGAATGATATCGACCCATATCAGATTAATTTTTTGTCTTCAATGCGTTTACAATTAGCTGACTAACGGATCAACTTCTTGGCTGACACTGAACTCTCAGAACATACTGTACACAATCCCGGAAAAGAACTCTCACATCACGGACTTCTCCTTCTTTTTACATTTTTTGGGGAGCCAATTTTATCCTGGCAGAAATTGCTCTCCGTGAAATGGCTCCTATCTCTTTCAGCGTTTCAAGATTTGCGATGGGCGGTATTGCCATGTTGGCCGTCCTCTATGCGCAGGTCTATGTGGATGCCAAACGCTCAGGAACCACATTTCAATTCTTTCCCCGCATCGAGAAGAAAGACTGGATGCGGCTTTTGTGGGTTTCCGTTTTAGGCGCAACCCTTGCCCCGTGGCTGGGAATTGAAGGGCTTGGATTAACACATGGTGCGCGTGCTTCGATCTGGCTGGCCCTGGGGCCTGCTGTAAGCACAGGTCTTGGTTACGTTCTCAGCACTGAAAAAATGGGTAAGATTGGATATGCAGGCGTGATATTAGCCGGGCTCGGTACTTTAACTCTTGCTTACGATGGCCTCTTCGTAGAACAGGGATATTGGTCGGGTGATCTTTTATTATTTATTGCATTGGTGTTGACAGTCATTGAGCTACACCTGATTAAACCTCTTGCCCGGAAATATGGCTCCGTAAGTATGGTAGCGATGAGAACCGTTATTGGCGGAACGCTCTATCTTTTAATTGCCTCCCCTTCCCTGGTGCAGGAAGACTGGCTGAATCTTGGAATGTGGACATGGATTGCTATACTTGCCGGTGGAGCAGTCGGTGTTGGCGTGGGTCAGTGGGTAAAAGTCCGTGCATTGAGATTATTAGGCCCCACACGGGTTGTTATTTACGGTAACCTCGTTCCTATTGCTGCACTTTTGATTGCATGGCTTTCCATTGGACAAAATCCATCTCTTTATGAAATTTTAGCCGGATTGTTGGTTATTGCCGGTGCTATCTGCATTCAGGTGATTGACACATCCCGGAAACCAAACGAACACTCCGTCCAGGATGATGAACTTTCGGTAGTATCAAGCGCAAAGCAGGATTGATTTCAGAAAATTTTGCTAATCTTTCCCTTCTACCCATTTATCGACACCGGCAAGGCTGTCAATCGCTTCCTCAAGTTCATACAATTCACCCTCATACTGAAACCCCTTGCACCCCAGGTAATGTGAAACACTATTTCGCTCATCTTCCAATTTGACTGTTAAAAACACACTTGAGTGATCTGTATATCGTGATTCACATTCTGGACTTGAAGGAACATCCATAAAATGAGATTCCCGGATCCTTTGAATCAGTACATCTAAATTTTTCTGAGACATCTGGCCTGTTGCTATTCCTTTATGATCTACAAATTCTCTTCCGTTAAAGGTTACTTTTCCATCCTTTAAAATGGATAGTGTATATGCAGGACAGGTGCCAAAACAGACCGTTCGTTCCATTTGAACGAGAGTATCAGCTGTTGAAAATTCAGATAATCCCTGCGGAATAACGGGATTGTAAAATGTACCGGCAGCTGTGAAGATAATTAACAGTATCAGTATAGGTAGCTTCTTCATAGTGGTAAAAATATTTAGTCTAATAAAAATAAATGGTAAAATACTCTTTAAGAGACATTTAATGGAACTCAAGAAAGATGTCTGACATTCAACGTAACAAAGGTCAATTAAATATCTATTTAAGTGAGAAAATTAGACAGTAAATCACTGCGAAAAGCCTGCGAAACAGAACTATTTGATTTTGAATCAACAAAAGAGATTGAAGATCTAATCACCATTTTAGGCCAGGAACGATTGACTTCATCCCTGGACTTTGGGACTAAAATGGACCAGAAAGGTTATAATATTTTTGCTCTTGGTCCGGATGAGACAGATAAACAGAGTTATATCCGGGAATATCTCGAGAATGAATCAAAAAATCAGGAAGTGCCTGAAGATCTTTGCTACATCAATAATTTTGATGACAAATATAAGCCTTCATCAATGTTGCTGCCAAGTGGCAGAGGTAAAGATCTGAAACAAAAAATGGACAAGTTGATCGAGGATCTTACTCCTACACTCACGGCTGCATTTGAATCAGAAGAGTATGAAAACCGCCGCCAGGCATTGCAGGATGAAGTTCAGAATCAGCAAGATAAATCTCTTGAGGATATTCAGAATAAAGCAAGGGAAAAGGGATTATCACTTTTACGAACTCCTGCCGGGTTTACTTTTGCTCCTATTAAAGAGGAAGGGGATCAGGACTTGATGTCTGAAGATGATGTTCGGAATCTTTCCAAAGAAAAAAGAGAAGAGCTGGAAAAGAAAACGAAGGAACTTCAGTCAGAGTTGCAGGAATTTGTTCGAAAAATGCCCGCTACCAAGCGTCAGATGCGTAAACAAAAAAAAGAATTAGATAAAGAGATCGCTTCATACGCCATAAAAGATCTTTTTGAAGAGGTTCGTGAGGAGTTTTCAGAATTGGAAAACATACAAAACTTCCTGGAAAGCGTAGAGAAGGATGTTGTTGAGAACGTACAAGCTATTATGAGTAATCAGGGAGGCCCTCAGCAAAATCAACTCGCCCAGATGATGGGCGGCGGGCAACAGCCACAGATGGCAGGAATGTCGGGTGGTTCAGGCAATCCGATACTGGATCGATATCGGGTAAATGTTGTGGTTGATAACAGCGAGACAGAAGGCGCTCCTGTTATATATGAGGATAATCCCAGTTATAAAAACTTGATTGGCCGGATTGAATACAAATCAAAAATGGGTGCACTCACAACAAATTTCAATCTGATCAAGCCGGGTGCACTTCATAAAGCCAATGGCGGTTATTTAATTCTGGATGCCCGTCAGCTTTTGCTTGAACCGTTTGCCTGGGAAGGTTTAAAGCGGGTATTAAAATCGGAAAAGTTGAAGATTGAATCACTCGGGGAATCCTACAGTATGATCAGTACCGTTTCCCTTGAGCCGGATCCGATCGATATTGATGTTAAAATTGTGCTCATGGGGCACCGTTTGCTCTATTACCTGCTATGTAGATATGATCCCGATTTTCAAAAACTATTTAAAGTTGAAGCCGATTTTGAGGATGAAATTGAACGCTCGGATGAAAACCAGGTAAACTACTCCAAATTTATTGCAGGATTGGTAAATGAAAATGAGCTTCGTCCTTTTTCCCGTGAAGCGGTTGCCAAAGTCATTGAACAGAGCTCGAGATTGGTCAGCGACAGAGAAAAGTTATCTATCAAAACTGATGAAATTCAGGATTTGCTGATGGAATCCAATCATTGGGCAAGCGAGAACGAACACGACCTGGTACAATATGAGGATGTTGAAAAGGCAGTTGAACAAAAAATTTATCGCTCAGCCCGAATCCGTGACAAAATTCAGGAGTCTATAGACCGCGATACCATTTTTATTGACACTGAAGGCAAGGCAGTTGGACAAATAAATGGTTTGTCCGTTGCAAAAATAGGTAACCTGATGTTTGGCCGGCCAAATCGGATTACGGCTCGAGTGCAAATCGGAAAAGGTGAAATTATTAATATTGAACGAGAAGTAGAGATGAGCGGTCCTATTCACTCTAAAGGTGTCCTGATTCTAAAAGGATTCCTTGGGGAACGATATGCAAAAAACAGCCCCCTTTCGATGAATGCAAGCCTTGTTTTCGAGCAATCGTATTCGAATATTGATGGTGACAGTGCTTCTGCAGCCGAACTTTTTGCCCTGTTATCAGCCATTGGAGATGTTCCGCTGAAGCAGTCGTTTAGCGTCACCGGCTCAATCAACCAACACGGTCAAATTCAGCCTATTGGCGGAGTGAATGAGAAAATTGAGGGCTTTTTTGATGTTTGCAAGAAGCGCGGACTCACAGGCGATCAGGGCGTTCTCATTCCCAAAGCCAACGAGAAAAACCTGATGCTTCGCAGTGACATTCTTGAAGCTGTTGAAGATGATAAATTTCATATCTACTCCATTGGGCATGTTGATGAAGGACTTAAATTCCTGACCGATATGGAGATTGGTGAAGAACAGGAAGACGGGACGTATCCCGAACAAACATTGAACCACAAAGTAACGTCGAATCTAAGTCAGCTGGCCGATAAACGGAAAGCATTTACAGCACCAGAAAACGGCAGAAAATAGATATGGTTGAAGAAAACGAGAAAACGATACTGGTTCGCGAAATTCTCGTAGCTGTAGACACTTCCAAACACAGCCAGGCTGCACTCGAAGCTGCCGCTCTATTGGCTCGGATCCTGGAGGCAAAAATACAGGGTTTCTTTGTTTATGATGAGATTTGGAATCGTGTATCGAGGCTTCCGTCCATCTCTGTGGTGAACTCGCTCACGGGTCAGATTTCCCCGTTTGAAGATCAAACAATGGAAAACCAGGTCAGTGTACTTGAAAACAGGCTCAGAAAAAAACTTGAGAATATCAGCCGGCGGCATAAGATTACATATTCATGGAACTCAACCCGGGGGAAAGTTGAAGAAGAGATTTTAGAAGCGGCCAAAAATTCTGACCTCATTACAATCGGACTCAAAGGAGCTTCAGCGAGAAGAAAAGTGCTGGGATCTTCGGCCAGGAGAATCATCCAACAAGCCGACAAACCAATATTAATCCTGAAAGAGGGGCTACATCTTGGCAGGAAAATTACCGCTGTTTATGATGGATCTGAAGAAAGTTATCGCGCGGTTCAAGCAGCTTTAAATATTGCCGAACGCAACGAGAGTACGATTACTATTTTAATGGTTAATAATAATTCGGAATTACATAGTGAGCGAAACAAAGAGATAGAAAAATTACTGCGAAATTCACCTGTTTATGCAAAAGTTGAGCTGTTGGATCAGCCAAATGCCAGCCGGTTTCTAAACTCTGTAAATCAGCAGAAATCAGGATTGTTAATCCTATCTAAAGACCAGCCACTTTTAAGGAGATCTCTTCAGGTGATTTCAAAATCAACTGTCCGGTTTTGATGATGAATTAATAAGGTTTGAAATACCGATATTTACTTCGCTCGCTGCGCTCTAGGACGTCAGTTTGAGCGCAATGAGGAGTACGACGAATGAAGTCGAAAACAAATGTTTGGTTCTGAAAGCCCCTAATACATCTGATCCAATATTCACTATTTTGTTGTTTTAGGAGCATTTTTTTAGTTGAAAGGCTTTGCAAAACTATGACCGTCATCCTGAACTTTCCCATCGGGATCCATCCGGGGGATTCAGGATCTCCAGATGCTGGCTATAAAGACGAATGGAGAATCTGAATCGAGTTCAGATTAACCAATAACCACGATTTTGCAAAGCCCTCAGTTGGATGAATAACGTTTTTATTCATCTTCTTCATTAGCAGACTGCAGAAGTACCGGAAAATTATCGTCAAGCGAGTTGTTTTGGACAAATACGCATACTTTTCCAACGTTTGAGAGCTGATCGATTTTTCGGGCGTGCTCTTCCATCTCCTCCTCTCCGGCATATTTCAGCCCAAGCATCACAATATCGGAATCGGAACTATACTCTCTGAGAATTTCCGGGAACCCGCGCTGCTGTTTGATGATCACCTCCGCATTGGCTTCAATTCTGGCCTCCTTCAGTGAACGTGTAATGGCTTCGCTGATCGTTGACTTTTGCCCGGGGTGGTCAATAACCTCCCGGATATTTATTTTCGCATGCTGCCATTCAGGGTTCAGGGTAAGCATGTAGGCCAGGATCATCATCAGGTCACCGTTATTGTCGGCGCCGCTCCACCACACATCGATATTTTCGTGATTACTGACTTTCCAGTTTTCATGATCGTTAAATTTAGCCGCTACTATATTTTTTCCCATATGCGAAAGTGATCGAATTATTCGAAGCTGGTTGACATTGTCACTCAATGAGTCAGACCAGCCAAACATAATAGTGTTTGTTTTCAAGCCGGCAATGCCATGACCTTTGGACACATTAAGAATTCCGCTGTTCAGGTCTTCCACCTCGTTTACTTCGCAGAATGTTTCTAATCCAAAGCTGTTCACCTCCCGGATCATCTCTTCCTTCATCCTTTTTCGCTCTTTTCGGTCAGGTCTGTCGGATCTAAACACAAGTTTTGAGATGGATAAAATTCCGCGATTCTGCCCAAATGCAGCTGCAAGCTTTACAAGTTCAATTCTGTCTCTGATGTTTTTCGCAAAAAGAAGAATAATCGGCCGCCAGTTACGCTTTCGCACATGAAGTTTGTTCATTCTTAACAGCGAAAACCGTGCGATCTTCATCCAGATACCGGCATTAACATCTCCCCACTGCTGCTCCAGTGCTTTTTTCTTGAAGTAGAGATAGAAGCCTCCTTCCAGCAAAAACGCAAGAATCAGAGCCGGAAGACTGATCAGATACATCACAAAAAGGGAACCCAATGCACCCATAAAAGAGACATACCACGGAATGTTAACGCTCGGGCGGTAGGACGGTTCCGCTACAATATTTTCAATGGTTGCAACGAGGTTGATAATTACATATAACGTGAGGAACAATACTGTTACAAATTTGGCTACTGTGTTCAAATCCCCCAAAGCAACCGCCGCAAGTGCAATTCCGCCTGTTATCCAGGTAGCGATAGTTGGCTGACCTGTTTTAGAAACTTTTGAGAGAAATTTAGGAGCCAGTCCATCAATTGATAGAGACTGTAAAACCCGCGGGCCGCTTAATACACTTCCGATTGCCGAGGAAAGGATAGCACCGCATGCCGCAGGATAGATAAAGAGGCCACCAAGGAATGCTATATCAATCCAGGCCTGAAGGCCGTATGTTTCATCCGCCATATTCTCGAATGATACCGCCGCTGAAATGGATAGAAGTAATGGAATAAGCAGATATACAGCAAGCCCGGTAAAAACCGAGTAAATGGTTCCCTGTTTGATAGAATTACCCGGAGTTTTCAGGTCACCACTCATGGCGATTCCGGCTAAAAATCCTGTTACGCCCGGAAAAAATACGGCGAATACGATCCAGAGACCTCCATCGGGACTCACAGTTCTGTATGCGGGTGAGTATTCCGGCATCCTGAGTTCATTCATAAATACTCCAGCTGTAAGTGCCAGAATTGAAAGTACCACAAGAATAAGCATTGGAATCTGAAATTTAAGAACCAGATTCGCGCTTTTTCCCGATGCTAACGTGATCAGAATAATGATGATGGCCGTTAACAGCGGTATTGTGTATCCGGGCATTGTGCCCCACAGTTCCACAGGCCAAAAAAGGAGAATGAGTTCTGAAAGACCAAACGCGTAGAACGTAATACTAAGTGTGCGGCTGATAAAAAATGCCACCCCAATTGCCCCGCCCGTCTCCAGACCGAGACTGCGGGAAATAAGGTAGTAAACCCCGCCAATACCTACTTTTATATTTGTGGCGATAGCTGCTGCACTGAGTCCCGTAATAAATGTAATGACATTCGCCAGAATGACAATAAAAATGGTGAGGTTAAGGCCCAGATTTCCCACCACCCAGCCGAATCGCAGATACATGATGAGCCCCAGCACTGTAAGCGTACTTGGCAAATAGACCCCGAGAAAGGTACCAAACTTCTTTTTTGGAGTTTGTTTATTTGCTGTCACTGTTATATATGATCTGGGTTTATTTCATTTGTTATTATGAGGTAACACACACTTACACTATCTGGATTATTACCTAATCTTCATCTCTTACAGGGAGTTTCAAACATTTTTCAATTCATTGCGTCCTATTGCCAATTTAAAGCTTATCTGATTTTGGCTAGTGTAGCAACCAATAAATTAATATAGTGTCAGGATCAATAAATCAATTCAATGGTCAACTTAAAAAGAGTCTACAAAAGTAGAAAAACACAAATAATTTTGTGCTTTCGTGTTTTTGTGGCTACCTAATTGACTATACTTTTTTATAGATTGTAACACTAATGTAACCCGAAATTTAAGCACCACGATTACATCATTGATAACGAGGTCAGTTCTTCGAGATCATTTTTTTCGAATGGGACTTTGAAAGAGAAGAGTATTACGACTTATCCGTACCGTATACGTTTACCGGAGAGATCTATAAAAGAGAAGCGGTGGGACTTATTCTTTTCTATCTATTATTTTTACTGTGGATGGGATTAGAAAATTTTGGAATTATTGATTCCATACCTTCACTCCCGGCATGATACATTTAAAACAAGGTTCTACGGGCATCTTTGTGGGTAATAATTTAAAACATATAATCATCGTGAATCTGTTTGTTCATCCCGATACTTCTGTTAGACTTCAACATTGAGAAAGGTAGTTAACTTCTGCTTTTTATAATACCAGCCGATCGGAGACAGACTAACCGATTCTCCCGAGATTAAACTCGAAGTCACGAATCAGTCCCTCCGCTCGCGGTATTATCCAAACCTAAATAGCATTCCAGTTTAAAACTATCACTGTAGGTCGGTTGTGGTTTACTACCTTTATTTTTCATCAGCTGACTCCATAAATTGTGTTAAGCTATTTCAGAAAAAGACCATTCTTTAATCGAACTCAGGTAATGAAGGCTAAAATGCAATAACAAATCCGTATATAGAGAAAAAGGGCATTGCAATTCATTTTACCCAATTTAAACTACTCAAAATACTGATATTTGTGAAGATTGGGTGGATTCTCCACATAGATACTGCTCCACCCCACTCCTGGCAAACGCAGTGTTTCTCATTCTGAAGAGCAAACAGTGTCCAGCTCCTGAATTGATTCAGCCTGAAGAAACTCGCTTATCAGCCTATCTACGCATTCGTTTTCGGGACTGTGACCTGCTCCGGGAACGATGATGTGACGGCTGTTTGTAAGGTTGCGCATAGTGGCTTCCGCCAGGCTTGGTGGTGTTATCGGGTCCATTTCACCCGAAATCAACAATGTCGGCACATCGGAGGAAACAGACTTATGGAAAGATTCAGATACGCTGCCTCGAGGCCATTTGGTGCAGATACGCGCATGGCTGTCCAAGACTGTGCGCCCGAGAAATGTTTTTTTGGTGTTGCTTGCGATCATAGCATCATCCATCTGCCAGACTAACGGAGCATCTTCGGTACAGGTGACGGAGTAGAACAGGGCCTAAGCTTATAGAGCGCGGAAGCATCTCCGCCATTGGGGTGGCGACTTGGATGAAAGGCGCAAAATTGTTTGAAGCAGCTTCATGGATCATTTCCGGCAGTAGCTTCGCTAAAAAAGGTGTGTAAAGAGCAAATTGGATGCCCCCCGCAAAGATCTCGCGGTTGATCGACACCGCAGATGTATCACCGGATGCGGGATCTACGTATCTGGCTTGTGCGGGTTCTTCGGAGAGGCGTGTGAGCACCTCATCAAGGTTTTTCGCAAGGGAGGGGAATTGGGTACGGCACTCCTCCTCAGCTGCACACTCTGCAAAACGGCTCTCAAGGGCTGCCTGCCCGTGACGCGCAGGTAAGAGTGGAATCGGTACACCCGGAGGAGCAACTGACCGAAGTACGAGAGAGCGAACCCGATCGGGATGACGCCGCGCATAAACAAGTGCCGCACGTGTGCCGTAAGATGTGCCATAGAGATTTATCTGGTCATAGCCAAGCTTAGCTCGCACCTCGTTCAGGTCGTCCATCAGAATCGGTGTGGTATAGAGTGCGGGGTCGGCATTAAATTTTTGGAGACATTCCGTAACCAATGAATCCGACAGGCTCCAGGAAAGAAAATTCAGTTTTGCCTGAGGTGTATCCGGCTCGCAGCGCAGTGCGTTTGACTTTCCTGTACCGCGCAAATCCACAAGAACAATATCTCTATGCTTACGTACGTCTGCAAGATCGCGGGCTATACCCCGCGCTTCGTTTATTACTGATTGACCTGGACCGCCCGCCAATATGAATAAGGGGTCATGTGCGTTGTTTTCGCTCATTGCAGGTAGAATAGCAAGGTGGAGTGAAATCATGCGGCCAATCTTCGCCGTCCGATCCTCAAAGACATCGAGAGTGCCGCACCGGAGCATTCCTTCCACACCTTCGATCTCACAGGGTTCCAGGTTCAGAAGAGGTGCTTCGTTCAGGTGCAGGTCTCCGTTGACCGCCTGCAAGTCCTCAGTGAGTGCCTGTGCAAGTTCGGAAAGTGTTGTGGTTTTTTGATAGGCACCCGATCGCGCCTGCATCCGTATATGCTCGGCGATTATGCGACCTGCGTCGGGCATCACATAGTGGTACTCGACGAGTGCGGCGACGCTGTCTACGGCTGCGATCCGGACTCCCGGATCCATGGCAGAAGTGCTCTCCTGTGCGGCAAGCGGACTGGAAAGAGTTAACAGTACAGATATACCTCTTAATGTTTTTATCGAATCATTCATCACACAGATTTACTTTACTTACAAATAACGTTTAAACACGTTTGATATTGTCAGATCAAAGCACGTGGTGCCGGGAATTATCATCATTCAACTCATCTCTTTACGCCGAGTGTTTCAAATTGTTACTTGATGAGTTTCAGTGTAAGCGATTTGGCAATGGAATGACTGTTTTGCCAAATCGCGGCATCGGTTATAGCAACGGAGAAAGGAAACAAATGAAAGAGCTACAGTGCCACTGGTTCTCTCCAAACGGCTTTTGAATGATCTAAAACAGAAAGCTCAACTTCTTAAAGATATTCGCGATTCAGTTCAATGATTATTTCATCACTGATGTCAACAACCCACTCATCAGATAATAAAGCCGTTTTTTAGTTCTTCCTTTTTGGCGAATGGACTATCTAGCAGAACCTGGAAATTGAGCAGATATAGAGGCGGGCAAATACATACATCGAACTGCTCCATCCGCCCGGCATCTTCGAATCGGCCCTGATCCAGTCCCTCGGCGATTTTGGCCGTGGTGCGACGGTACACATATGCAAAAATCCCGAGCGGACTATCCTCCTCTACGGTCAATTCAATAATGGCACCCAGTTCGGCAAGGACATCATCAATTGTGGCAAGTTCAAGTTCCGACACGATAGGTCTGTTTCGTTTTTAATAAGTGTAGGCGCAACGCCGGTAACAGGCAGATCGCTTTTATGATTTATAGACCGCTGCCCTGCTTACACCAATCCATCAGCAATCAGGTTCATAGGAACCCGATAGCTGCGACGTGTTAATGGGATGGATTGGTGCCGGAATTTTTTCGAATGGGGTACCCGGCTCACGTTCAGCCACATCAATCATTGTCCGGTAAAACTCCGAACGGATGCGTACGTTATGAAGCTGTTTTTCTAACTGACGGACCTTCTTTTTTAAGTTGCTGGGGTCCGGTTTTTCCTGAGGTTTTGCCATAGCATGCTGGATGAGTGGATCACTGCAATATCCATATTTTCCCATCCATTCCAGAATTGAACTTTTACCTCCAATGCCAAACTCAATACGGGCTTGGTCTTTGGTTAATTCTCCATTAACCACGCGCCTGACAACTCCAAGTTTAAAACTATCACTGTAGGTCGGTTGTGGTTTACAACCTTTATTTTTCATCGGTTGACTCCTTAAATTGTGTCAACCTATTTCAGTATAAGACCAAATTAAGGCTGTGAAGTAATTGATGGCGGTCGCAGAATCTCTGCTACCTTTCATCAATGGTCCACCACGACCAAAGCCTGTAATATAGATTCTGGCCGGTATGATAAAAGGTATGCGCAGATCTTCCAGCTTCCTCAATCCGTCAAAACCGTCAAGGCCAATAGTTTCCTTGAAAGCATAAATTTGGTTGTATCCAAGACATGCCTGCGGCGTGGGCAAAGCGTCCATAAAATGGTGGCGGGAGATTGTCCAAAAAGTGAATTAACACAGAAACAAGCTTAGATAATTTAGACTTTATATCCCTCTCTATTAGTTTAGAGAGGGATATAGGGTGAGTCTGAAGAAGAAAATTAATTATTTAAGCGCTATTCGAACTAATGTCTCTTTTTGGACAGCCTCAGTAAACCATTTTAAAGACAACGAAGCCCTCGGGTAAAATTCGAAGCGTGTGTCAAACCGTTAAATAAAACGTTAATCTTTACCTGCGGTAAATCAATAAATCCAGAAAGATAATCTTCAATAACTATCTTTTGTGAATAATGCAGGTATAAATCATAAAACATGCTATATACCATTGTTTTTTTCATTATTGCCATTGCTTCTTTTGTATTTGCCATGCTGGGGTTAGGCGGTGGCATGGTATATGTGCCGGTACTTAACTGGGCAGGTTTTGACATGGTTAAAGTAGCCATCCCTCTGGGTTTGTTACTGAACGGGTTGAATACAGCCCTGGTGCTGATTCCTTTTGCCCGAAAAAAATGGTTGACTGGAAAGGCGGAGCCGTGATGGCCGTTACCGCTCTTATTGCAGCGCCATTGGGGGCAATGACCAGCGGATACGTACCCGTACAAACTCTGAAAATTTTGTTTGCGGCAATGGTTCTTGCTGCTGCTTTACGGACACTGTGGGCTTCAAGATTACCTGAGCCTCAAAAAATGATGTCTTTGAAGAAACGAAGTATGATTGGTTTTTTCGTAGGGTCATTTGCCGGCTTTACGGGCGGAATGTTAGGTCTTGGCGGCGGTTTTATCGTGGCGCCAATTCTGATGATGATGGGCTATAAAACCAAGGAAGCCGCAGCCACCACAGCCATGGTAGTCACATTTTCCTCGGCATCGGGCTATCTGGGCCACACAGCCAGTGGTGAAATGAATTGGGAGCTGACTGTAATTGTGGTTATTGCCGTTGTTATAGGATCGCAACTGGGAGGGCGGTATATGACCCAAAAAGCTAAATCAAAACATGTGAAAGTAGCTTATGCCGTTGTATTACTGCTGATTGCCTTCAAAATGATACACGAAGTCACTGCATAATAGTAACTTGAATTCTGCACATATTTATCGAAATATGAGATTGAGCATCATGAAAAATTCACATATAAACAGTGCTTAAACGGAATTAAGTTGAAATTTTTCAAAGACTCATTATGCCCTATGACCTGAAAACGTCATTAAAAAATAAACCGGTAGTGGAAATTGGATATTCCGGTGATACTGCCCCCAACCCGGTGTGAACATCCGGTATTCCAGAATTTAGCTTACTGTTTCACTAATGATTTGCCTGAGCTGTGATTCAGACAGTAAAGGTGTGCACACTGGATAGAAACTCTACAGGAGTATAAGATTCACATCAGTATGGATGGCAAAGACCACTTAAGATCTTTATTCGGGATTCAGCTTGCTACCACAATACTTACAATATTCTGCATCGGCATCATGCCCTTCTTTTGAACAGTAGGGACAGACCTCGGTCGTCTGTTTCCCCTTCTTAACGCGACTCAGTTCAGCAGTAAAAATACCTGTGGGTACCGCTATAATGCCATATCCCATAATCATAATCATTGCTGAAACCATCTGTCCCAAACTTGTCTGCGGGGAAATATCACCATAGCCTACTGTAGTTAACGTAACAATAGCCCAATATATACCTTTTGGGATGCTGGTAAATCCATTTTCGGGACCTTCAATGACGTACATAAGTGAGCCGACGATTACGGTTATTGTCACGACAGTGTAAATAAAAATTATAATTTTTTGGCGGGATGAGACTAATGCCTCTTGAAGCTGATCGGCCTCGATAATGTATTTAGTAAATTTAAGTACCCGAAAGATCCGTAAAATTCTGAGGAAACGAATTACCAGAAAGAATTGACTGCCGGGAATTAATAAAATAAAATAGGTAGGTAAAAATGAGAGCAAGTCTACGATCCCGTAAAAACTAAAAATGTACCCCTTTGCCCTCTCTACCGTTATTATCCGAAGTACATATTCGATGGTAAATAGTATTGTAAAAATCCATTCAATTCTATAGAACCAATCGCCGTATATTTCATGAAAGCTTGAGACGCTGTCGAGCATCACCACAAATACGCTGATAATAATGCTGAGGATAAGAATTACGTCAAACGCTTTGCCACTCCGTGTATCAGCCTCAAAAATGATTTCGTGCAGTCGGTGCTTCAAGGTCAATTGATTATTAGTCTCCATAAGTAAACAGATTTAAAATAACATGAGATAATGTTAGCATATTAAAATAATAATTACCGGCAGAGAACTTGCAGTTTATTTGCATTACATGAACGACTGAGCAAAAAAGAATTTGTTAAGAATAAGACAGCCGAAAGTATCTATTTGTAAATAGTATTATACTGTAAATATCACTATTTATGCTTGAGAAATAAAAACAAGTAGAAAGGATATATGGTGTCATTCACAAAACCCGATTCTTTTTTTTACAGTCTGTAAGAAGCGAGTTTTTCACAGGTTAGAAAGTTTCTTTTTAAACAAGGTTCTTATATGGATATGAAGCCTACGCCAGAAGTCTTAAAATCAGTTATTAAGAAAGGTAAGAACGAGCTTAACCGGGATAATTTAGGCCTGTTGATGTCCAGTTTTTCTGCCGGGCTGGATATTGGTTTCGGCCCGTTACTGTTGGGGTGTTCCTGACTCTGTCGGCAAGTGGCTTCGGAGATTTAACTTCAGAAATTCTGCTTGCAAACGCGTATTCTGTTGGTTTTATCTTAGTTATATTGGGTCATTCCGAGCTTTTTACTGAGCATACGACTCTTGCAGTAATGCCGGTAATTGACGGTCAGGCGTCTGTTAAAACAGCTATTAAAGCTCTGGGGCATTGTATACGTCGGAAAGTTCTTTTACAAACAAAATAACTCCTTTAATTTGACGGCATTTGCGGCAGTTTGTCTTTTGATCTACAACCCGGCATAACTGTTTGAAATCGGATTTCAGCTTCCATTTTCAGTTGTTCTAAACTCTAATCATTTTGTTGATCCTGCAGGTAATTCATAAAACACCCCGATATTGGCTTCAAATTGACCGGTATGGAAAGCCGTTAATAGTAACCGGCAATAGACATGCCATGCTTTCTATCCATACTCAACTCACTCGTCAGCCCGCGGATGCAGCGTGCAGACGAGTCTCTATGTAGCTCGGGTCGCCTGACCCGAGAGGATGATGAGCTGGTTGACGAACAGAAACAGAAATAGGTACGCCGTTAGTTGAAATAGAGAAAACAGTCTGAACTTCAGAAATGATACAGGAAATGACTCACCCGCGGGTCAGCGCCGCCGTGGTACGGATTCCGCTGGTCGAGGAAGGGACCATTGATGTGAAAAGAGGGTGTGTTTGCGTTCGAGTTTACCCAACAAAACTACGGAGCCATAGGTGCTATCCCCTTAGGCAGAAAAATCAACGGATACGTCTGTATTTCTTCGACTAAAAGCAGTATAATTGATATTTATGTTAGAAGTAATTTTAGCACAGTATTTTGGACGTATACTTTAAGCTAATCAAATCATGGATTTTGGTTCAGGAACGGTAACTGTTTTTTCTATATCAGTGCTCATGGTAACTGTTGCAGTGGCTATACTGATATTTACAATCAAAAAAGGATTTATAAAAGAGCTCAAGAAAGATGCTATGATCCCTTTTGAAGAAGATGAGCCGGTTGGGGAACCCACTGATCAGATGTTTGATGATAAAACTGAAGAATCCGACAAAGAGGATACATGAAAAAAAAGAACTTTAAGAGCGCTGCTGAATGGCGAAATTATGTAGACCGGGATTCAAGTAAAGTGCTGCTATCTTTTTTTACCTCTGGAGTGATTTGGTTATTGGTGGGCTCAACACTAGCCATTTTAGCATCTTTTAAAATGCATATGCCAAATTTTTTAGGGGATATATCGTGGCTAACTTTTGGCAGAGTGCGCCCACTTCACCTTAATACGATGGTATATGGGTGGGCCTCTATGACAGGAGCCGGTGTAGCGCTATGGTTACTTACGAGAACACTTCGTGTAGTTATTCCCCAAAAATGGGTTATTCTTACCGGTTTAGCTCTTTGGAATATTGGCCTTACGATTGGGTCTTTTCAAATTTTAGGAGGTTATTCAAGAGGCTTGGAATGGCTGGAGATCCCTTTTTCTTCAGCTATGCTTATAGTCGCTGGCTTATTGCCTTTATTTGCTGCTACTTTGACGATGCTTGTATGCAGAGCCACAAAAAAACTTTATATATCAGTCTATTATATCATTGCAGGGTTTATATGGATTTTAGCTCTGCTTATTATCGCTTACATACCCGAGTATGATACGACTGTACAAGGCGGTATGAATTGGTGGTATGCACACAATGCGCTTGGGCTTTGGTTTACACCAATTTGTCTTGCGGCAGCGTATTATCTAATACCAAAAGTTACCGGCAGGCCAATATATAGCTACTCATTAAGTTTGTTGGGATTTTGGACACTGGCCCTGTTTTACAACTGGAATGGGTTTCACCATCTTATTGGCGGACCTGTGCCAACGTGGGCAACAACTATTTCAATTGCCGCAAGTGCCATGATGATCATTCCCGTTGTAACAGTTGCAGTAAACCATCACTTGACGGTGGTGGGGGTTTTTAAGCGTGTTGTAAATTCTCCCACACTCCGCTTTGTCGTATTTGGAGCCATGAGCTATACGTTTGTGAGTCTTCAGGGAAGTCTTCAAGCTTTGCGAAATGTCAATGAGGTCATTCATTTCACTCATTATGTGATAGCACATGCTCATATAGGTATGTACGCATTTGTGACGATGGTGCTTTTTGGTTCTATGTACTATATCATGCCAAGAATCACAGGAAACGAGTGGGTGTCTACAAGCCGGATTAAATGGCATTTTTGGCTTAGCGCAATTGGAATTATACTCTATATAGTAGCTTTACAGATTGGTGGGATATGGCAGGGATTTTTGATGAACAATCCGGATATACCTTTTTTGGATATAGTCGAAAAAATGAAGCCCTTTCTGCAATCACGCTCTATCGCTGCCATATTGTTGACAACAGGGCACCTTGTATTTGCATACTCTTACTTCAAAATACTGAAGAAAGAGACTAAAGGAAGCTCTAAAAATTTAACCACAGACCTAAGCGACTGATATTATGAGAGACAATTTACTACTGGTTTTTGGAGCTGCTGCACTAGTTATTTCGTCTATGCTGGGTCTGGTGTTTATACCAAAAATGCTGGCAGAAAAAGAAATTACTGCTGAACAATATGTTAGACCTAACATTAAAAACGGACACAGTATTTACGTCAGAGAAGGATGCGTATATTGCCATACACAGCAGGTGAGGCCGAAAGGATTTGGCGCAGACTTTGAACGTGGCTGGGGAAATGCTTCACTTCCGGAAGACTATGACGGACTTACCCCTCATGTGTTAGGTACAATGAGAACCGGCCCGGATCTTGCAAACATTGGAAAAAGACAGCCCAGCAGAGACTGGCATTATTCTCATTTATATGCACCGGAATCGGTGTCACCGGGTTCAATAATGCCGCCTTTTACATGGCTTTTTGAAGTAATTGACGAAAATAAAAGCACGAACAAACGAGTGGTAAATTTGCCCGGTGATTTTGCTATTGAAGGTAAAAAGGTTGTGCCAACAGAAGAGGCCGAGCACCTTGTAGATTATCTTCTTTCATTAGATCAGGAGAGAACAGAAGAGTAATATTATGGCGAAAGAGGAAAAAGATAGCAGAGAAGGATTCGATGATAGAGAACAAAATAATCCTGATGACATTTTTGATATCCATCAGGCTGTACTACGGGAAAGAGCGCTGCCTGAAGAGGGGAATGAATCAGGTCCCTGGTGGTTATATGCAATAATATTGGTGACTTTTGCTTTTGGGTTTTTCTACATCGGATTCTACTTTGGAGAGTTTAGCTACCAGCCGCACCAGTTATTTATTTCGCAGGCGGAAGATGATGTTCAGGCTGAGCCGGTGGAGTTGACTCAAATGGAGCTTGGAGAAAATATTTATGGAAGAGTATGCTCAACCTGCCATCAGTCGAATGGTGAGGGTGTTGAAGGCGTTTTTCCGACACTTGCCGGCACGGATTACGTGAACGGAAGTGTAAGCCGTTTAACCGGACTTATTGTTCATGGTTTATATGGGGAAATAGAAATAAATGGGGTCGCTTATAATGGCAACATGCCGGCCTGGGGTGAGCAAATTTCAGATGAAGAAATAGCTGCAGTAATGACATATGTAAGAAATTCATTTGGTAATAACAGCTCTGATGTTCCGGTAGACAGTATCAAAAGCTACCGCGAATCATATGGAGAAAGATCATCTCAGTGGGAAGTCAGTGAGCTAAACGATACATTTCTAAATTAGTGCCTTGGCTGATACAGCTTCAAAGATCACTCCATGTGACCATTGTGGATTACCTGCAAGACAATCACCTGAAAATAACGCACTGAATTTTTGCTGCCACGGTTGTTCAATGGCTCACCGGCTTCAGATCGGGGATGATAGCCAGTTTTACATACCGGAAGGATTGTTGATCAGATGGATAATAGCCGCCGTTCTTGGTATGCTGCTCCTGTTTGTGAGTTTAACACTCCACATAGACGCTGATACTCCTAAATTCTTTGTCTGGTTTTCTCTTGCCCTCAATTCGCTGATCTTAGTTTTACTTGGTAAAGAAGTGTTTTGGGTTACGGCTGACGAATTCAAATCTAAGCGCTTTAGTCTGGGATCGTTAATCTTCATCGGTGTTTTTTCATCCTACGTGCTTTCTATTATTAACATCTTGCGAGGGACTCAGACAGCCACCTATTTCGAAACCTCCGGGATGATCCTCGTTTTCTACATTGGAAGCCTGTTGATCGATATCTACCTGAAGAATAAAATTGGAGCTTACAGCAAAAAATGGGAGCCTGGAACTCCAACTGTGATCTTTAAGAATAATGACGGTGTCTGGGAAAGAGTGAGTTCTGAACAACTTGCGGAAGGTGATGAGATAAAAACCGAAGCAGAAAAGGTTATCCCTGCTGATGGAATTCTAAGATCTACCCATGGATATGTCAGAGAAGCTCATTTAACCGGTGAGCCTACGGCAATTCTAAAGAATAAAGGTGACAAAATTAAGGCCGGATCAATAGCATTGGATGGAAATTTAGAGATTGAACTCACCTCCTCATTTTCAAGATCATCTCTATCACACTACCTTGAACAATTTGAGTGGGAGAAGAAGGAATTATCGACGTATGAAAATATCTCAAGCCGCGCGGCAAGCATCCTGCTGGGTACGGTGGTGATTCTTTCAGCAGCGACTTTGGCATATTATCTATGGACAGGAGAAACGGGGCCGGCAATTAACAACTTTTTATCCGTTTTAATCATCGGTTGTCCGTGCGCTTTTGCCATAGCAACACCGGCGGCTATATGGATTACCCATAAAAGTCTGCACGATCAGGGTATACTTCTCAGAACAGGGTCGCATGCAATTGAGGAACTGGCCCGGGTTACGCATATTATCTTTGATAAAACCGGCACCGTAACAGGGGCTGCAAATGTACAGAATGTAGAGATTATTGATAGATCACAGCACAGTGAAATCACGTTGTTAATGCTTTTGGCTGGGATTGAAGCTATTGACGAACATCCCATTGCTGAAGCGGTTAGAGAATATGGTAGAAGCAATAATATTGACCCGATGAGAATATCAAATCTCGAAAAAATTTCGGGGCTTGGCATCAAAGGGGTATGGTCAGATGAAAACAATCAAGACCATGAAATAGCCCTTTTAAACCGGGCCCATCCCGAAGCTGATACTTTAGGTGAAAACACGTTTGGCTTGTTCGTAGACAAGGTGATGGTGTTAAAAGTGGATATCTATCATCCTTTAAAAAATGACGCTAAAGTCCTGCTCCAGAATCTTTCAGAAAAAGGGTACGACGTATCTGTTATATCTGGTGATCCTGCGCCTCAGGATGAAATCTTGTCTGATAAATGGACATATATTGGAAATATGAGTCCGCAAGAAAAAGCAGGGTATGTAGAGAAAAAGAAGAAAGGAAATGGCAGAGTGCTTTTTATCGGTGACGGCTTGAATGACCTGTTGGCAATGGCGAAGGCTGACAGCACAATCGCGATGTTCGAAGGATCGGATAAAAATAAGGTAGAGGCAGATATGGTCTTTTATAATCCTGATATTAAGCAACTGGATGACATGATATATCAGGCAAAGCAGACTAAAAAGACCATTTATCAAAACTTTTTTTGGGCTTTGATATATAATGTCGTTGGCTTACCACTGGCTGCTGTCGGTTTTTTATCTCCCTTGATCTCAATTGCGGCCATGATACTATCCTCAATTTTTGTGACAGCAAACTCTCTGCGATTGAAGCGATTTAATAAGGCGGTATATGATCATTGAATGGCTGATCGGCGGACTGTTATTTGGCTTTTTGGGCAGTGTGCACTGCGTAGGCATGTGCGGTCCCATTGCACTTGCACTTCCTGTTAGTGCTGTGCAGGGATTGAAAAAATACGCGGGTATCTTTCTTTATAATTTGGGAAGAACTGTCGTCTATGTACTGCTGGGAAGTGTAGTTGGCTTTTTTGGGAAACTGGCAGGGCTGGTCGGCTTTCAAAAATATTTGTCTGTGTTGACAGGCGTACTGATTATTGCTTCAGTAGTGATTCCAAAGGTCAGAAATAAGTTAAACAGCTGGCAGGCAATTCCCTCCAACCGTATGGGAGTCATTACCAAGCCCTTCAAAAAGTTTATGAAAATGAATTCAATTTCAGCATTGTTTGCTGTTGGGTTGCTTAATGGCCTGCTACCATGCGGTTTTGTTTATATGGCAATTGCAGCCGCACTGAATACGGGCAGTACCGTTTCCAGTATGATTTTTATGGCCGGTTTTGGGTTTGGGACCATGCCGGCAATGATAGCCGTTGCTATAAGTCCTGGTTTTCTAAGCCTGGAGGTGCGTAGAAGGATACAGAAATTTTTGCCATGGGCCACGCTGGCGCTTGGATTGATCCTCATCTTTCGTGGGCTTTAAGATTACCTGAACCTCAAAAAATGATGTCTTTAAAGAAACGAAGTGTGATTGGTTTTTTCGTGGGGTCATTTGCCGGCTTTACGGGAGGAATGTTAGGTCTTGGCGGCGGTTTTATCGTGGCGCCAATTCTGATGATGATGGGCTATAAAACCAAGGAAGCCGCAGCCACCACAGCCATGGTAGTCACATTTTCCTCGGCATCGGGCTATCTGGGCCACACAGCCAGTGGTGAAATGAATTGGGAGCTGACTGTAATTGTGGTTATTGCCGTAATTATTGGATCACAACTGGGAGGGCGGTATATGACCCAAAAAGCTAAATCAAAACATGTGAAGGTAGCTTATGCGGTTGTATTACTGTTGATTGCTTCCAAAATGTTATACGAAGTAATTGCATAATGGTAACTTGAATCCTGCAATCTTATCTCAACAAATGACATTGAGAAACCTCGGTATTTGATAAATAAAGAGTGCAGAAATATTTTTAATGTGAGTTAGTAAATCGGATTCTCGAAGGTAGCAACCAATGCCATTTTTATTCGTCAGAGACTGTGGGCAATATGTGGACTGGCGCATTGTGACTCAGGGGTCAACATCATCAGACTGTGGGGGTAGTTTGAATCAGAATGAGGGGTCAGTATCACCGGAATATCCATTATTTACAACTCCTTTCAATTTCTGTGACGAACAAACTAACTTGTTGGCAAATTCGCCAATTATTTCTATATTTCGTCAAATAACGAAATGATATGGATCGAAACCTGGAAAAATCTTTTAAAGCACTCGCGGATTCTAACCGTCTTCGCATTCTCAAAATATTACAACAGAAATCATTATGTGTCTGCGAAATGACTGAAATTTTAGGTCTTGCTACCTCTACTGTTTCTAAACATTTATCCATCCTGCGGGAAGCTGGTTTTATCACGAATCATAAAGATGGCAGGTGGGTAAATTATAAGATTACCGAGGAGTCATCGAATTATTATTCCCGCCCACTTCTTGACATTCTAAAACCGTGGCTGACAGAAGATTCTAAGATTGATGTGAATATTGATGAAGTTGAAAAAGTTGATCGCGAGAAAATAACGCAGGGATGAAAATATTTTAAATTATATTTCGATATTTAACGAAATAACTAAATAATAAATGATTTAAGTGCATAAGCTGATCTTGTTGGCTTCAATACTTGTTAATCGGCAATTAGCATGAGGCTTACCAATTAGCAGTTTTTAAAAGGAGAATATATGTTTAAGAAAATATTATTAGCCACCGACCTGTCGAAAGCATCGGATGCTGTATTAAGCAGCGTTAGTGGTTTAAGAGAATGGGGAGCTGATGAGTTTATTCTATTCTATGCATTAGGAGTGAGGCATATTGGATCGCTCAGGTCCACATTGAAAAATATGGCTGAACCGGAGCTGCAGAGGCAAAAAAAAATAATAGAAGATCAGGGAGCAGAGGTTAAATTGGAAATTGCCCCCGGTATTCCTTCCGAAGAAATCAATAATTATTCAGAAAACGAGGATATTTCACTCATTGTAATGGGCACTCAGGGAGAGACAGCTGCTGATTATCAGTTATTTAAAATAGGGGGAGTGACTTCTGAAATTCTTCATTTTCACAAAAAACCTCTGTTGGTGGTCAGAACTATAGCTACTGAAAAAAACGGGGAAAAATCTATTGAAGCGCCCTTTTTGGATCTGAGTGGTGAAATACTATTTGCAACCGATTTTTCAGACAACTCTTACAGAGCGTTTGATTTTTTGAAGGGAATTATCAGCGCAGGAAAAAACAAGGTTACTTTATTTCATGTTCAGGATAAAACGAAGATTGGCAAGCGTCTTAAAGATAAACTCGAGGAGTTTAATCGTATTGATAGCCAGAGATTGGACATGATGAAAAAAGATCTCAAAGAGAAGGGTTCTAAAGAAATAGATACTAAAATAGTTTATGGAATTCCGACGAAAGAAATTCTTGAAGAGGCAAAAAACAATTACGCATTAATTGTAATGGGGAGTCAGGGAAGAGGGTTCTTTAAAGAAATATTTCTGGGTAGCGTCAGCCACAATGTAGTGCGAAATGCACATATTTCCGTATTGCTTATTCCCGCATTGAGGTAACTGAGTGAAGACTTTACAAGACCTGTTTAGAAATATGTACATTGAATTTCACCATAAATTCCTCTTATTAATTTCAATTTTAATCTTAAGTGGAAGTGCTGTATCAGCGCAAAATTTTTCGGCAGATACCCTTTGGATTTCACTTGATAATGCGATTGAACAAGCACTTACTAACAACGAAAAACTTCTTTCCGCAAAAAAGCAGATAGAAAAAAGCAATTATGCAATTGATGAAGCTAAGTCAATTCAATACCCACAGGTAGATGCATTATTCAGTTATGACTATCTCGACATTGTGCCGGGTTTCCGGTCTGAATTACTCGGAAACCTTGAACATGATCTATTCCCGAGAGTAAATATTGAACAGGTTATTTATGCCGGTGGTAAAATTGACCAGAGCATTAAACTGAAAAAAGAATTATTACACGGCAAAGAATTCGATTTGAAGGAGCAGGAGCAGCAGATAAAATTTATTCTTTCCTCTTATTACTTCCAGCTACAGTCCATTAATAATCAAATCAGGATTCTGAGAAATAATAAAGAGCAATTTCAAACTCAAAAAAAGTTTACGCGTTTGTTAATAGATGCGGGAAAGTTATCGGAGCTTGAAATGGGAAGAGTGGATGTTGAGCTGGCATATATTGATGCAAACATATTAAAGCTGGAAAATGATTACAGTGCAGTTTCTCATAATATTGGTTTACTGATGGGAGAAGATACTTTATCAACGATTATACCAACCGATTCTCTGCATATTACTCACCTGCAACTTTCATCTGAGGAGTTGATCAGAATGGCTATTGAGATGAATCCGGCCATCAAAAATTATGAGAGCGTCATAAAGCAAAACGAAATTAATACGGAAATTCAAAAATCATCCCGGATGCCCCAGGTAAGTGCAAGTGCATATTACGGGTATGAATTCGGATTCGAACAATTTTCATTTCCAAGGAACGACCGTTATTTCATCGGTTTGAATGCAAAATTTCCATTGTTTAACGGCGGTAATATATCTGCAAAAATAAAACAGGCCGAGGTTGATATAACATCGGCCACTTATGAGATGAATTACTATGTAAAGCAATTATCACAGCTAATTGATCAGACAAACAGAAAAATTCAAGAAATTAGCAAACAAGTAGACATTCAAAAGAAAGCATTACAGCAGCTAAAAGATACGTATCGCCTTGCGTTATTGGAATACCAGGCAGGCCGAAGGTCGAATACGGACTTGCTGGATATACAGAAAAATCTTTTGAATGCGGAAGTTGCTTTAAACGACTTACGTATTCAGCAAATTATTAAACAAACTGAACTGAAATTTTACAGTGGTATTCTTTAAGGAATTAGAAACATGAAGCATATAGGATTTAAAAATGAAAGAAATGTTTTGCTACGGAAAAAGAAAATATTAAGAAAAATATTCTTGGCCCCGATTATAATCATACTTACTGTCGGTTGCGGTGGAAATGCAGAACCCACCACACAGATAACAAAACAAGAACCACCTAAACTTGTAAAAGTTGCTGAAGCGAAGATTAAAACCCTGCAGGAAGTTCTTGAAATTACCGGTACAATTGAACCTGAAAACACCACGAATATTAAATCAACGGGTGAGGGTAAAGTTACAAGGCTGCATGTACGCGAAGGCGATCTTGTTCAAGAAGGGCAAGTAGTTGTTCGCCTTAGTCCCAGGCTTAGGGAAGAAGTTATTACCGCAGCAAAAATAAAAGTGGAATCACTTGAAGAAGAATTACAGACTACGCCTGATAATGAGTCATTAAATCAGCTATTAAAAGAAGCCAGAGAGAATTACAATTTTGCATTAGATCAATATAAAGAAATTTCAATTATTTCCCCTTCAAGCGGAATTATATCTAAACGTTTTATTGATGTGGGAGATATGATTGAAGCTAATACACAAATACTGGAAGTAATAAGCGCTGGTAGCTTCAAAATTAATCTTTCCGTTGCTGAAACGGATTTGAGAAAATTAGAAACCGGCCAGGAAGCCAAGCTGAATCTGGATGCTTGTCCGGATCAACAATTTACCGGTACCATAACAAGAATTTATCCGGAAATTGATGAGCTTACCCGAAACGGTATTGTTGAGGCACATCTTAATAATCCTTGTCAGAATATAAAAAGCGGAATGTTTGTACGGGCATCTTTTATAGCAAGAATATTTAAAGATGTTTTAGCGATTCCTTCGCAAGCAATTATTTCCAATATAGATAAGAAAACCGTTTTTATAGTGGATGAAAATTTACAGGCTACATCGGTTGAGGTGAAAACAGGGTTTGAAACGAAAGAGGATGTTGAAATTATAAGCGGATTAAAAGCCGGCAATAAGGTTATTGTGGATGGGTATCAGACATTAAAGAATGGAAGCCCGGTAAATATTATACCGGATAAAGAGGATGGATTAGAATGAATCTCACCAAAATTGCTATAAAAAAACCTGTTGCCACCATAGTTCTCACTCTTTCGGCTGTTGTGCTGGGCTTCTTCGGATATGTGAATTTACCAACCGATTTTCTGCCCGAAATAACCTATCCGATGGTGAAGGTTTATGTGTACTGGCCTGGTGCTACCCCTGAGGAAATTAACGACAATATCGCCGACCCGGTTGAGCGAGTGATGAGCACGGTTGATGATCTTGATTATCTGGAGTCATCGAGTATTGAAGGAATGTATCAGCTGCTGGTGAATTTTGAATATGGAACCGATGTGGATGTGGCATACCAGGATGTGGTAGCAAAAATGGGGTTGGCAACCCGGCAACTCCCCCGGGATATTGAACCGCCGGTAATGTTCAAAGCCGATCCTTCTCAGCTTCCGGTGGTGCAGTTGATAGTTGAATCGGACAGGCGTGATCTTGTTGATTTAAGACTGTGGATAGAAAATATTTTGCAAGATCAGTTTCTAACCATTAAAGGGGTGGCTGGAACCGAAATAGTGGGTGGTTTAAAAAGAGAAATCCAGATTCTTATAGATAAAGAAAGACTTTCGGCTTATAACCTAACGCTTGAAGAAATTATCAAACGAGTTAAAGATGAAAACGTAGAGCGCCTTGCCGGAAGGGTTACTGATACCAATCGTGAGTTTTCGTTAAGAACCATCGCTGAATACCATACAATAGATGATATTGAAAACACCATTATAAAATATTCTAACAGCGGAGCGATAAAAGTAAAAGACTTTGCCAAAGTTAGTGATACCCATGAGGAACAGCGGGTGGTTACAAGATTCAATGGTCATCCCGCCATAAAATTAAACATATTAAAACAAGCTGATGCAAACACCGTGGAAGTGTCGGACGCGGTCAATGAACTTATTTCAAAGCTTAAAAATACGTCCCCGCCCGATATCACCTTTAATACGGTAGAAAATCAATCCGATTATATTAAAGGAGCAATTGCTGGCGTTCGGGATTCTGCTATTGCTGCAATTATTTTGGTAATACTTGTCATCTACCTTTTCCTTGGCCAATTCCGGCAGGTGATGGTGATGCTCATTGCACTGCCTGTTACGATTCTGTTTAACTTTTTTCTGATGCAGCTTCTCGGGTTCTCGATCAATATTTTTTCGCTCGGGGGATTGGTTGTTGCTATGGGGGTTGTGCTGGATAATTCGATTGTCGTAATCGAGAACATCACACGTATTCATAAAGTAAAAGGCAAGACAGATGAAGAAACGTCTCTTACCGGAACCATGGATGTTGCACTCGCCATACTTGCTTCCACACTTACGTTTCTTGCGTTGTTTATGCCGTTTTTGATGATACCGGGATTGACCTCACTGCTTTTCCGGGAATTGATTTTAACCATTGCCGGTATTGTCATTGTCTCATTACTTGTGGCGCTTACCGTTACCCCGATGCTCACACACTATCTTGTGATAGTGAAAGGAACAAAAACACCGAAGAAATCCGGCCTCGAAAAGGTAATTGATCGATTAAATGATATGTATCAAAAGCTACTCAACATATTGTTACGGTTTAGATGGGCCGTGCTTGCCGCATTTGTGATTCTTCTGGCTGGGAATTATTTCATATTTCAAAAAATCGGTTCTGAATTTTTGCCAAAAGTAGATGATGGCAGAATTATGGTAAAAGTAATTTTACCACCGGGTACTTCGGTTGAAAAAACGGATAGGTTTCTACAAGAAATTGAACCTGTAATTAAAGATCAAAAAGAGGTAGATAAGTATTTTACCCTTTCAGGCGGAAAAGTATGGGGATTGGTGACTTATGAAATCGCAAACGAAGGGCAGATAGATATCGAACTTGTTGGAAAAAGCAACCGCGATATTTCAACAGAAGAATTTATAGAGAAACTCCGACCGCAGGTGATGAAGAAAATGATTCCGGGTGCTAAGATTATAGTACAGCAGGCAAAAATGAAAGGGATTAGAAGCGCGGGAGATTCTGATGTTGAAATAAAAGTACGCGGAATTGAACTGGAAAGAATACAGGAAATTGCTCAGCAAGTGGTTCAGCAGATGAACGGCGTTAACGGGTTGACAAATATCAGAATTGGCACGCAAATAAATAAGCCGGAATACCAGATTGTAGTTGATAAAGTTCGCCTTGCCGCTCTTGAAATGCCGACCGATAAATTTGCCGCTACGGTAAAAACGTATGTTGGCGGCACTGTGGCTACACAATTACGGGACGAGGGAGAATATTATGATATTCGCGTACTCGCCCCGAAAGAAAAAATTGCCTCCAGGCAGGATATCGAAAATTTAGAGGTAGATATTTCAGCCCGGAATAAAGTGCCCCTTCGCACAGTTGCGAACGTAACTGAACGGCTGGGCCCGGTGGAAATAGTAAGAGAAGATCAAATTAAACAAATAGTTGTTTCAAGCGATGTAATGAAAGGCGCAGATGTGGGTAGCACTGCACAAAGTCTGCAAAGCAAACTTGCCGGATTACAGTTACCCGAAGGATATTCTTTTGCCTTTGGTGGGCAGGTCTATCTGCTTGAGGAAAGCCAAAATGTAATGCTGCGAATCATATTGTTTGCCTTGTTTTTTGCATACGTAATCCTGGCAATACAATTTAATTCGTTTAAACAGCCACTTATGATTTTACTTGGGGTCCCGTTTGCACTCATCGGTTCAACAGCAGCGCTTTATCTAACCGACATGGTTATGGGCACAACGGTTCTAATCGGCATTATCATTATGTCGGGCGGTATTGCCACGCAAGGGGTGGTGTTGATAACAGTTATAAACGATTTTGTTAAACAAGGCTTGCCGGTCAAAAAAGCAATTCTTACCGCAGCACCTTTACGCGTGAGGCCCATATTAATGACACAGGCCACCACCATATTAGGCTTGACTCCCTTAGCTATCAATTGGGGAGAAGGAGGCGATATGCTTCAACCGATGGCAATTGCTGTAATTGGCGGATTAGGTTTCTCTTTATTCGTTACGCTGTTGCTGCTGCCGAATTTGTACATGATTTTTGCGAAAAACCAATAATAAAAAAACAGAGGAGACTGAAATGAAGAATAAAACACCCATGGAATTACTCAAACAATTCGCACCTGAATTTGCTGAAAATCAAATGCAGGAAAAATCTCTTGTTTTTGAAAACGAGAAATATCAAAAAGTCCCGAATAAGTATAAAATGCTTGTTGGGATAGGAGTTGCAGCGGCTTTAGGCAGCGATACCTGTACACAAATGTGGACTAAAATGGCTAAAAAAAATGGAGTTACGACCGATGAAATTGTTGAAGCCATGCAGGTAGCGCGATATATGAAACAGGCAACGGTTAATGATACCATTGCTAATTCTTTAAAAATATTAGAAACAGAGGAATAAATGATTTCAATAAACACCATTAAGAAACCACTATATTTATTTGACAAATTAAGGGTGCTAAAATAGAGGCTTGATGTCAGGAATTAGTGTTCTCCTATTTTTCCTCGACCCATTTCAGCTCAAACTCAGCATTTGTCGAGATTATATCTTCTTTGTGTTTCTCGTCAACGTCAATATCGAGAGTGAGGGTATCCGGGAGTTTAATGCTCGTACCATCATCAAACGTAATGTGTCCGTTTCTCAGATCAGAAGCCAGTTTTTCAAAATAATCGGCAATCTGTTCGAGGCTTTTTTCTTCTTCCAGGCGATAGAGATCTTTTTTCTCAGACATGATTCAGTGATTTAATTATTAGCATTTTATTTTAGCAAAATATAGTTTTTTGAGATAAACATTTCTGCTTATCCTTTCATATGTTGAAGTATCTTTTAATTAGCCTTATTTCATTACAGCTGAGAACTTATTCGCCGGTTGAACTGCGATTTATGATCTGTACTACTGATTGTCTAATTCTTTAATAAACTCACGGGCCCGATCACCTCTTAAATATTCAGCCAGCCCGAGTAGTCCTTCATTTAAATATTTTGCATCAAAACCTTTGCTTTTCAAATACATCATCGCGATGATAGCCCGATCTCTGTGCGGACATGCCGCCACGATGGTTTTACTATTGTCTAATTCATCAATTCGATCGGGAATTTCCGGCAGTGGCATCGCTACGGCATAAGGCATCGCCCACGATTGCTGCTCCTCTTCAAAGCGGATATCAAGAAGAATGGCATCGCCTGAAATGAGCAGGTTTGCAATCTCTTCACTGCTTACCTTCATCTCTTTTCTGGCCTCATAATCAAAAGAGGTAATGTAGTTGTCCAGTGTGGATTGAGCTGAAAGAGGTGTTGTTGATATACCCATAATGAAGGTGACTATAGTTAAATTGAGGATTAGCTTTGTAAGCTTTTTCATGGCAGAGATTTTGTTAAATAGTGAATTTAAGGGATTACGAACTCATGAAATTATTTTAAATTAACAATTATTAATGAAGATTTGCTGTATCTCTTTAAAAAAAGAAATTATACCCTTTTGATGCTATAATAAACAAATGGGCACCTGCAACTATATTGTTATTGACAATTATTTACTGTTATGGAAATACTATCATTACCAATTACAAAAGTCTTTTTATATGCTCTTTTAACCGCGGTAACAACCGGTTTAGGAGCTGTGCCCTTTTTCTTTATTAAAGATATATCACCATCACTTTTAGGCAGATCAAACGCTGCTGCTGCCGGTTTAATGCTTGCTGCAAGTTTTAGCCTGATCAGAGAAGGTTACAATGCCAGTGAATGGATGACTATTGGTGGTATGCTTGCCGGTTTAATACTTGTAGCGGTATCACAAAAATGGATGGAAAGCCGCGGTGATACTGATGTAAAAGATTTGATTAGCGGGAGCCGGAAACAAATGCTCATGTTTCTTGGAATTATGACGGTTCATTCCTTTGCAGAGGGCATTAGTGTCGGGGTTTCTTTTGCCAGCACCATGGAATTTGGTGTTTTCATAGCCATTGCCATTGCCGTTCATAACATTCCTGAAGGACTTGCCATCAGTTTGGTAATGGTTCCACAGGGCACATCTCCGATTAAAGCTGTTTGGTGGAGTATTTTTTCGAGTCTACCCCAGCCGTTGATGGCTATACCTGCCTTTCTTTTCGTTGAAACCTTTAAACAATATCTTCCACTCGGTCTTGGTTTAGCCGCCGGTGCTATGATCTGGATGGTATTTGCTGATTTAGTACCGGAAGCTCTTGAACAATGTAAAGCTAAATCAGTAGGCGTTTGGGTTACCTTAGCTGTACTTGCTATGAGTGCTTTTCAGGTTTTGCTTGGCCATTAATACGGTTAACGGGCGTGTAAACGTGAATCGACTTTATCTCTTCTTCCTTTCATCTGTAAGAGATATGTTTACCTATTGAAAATTTCAAAGTCGGCACTATTTAAACCACCTCGACAAAAACAACTATGCGCTACACTATTCACTTGAACATAGCAATCACTAGAGTTCGCACCGAGTTTTCGCAGAGGAGTTTATGGAAATGTACAGCGAAATATACTTACAGTGAATTACTTACAGACTTTCCGATAGAACCGTTTTTATTATCATAAACCGAAGGAATCTACGTGAATAAATTCCGATTGAATACCTTTATCATTCAGTGTTTGCATGATACCGGGCATCATTACAGGGGGACCTGCCACATAAGCATCTGCTTCCTGAAAACCGGTACTATTTCTGGAAATCACGTCATCCAATCTCCCGGAAAGAACTGCAATGCCATCTGGCAATACTGGTAAATCACCATGATCAATTGCCAGGGTGCAGTTAAGATTGGGTGCTGTATCTTTCCAATTAACCAACGTTTCTATTTCAAATACATCTTCAGCGCTTCCAACCCCCCAATACAATTCCATTTTACGCTCACTGTTCATTTGAATTTGTTGTTCAATCATAGCTTTGATGGGAGCAAACCCTGTACCTCCAGCTACAAAAACCAATGATTTTTCAGGCGGAGATTTCAATGTAAAATTTCCTCTTGGTCCTCGAACCTGTAATACATCATGCTCTTTTAATTCTTCAAAAAACCAGCTACTCAATCTTCCGTTTTCTACCAACCTTATTTGAAGTTCAATAGCACCTCCAACTTGTGGTGGATTTCCAATAGAGTATGCCCTTGGCAACCATTGCCCATTCGGAGGTATAATTTCTACATATTGTCCTGGCATAAACTGGCAAAAACAATCTCCCTCCACAGTAGGCGTAAGTGTTATTAACAGCGTTTTATTATTAATTTTTTTTAGCTCTGTTACTTTCATATCCATCACACGGTCGGGGTGAGGGATATTTCCTTTATATTCCAGCTGTTCTTTTCTTTCTATTAAATCATCTTCTATAGCATGATGAACCTCTGTCTGACTTTCTAACGCAAAGACAGTTGATAATGGGGGAAAGTTAATGGCGTGAGTAGGGCAGGTATTGGCACAGGTAGTGCATCCCACCATGCAATTCAAAGGCTCAACCACAACAGGTTTTCGTAAATAATAGTCATAACGATATACCATCCTGCTGCATCCCGTAACACAGGTGCCACAGCCGATGCAGGCATCAGTATCTACTGTTGGATTCCATTTAATTTCTTCGCGGGGAATTCCGTGCCACGGTTTTGAAAATTTTGAATCTGGCATTGGTCTATTTTTAGATGTTAATTTTTTTTTGATCTACAGTAAAAGTTTGAATCAAATTAACGACCATAATAAATATCCTCCCCTGTCTGCATACGGGGAGGAATATATACATATGAAACTTAGAACCTGTTAACTAATCAATCGCGAAAGTTATGACCATGCCCTCTTAGTTTCAGATGCAGATTGCGGAATACAGGTTTATTTCGCCGTATATCCGCCATCAATAACCAGTTCGCTACCGGTTACGAATTTGGATTCGTCTGATGCGAGATATAAGATTCCATATGCGATATCTTCAGGCTCACCTACATGACCGATAGGATGCAGACTGTCCAGTTCTTTTCGGAATTCTTCTACTCCGCCCGGAGATTTTTTACCAAGCTCTTCTACAAGCGGTGTCCAAATAAATCCCGGATGAACTGAATTCACCCTTATGTTATCTTCTGCATATAAAAGAGCGTCCGTTTTACTCATTACACGTACAGCCCCTTTTGAAGCATGATAAGGAGGAAGATCCGGTGCACCAACAATTCCATAAATTGAGGAAAGATTGATGATACTTCCGCCACCTGATTCTTTCATGGAAATCACAGCGTGTTTTAAACAGTAAAAAACACCATTTAAATTTACATCAATTACCTTCTGCCACTCCTCCTTTGTTATCTTGTGAGTCGGTTTGTCAACTCCTGAAATTCCCGCATTATTAACCAGAACATCCAGAGAACCAAATTCTTTTTCTATCTCACCAAAAACCTGCTCTACACGATCTTCATCTGTTGTATCCAGGTTCCAGTACATCGCTGTTCCACCGGATTTTTCTATTTCTTCTACAACTTTTTTCCCTTTTTCATCATCGATATCAGTTACGGCAACTTTTGCCCCTTCCTTTGCAAGTATTTGACAACTTGCCTTTCCAATACCTGATGAACCACCTGTTACGACTGCTACTTTTCCTTCTACTCTTTTCATAATGTTCTCCTGCGATATTTAATTTAAATTACCAGTTAATTGGATAACAATATCTAAAACTATTTAATTCAATGATTTTTTTTGTGATACGCAATTATAAAAGAGATGAGTGTGTATAGTGTAACTTGTATATATCGGCAGAATGTAGAGCACAGCATCAGGCCATTAATGAAATAATACAGCGGTCGCGGTGATACTGATGTAAAAGTTTTGATTAGCGGGAGCCGGAAACAAATGCTCATGTTTCTTGGAATTATGACGGTTCATTCCTTTGCAGAGGGGATTAGTGTCGGGGTTTCTTTCGCCAGCACCATGGAATTTGGTGCTTTCATAGCCATTGCCATAGCCGTTCATAACATTCCGGAAGGACTTGCTATCAGTTTGGTTATGGTTCCACAGGGCACATCTCCTATTAAAGCTGCTTGGTGGAGTATTTTTTCGAGTCTACCCCAGCCGTTGATGGCTATACCTGCCTTTCTTTTTGTTGAAACCTTTAAACAATATCTCCCACTCGGTCTTGGTTTAGCCGCCGGTGCCATGATCTGGATGGTATTTGCTGATTTAGTACCGGAAGCTCTTGAACAATGTAAAGCTAAATCAGTAGGCGTTTGGGTTACCTTAGCTGTACTTGCTATGAGTGCTTTTCAGGTTATGCTTGGCCACTGATACCTACAATATCTACTGGGGTATAGTTTGAGTGATATTAAATAGAAGGAAAAGCTAGGCGTATTCGAGGAATGGCACTATCAGTTAAGTATAAATTTGCGTGTCGTAAATTTATATGGTAAAGTAAGTTAGTGCGAAAGATAAATACTCCAACTTAAAACTTTGTTATTCATACTTCTGGTTATTCATGCAATCATGTTTTACATGTTGAATTGTACTAAAATATGGGTGAATTAAATCGAGCCCTCTTAGCACTTCGATCCGTCGATGCAAATAAGGTTGCGATACCATTAATCGGAAATCAGAGAAATAAAAAATAAAAGATTATGTCAAAACCACATATCGTTATCCTCGGATGCAATTTTGCAGGACTCACAACCGCAAGATATATTCATGATGCGGTGAAAGACAAAGCAGAAATTACCATTATTGACCGTAAATCACTGCTTACGTTCGTGCCAAATATTCCCATGCAGGTATTGGAAAATAAAAATCCCGGCATAGATATGAATTATCAATTCATATCATTTCTGGAGGATGATGGCAGTACTTTTATTCAGGCTGAAGTACAAGATATTGATCCTGAAACCAATACCGTCTTTTATAAGCCTAATGAACGACCGGGACATCCGGGTCGTAAAATACAATACGATTATTTAATTGTAGCATTGGGTAACCGCTTGGCCTATGATGCTGTTGATGGATTTAGTGAACACGGCCATAGTCTTACAGATATTTTTCTGGGTAATCGCTTAAGAAATTATTTACATAAAGAATATAAGGGCGGACCTATCGGCATCACTTCAGATCTGTTCCACCAGGGCAAAGAGTGATAAGCTTCCCGAAGGATTGCCTGTGGCAGAAACCGCCTGCGAAGGCCCGCCTGTAGAATTAGCCTTCTCCATGGCTCATTGGTTAAAAGAAAATAAAAAAGGCGATGAGTCCACCATTTATTTGTCAACTCCTGCTGAGGTTATTGCAGAAGATGCGGGTGAAAGCATACTCGATGAGTTACTGCCTATGATGGATAAAGAGGGATATAATTACCAGGCAAATACCCGCGGAATAAAGAAGATTCATAAAGACGGAATTGAATTCAATGATGGTTCATCACAGGAAACTGAAGTAGCCATTATTTTCCCCGATTGGCAGGCCCATGATTTTCTGAAAGAGTTACCTTTCACAGATGATAAAGGTTTTGTGATTACTGATTTGTATATGCGTAATCCGGACTATCAAAATATCTTTGCGGTAGGTGATGCTGCTTCAATTACCGTACCCAAAATTGGTTCGTTAGGCCATAAGGAAGCTGAAGTACTGACCAATACCATATCGAAGGAACTGGGGGTGTTTGAGGGAGAAGTTGACCCGATGGAATTTGAACTGCTGTGCATGGGTGATATGGGGGGTATGAAGGGCTTTTATATGCGCACAGATGAATGGTGGGGAGGAAAGGAATCGCACCTGGAAATGGGCGTTACACCTTATGCTCTTAAAATGGGCTTCAAAAAATGTATTATACGTTAGGTGGCAAAGTTCCCCACTGGGGTGTTGGTTTAAGTAAAGTAATTGGTGATCATACCTTTTTGTAACGTGCTATTGAAACAATGGACATTTAACTCCAACATTTTCAAAAAAAACCACGCACACGTTACAACGTGTGCGTGGTTTTTACGCTTATTTAATATGAGATGATTCGTTTTATTCAGCCTGGCCACTATCATTGCCGGCATTGTTTTGAGGTGCCTGACGTTGTCCCATCTCCTTATCCAGCATAAACAATCCGGTACGATCATCACCAACCATTTCAAGCTGCTGCCTGATTCGATCCGTGTTTTCTTCTTCCTCTACTTGTTCATCGATAAACCAGTGCAGCAATGTTTGAAATGGATTGTCCTTTTCTTCCTGAGCCAATTCGTAGAGGTCGTTAATTCTGCCCGTTATATACTGCTCGTGTTCAAGTGCTTGTTCAAAAGCATGTTTCGGACTTTTTATATCCAGTTTTGGTGGATCTATATTGAGCAGTTCAACATGGCCGCCTCGCCGTAGTACATGATCGTAAAAGTACATGGCGTGCTGAATTTCTTCCTCCCACTGAACTTTCATCCAGTTTGCAAAACCTTCTAAATTATTTTCTTCAAAATATGCCGACATTCCTAAATAGATGTATGCAGATTGGAGTTCTGCTTGTATTTGTTCATTTATTGCTTTTTGGACTTTTTCTTTAATCATAATAAAATCTGTGTTTTAAAATTTTTTTATAAATTTCACATGACAATCCGATATACTGTCAAGCCTGCTAATTCTCAAGGTTCGTAGCAGTTTTACTTTGCCAATGACGATTGATTTGCCAAAATATAGAATAAATGCCAGACTGCGGATAGCAATCCGGCTTTATTCTTTTTGGGTTTTCCCTCTACTTCATCTCCTTGTGGCAAAACCACCAATCGTAGCAATCCTTTTTTCCCCGACGTTCTGCAGCTTCTTTTTCGGTTGCTGCAGGTGGTATGATCACGCGATCTTTTATGAGTTCGTTATTAGGCCAGTTTTCAGGCAGTGCAACGTTTTCTTTCTCATGCATCTGTAATGCTTTGAGTGCCCGCAGTACTTCATCTACCTGTCGCCCTATTTCTTGTGGATAGTAGATAGAGAGCCTGATGCGTCCTTCCGGATCAATAATAAAAACCGCTCGAACAGTATTTGTACCTTTCTCGGGAGCAATCATTCCAAAACGCTTGGCAACTCGCCCCATCTCATCGCCTATAATAGGAAATGGAATCTCAACATCGAGATTTTCCTTAATCCACTCTGTCCATTTAATGTGAGAGAAGACCTGATCAACAGAAAGTCCCAATAACTCTGTATTCAGCTCTTTAAATTGTTCTGCTCTATTTGCAAAAGCCACAAATTCAGTAGTACATACCGGGGTAAAGTCACCGGGATGGCTGAAAAGCACCAACCATTTTCCCTTATAGTCATCGGGTAATTTTTTTGGTCCGTGCGTCGTGCTTACTTCCATTTCAGGAAACATATCGCCTAATAATGGCATTCCTTCTTGTTCTTCCATAATATTTAATTTTTGATTATTAGCTTATTAGATAACAATATCTAAAACTATTTAATTCAATTTTACTCTTGTAATACACAATTTTAAAAAGGATGCATGTGTATGACACAAAATGTATATACCGATAGAAAGTTGAGCACAGCATCAGGTTATCAATGAAATAACGTAACGGATGGATTTGTCGGGAGGCTACTCCGGGGGGATAATTAGATAAAATTATTATCAAGTACGGCCACGCATTTTATTTGAAAGCGTTGTCAGTGAGATGAAACTTTTTAATTACTCTATTGGAAGTAAATATAAACCGTCCCTGACTTCTCATTACATCCAGAAAAACATCAAGATATAGATGCTCTGAGTCACCCATAATAAGTTTTTACCTGGAAAAGGGATTGGATTTCCGACCGTTTTGCAGTTAAGAACTAAAAAAGGCGGATTAAAAAACAAACAAATAGTGAAACATTAGCGGCTATACTTATAATTGCTGAGTCTTGAAAAAAGAGAGACCTATTAATAGGTGAGATCCCGGCAAACAAATCTTTCATTTCCCTTCTGTTTACCCGCTTAATCGGAAATAAAATCTACGCCCAATGATCAATAAAGTGTATTTAAACGCAACAGAGTGAACAATTCTGCTTTCTTCCTGATAACAAATTATTATTTACGATATGCTGATTGGTATTGATTGATTCTACTCTTTGGCAGCCGAAAAAACTTTATGCGCTTTTCCTATAGCTCCTTCCGACCCCACAACAACAATGTGATCATTTTTTTGGATGATCGTGTTTCCCCTCGGTACTACAAATTCATCGTCCCGTATAATTGCAGCAACCACACACTGTTCGGGAATATCAATCTCCTGAATCTCCAGGCTAACCACATTTCCATTTTCAGGTACTTCTACATCAATAAGATTCGCTACTCCACCTTCTATTTCAAAGAGATCTGCCATGACCGGACGATCCAGGTAGTTTTCAACCATTGCAGAAGTAGCATAAGGAGCGCTGATACATACAATTCCGCTGTCTTCAAGAAGAGATACATAATCGGGATCTCTTGCAATTGCAATCACCCGTTTTATGCCCAGGCGTTTCGCCTGAAGAGCTATAATAGAGTTCCGTTCATCGTTATTGGTAGCCGCAATGGCTACATCCATTTTTTGAGGTTCTACCTGTTCCAGGAGCTCCTGTTTGGTACCGTCTCCCTGGAAAATGGGCACGTTATATCTCTTTTCAAGTCTTTCACAGTGTTCATCATCCTGTTCAATAAATGTAATCTGATACTCGGCCGACCGAAATACCATTCGGAACTCATCCTGTTTTAACAGGCGATCAGCAATATTTGTACCGAGGTTACCACCGCCAATAATTAATATGTTCATATGAGGCCTCCAATAAGCTTGAAATTTAATTTTTAAAGTTCGTAAATACGAGGGGATTTGAGAAAATTCTTCACGGTTTTGTGGCTGAAACAGGTAAAGAATTCCGCCAATCACCGTTAAAACGCCGCCCAATGCCAGGCTCTGTGGATCGAGCGTAGGCACAAAAAACCAGCATGAAATAATACCTATAATTGGAACCACGGGGTATAAAATAACTTTAAACGGCTTCCGAAGATTGGGCATTTTTTGGTGAAGGGCGATAACGGCATAATTAACAATACCGATCGCTATGAGATATCCAAAACTACTTGCCGATGCCAGTAAACGTACAATTCCCGAAGCTCCAAGGATAGCAACCAAACCTGCACAAACGAACAGCGAAATATGAGGGGTTTTATATTTTTTATGTAATCTTGCAAATATGGATGGGAAATGTCCGTCTCGTCCCAGTGCAAAGAGTACCCTGGAACTTGCACCCAACGTTACACTAAAAGCCGATAAACTTGCCATAATCGTAGCCAGGATACCTGCCCAGCGCCCCCACGTTCCGAATAGATAATCCGAGATAAAAATAAAGGGAGTGCTCGTTTCAGCAAGCTCCGAGTAGTTAACAACACCCATCATCACCCACAAAAGCAGTACATAGATAGCAATTCCGCTTCCAAGTGTAATGAAAATAGCCCGCGGAATGTTTTTTGCAGGTTCAATAATCTCTTCGGCAGCAACCGTAATCAAGTCAAATCCAACGTACGATATGTATATCAAACCCATCGTAGGGATTAATGGCCCATAACCCATCGGGGCAAATGGTTCAAGGTTTGCCGGTTCAACCTGGAAGGCACCAAGAATACCGACACCGATCAGGATAATCAACTCAATGATATTCATTATAGTAATGAACTTGAGAGCCTCTGCCTGCCCAAAAAGGTTTGAAACGGTAAAAACAGCAGTTGTGGCTATAACCACAGCAATAACGCTGATTTCGGGAAAGAAATAAGTTTTTATCGTCAGTGCAAAAATAACGGCATACAACGCACATGCAAGTGTGTTGCCAATCCAGAAAAACCAACCGGTAAGAAAGGCAACAGGACGCGGGAGTGTACGGCTTGTAAATGAGTAACCGCCACCGGCAATTGGAATGGCCGCACCAAGTTCGCTGTAGCTGAATGCTGTGAAGAGAGTTAAGCCACCCATGAACAGATAAGCCAAAATACCCAGTGGACCGGCAGAACCGGCTACCTCGCTGGGAAGTGCAAAAATACCCGGTCCCATCATGGCACCGATGCCGATCATCACCGCCATAAAAAGACCAACATTGCGTTTGAATCCGGACTGTTCTGCCATGAAAATCCCCTAAAATTTCATATAACTAGACTCAATCAATATTATGAAGTCATTCAAATCTATAAAAAAACTCAATAAACAACTTTCAGAAGATGTAACCAAATATATTACCGGTAATGGATACTAATCATCAACATGTCTACAAATAATTAAGGTCCACTGGATTTCTATTTTTGGGTTTTGACGAAAGGACAATAAAGATCAATTAAATAGGAATGACAAATCTATCTTTGTGCTTTTGTGATTTAGTGGCTTTCGAATAAGTTTTTAAAACTTCATTGTGAAGTCGGGCAAGCTGTCCGATATACTATTTAACAACCAAATTCACAATCCTCCCCGGAACAAAAATCTCTTTCACGATTGTAGAACCGTCCAAGTAGCGCTCCACATTTTCTTGCTGTTTTGCCAGTCCTAAAACAAAGTCTTTGTCCTTCGCTTTATCTGCCGGAACCGTAATGTTGGCGCGCACTTTTCCGTTCACCTGAACGGGCATATCAATGGATTCTGCTTTCAGATATTCTTCCACAAGTTCAGGCCACGGTTCATAAGCTAAACTTTCATCATGACCAAATTTGCTCCAAATCTCCTCAGCAATGTGGGGTGCAAACGGTGAGAGCAGTTTCACAAACGGTTCAGCTACGGATCGAGGCACGCCTCCCTCCCACTGATTCGCCTCATTCACGAAGATCATCAATGCAGAAATTGCCGTATTAAACCGCAGTTCCTCAATATCTTCTGAGACTTTTTGGATAGCCTCATGAAGTACTTTCAGTTGCTCTTTAGATGGGTCGTTGTCAGTAACGTTAAATACATCTTCTTCATGTTCTTCCCCAAAGAAGAGGCGCCAGGCACGGTTTAAAAATCGGTTGACACCCTCCACACCTTTTGTACTCCAGGGCTTCACCTGTTCCAGCGGTCCCATAAACATCTCGTACAACCGAAGGGAATCGGCACCGTAATTATCCACTACATCATCGGGATTAATTACATTCCCGCGGGATTTTGACATTTTGTGAGCCTTGGCATCCACCGTGATTTCAGTTCCCTTCATCACATGGCGATCTCCTTTCTTCTCAACATCGGCTTCATCCAGTGGTTTTCGGGTTACATCATCTCCATCTTCAACCTCATCGGCACTTATGATTTTTCCGTCTTTCTCGTAAGCCGTGTATTCCATTTCACCCAAAATCATACCCTGATGCACCAACCGCTGAAAAGGCTCTTCCGTTGAAACAATCCCGCAATCGTACAACACCTTATGCCAGAATCTGGCATACAGTAAATGCAATACGGAGTGTTCAGAACCGCCTACATACAGATCCACCGGCATCCAGTAATTTTCCTCATCCTGCTCTACCGGTCCTCCATCAAATTCCGGGCTGATATATCTCAGGTAGTACCAGCATGACCCTGCCCATTGAGGCATAGTATTGGTCTCCCGTAACGCTTTTTTGCCGGTTTCCGGATCCGTGGTTTCAACCCAGTCGGTAGCTTTCGCCAATGGTGGTTCGCCATCTTTTGTGGGTTGATAATCATCTACTTCCGGGAGCTCAACAGGAAGCTTATCATCGGAGACCGCTTTTGGTTCGCCGTCAACATGAATAATTGGAAATGGTTCACCCCAGTAACGCTGGCGCGAAAACAGCCAATCGCGCAATTTATAGTTCACACTCTTTTTGCCGACGCCATTTTCCTCCATCCAATCAATAATTTTGGTTTTTGCATCGGTTATTTCCAGCCCGTTCAGAAAGTCACTGTTTATTGCAGGACCTTCGCCGGTATATGCTTTTCCGTCAAAATCTTCAGGCGGTTCAACAGTTCTTATGATCGGCAGATCAAATTTCTCAGCAAATTCCCAGTCCCGTTCATCCTGACCCGGTACAGCCATAATAGCCCCGGTTCCGTAATGAGCCAACACGTAATCGGCAATCCAAATCGGGATCTCTTTATTATTGACCGGATTGATGGCATACGCTCCCGTAAATACGCCGGTTTTTTCTTTGTTAAGTTCCTGGCGTTCCAGGTCAGATTTTTGAGCAGCTTCAACCTTGTACTCTTCAACCGTTTCCTCTTGTTCAGATGTTGTAATTTCATCTACTAAATGATGCTCAGGTGCAAGTACCATGTAAGTTGCGCCAAACAGAGTGTCAGGGCGTGTTGTAAAAACACGTAACTTTTCATCATGTTCGTGAATCGGGAAATCGATCTCTGCCCCGATGGACTTACCAATCCAATTGCGCTGCATCTCTTTAGTTGATTCTGGCCAGTCGAGATCGTCCAGATCATTTAAAAGCCTTTCAGCATATTCTGTAATCTTTAATACCCACTGTCGCATCGGCCGTCTGACGACCGGATATCCGCCCACTTCGCTTTTGCCGTCAATCACCTCTTCGTTTGCCAGTACCGTACCGAGTTCCGGACACCAATTGACCGGTTTCTCATCTTCGTACGCTAATCCTTTTTCAAACAGTTTCAGGAATATCCATTGTGTCCATTTATAGTAATCCGGATCTGTAGTATTCACTTCGCGATCCCAATCATACGAAAAGCCCAGCATCTGCAACTGTTCGCGAAATCGGTTGATATTCTTTTCAGTTGTCTTTCTTGGATGTGTACCGGTTTTAACAGCGTACTGCTCCGCCGGAAGTCCAAATGCATCCCAGCCAATTGGATGAAGCACATTAAACCCCTTCATTCGTTTGTAACGCGCCAAAATATCTGTAGCCGTATATCCTTCCGGATGACCTACATGGAGTCCCGATCCACTCGGGTATGGGAACATATCCAAAACGTAATACTTTGGCTTTTCATGATCGCTGCCCGTTTTAAATGTCTTATTCTCTTGCCAATACTGTTGCCACTTTTTTTCAATTGTTGATGGATCGTACGAACTCATTAATATCGGTTGCTAATAGGGTTTATAATTGTTCATTTTTGTTACTGAATAGCACATTAATATAATGAAAATAGAAGTGAGTACCCACATATGATGCTGGAGGACTTACCCCATTTATTGAGAAATAAAATACTACGTATTAAGCAGCCAGTAGGAGCATTCTGTTTGTAGAAAAGAAGGTAAATCTTTGTTCGATTGATTACATTTATTTTACAGAACAAAAACAGAAATTTCGGTATATCTTCTCATAATACTGCTACCTAAAAGAGCCCTTCAAAATATTATTGGATGGTCCTTTGCTTGTAGTATCAGAAGTATTCTGTAACAGCATCATTAGCTTATTCTTGGATTGTATTCATCCATTAAAAGAATTTTTGCAACACAACATGATTATTGTTCCTCAATCAATGCCCAATCAGGTGGGCCTATTTGAAAAATATTTCTATCGGGATTGTTTGTTATCTGAGTTGCTGATCCTGAACCATCGGAGTTGATGATATGCAGATCTCTAAACTTCATAAAAACAATTTTTGAACCGTCGGGTGAAGGATGTGGAAATGTTGCCCCTTCATCTTTGTAGGTTATTCTTCTAACATTTGATCCATCCGCATTCATCCGGTAAATATCCCCATAAGGTCCGTTTCTCTCACTGGAAAATACAATCTCCGTTCCATTTGGCATCCACGCAGCGGAATCATTTTGAATATTATCATCCGTTAGCTGTTGTACATTACTGCCATCTGGATCTATTGTGCATATCTCAGACTCATTTTCTTCTCCACAGGTAAATAGTATTTTTGAACCATCCGGAGACCACTTGGGAGAGCGATTAAAAGCTGCATCGTCTGTAATCTGAGTCAACCCTGTACCATCGACATTCATTAAGTAAATTTCAGCATCATCTTCGGTACCGCTGCTAAATGTAATTTGGGAATCATCCGGTGAAAAAGACCCCGTAAAAACAAAATCAGGAAGATCCGTAAGCTTCTTCAATTCTGTTCCATCGGTATTAGATATGTGTAGTTCATTATCATAACTATCAGAAGAAACTGCTGTTCTGAAAAGTATTTTTGTACCACTATGTGAAACAGTTGGAAAGGCTTCATCTTCAGGTGTATCAAATAGTTTTTGTTGATTTGTACCGTCAGGGTTTATAGTGTAAATATCATGATCATCATCTACCTCAGAAGAATATGATTTTATAACAAAGATTATTTTCTCTTCTAAAGGGGGTGTTACATCAAAATCAGGCCCGGGAGCCGTTTTGCCTGCCACTGTTACCTCTACCGATACAGGCCCATCGCTTACCCCTGCGGGAACTTCGGTTAATAGCTCCGTTTCACTATGCCCTAAAACAGGAGCCTGAACACCATTGAAGGTGATGATATTTTCCGACCTGACAGTACTAAAGTTCATTCCTTTGATCAATACTTCTGTTCCCACACTACCGCTTTCAGGTTCGATTGAAGTGATGACAGGAGCTTTTGGCTCAACAGTAAAATTAGGGCCGTCTGCCGTCACCTCACCAACAGTTACACTTATGGGGCCTGTTTCAGCTCCTTCGGGTACTGTTGCCTGAATCTCGCTCTCCGTTGCACTCGAAATATCAGCATCCATTTCATTGAATGTGACTGTAATGGATGATATGTCTGACGTAAACCCATTTCCAGAAATTGTAACCATCGTTCCGGGAGGGCCGCTTTCTGGCTGGATTTCTGAAATGTTGGGATCAGGAGTGCTGTTATTATTTTCACAAGATATTGCCAGAATCAACAATATTATAGAAAGAAAAAAGTATATTCGATTATTCATAGACAGATGATTTTTAGCTTCTTTTTACTATGAACTACGAAGACTTCTTTAAAAAGAGGTCAAACGGAATGAATGATTGTTATTCTGTACTTGTGCCGGGTCAACTTTAACATACCGGTTGTGTGAAGAAAATTCATCAGATGAGGTTTTTCAATCAAACAAACAGGTTAGAATTCTTGCGTTATTTCAGAGTTAACTCATCCGATGATTGTTCACCAACATTCTATTGTTGGCAGAACACAAGAATTAAAATCATCCGCAGATTGAATTGAAACTTTTATTTATATAGGAATAGAAAAAAATTATCTTAAAAAAACGCTCGCAGGCTGCACAACACTTTCATCTATAGCAACAACAGGATTTTTTACTGATGAACAAAACAGGTGCAACGGAACTTTTAATCCGCCTTAAAAAAGGAGAAGAGGGTATTTATGATAAACTCTATCCGGTAATTTATGAGGAACTAAGGCAACTGGCCTATGCCCAAATGGCGCGTCAATCACCGGATCATACACTGTCAAAAACCGAGCTGGTGCATGAAGCTTATCTGAAAATGATTGATCAAACTCAGATCGATTTCAAGGATAAAAGTCATTTTCTGGCCATCGCATCCCGCTGTATGAGGCAAATACTTATCGACTATGCCAGGAAAAAACATGCCAAAAAGCGGGGCGGAAAAGAGAAAGACAAAACCTATATCGATGAACTTTTTAATGATCCAAAACATAAAGCCGAGGAGTTGATTAACATCGACTCCGCACTCAGCAAACTTGAAAAGCTCAACGAACGGCTGGCAAAAGTAATTGAAATGAGATTTTTTGGTGAGATGACCATTTATGAAACGGCTAAAGCACTGGATATATCAGAAAGTACAGTGAAACGGGATTGGATGAAGGCCCGTGGATGGCTTTATAAAGAATTGAAAGGTCGATTTGAAGTTGAATGAGATGAGCTGTTTTACCTCTATTATCACGTATTTAAGAATGAATAACTGTAAATCCTGACTTGTCGAATTATGGACAAACTGAAATGGGAGGAAGTAGAAACAATTGTAGATGATGTACTGCAACTCCCGGAAGATCAGCGACAGACATTCATCGAAGAACGCTGTAAAGATGATAATAAATTAAAGTGTGAGGTTACTGAGCTACTCGAATCCATTACTGAATCTGAGGGATGGTTGGAAAATCCAGAAGAATACAAAAGCGGGCTCTATGAAGAGATTACAAATGATACCGAAATTAGCGGCCCTGATCTGTCTCTGATTGATAAAAAGATTGGTTCGTACACTATCAAAAAGAAAATTGGCGAAGGCGGAATGGGTTCGGTTTATATGGCAGAGCGCACCGATGATGAGTTTGACCATCGGGTAGCCATTAAGATTATTCGCAAAGGATTTGCAAGCCGGGAAAATATTCTCCGCTTTAAACGCGAACAGCAGATTCTGGCCGGTATGAACCATCCGGGGATTGCCCGCCTTTTTGATGGCGGCGTTACGGAGGAGGGATATCCCTATATTATCATGGAGTATATTAACGGAACTCCAATTACGGAATACTGCAATCGAAACAGATGTACCGTTGATGAAAAAATATCACTTTTTATACAGGTGTTGGAAGCCGTCAGGCATGCCCACGAAAACCTGGTGATTCATCGCGATTTGAAGCCCGGAAATATCCTGGTTACCGATTCGGGTGATGTGAAAATTCTGGATTTTGGCATCTCAAAACTTCTTGAAGAAGATGAATCGCCGGTAATTACCCGAACCGGGGCTCGTTTACTCACCCTTAAATATGCAGCACCCGAGCAAATTCGGCAGACAAATATCACAACCGCTACAGATCTTTATGCTCTCGGTATCATTTTTTATGAGTTATTTTCGGGGGAGATACCCTTCAATCTGGAAGACAAAACGCGTTATGAGAGCGAACAAATCATCCTGAATGAGAGCCCCCCCAAACCGAGCAGTAAAGCTACGTCAAATCATCAAAAAAATATCTTGTCCGGCGACTTGGATGCCATCGCACTAAAGGCCATTCGAAAAGAACCTGAAGAGCGATACCGCGTGGCAAATGAGTTTCTGAATGAGCTAAAAAATTATCAAAACGGCCTTCCTGTTTCAGCAAGAAATGACACGCTTCGATACAGGTCCCAGAAATTTTTAAAACGAAACCGCCGGGCCATAGCTGTTGCTGTTGGAATTATACTTTTGATAATCGGCTTTGCTGGTTTTTACACATGGAATATTACCCAAGAAAGAAACCTGGCCAGGCTTGAAGCCGAAAAAGCGGAAAACGTAAAAAATTTACTTGTTGAACTATTCCAGGGAAACGATCCAATTACCGGAGATGGAGAATCAATAACGCTTGAAGAGTTGCTGGCAAGCGGTACTGATGAGATTATAAACAGGGAGCTGGAGCCTCCAGTTAAAATTGAACTGCTTTTAACGCTTGCCACCATCTATCAAAATATTACAGAGTTTGAAAAAGCTCAGCAGTTAGCTGCCGAAAGCCTGAATTTAGCTCAAAAACATTTTGGAGAAAACTCAATACTCGTGGCCGATAGTTACATCAAACTCGGAGGATTGGAGCACGATCTCGGCAATTACGAGGAAGGCAGGGAATTTTTTTTAAAAGCTAAAAAGATATTAGACGAACAAGCATCAGAATCACATCCGCTGTATGCAACTCTTTATAACCACCTGGGCCATGCTGAAGAGCAATTAGGTAATTATGATTCATCGCACTCCTTTTTCAGGAAATCCATAGATGTTCTGAAAAATCAAGCTGCGGTCGACTCCTCTCTCTTCATTAGAGATATAAAAAGTTTGGCCCGGGGCTATTATCGAATCGACAATTATCAAAAAGGAGATTCACTTCTTTTAGAAGCTTTAGAGGCCAGTAAGAGTTTTCACGGGGAAGATGATGTAATTACCTCAAGTATTTTAGGGGATTTGGGCATGTATAAAATGACCCAAGCCGAATACGATGAAGCTCGAAACTACTACAATCAATCTTTGCAAATTAAGGAGAAAGTATATGGCGAAGATGGTCATCCAAATTACACGGCTACCCTTACAAATCTGGGCACACTGGAAAACCAACTTGGGAATTATGCAGTAGCCGAATCCTTGTTTATAAAAACTATGAATATTGATGAAAAGCTGTTTGGGAGAGATCATCCGTATGTAGCGATGTCGAAAAGTCATCTTGCAAGCATCTATTTTGAGTGGGAGGATTACGAAAAAGCAAAACGATATCGTGAAGATGCGATGGATATTTACCTGGATGCGTATGGCGACGATCATTATTACTTGGCAGCGATGTATAAGAATTATGGCAAACTGCTCTCGGCGATGGGTGATTACCGACAGGCTGAATTGTATTTCGAAAAATCACAGAAGATATATGAAAATTACCAGACCACTCCGGATGACTCATTTGCAAAGTTGCATTATGAACGAGGAAAAAACTATTTAAAAAGAGAAGAATATCAATCAGCTGCACAGCAATTTGAATTAGCTGCAGAAAATTTCAAAAAGTCGGGATATGATGAATACATTCCTGTTGAAGTCAAATCGCTTCTTTACCTGGCAGTTAGCCATACTGAGATTGGAAACCTTGAATACGCAAACATTCTGATGGACAACATTCGTACCAGAATGGATACGACCAAAGCATTAGCAGAAAGCCCTGAAATTGATCAGTTGTTTTCAGAAACATATCAGAATGTAAGCAGCCAGTTCTAAATAGTTTTTATATTCTACGCCCAAAGATGGTGGCATGAACTTTTCACATATCTTGTAATTCACTCAGTTAATCAACCCGATCTCCTGCTTGTTAACACGCATCATTGAACATCATCGGGAATCATGAAAAGTCGTTCGTCAATTAGCTTCTCTTTGTACTGTTTTATCCGGATGTTTTCAAAATCGGGATGATTCGAATTCAGAACATAATTGTACTCCACAGGAACCACCACACTCGGTACTCGCAATACGGGATTGGTTTTAGATTCAATCCATCGATCCCCATATTTCTGGGACACATGCCCATAAGGTATTTTGTTCCACCCTTCCGGCAAATCAGTCAAGGCCGGTGAATCAACAAGAGACTCTGGAACTTCTGCCTGGAATACAATACAATGGCGCAGGTAAGAACGGTCGTTTGTCTGAACCAACATTTCCAAGAGGGACAATGACAGGCTCCCTGATGTATAAACGGCGGCGACTCCCTCGCTGTTAAACCGTGCCCCGAATAGCCTCGCTCCCTCGCCCGTAAAAGCAGAATCCTTATACTTTCGATGACAAACACGCCATACCTTAACTCCACCCATATTTAAACGGTAATTCCGTGATCAATCTGATGAAGTGTACGTTCTACAAGCCGTGCCCCGGGTTCGGTTTTCATAAGCTCGATAGGCTTTTGATTGCCAAGCGCATAGTTTGGTTCTTTGAACCACTTGGATGCTTTTTCCATATTCCCGAAAACCCCGGCGGCCAAATCGGTAAGGCGGGCAATGCGATAACTCCGTTCGGACTCATCGGCGGGGAGAACGGCTTCTTTTCGGCGACGATCTATCGTTCTTGGAGAAATAGTGAGTAATTGTGAAAGTTCTTTTTTTGATATGTTTAACCGGGTTTGGATAGTTTTCAGGATATCGGTAGCCAGCCCGTTCCGGATATTTGCCGCTGCCGTTGAAAGATCCCAGGCAACATAAGGTTCTTCCACTTTGTTGCTTTTGTTTTTATTGGCTTGATTCTCTTTTTCCATTGGTTTCTGTTTAAAAAGATATAAATTACGCCATATTGCTTATATAACTACGCCAAATTACTCAATCTCTAAAATTTTTCCAAGCTTTTTCGCGAAATTGATTATCCGTACCTTGAATTAGTATATATAATTGAAGTCGAAAATGATTTTATTCGTCTCAATAAATTGAAACTTCACAATATCGATGAGTACAAATACTATTCCCGATTTCAATCAAACCATTCCGATTGACCAGATTGGCGTGGAAGAACGTGTTGCCCGCCTGAACTCAAGAAGCATCAAAAAAGAATCGAAAGTCCAGGGGCTAAAACTTGCTCTGAGCATGATTGACCTCACAACTCTCGAGGGAAAAGACTCCGAAGGGAAAGTAATTCAACTCTGCAGCAAGGCAAAGAAACCCCATGCCAGCATGCCCGATCTGCCAACAGTTGCAGCGGTTTGTGTCTATCCGAATATGGTGGCAACGGCCAAAAAAGCTCTCAAAGGTTCAAATATCAATGTTGCCAGTGTTGCTACGGCATTTCCAAGTGGTATGGCCCAACTTCAGGTAAAGTTGGATGAAACAAAATTTGCTGTGGACCAGGGAGCCGATGAAGTGGATATGGTAATCTCTCGCGGTGAGTTTTTAAAAGGAAATTACAATTTTGTGTTTGATGAAATAGCAGCCGTCAAAGAAGCTTGTGGCAATGCTCACCTGAAGGTCATTTTAGAAACAGGAGAACTCGAAACCTACGAAAATGTTCGAAAAGCCAGTGATATTGCGATGCATGCGGGTGCTGATTTTATTAAAACTTCAACTGGAAAAGTTTCTCCAGCGGCCACCCAACCTGTTACACTCGTGATGTTGGAAGCGATCCGTGATTTTTATCGGGAGACAGGGAATATGATCGGGATGAAACCGGCAGGTGGTATTCGCAAAGCAAAGCAAGCATTGCAATATCTGGTTCTGGTGAAAGAAACACTTGGTGCCAATTGGCTTACGTCCGATTATTTCCGTTTTGGGGCCAGTTCCCTGGCAAATGACTTGCTGATGCAAATTGTTAAACAGGAAACAGGTGTGTATCAAAGCAGTAACTATTTTTCAAATGATTAAATTGCGTGGTGCAAAGACCTGTCAGAGTGCGATTGCTCCTGACAGAGTCTGTAGTTTGAATTGACGAACTCTGCGAGGACTAATCTCCAAAAAAAATGAAATAACTAAATAATATGGATGGATGGCGCAAGCGTCTCGCTTGTGCCTAACATTGGCAAAACAACAAATTAGATGCCTGGCTATGAGTATCTAATTGCAGTATGGTTGAATCTTTGCTACAATCAACAAACAACTGACTACTCACAACTAACAAAGTTCTATGTCTGAGTCAACGAAAGAAAAATCAATTGATACAACAAACGGAGCACCAAAACCAACCTCTCCCAATGCTGATTTAAAGTTGGATTTTGCTTCTTTTTGGGAGTACAGTTCAGCACCCGAGAGCAGTGATTTCGTTGAGATCAGCGAGAAGTACAATCACTACATCAACGGAGAGTTTGTGGAGCCGGAGAAGGGTCGATACATGAAATCGATCAATCCGGCCAATGAAGAGATTTTAACAGAATTTGCCGAGGGAACCTCAGAAGATATTGATAAAGCCGTTCAGGCTGCCCGAAAAGCGTATGACAAAACATGGTCGAAGCTAAGCGGACGAGAACGCGGAAAATATATCTATCGAATTGCGCGGATGATACAGGAGCGATCTCGTGAACTGGCCATTACCGAAACCATGGATGGCGGGAAACCGATTCGCGAATCCCGCGATGTAGATATACCTCTCGCTGCAGCACACTTTTTCTATTATGCCGGATGGGCTGATAAACTGAAATATGCTTTCCCCGGAAGAAAACCAGAACCGCTTGGTGTCTGCGGACAGATCATCCCATGGAATTTTCCTCTGTTGATGTTGGCCTGGAAAATTGCCCCTGCCCTTGCGACCGGGAACACGGTTGTTCTCAAACCGGCCGAAACAACTCCAATCACTGCATTGAAATTTGCCCAAATTTGCAGTGACGCAGGTCTGCCGGACGGAGTTGTGAATATTGTAACAGGAGCGGGTCAAACCGGTTCGGCCATTGTTAATCATCCTGATGTGGATAAAATTGCGTTTACCGGCTCAACCGAAGTTGGCAAAATCATTCAGAAATCTTTAGCCGGTACGGACAAGAAGTACACGCTTGAGTTGGGTGGAAAAGGCCCAAATATTGTTTTTGAAGATGCCCCGCTCGATCAAACCGTCGAAGGAATTGTCAACGCCATTTTCTTTAACCAGGGGCATGTTTGCTGTGCCGGATCTCGTCTGTTGGTTCAGGAAGGAATTTCCGAGCGTTTGATTCAAAAACTCAAAGACCGAATGGAAACCTTGATTGTCGGTGATCCGTTGGACAAAAATACGGATATCGGTGCGATCAATTCCAAAGCACAATTCGACAAAATTAATGAATACCTTGAAATCGGAGTAAATGAAGGTGCCGAGATCTATCAAAGTACATGCGAACTTCCGGAAAATGGATACTTCTGCCGCCCCACAATTTTTACCGGTGTTGGGACAGAGTAACCGAATTGTCCAGGAAGAAATTTTTGGCCCTGTTTTAACGATCCAAACATTCCGAACTCCGGATGAAGCGATCGAAAAAGCCAACAATACACCATATGGTCTGGCAAGCGGAATCTGGACGGATAAAGGCTCAAAAATCTTTCAAGTTGGCCAGAAAGTTCGCTCCGGTGTGATGTGGTCCAACACCTACAACAAGTTTGATCCAACATCACCATTCGGCGGCTACAAAGAAAGCGGAATCGGACGAGAAGGCGGTCTGCATGGATTGTATCCATACGTAAAATTGAATTGAATGAGGAAAAAGTCATTCTGAACTTGATTCAGAATCACCGAACGATATTTAAGTTTGGAGATTTTGGCTCAAGTCCGAAATGACCAAAGAATTAATAACTGTTAACTGATCACTGAAAAATGTCTGACAGACTCGAAGTTTTAAAAACATATAAAACATACATCGGCGGGAAATTTCCGCGAAGTGAATCCGACCGAACCTATCGTGTTGAGAATTCAAAAGGAAAACAGATCGCAAATGCTTGTCGGTGTACTCGCAAAGATGTGCGGGATGCCGTTGTTGCAGCTCGATCAGCTTTTGGCGGCTGGAGTGGACGATCTGCCTACAACCGCGGACAGATTCTCTACCGGATTGCCGAAATGCTGGAAGGAAGAAAAGATCAGTTTGTGAAGGAGCTTGAACTTCTCGGAACAAAGAGAAAAAATGCACAGAAACAGGTTGAACAATCTATCGACCGGCTAATCTACTACGCCGGGTGGACGGATAAAATCAGCCAGGTTTTCGGAACGGTAAATCCTGTTGCCAGCTCTCATTTCAATTTCAGCATGCCGGAGCCAACGGGCGTGGTCGGTATTATCGGGCCGGATGAAGCTCCCCTCCTGTCTATCGTTTCCCTGATTGCTCCGGTCGTTGCAGGAGGAAATACATGTATCATTTTAGCATCCACTGAGAATCCGCTATCTGCCGTAAGTTTTGGCGAAGTACTGCATGCTTCTGATGTACCCGGAGGAGTTGTAAATATTCTCACCGGCTTTCGGGATGAGATGGTTGAGCATCTTACCACTCATATGGATGTGAATGCTGTATTCAATGCAATTGACAATCCCGAAACAAAGAAACAATTTGATGAAAATGCTTCTATCAGTGTTAAACGGGTAAAACATTATGCCCAACAAGACTGGAGTGAAGAGACCCACGAAAATCCATACCTGATTCTTGATTTTATGGAGACCAAAACCACCTGGCATCCCGTTGGAGCTTAAAAGTTAGAACTGTTTTAATGAATCGACTCCTTACTATATTCATAACTCTTTTTATAATTACCGGTTGCAGCACAACCGAGAAAACCACTACTGACTCAACAGAGCCGTCATCCGAAGAATCTCCAAGCGAACCAATTTTTAACGTCGATCCCGAAGTTGTTGAAGCATACCTTGTCGAAGAGATGGATGAATTTGATCGGTTACTATTTGAAAACCGAAGTCAGCTGTCAGATCAATTTGCTTCCGTTGATCAGGAGATACCAGATGTTTTTATGAAAGATATAGTACAGGAAGAGCGAGTTGTGGATCAATATGCCGGATTTCGTGTTCAGTTACTTTCTACAAGAAGCGTTGCAGAAGCAGATTCAACAAAAGACAATTTTCGTGCCTGGGCTGATGAACATATCAAAGGATACTCGCCCGAAGCATATGTTACTTTTCGTCAGCCGTACTATAAAGTAAGGGTTGGGGATTTCCGGGATCAGCAAAAAGCCAATAATTTTTCAAGACAGGTAAAGGATAAATACCCGAGTGCATGGGTCGTTCACGATCGTATTGAACCGGATTTAATTCCCGCTGATACGACGAATATTCAAAGAGTAGATTTATAAAATCTATAGACTGGCGGTCTTCATAGGCAGACATTGTATTTTTCTTACCAATTCAAAACGTTTTATCTAATACAACATAATTCGACAACATCTAATGTTGCATCAGCAATTAAAAATACAATGTCTCTGTGTTTAAACGTGGCTCTTTCTAAACATTAAATCGAAATAGCATCACATCGCCATCTTTCACAACATAATCTTTTCCTTCCTGGCGCATTTTTCCGGCTTCCCTGGCTGCTTTTTCTGAACCCAGTGATACATAGTCTTCATAGGCAATTGTTTCTGCACGAATAAATCCTTTTTCAAAATCTGTGTGAATCACTCCTGCAGCCTGGGGTGCTTTTGTTCCTTTTTTGATAGTCCAGGCACGTGCTTCTTTAGGACCGGCAGTGAAATAGGTAATCAAACCAAGATTTTCATACGCGGAACGGATCAGCCTGTCTAAACCGGAACGCTCAACTCCCAATTCTTCCAGGAACATCTCTTTTTCTTCAGGCTCCAGTTCAGCGATTTCTGCTTCAATTTTCGCACAGAACATTACAACGGTATCATCAAACTCACTGGCAATCTCTTTTACTGTTTCCACCCATTCATTGCCATCATTCACATCTTCTTCTGAAACATTGCACGCATACAAAATGGGTTTTTCTGTCAGTAAATGAAGATCTTTGTAAGTTTCTCTCTCATCCTGATCGGCATCAAACGTCCTGGCCATATTTCCATCACTTAAATGGTCGGCAAGATTTTTCACTGTATCATATTGAGCAATGATCTTCTTATCCCCACTTTTAGATTCTTTTTCAAGCTTCTCAACTCGCTTTTCAACAGATTCAAGATCCTTCAGTATCAGCTCATCCTCAATGATTCTGATATCTCGTTCAGGGTCTACAGATCCTTCTACGTGGATAATATCGTCATCATCAAAACACCGAACAACGTGGACAATCAGATCAACTTCACGAATATGTGAAAGAAAAGCGTTCCCTTTCCCCTTTCCTTCTGATGCACCTTTCACCAATCCGGCAATATCAACAAATTCAATGGTTGCCGGTATTGTTTGTTTCGGTTCAACAATTTCGGAAAGCTTATCTAACCGTTCATCCGGCACCGGAACAATTCCAATGTTTGGATCGATGGTACAAAAAGGGAAATTTGCAGATTCTGCTCCTGCATTACTTAACGCATTAAAAAGTGTTGACTTCCCGACATTTGGAAGGCCAACAATGCCACACTTTAAACTCATATTTTTTTCTAAAACTTAATCATTTCTTATTGAAGGCATTCTGAGCCCCGATGTTTCGGGACAGGCTTGACTCAGAATCTCCATATTATATTTATGTTTGGGTATTCTGAATTCCCCGTTGGGATACCCAGGACAAAATTCAGAATGGCTTTATTAATTTTCTTTAATCCAACGACTTCTGTTGAATAAACTCCTTCTCCGGCAGTACAACAGCGGTCAATTTACCATATCCTAATTCACTGTACACGCAGCCGGTATCAATCCCAATCATACCTTTTTTTTGGATTGGATAGGGACGCGGCGTATGCCCAAAAATCACGGTTTTTTCCCATGGAACTTCAAAAACATTCAGGTGATCTCGTCCCCATAAAAAGTATTGATTAGACTTCGGATCATTCTTGCTTTCCTCCAAATTTTGATGAGGCGGTGCACCGGCGTGGACGAAGAAGAAATCATCCGATTCGAAGTATTGACGTGTATTCTCATAGAATTCCAGATGCTTATCCGAAATATCTGAGATTCTTTTGGGATTTTTATATGATTTTAGTGTCGTCTCTCCCCCGTTATACATCCACAGTTCAGAATCTCCCGAATGTAGTGCATCCAGGAGCATCTGTTCATGGTTACCCCTTAAAAAAATACACTCACGATCGAACTGTACATCAAGCAGAAAGTCGATCACCCCTTTTGAATCAGGCCCCCTGTCAATATAATCACCAACAAAAACATGTAAGGCGTCTTTATGGGGTTTTAAATTATTCCATAAGGTTTTTAGTGATCGAACACAGCCGTGAATATCTCCAATAGCTACAATTTTTTCACTCATTAATGATTCGATTCTTCGATTAGACCTCTGCCTTCCTTATTAATTTTATTCTCTTCCTTTAAATGCGTAAGTGCAGCATCTAATATGCCATTTACAAAGTTACCGCTGTTGCGAGTAGAGAATTTCTTAGCAAGCTCAATAGCCTCGTTTATAGATACTTTTGTAGGGATCTCTTTAAACCGTAACAGTTCTGAGAGTGCCATTCTTAAAATTAGTTTGTCAATAACTGCCAACCGATCAACCTCCCAGTTTTTTATGTGGTTATCAATGATTAAATCGTATTCTGAGGCATAATCAACGGTTACCATCATTAACTTCTCAGCGAATCTAATTGAATCGTGGTCGTCCCTGAGTGACCTTTTTATAATTTGTTTGACGGCATCCTGCGGAGTGTTTTTTCCCACTTCCACTGCGTATAACGACTTTAGTGCTGCTTCTCTGGCTGCTCTTCTGTTTTGCATATATTTTCAAATCTTTCAAAGAATAGCTAAGATACAAAGCTTACTCATTAGCTGAAAGAAACATCCGGTATTTCTATTGCATTTCAGTCGTAGTGATTGGTATATTCGTTTACTCGTTTATGGAGTAATTGTATAATCGTTGAATAGTAATTTGTTGATTCATATTTTTTATCCAATTAACGAAGAACAAATAAGGGTTCATAGCTCAGTTGGTTAGAGCGCATCGTTGACATCGATGAGGTCGGCAGTTCGAATCTGCCTGAACCCACAAATATCTGACCCACATCATTCATATAATTTCGGGGAGTAGGAGCATTGTATTGGCTAAAGAAGAAAATCGAGTTAGCTTTGTTTACTATATGCAAGTACATGCTAAACAATCCATCAAACATTACTGTAAAGATTTTTGAACCTTTACAGTCTTATATTTTAAAAAATAAACTTCATCGAAGTTACAAATCGCTTCCTTTAAAATCTGATATAAATCAAGCCTATTCTAAAGAGGTTAAGTTATACTGGAGAAATAAACTGGATATTTATATAAATCCTGTTTGGCATCATATCTTTTCTACTCTCAGTCAAAATTTTGACCCCAGATATATTACTCACGGTATCTGGTGGAAATATTTTCAAAAATCATTAAATCCATCTGTTTATCAGGAACCACTCATTAGCGATAAAAATTTCCTCGATTCTTATATTGGTAAGCAGTATCTGCCACAAACAGTTTTTAAAGTTGTGAACGGAAGGTTTTTTAATAAAAAAAATCAATTGATTGATAAAAATACTGCCAAGGCAATGTTATTTGATGATCAAACCAAAAAATTTGCAAAGCCGAGTACATTATTTCAAGGTAAGGGGGCGTGTAAACTAACTCTTAGAGATGATAACGTAATCATTCAGGATAAGCCGTACTCATTCGATGAGTTTATCTCAAGAATGGGAATTAATTTCATTGTCCAGTACACAATAGAACAGCATCCAAAAATTGCAGAGGTACATCCGAACTCAGTAAATACATTGAGAATATTTACAGTTAGACTTTATGATGAAGTGCATTTTATAAACGGTGCTATCAAATTCGGAGCTGATAATAATGATGCCGACAATACTGGAAATGGTGTGCTTTGTAGTATTGATCGACATAGTTTTGAGCTATGTGATATTGCTTTTAACAGAAGACTTGAAACATTCACCAGGCATATGAATACAGGCATTGAATTCAAAAATTTCGGAAAAGTACCTCATTACCAGGAAGCGATTGCTCTCTGCAAGGAAGCCCATAAAAACCTGTTTTATCATGATTTTGCCGCCTGGGATATAGCTATTACTAAAAACGGAACTCCGCTGATTGTTGAGCTAAATACCAAACCAAGTGTTTTTATGTGGCAGATTCAATTTAGAGAACCGTTTTTTAATGATCTTACTGATGAAGTAATTGCCTATATTTCAAGGAAGTAGATAAGACTTGCTTGTGAAATATCTTCAACCCGACATATATATTGCTATTTTACTATCAGTTAAACTTATTCTATTGGAATATTTAAAATCAGCAAAATTTCATAGCGTAGTTTCTTAGAACACATCGATGAGGTCGGCAGTTCGAATCTTCCTGAACCCACCTTCCTTCTGTTAATCCGTTGCACCGCAATGACTTATTTTTTTTGTACAAACAAATCTTCGTTTAACGCTAACACAAATCAAAAACGGAGACACAATGTATACTTACACTCAAACATTATCACATTATGATAATTAAGACTTATTGAATGTTATTCGTTCAAATTAAGAGAAAATAAAGGAAAGCGATACTGACCGATATTATGAAAATTGAATTGACTAAACCATCCTGCACTAAAAGTACAGAGGTTTGGGATGAGGACTAAAAGTCCTACTCCAATATAAAATCTGAGTCATCATTGCCGTCTTTCCTTCTATGATGCTCCAGTTACTCCTGTAACATCTCATCAGTTATGTTTCCTGTACTCCAGCTCCATAGCCAGTTGCCCAAAAATGCTTTCCTCAATATCGATGCTTTAAGTCAGGAAATTCTTTCTGAAGCAAACGAGATGCCCGACCCTTCATGCGCTTGATCAACTCGGCAATCGATGTCCTCGGTGGATATTCAATATGAATGTGTACATGATCTTTACTCCCTACTCCTTTCAATATCTGAATCTCTTCCACATTACATACCTATATGATTAACTCACGACACCAATGTTGAATGTCTCCTTTCAGTACATGGTATCGATATTTGGTTACCCAAACGATGTGACACGTCAAACGACTTACCGTATGGCTGCCTTTGCGCAATGGTTTCTCCATAACACAAAATACCATTCTTTACATTTTTCGAAACACTAAAGTTCTGCACTGAAAGTGCAGGGTTTTAAACCCTGGATTGGGACCAATAAAATAGATCGATTATCAATAGTTAATAAAAACCGACAGCCTGAAAAAGCGTTTGGTAATTTTATTGAGTCGTCAAATATTGCTATTTCTCATGTAGGAAAATTGGCTGAAAATGATAAATATGAGGCCTTCAAATGTTAGCCAGTTCGTTTGCATGGTATACTATTTGCAACTCAACACCATCTAAACACATTTGTGGGAGTAAAAAAATGATTCCCATTGGTCAGTTCATTCAATAGTCACTCCTGATTAATATTCTCTTTATAGTATTAATCAGAATCGCTATCTATCTGACTTGAGTCTTGTAGCATTCATAAACGCATGGAAGAAACAAAAACAAATTACTTTTTTTAAAATACCCGGTTGAATTGAATCAGACTTTGGAATAGGGATAGTTTCACGTTATTTTTCTATTATTCCATACAGTTTCGAGGGGTTTAACAATCCTGTTTTGATTTCTTTGGATGAAGGAAGTTGCTCCTGGAGGAAAACAGGCCAATTTTCTGGACTCCAGAAAATAATATGTCCCAATAAGCGGTGCCGTCAGCCCTGATTTTTATGGCTGGCAAAGTATCTTTTCTGCCATCCGGTATGGTGTTAATCAGTGTACCTCCTGGATTAAGCATGCCAAATAGCTTTTTTACAGCTCTACAGGGATGAACCAGGTGTTCGATTACCTCGGTACAAAATATAATATCATAGGTTGCTTCCATTTCGAAAAGACCGGTGGGCTGAAAGGTTGCTTCCTTACAGAATTTTCGGGAAAGTGGAAGCATTTGCTCGAAGGTATCATAACCCGTTAGAGATTCTGGGGTGTATTCATTTTTTATACATCTCAATATATAACCCATACCCGAGCCTATGTCAGCCACCGATTGGTCATCCATTTCAATTTCGTACTCCCTGCATAATGCCATTAGTTCAAAAAAAAAGTAAACTCTGTCATCTGAAAGATAATTTTTTAAGGCTTTAAATCGGAAAGTAGGGTCACGAGCCATTTCTTCACTGAATTCCAGCAATATTTTGCCTATCTGTTTTGACTCCACCGCGGGAATATTGATCAGGCTATACCTTGGTCGATATCGGGAAGGATCGACACTTATTATTTCATATTCGAAATGATAAAAAAGCCTGGATAATTGTTTTTTTATGTAAATATTCAAATACGACATAACGTTTTTACCGGTTAGATTTTAATTAAAAAAGTGTGGATTTAGCATTAATTAGTTTACGGCTTTGGTTTAAGAAATATTTTTGAAAAGCTAAATTTTTGATCATTACATAGTTTAGCCTACTTCGATCAGGCTATTTGAACAGTTTTCGGGGTATTGTACCCAGTTTGTTCGTCTGATTCATCCAATTGGCTTATGTATCGCTGAATACGCCTCATATTCACCCATATGGCCCGACACCATGCCCATAATTTATGTTTGATTAATCCCCGATAGCACGTTTTATCGGAACGCAAAGTGTGGGTCAGGTGCCAGATACTCGCCTCCACATTATTACGTTTGTTGCGTTCGCTCGCCGGGCGCTCGGCTATTGCCTGCCGCCGGGCTGAGGCCCGAATGGCCGACGACCCGAAATACCGGTACTGTTGCCCCTCGTCCAGCCGGATTCTCCATCGCTGTTCGGCGGTGTTTTTCTGCCGGCGAGCCGGCTCCGCCTGATAAGTTGCTCCGGTTTTCGTGTCATACACGGTTACCCCCTGCTCGGTTTCGGTAAGTTCAAAGCGGGAGGGGGCGCCCTGAATTCCACTCAATACCATCTCCACATGCTGCTGGCCGGCCTGCTGGTCTTTGTCCAGGCTTCGGTTGTAGGCCCCATCGGCATAGCAGGTGTCCACGTGGCGGCCGGTACGCTGCTCGGTGGCCTCAATGGCCGGGCCCAGCAGGTCCGCATCGCTGCAATCGGCCGGGGCAAGGTGCACATCGGTAATCAACTGTAACTCCTGTTCCTCGTCAATTGTCTCGGTCAGGTTCACGGTGTAGCCTTTGACCGCCTGGCCGCCTTTACGCCGGTAGCTACACTCCGGATCATCAGGCGACTGGATGCTGTCGGCGGTGATCTGCTGGGTATCCCGTGCGCTCACCTGCCCTGAATCATCATCATCCTCATCGACCGTATATTGTTCGGTAAAAACCTGCTTCAAAAGATCGTATTTAGAACTGTCCTCGCAGCTGTACGTATCCAGAAGACTGACCACCAGGCCTCCAAGGTCTTCCAGCCGTTGTTGAATCTCCTGGTGGGTGGAGCGGTAAACGGTGCTCTGAGCGTCCTCGGCGGCCAGCTCTTGCATCGCCTGGTACACTGATTGGGAGGCAATTTCCTGAGCCTGTTCGGAAAGACTTCGCCAAAACACCTTCAGCGTCCGGAAGACCAGCTCAAAGCGGGAAAAACTGGCGATATTGCTGCCGATCAGTTTGCTGTCCATACGAATCTGCTGCCCGCCAACATCAAACTCAAGAATCTGATCACTGGTCATGGCCCCAAACACCCGGCCAAGCAGGTCCGTGCCGTACTCGCGGTCATACTCATAGATACGCTTTCGAAACAGATAATAGGTAGATTCGGTGGGAGATGGGTCATTGAGATTGACAAGTCCCAGGGCTTGGCGGAACAGCAGGTGGAACCGGCAGGCTTCAAAGAGCTGCTCGTCGCTGAATCCAAATCCGTCTTTAAGGATCATCATCCCCACCAGCTGCCGGGCCGGGGCGTTGGGTGCGCCCATCTGCTGGTCAAACAGAACATGGAAGATCGATTCATCGATTTGACTGAATACGTGTTCGTAAAAGGAGTTATGCCATCGATGGGGATCGCGAAGCTGACGCTGGCGGCGCTCATCGAGATGCTGGCCAGCCGAGGATAACAGGTCAATCTGGGGGTGTTTTGGAGACTTTTTAAACATATTATCTAACTGTTATTTATGAAGTTAGAATATACAAAATAGGGCTTGGAATATCTAAAAATACACCGCTTTAATTCTTGAATACTCACCTAATTTAAACGACTTTTCGGACAATAATTTTATAAATATGATTCAAGATTGCTTGTATTGGCTTTCATCGTATTCCTTGAAACAACAGCTGGCCGCGCAGCGAATTTGATCATGTTGTTTAACAGGGATAATGATCATGGGCACTTTAAAATGAGTATTTCGGAGATTATAGTGCTACTTGGACTAATATAGAATCACTTAATCATCGTGATATAAAAAGATTTTATGTTAAGTTATAGAAGAAAGAAGCATATAAGGCATTCGCTGCAAGCGAACACCGTCGAGGGTTTTAGATTTCCTGACATCATTTTATTGCTTTAATTACCACAATTGAATCTGCCCACCAAGTATCTTTAACATTTTCCGGCAAATTTAAAGGCAATACGCTCACATTAAATGAAGAAAAATGCTTCAATAATAAATGTTGATGCTCTCTGCCTACTGACTGTATTTCGTTTGAAAAATATGTAAATGCCCCACCAGGTTTTAAATGTTCTGATGCATAACTAAAAAAATGTTCAGCAAATGTTATACTGGCATGAACGTATTCCATGTACTCATCTTCATTTAATGGATAGGTATGGAAAAAAATGCCGTCAAAACTTCCCAAATCGTCAATGGTATTTTGCCATAACCCTTCAACTAATCGTATGTCTTTATCCGGATACGTAGCTTTCCACGGGTTAAAATATTCTTCAATAACATTAGCGTTACATTCAATGATAGTGTGTGACTCAATGGGATATTTTTGAATGATTTCAGCTGAAACCCCGCGACCAAACCCGATTTCAAGAATGTCACCTCCCCGATTTGTTATGGCTTTTGCCATAGCCTCCATCAAGGGGATTTGCCAATCTTCCATAATCTCTTGATCAGATAGCTGAGCTTGTTCACGTTCTGCAAAACCAACAAAGTCATTAGCAGATGTTTCGCCGGGAACAAAATTTTTAGTTTGCTCATTAAGCGCATTGAGATCTGCACAAAATTCCTTAAGAGCTCTGTTAATCACAGCATTACGTTGCGCAAGTTTTGGTGGGTTAATAAACTGATCATCCTTAATGACTAATGAAATTTCATAAGCTTCTGTTCTTTTTATTCTTTTCATGGTTTTTTTACTTAGTCAATTTAGCTCATCAATCTTCTTTTTCTTTTGAACTTAATGATTCTACAGATACGAGAAGAGAAATAACGGACAATTAATTCCTGTGTACTATTTAATTGAATGTTACCTGTAAAAAGTTTGGGAGTTGAATAAATGGAATGTCATTAACCTCAGTCTGATCTTACACATTTATAGGTGAAACAAATAGAATTTGGTCTCCGTCATCTTCTAATCATCACAAGACTTAAAAACCGGTAAAGAGCATACCTTTTAAAAACATAACCACTACGAATACTCTTGTCTTTAATTGAGCTTGGATTGTATGATATTGGCTATGGAGTCGCTGTAACCGGCTATGGTTGGATGCTCAAAAAGCTCCCGAAGCGGAATTTCCAAACCTAGCTTTTCCTCCATTCGCGATGTGATACGAATAGCGGCCAGAGAATTGCCGCCGAGCGCCAGGAAACTATCAAATACGCCAATTTCATTCACTTGAAGGACTTCTTGCCAAGTAAGGGAAATCATTGCTTCTAAATCATTCCTGGGAGCCTGGTAAGTGCTTGTATTGGTAAATTGCGAGTTAGGGTCGGGAAATTTTGCTTTATCTACTTTTCCATTAGCTGTTACGGGAATCTCTTCAACATGAATAAACCGGTTTGGAATCATATATCCTGGCAAAAAATTGGAGAGTTCATTTTGCAGTTTCTCGTCATCAAAACGTTTTCCTGTATAGTAAACAACGATCCCCTTCGTCAAATGAGACGGGTCAAAATCATAGCCAATTTCGTCCATCATTTTAAAAACTTCTGCCTCGTCAATCTCTTCATTAATTTCATCGATCGATTCCTTCCTTGTTTTATGACCAATTCTAACATCCCAGCTGTATGGGAATGCATAGTTGCTGTATCCTTCCTTCTTCTTATGGACATAAATTCCCAATTGATTGATTAGACAATTTGTGCTCCTGCCGGTATCGGTGGGTCGCTTCCAGCCCAATGTTTCATCCAAATACTTATACATTTCAGCCAAACTGCTGTCGCAAAAACGATAAAAGTCTACAAATTCAACCTTCTCAAACACTTCATCATTCTCAAAAATAGAGACATCCAGGTGCTCTGATACAGCATCGTCGATGCGATGATACTCTTTGCGAGCTTCTAAAATAATTTCATCAATATTTTTTATACTCGTATTACTTTTAAAGAGTTCTTCACTGAGCCTGGTTTCAAAAAACTGTCCCCTGGATAAACCCGTTACAATGATGGGGATATTTTTTTCCAAAGCTACATGCGTGCTCAATGTATAAATGGCCTTGAAGCATCCGTTGCAAACATTGCTGTGTCGCTGTAAACTATCCACAAAAATCTCGTTCATAGCATCTGTGGAATCGATCAGCAGATCCACGCCAAGATCATTGCAAATTTTACGAGCGTTATCGAGAGCTTCTTCAGAGATAAAACCATTATCGAAATTGTAGGCTAATACACGAAAACCAAGTTCTTTCAGCTTCGCGAGTGCATACGTACTGTCCTTTCCTCCGCTCAGAAGCATGATGCAATCATACTCGCTGTAACTTCTTTTTCGTCTGTTGATCAACTCTCTCAGATCATCCATGGTTCGAAAGTAATGGGATACCTGAGACTGGTAATTATCAAAATTTTGGCACAGGGAACAGACACCTTCCGAATTGTAACTTATCGAGGGATAATTGGAGGGCAGGCCACATGAGGTACAATAAAACAGGTTTTCAGCTTTGTTTCGAATATCGTTATCCCAAACCATAGCTACTGTTTGAGTCGATTCTGTGACCTTAGCAACTGCAGTTTCTATCTCCCCGAGTTCTATTCTATACCCATTGAGTTTAACCTGGTCATCTTTTCTGCCCAAAAACTCAAAATAACCCTCTTCACTGATGCGTGCGTAATCACCGGTTTTATATAATCGTTGGTTTGGAAACAGTTCATGTTCAATGAATTTTTCTTCTGTAAGGGAGTCATTTCCCAAATATCCTTTTGCGACGCCATGGCCCATCAGGTAGATTTCGCCGGTGGTATTTGGCAATACAGGTTTCAATTCTTCATTAAATAAAACTGCGTGCATATTCCTGATCGGTTTACCGATAGGCACTTCAGAACTGGTATCTGTTTCCGGATCAAATTTGTGAAATATGCATCCCACGGTAGCTTCTGTAGGCCCATATTCGTTATAAATGCTGAGTTGATTGCCATATGATTCTTGAAAGCGACCGGCCAGGGCTGTGGAGAACGATTCTCCGCCAACGATAAGAGCTTGTAGGTTGGAATGGTAGGGAAGATTATTTTTCACTAACTCCAGGTGAGTTGGAGTAGCTTTAATAAGGTTAAAATTTTGATGATTAAAAACCGATTTTAGATCAACGATCTCTTCTTTTTCATTTTCAGGATAAACGGTACTAACTCCACCTGAGATCAGGGGCAAAAACAATGAAGTGAGTGTTAAATCAAAACCGATAGAGGTAAACAATGGTGAGTGAACAGGCGCTTTGTTCAAATAGAAATCGTTAGCCCAAAATATATAATTTGCAAACGAATGATGACGAACCTCCACGCCTTTAGGATTGCCTGTACTGCCTGATGTATAGATCACATACATGGGATCGCTTGGATCTATTTTTTGAATCGTGCATTCTGATAATTCCTGTTCTTCGATCTCCTGTATTATGGCTAAATCTATTGTCAGTGCTGCATTTGTATCCTCTTTGATATACTCAGCTCTTGATACAGGGGTCGAAATTGGGATCGGAACCGCACAGTTATTATTGAACAATACACCAAACAGGGCTTCAACATACTCTATACTTCTGGGAAGATGGAGGTTAACTTTTTCCTGTGTTTGAACTCCTTTGGACTGTAAATATGCCGCGATACTCGATGCTTTTTGAAACAAGTCCTGATAGGAAAGTTCTGTTTCGCTCTGCACAAGTGCAATCCCATTTGGGTTGGTATCCACGTGGTGAAGAAAATGCTCCAACACATTTCCTTCAGTTTCTGTGAAGGAGTAGGAAAGTAGTTTTTCGATCTCAGGAGTTAACCGGATTTCATTCAGAACTTGTTCAGGATTTAACGAGAGCTTATCTAAAGTAGCCTTTAGGTAAGTAATGAAATCCTTTCGGTTTTTAGGAGTGAAGTACTGATCATTAAAATCGATACAGAGATGAAAATTTCCCGTTCCGTCAAAATCATGAACCTGTACACGCAGTTGATCGGTTTGATCAATAAATCCATTACTCAACCATTTTGATTGAAATTCTATGCCGTTAAAAGAGCCGAAAGACTGATTGGCATAGTTGAGGACTATATTGAAACCACTCCGTATTTTTGCATTGGTTGCACCTGGTTTTGCAAATTTCAGCAGTTCAAAGACCTGATTTTGTACTTTTTTATAGAGAGTTTGAAAACTCTCATTTTCTTCGATCTTGATGTTTACCGGAAAGAAATCCAGAAATAAACCTGTTGTGTTCTTGTACTCCGGCTTAACTCTGCTGTGCAAAGGTGTACCGATTCTTAGATCCCGTGTGGAAGAAATTTTATAAACCACGGAAAAAATTGCGGTCATAAAAAGCTGATACAGTGATAGCTCTTTCGTTAAGCTTTTGAAGTCTTGATGATCTGCCAGTGCAGAGAGTTTTTTTGTCAGGTTTTCACCTAAATCGATATGTTCGCGGGTGCTGGTGCTTTCTTTGCCAGCTTGTAAGGGAAATAACTCAATTCGTTTGGACGGTTCTGATTTTTCCTCCCAGTATGATATGGATGTTTTATTATCTGCATGTTGCTCAAATGAGATATAGTCTTCGTATTGATGAGAGCTTACTTCTGACTTTTCATGAAAGTAAAAAGACTTTAAGTCCTTAAAGTAAAGCGTAAAGGACCAGGCATCGGTGATGATATGATGCAAGTTAAAAAACCAAAAACTTTTATTTTTCCCCTGCAATAAAACTGAATCAAAACATTTTTTTTCCAGGTTAAATTTATTCTGGACACGATTATCCAGCCAGGTTTTAATTTCAGTGTCAGAAAAATCCTCGATATCAATCACTTCCAGTTTTTCAGGCTGGTAATCATTTACATATTGAACAGGCTTATCCCGTTGCTCAATAAATACAGTTCGCAGGGATTGATGCGTTTGCAAAAGTTTATTGAATGCGTCATTGAATCGATCGGCATCGAGTCTCTGATGGAATGTAAACGTAAAAGCTACATTATAGATTGGAAGATCAGGCTGTAATTTTTGTCCTAGCCAGATCAATAGCTGCTGAGAAGTGAGTGTATATCTTCTGTCCATCAATTAATCTTGTTTTTTCTCTAAATATTGTTCAATTGCGTTTAAGTTCATAAAATTTTCAATGACAATTTCGCCAGGAGGGATCTTCACACCTGCCTCATTTTCAATGAAAGCTACCAACTTCATAATTCCCATAGAATCGATAATGCCTGAACCAAGCAGATCATCATCATCCGAAATGGAGAGATTTGGATCATTTGCAATATCAGTTAGGATGAATGCTTTAATTTTTTGAATCATAAATGGTTTCAATGTTATGTATAAGAGCCTTGTAGTTTACTTTTCCTGCCGACGTCCTGGGAATCTCATCAGTTTCCAAAATTAACTTTGGTATCGAATATTTCGGTAATGATTTATGAATATTTTGTTGTAATTCATCTAATGATGCATCCTTCTCTAAGACAACAGTAGCAAATATTTCATTAATTTCATCGAGTTTACAACTATAACATGCTACATGTTTTATCTCAGCATACCTGGCGATGGTTTCCTCAACCTCATTTAATTCTACCCGGTGACCTCTTGTTTTAATTTGCCTGTCTTTTCGCCCGATAAAATGCAACAGACCATCTTGATCCTCCTTAACAAGGTCTCCGGTTTTATAGAACTTTTTTTTCAAACCTGAGGCGCTTTCAAGTTCAAGAATTGACTTTTGGGTACGTTCCTGGTTATTCCAGTATCCACGCATCATGGTTGATGAATGGATGAGCAATTCACCGATCTCTCCCTGTTTTACGGCTGCATTATTTTTATCCAGTATTAGATGTTCAGTGTCGTCCCATACCTTACCCAGTGGTACAGAATCGTAGTTTTCAACTTTTTGGTTTTGATTATAGAAGGTGCATTGATTGACTTCTGCAGGCCCATACACGTTTGAAAAAAAAGCATTCGGACAGTGATCCAGGAATTGATTGAGTTGATAAACCGAAAAGGGTTCACCCCCAAATAAAATCCAGCGCAAAGATGACAGGTCTCGGCTTTGCAGATCTCCCCGTTCCAACAGCTGTTGCAGGACCAATGGAACAGAATACCAAACCGTGACTTTCTCTTGCTCTATCAACTGGCTCAAACTAGCGGGAAATATAGAATACTGTTTTCCCAGAATGATACACGTTGCACCTGCCAGAGGGGCTGTGAAATAACCAAGCGTACTCATGTCAAAATGGAGCGGAGAATGGTTGGCTACAGTATCACTGTCTGAAATATCATACAATGCCTTACTTAGCTTTGCATAACTCAGGCCGCTATAATGAGTATGCATAATTCCTTTTGGAAATCCGGTCGTACCGGAGGTATACATGATATAAGCCAGGTCACTACTGAGGATTTTTAAATCAGGGAGTTGCGACGGATAGGTGTTCAAGATGTCCCAGGAAAAAGAAGAATGAGTTGGGTGAGTTGTATCTAAACCAAGGAGAGTAAGTTTTTCGGAAATGGATTGTATGGCAGATGTACAAATCTCTGCAAATGTCTGTTCGCTGATGATAATTTTAATGTTGCAGTCGTCCAGGATGTATTGAATTCGTTTAACGGGTGCGTCTGTATCAATAGGTACAAATACACCACCAGCCTTTAAGATCCCATGAACAGCAAGTGCACTTTTCACATTTCGGTTCAGCAAAACACCCACACGGTCTCCCTTTTTTAAACCTTTGTCTATTAAGAAATTTGCTATCTGATTTGTCTTTTGATCGACCTCGGAATACCTAACCGACTCATTTCCAGATTTGAAAGCCGTTTTGCCAGGGACTTTGCGGGCCGATTGCGGGAATATTTGACTAATCGTATAAATCACTTAAAACATTAACATTTTTGCAATAATGTTTTTTTGAATATCAGAAGTACCTGCTAAAATTAAAGATCCGACGACATCTCTGAGGTTTCTTTCAATACCAAACTCGCTTACATAGCCTTTGGCTCCAAAAATACGGATAAAATCCAGGCTATTGGACACAGCAGATTCACTCAACTGTAGTTTTAAAAGTGCAGAATCCATGGGGACACTTTCTCCATTATCCTTAAGCCAGGCTAGTTTAAAGAGTAATAATTTTGATGTTTCAAGGCGCAGCTTCATATCTGCAATTCGATGACTCACTGCTTGAAACTCACCAATGGGTTTACCAAATTGTTTACGTTTTTTAGCATAGTCAACAGCCTCTTCAATTTGTCGCTCCATCGCTCCAATGACAGAAGCCAAGATAAAACATCGGTCGTATTCGAGAGAGTAATTGGAAATGCTCATACCTGCGCCTTCTTCTCCAATTCTATTTTCCACAGGTACTTTACAATCATTGAAAGTGATAGACCCGAAGGGAGCAGTGCGCATTCCCATTTTTCCCTGGTTTGATGTGGGATTATATCCTTCCGTGTCACTCTCGATAATGAAGGCCGAAACACCCCATTTCCCAACCTTTGGATTGGTAAGGGCAAATACAATGGCGATATCAGCATTTGGGGATAGGGTGACCCAAACTTTCTTGCCATTTAACACATAATAATCTCCCTCACGAATGGCAGTGGTTTGCATGTTAAACACATCAGAACCGGAGTCTTCTTCGGACAAAGCGTGACACCCAATCCAGGTACCATCGCTCATTTTTGGTAAATATTTTTCTTTTTGTGTTTCGGTTCCAAATTCTGTGATTGTCATCATCACAGACCACATATGAGCATTCAGGGTTAAACCCAGGCCATTGTCTTTACAACCATAGCCAATACCGCTCATGGCTAACGTTGCTCTTTGAAGGTTAACGTCTTCAAAGCTACCTCCATATTTAGCAGGTGCAGCTAAACCTTGAATCCCAAAATCAGCACATTTCTGCCATAAATCTTCAGCAAAAATACTTTGTCGATCACGTTGTTGCACATTGTCATTCAGATGATTTTGTGCAAATTCCTTTACTTTTTTTTGATATTCTAAATAGTCTGAGGGGAAATCAAAATTCATCCCTGTACCTCAACTTTTAGAAATTCATAGGGATTTTTGGCATCATCGGGTACATACTCAATCTGCATAAACTCTCCGACGTTGTGTTTCTTTGCTAAATCCATAAACAGGTTAAAGACCACCATATCTTCCAATGCCCAACCTGTGGAGTCAAAAACTGATACCTGGTTTCTGTAAGTTTCGTGTTGTAGTGGATATTGTACTACCTGGTATAACTCGGGTCCAATGTAGCCTTTAAGGAGTTGTTGACATTCTCCTTCTTGTAGTGCCTGTTCTAAAAAGTCGGGACAAACAAACGCATCTTTTAGGAGTTCTACAGGCAACTCCACTTTGCCTGGAAAATCGGAACCTACAGCGTTGATATGTACATGGCGTTTTGTTGAAATATCCTGGAATAAGGGACCCTCCCCAATTCCAATAGAGGTTTGACTGCAAATCACGTCACTTTCTTGAACAACCTCTTGAACCGATGAATCGATGATTGGACACTTTATATCCAAAAAATCGACCCGAGTTTTAAAACTCTGTTGGGAATTCGGATCGACATCATAAATCAAGACCTTTTCAATTTGCATGATTCTGGAAATCGCGTGCAATTGTGTAACAGATTGTGCTCCGCAACCAATAAGGCCTAAAACACCACTCGAAGAATGGGCTAAATACTTCGTAGCTACTGCAGATGCGGCCCCCGTCCGTAGAGCGGTCGGTAAAACTCCATCCATTAAACCTTGCAGATGACCTTTGGACGTGTTGTAGGAGGAGATGGTAGAAGCAATGGTTGGGATTTGATATTTCCTTGGATTGTTTGGATGGTATCCTACCAGTTTAATAACAATGTCGGAACCCGATTGATAGATTGGCATCCACTCAACCAAACCCGGCTCTGGTAGTTTATAGTTAAAGCCTGATCGAACCGGAATTTTTAACTGTACGTGATCATAATTTCGTACTTCTTCTTCCAACCTGGAAATGAGCAGGTCCATAATTGTATTAATTCCTACAGTATATATCAGCTCCTGAAGATCTTTTTCCTTCAGTAATAAAGTTCGATGCATCGTAAATAGTGTCTAAAAATTAAAAACAAAAAATTAGTCCATACACGTAAAGGCTTTGATATTATACTCAAATAATATCAAAAATCCGCGGAATTAGATCGCTCTGGGTTTTAATATCAGAATCACAAAAAAACAAAATTAATAATTTTTTAATAAAAAGAGCATTCATCTGATTGATACTATGAATGTAAAGCTGTTATTTAATCCGAGAATAAAATAATCTGTAAACACTAATTATTTTAAACAGTAAAATCTTTCTGAAAAGAAGCAAATGAATAACCTATGAAGAGAAGAGTTCCGCGTAAGAATGACAAATCCAGATTATTACGCTATATTTTTTGCGGTAAACCAACATCATATATTCATTCATTAAGGTTTTTTCAGAATTATGACCTAATTTAGGAACTGTATTCCTGCAATTTAACGTTCCATTATTTTTATAGGAAAAAATAAAGACTCATTACATCCTTACTTATGCAGTTGTTAAGAATAGAGTAAATGAGTTAATTTCTTGACCTCAAAAACCACAGATAACATAACCCTGAATAAGCTGTAGTTTGGCTTCAAAGCAAAACTTCTCACACCTATGAATAGGCTTAAATTGACATTTGGGAACATCAAAATATTAAAGAATATTAAAACTCTGATATTCACAGGAGTTTTTCTATTGGGCATATCTGAACTGGTTCGCAGTCAAAATTCGGGTACCATTACGGGAACGGTTTTATCAGATTTAAATGATTCACCATTGATAGGCGTCAATATTTTACTTGATAGAACTCGATTTGGTACGACAACCCTCGGTGACGGTGCCTTTACAATAGCAAATGTTCCTGCCGGGAGTTACCAGATACAATTTAGCATCATAGGATACCGGGAAGAGATACGAACGGTGGATGTGAGTGCAGGTGAGGTGACGAGGGTAGAGATTGCTCTTACGGGTCAATCCACTGAATTGCAGGAGATCATCGTTGATGGGCGTGCTGTAAATCTGGTGGGTGTTTCGGAATCGGCTTCTCAGGGAAAAGTTGGCATGGCTGAATTAGCCTCTCGCCCTCTGTTGAGGACAGGCGAAGTGATGGAAACAGTTCCTGGTTTAATTGCCACACAACACAGTGGGTCAGGGAAAGCAAACCAGTTTTTTCTGAGGGGTTTCAACCTGGATCATGGTACCGATTTTGCTGCGTCTCTAGAGGGTGTGCCTTTGAATCTGCGAACCCATGGCCATGGCCAGGGGTACTTGGATCTTAACCTGCTCATTCCAGAATTAATCAATACTGTAGAATTCAGAAAAGGCCCCTATTACTCAGAAGTTGGCGATTTTGCTACATCCGGTAGTGCCGACATCGATTTAGTTAGTTCCCTGAATGGTCCCATGCTGAAAACAGAAGCAGGTGTGGATGAGTTTTATCGCGGACTCTATGCCAACTCTTCAAGCATTGGAAATTCTGAAATCTTATATGCGTTAAATACACAATATTTTAATGGACCATTTGACGTTCCCGAGAATGCCATTCAATACAGCGGTGTCGTTAAACTCTCCGGGGGAACTTCCTCGAATGGATATGCTGTGACAGCGCTTGGGTACAAAAGTGACTGGAAAGCGAGTGATCAGATCCCATTTGAAGCGGTTGATACCGGGTATATTTCAAGATTTGGAGTGATAGATTCTACCGATGGAGGCGAGACAGATCGGTATACACTGATTGGTAATTGGTGGAATTCATCTGAATCTTATGCGAACACAGAAGCAACGGTTTATGCCAGCTATTATCGCCTTAATCTATTTTCAAACTTTACCTATTTCTTAGAGAATCCAGAACGAGGAGATCAGTTTGAGCAGGCCGATCGCAGGTTTTACAGTGGAGCTCGTATTTCACACGAGTGGTTTACAAACTGGTTTGGAAGACGCACAATTAATACTGTGGGAGCAGATTTTCGCCACGATCAAATTTTTGAAATCGGTCTGTATAACACGGTAGGTCGAGATCGATGGAATACTGTACGCGATGACATTATTGGAGAGAGTAGTCTTGGCGTACATTTTAAAAACGAGACGCAATGGACGGACAAATTTCAAACGAACCTAGGGTTGAGAGCCGATCTTTTTTACTTCAATGTGAATAGCAATATAAATGTGAACTCTGGGAATGAATTTGATACAATATTTAGTCCCAAATTCAACATAATATTGGGCCCCTGGAACGATACAGAATTCTATATCAATACCGGTATGGGATATCATAGCAATGATGCACGCGGGACCACAATACAGGTTGATCCTGTTACGAGAGAGCCTGTTGATACAGTAGATCCCCTGGTACGGACACATGGTGCTGAAGTGGGTGTCCGGACGGCAGCGATTAGCGGGCTTCAAACCAGTCTTACTTTCTTCTATCTTGGTTTAGATTCTGAACTCGTATTTGTGGGGGATGCCGGTGGAACGGAAGCCAGTGATGCAAGTGAACATATTGGATTTGAATGGGCCAACTATTATCGACCTGCAGAATGGCTCAAATTCAACCTTGATATTGCATTAACAGAGTCTCGATACCGGGAACTGGACTCCGATAGCAACCAAATTCCGAACTCTATCGGGCGAATTATAACAGGGGGATTAACTGTAAATCCTGTAGGCGGATGGTTGAATACATTTCGTTTGCGACATTTTGGCCCGAGGCCGTTGGTTGAAACGGGAGATATCAAATCGGATGCAACAACACTGCTGAATATTAAGACCGGTTATGATTTTGGAAGTGTACAAGTAGATCTGAATCTGCTGAATGTATTTGATACGACAAATACGGATATCAGTTACTACTATACATCTCGCTTTCGAAGCGGGGGGCCAGAAGTAGGCGACATACATTTTCATCCGGTGATTCCAAGATCTGTGCGACTCTCACTTACCTGGAGGATTTAATCTAAAGAATCCATGGAAAAGTGCATAAAGTGAAAGTGATGAAATTAATTAGATGAGATAACAATGGGCTCTGTAAATATGGAAATAACAATTCATATTCGCATGAGCCCTTTTTCTATAGGATATGCTGTTTGCATGGTATCGTCGATGACTTGATGCACGATGATGAGAATAAGAAAAAAATAAGCTGTGACGACTTTATTAAATCAATTGAAAGTATTGATGATATCACATACTATGAAGGCTGCAAAAATATTCACAGATCATTGTATACCTGAAGGGTATTGCAATGTCAATTGAATGGATGATTGTTTAACATCATCATTAAAATAATTAATCGGTACACAAACGATCACAACATCGAAATATGAAAAAGATATTACTCACCCTAAGTCTGTTTTTAATAGTTAATCTGGCAGAGGCGCATAACCCGGATCAAAGTTATCTGTACCTTTCAACATACCAGGACGGTATTGAAGGTGATGTGCAAGCCAAAGCCCAGGAGTGGAATGCAGCATTGGGGACAAACCTTCCTAAAAACTTTACAAAAGAGGACCTCGCAGCTATACTTCCTCAAATCCATGAGTATATCCTTGAAAATATTTCTATCCGTTCTGAACTGGGTGATCACTCCATCACGTTCGTGGATTATGATGTATTGAACGAAGGCGGATCACTGGGAACTTTTTCCCGAATCCTCTTCAGATTAAATAATGTGACAACAACTCCAGAAAATTTAGAGATCACTTACGATCTCTTTTTCGAGATCGACGATGAACATCGCGCACTCCTTTTACAAGCGTACAACTGGAAAGCAGGGATTATAGACAATGAGAGTATTCATTCAGCGATCTTTACTCCCCAAAATACAACTGTAAATTTAGATGTATCTGAAGGGAATACCTGGAACGGCTTTATAGCCATGATTCAGTTAGGCATTTGGCACATCTGGATCGGTATCGATCATATCTTTTTCATAATGGCCCTGGCATTGCCGGCTGTGGTTTATCGATTGCCAAATCGTACCTCGATCACAGAATTATTCTCTCAGTGGGAAGGTGTGGATAAATTTAAACCTGCTTTTTGGTACATCGTAAAGGTGATCACATTTTTTACGATTGCGCATTCTATTACACTGAGCCTCGCAGCACTTGGGGTTTTTGACCTGAATGCACGAATTGTAGAGTCCATTATTGCACTCTCCATTGCCTTGGCAGCACTTCATAATATCCTACCGGTCTTTAATCATAAAGAGTGGTTAATTGCACTTGGATTTGGGCTTTTTCATGGTTTTGGTTTTGCCGGAGTTTTAGCTGAAAAAGGGTTAAGTGGTGAGTATATGGCTCTGTCTCTATTTGGCTTTAATTTGGGTGTCGAAATTGGCCAATTACTGATCATACTCGTTATATTTCCAGTATTATTCTTTATGAGAAAAACAAACTTCTACTCCTATTTTGTGATTCTATCATCATCAGCGTTGATCATATTGTCACTGATTTGGACTTATGAAAGATTTTTTGATGTGAATATTCCCGTACGGGCGATTGTCGGTTTATAATAAGACCTTGATTTTATGGATAAGTCGAAACTCTTAGCAGAATGGCTGGAACAAAAAGCGTCCGACTCTGATGAGCTGCAAAAAAAACCGGCTAGTCGTCCTAACCGATTATCAAATGGACAAAAGAGGTTATTTTTTTTACAACAATTAAATCCATCAAGTCCATTTTACAATTATTCAGAATTGTACACACTTCGTGGGAATTGGGATATTGAAAAATTTAAAAATTGTATTTATGAGGTCTGTCAAAACCATGAAATTTTTTCTTTTAACTTTAAACTGAACAGTGAACATGAACCTGAAGTAGTCATTAATAAGGATGGAGATCAGGTTCAAATCGAGCATGTTGATCTATCAGAAATATCAAATCAAAAGAGCTTAAATGAGTATTTCCTCGCAAAAGGGAGATACTCTTTCGATCTTGCCCAGGATAGTTTATTTCGAGTAACCATTGTTTCAATATCTGAAACTGAACATAAGATATTGCTGACCTTACATCACATCATCACTGATGAGTGGTCAATGAGAATTTTTAGAAAGCAATTGTTAGAGAAATATAAAAACCAGAATGGTTCAGAAGGTGGGAAAGATACTTTGGGAGATGAGTATAATTATTTAGACTATAGTTATCACCAGAGTAAGATAGACATTCCTGAACAGGAAATTAATTATTGGAAAGAAAAGCTTTCTAATGCATCTGATGAAACGGTACTGCCTGTGGATAAAAAACCTGCAGAGATTACTCATAATGGGCAGATAAACACTATTGTTCTTCCTCTTGAACTCACAAAAAAAATTAAAGAATCATCGAGAGAGCAAGAAACTACGTTATTCACCTTTTTCTTAGCAGTCTATAATATTCTATTACATCGATATAGTGGAGCAGATACAATAAATATTGGCACACCTATCAGCAATCGCAACCGAAAAGAATGGGAATCGCTGTTTGGTTTTTTTATTGAGACTGTACTATTGCAGACTCATATTCAATCAGATGCAACCTTTAAAGAATATCTACAAGAAGTTAAACGTGATGTTTTAGAGGCTTTTGATTACAAGAAGGTCCCTTACGAAACGATCGTCAGTCAGTTATCCACACAGAGGAAGGTGCACAAAAATCCTCTGTTTCGCACCATGTTTCTCTTCCATCACAAAGAAGAAGAAAAGCAACCTTTGCCTGGTTTACAATTTGATTATGAGACATTTGATATTGGTGTGGCAAAGTTTGATTTGACAATGTTTGTAGAAGATGACAATAAGAATTTGAGTATAACTTTTGAATATGCAACCGATTATTTTGAAGAGGAGACGATTGAACGAATGCAAGGTCATTTTCAAACATTATTGGAAGATGTTGTCAAAGATTTAGATCAAGAGATCGATGAGCTGGATATACTGACGGAGGAGGAACAATCTCAATTTGAAAACTGGAATGAAACTGACGTTGAGATCGATCCCATTCCTATCGATCGTGCGTTCGAAAATATTGCAATTGAACATTCAAACGCAGTGGCAGTGACCGACTCGAACGGCAAAATGAGTTATCAAGAGCTGAATGATCGATCTACTGCACTAGCCAATAAAATAAACGAGTATTCGCAAAACGGAGGAAGGGTAGGGCTTTTCCTTGGCAGAAATGCTGATATGATAATCGCCATGCTGGGTTCACTGAAAAGCGGCTGCAGCTATGTACCGCTCGATCCATCTTATCCCGGAGATCGTATTCAATACATTATAAAGGATGCAAATATTGAACTCGTCATCACATCATCTGATTTGATTGAAGATCTAGATTCAGATATAGACATTAAAAAAATTGAGATTGACATAATAGAGAGGGTGTACACTTCTGAATCCGGTTTTATTAAATCCCATACCATAGACGATGAAGCTTACGTAATTTATACTTCCGGAAGCACAGGGAAGCCAAAAGGAGTGAGCATCTCGCACAAAAATTTATTCTATTCCACATTTTCACGCCCCATTTTTTATGAGAATGTAAATCCATCCTGTTTTCTGCTGTTCTCTTCCTTCTCCTTTGACAGTTCCGTTGCAGGAATCTACTGGACACTGTTAACAGGAGGTAATTTACTGATTTCCCGGGAAAGAGCAGAGCAGGATATCAAGCAGGTTGCCAAAGTGATTCACAATGAAAAAGTAAGTCACACGTTGCTTTTGCCAAGCTTGTATGAAGTGCTGCTTCTCGAAACGGAAGTAAATCTTTTGAAGAGCCTGGAGGTTGTAATGGTTGCCGGGGAGGCATGTTCAACCCGTACGGTTGAACAGCATTTTAGCAGCCTGCCAACGACGAATCTCTATAATGAATATGGCCCTACCGAAGCAACGGTTTGGTGCATTGCCCATAAATTATCCTTGGATGACTCGGTCACTCGAGTACCCATTGGTCATCCCATCCCCGGATCTACGGCGTATATTTTAGACAAAAACAACCGCCGGCTACCCGTTGGGGTGACCGGAAATCTGTACATTGGCGGAGAAGGAGTGTCTAGTGGATACATTGGGAATGCAGCTGAAGATAATGATCAGTGGGTCAATAACCCGTTTGGGAATGGAAAACTCTATAAAACCGGTGATCAGGCTTCCTTCAGAAAAGATGGAAATATTGACTTTTGGGGGAGAGCCGACAACCAGGTTAAAATCAGGGGGCACCGGGTAGAGTTAAAAGAGATAGAAGAGGCCCTATCCTCAATCGATGAGATCACGAGGGCAATTGTAATTTTTGACGATAGCCGACAAAAATTAGTCGCATTTGTCACGCAACATCAAACACCCGGCATTTCAGAAAAAGAGTTACAACAAAGGCTGAAACAGTTACTGCCGGTTTACATGATTCCTTCTGCCATACGGTTGATTGAAGAATTTCCCCGACTGCCCAATGGAAAAATTGATCAGAAGAAACTGATGGAAACAGCTTCTCAAACAGATCGGGAGGAAGATAAATTGCAAAACGAAGAACTATCGACGATAGAAAAGGACCTGATCGAGATTTGGGAAGAGGTATTAGGCCAATCAAATATAGGAGTAAACGACAATTACTTTGCCCTGGGCGGAGATTCAATTAGCAGCATTCGAGTCGTTTCAAAGGCAAAGGCAAAAGGGATCAACCTTTCTCCAACTCAAATTTTTGAGACTCAAACTATAAAAGAGATCTCTACTTATTTAAAGAATAAAAGGAATACGAAAGACCTTCCAGAAGCTACATCAACTTCATCAAAAAGTCCGATTCAGCATTGGTTTTTTGATTTTATGACGACTCATCCCAATCATTGGCATCAAATTTTAGAGTTTGAAACAAATATAAACAAAACAGAAGATGAGTGGAAGCAACTGTTTCATTCAATAATGCAGCGACATCAGGCTTTACGATCCTATTTCAATGATGATGAACAAATATTTACTGAAAAGAGATCTGTGAATAGTTCCCATCAATTTTTACACTTTTTTCAACAGGGGGACAAACATGAACTCACCCAAAACTTGATCCGGCAAACAGATATAACAGCAGATAATCTTTTTCAAGTGCTTGTACTATCTGGAAAGCAGACTACTACTGTTCGCTTGATTGCCCATCACCTTATAATGGATCTTTTTTCTTTCAATCAAATATTACAAGAAATCAGTGCGGAACTTTCTAATAAAGCGGTTCTGCAACCAACGTATCAGTATAGCCAGTTCGCCAACTATCTTGAACAATTGAATGAAGATGGATTTTTTGATGATGAATTGTCTTTTTGGGAAGATCAATATTGTCAACTGGAATTTTGGGAATCATTTTATGAATCGGATATCAGAGAGCATAAATTAGAACAAGAAACCATTGAGCTAACCGAAGAGAATACCAAAGAATTAATCCGGTTTAGTCAAGATTCATCTTATAAAATGGAAGAGATTGTTTTGGCTTCTCTTTTATTGGCAATAAATAAAAAATTAGAGATCTCAGAGATCATGATGGGTTTGGAACACAACGGTCGGGAACTGCCCAATCAAATATCATTATCAGATTCTGTGGGTTGGTTCACCTCTTCCTATCCCAGAAAGTTCACAATTCAAAAAGGAGATAAGAATGCCTCTCAATTGATCGAAACTCTAAGAGAAACACCAAACTTTGGAATTGGGTTTGGTGTACTGAAGTACCTGAAACAAGTGGAAAGCCTGAAAATGTTCAGTCAATTTCCGATTAGTTACAATTACATTGGCAAATTAGTAACGCAAAATTTTAACCACATCGATTCCTACCGATACATTGCTGAAGAAGCGAGAAATGTAAAGTGCAAAGTGTTTAGTCCGTTTGATTTTTCAGCAGGTATCGCAGAAGGTCAATTACAGATTAAGTTTCTGCACCCTCAAGAACTCTATTCTTCAAAAAATGCAAAAGATCTATTGAATGATGTAAAACAACAACTGTTTGCTGTTACAGAGCAATTAAAAGAGCGCAATAACGTGTCTAATGACAATGTTGATGATTTAAGTGATACCGACCTCAACGAATTATCAAAACTGTTTGATTTGTAATTCACATTATGACTAAAGCCAAAGTACAGAACGTATTTCCATTAACTTACAATCAAAAAATTCTACTTTTTCATCACTTATCAGCGACTGATGACAGTGGAATTATTCAAGTAAGATGTACAATTGAAGGAAAGATCAACCAATCGGTATTTGGAAAGGCTTGGGATGCAGTCGTCAAACAACATGATGTATTGCGCACCTCCATTCAATGGAGAAACCTAAGCAAGGAGTTACAGGTTGTACAACAAGATGCAAACCTGGAAGTTAATTGGATAGAATTAGAGGGCGATCATCATCCAGATGAATCCGCAAAGAATTATAGGTTAAACGATTTAAGAAAACCATTACCTCTCCATGAAGCCCCAGTCTCGCAAGTTACTGTTCTGAAGCAGAATGACCATCATTATCAGCTCTTGTGGACTTGTCACCACATTTTATTAGATGGCTGGTCAAGCAGACTGATCTTAGAAGATGTTTTTCGATACTATGATCAATTGATGGACGGGGACGAACTGGACTTTGCTCCATCGAATCCCACAATAATAGATTATTATAAAGCAGTTGAGAAAAATTCAAAGCATAATGAAGCCAAACAGTTTTGGAAAGATCTGATTGATGGTCAACTATTTCCAAACAGGATTTCTAGTTTTAACATAGATCATCCATCAGAACAGAATTTTAAATCTCATGAGGTGTTTATACCTGGCAATGAACTTCAGGACATTGCAAGAAAAAACCACTTAACGCTCACTTCACTTTTGCAAACCGCTTGGTTGCTCACTCTTCTATGGTTTCATCAGAAAAACCGGGTTGCCACTGGCACTGTGGTTTCAGGCAGAGCATATGATTTTCCGGGCATCGAAAATATCGCTGGGCTATTGTCTAATGTATTGCCCGTTATACATCATTTTCAACCGGATCAAAGCTTTGTAGAAGCAGCAAAGCAGGTTCAAAAACATCATGCAAAGGCAAGAAATTTTGAGAGCACCAATATTGACCAAATCAAAGAGTGGTATAACTGGGAGGGCAATCCAAATCTTTTTGATACACTCTTAGTTGTTGAAAATTTTGTTCAGGATGATATTGAAAGTCAGCATTTAGATGTTAAGAATTATGAAAGTGGTTTAACGACAACCTATCCAATTACAATTGCAGTAGTTCCGGGAGAAACGATCAAACTGTATTGCGTTTGGAATGAAAATAAAGTAGATGGTGATTTAGCCAAACAGTTGCTCTTCACCTTTCATAAACTTTTAAGAGATAATAATGAACAAAGTATCGATCAAATATCGACTACATTAGGTAAACCGCCAACTGTAAATATTAAAGAGGATACTCAGCAAGAAACAACCCGTAATTTTGAAAGCGCAACGACAACTACTGAACTAGAACTTACGAAAATATGGGAAAGAGTATTGGGCATCCATCCAATTGGAATAAAGGACAATTTTTTTGCACTCGGGGGTAATTCAATACAAGCTTTACAATTATTTCGTGAAATTGAACAAAATATTCATAAAACGTTATTGCCGTCTGTTCTCATTAATCATCCAACGATTCATCAATTAAGTAAATTAGTGAGTGATGATGCAGAAGAGGAGTTTAGCAGTATCGTTCCTTTAAAAGTAAGTGGTGAAAAACCTCCTTTATTCTGTATTCATGCAGGGGGAGCACATGTTTTTTTGTATAAAAAATTAGCGGAATCATTTGGTAAAGATTATCCAGTTTACGGTATTCAGCCCAAAGGACTTGATGGTGGTGAAATGCACCAAAGCATAGAAGAAATGGCACACGACTATTTTAAAGAAATACTGAACATTACCAAGAAACAAAAATTTTATGTACTAGGATATTGCTTTAGTAATGTTGTTTGTCTAGAAATTGCAAGAATAGCGAAAGAACAAAACTTAGATGTTGAAATAGTCATCGTTGACTCAGCTGCTTTGCCTTGGTTTCAAAGGCAAAAGCTTATTAACGAAAATAAAAGAGATCTAATATTAAGATTTGGGAAAAAAATATTAAAGAACGATTGGCAAGCAATTACAAAAACTTTTCAAAGAAATTTAGAGCGAATAAGTGTAAAATTTGGTGGCAGCACAAACAACCATTCAGAGGAAGTCATTATGGAATCTGAAAGTGACACAGAAAATCACTTAGAAAGAATTAGTTTGAATCTGGGCAGAATCAAGTATAAATACCATTGGAATCCTCTTCAAACAAATATTCATTTGATTCGTTCAAGTGAATTTACAAATCGTCAAGATAAAAATTATCATATTGATGTTTGGGAAACTTTAAGTAAACATGAATTAAAAACCTATCAAGTTAGTAGTGACCACAAAAACATTTTTGAGGGTAATTCTGTTACAGAAATGGCTCAAATCATCGAAAAAATTATTGGTGATGAAATTAAATAGAAACACTGTTCATATTTGGGTAGTGGAAACAAACTACAATTCATTACCGAATTTTCTTTCTGCTGCAGAGAGAAAGAGATGGAATGGTTTCTACTTTTCACAAGACAAGCAAACATTTTACCAGTCGCATAATGCTTTAAGACTCATTTTATCCCGCTACCTTTCTGAAAAACCAAGTGAGATAGAGTATGAATTAACTTCATTTGGCAAACCCTTTTTAAAAAACAAGAAGTTACAATTTAATCTAAGTCATACGAATACAATGGCTGTTATTGCTGTAACTGAAGACTCGGAAATTGGTGTAGATATTGAAAACTTAAATCGAAAAGTGGAGTATGATGATCTAGCAAAACGATTTTTTTGTGAGACAGAATATCAGAAATTAGTACAAGTCTACCCTGAAAAAAAAAGAAATGTCTTCTTCAATTGCTGGACACGCAAAGAAGCGTTTATCAAAGCCGTTGGCGAAGGTTTGAGTTATCCACTGAACGATTTTGAAGTGACCTTACTATCCAATGAGCCTGTTCAAATTAATCATATTCAACAAAATTTTGAAACTCCAAAACAATGGACACTTGATAGTAAAAACTTAGATGAATACACCATTGCAACTGCTGTAAAACGTGAAAATTCTAATTTTGAATCTCGAGAGTTCAACCAGCTAATTCAATCATTATGAATTGGTTTAACATAAAAAAAATGAGCAACATGTGGATAATTCGGTTATTTCGGTAAAACCAGCTTTTTAATTGTTGGTGTTCAAAAAGCTTGTACAACAGCACTATTCGCTATGCTGAAAGACTTGAATATGTTCTTCCAGCATTTCGAAAAGAACTGCATTTTTTTGATTGATGATGAAGAATAGGCAGATTTACATGATCTTCCCGGTTTTTTACAGTTTCATGAAATGAATAAGCAGTATAACTCGTGCCAAAATGTCGTTCTGAAATTAAGCTCACCGAAGTTTTTTTAAAGATCAAATTGAGAAATCAACCAGCCGTCTTCTTATACCGGTTAATCGCCACTCCATAAAACAGTACGCCCATTCCAATCAGCAGGAACACCATATGCTGGATCTCCTGCCAGCCGGATCCCTTCAGCAGAACCATTCTCATCATTTTTATAAACCAGGCTACGGGATTTGCAAGCGTTAAGTTCTGTGCCCATATTGGCATACTTTCAATTGGAGTGAAGAGTCCGCCCATCAGGATGAACACAACCATGATGAACCAGGCAATGAACATTGCTTGTTGTTGAGTGCTCGTTACAGTTGAGATGAATAGCCCAAGTGCCTGTATAACAATCAGATAAATACCTGATACAATCAGAATAAGAACCAGGCTTCCAAGAAATGGAATCTGGAAACCATATCTTGCAAGGGCAAGGCCAATGATTAAATCAAACATTCCGATAATCCAGAATGGTATAATTTTGCCGGTTATAAAGTGACTTTTCTTAATGGGTGTAACATTCAGCTGCTCAATAGTTCCGATCTCCTTCTCACGGACAATGTTCATTCCCGATAAAAACAGGCCAATCATTGATACCAACACAACCAAAATTCCAGGTACCATGAAGGTGATGTAATCAAGATCGGGATTATACCAGTTGATTGGAATCAGTCCGATCTGCATGGGTTGAGGCCCCGTTCGTGATGAAATGAGTTGCACCTCCCGGGCATGATTTTGGTTAAAGTCACGAATTATAGACGACCCGTACGACTGTATCATGCCGGCTTTCGATCCATCTACCGCATCAATTAGCATTTGAATAGACACAGACTCTCCCTGCAGGTATTTTCGGCTGAAATCTTCCGGAATAGTCAAGATCATATTGACGTTTCCGGCTTTCAGTTTTTCTAAAGCTGCATCAGTATTAAAACTTTTGTTTTCCAGACTGAAATATCCTGTTGCCTGGAATTGGGAACTTAGTTCGCGTGAGAGAGATGATTGGTCAAAATCCACAAGAGCAAAAGTGGCTTCCTTCAGTTCGTATGTAGCTGCAAATGATAGAATTAAAAGCTGAACAATTGGCATAACAAACAGAATAGGAAGCATCGCCTTGTTACGGAAAATCTGAAGAAACTCCTTCTGAAGTATAAATTGAATAGTTTTCATTGCAGTCTCACGTTAAATCGCTTCATGCTGAGTCCCATAAACAACAGAGTAATGGCCATCAATATCACTGTTTGGAACCAAAGGATTGAGATGCCCCCTCCTTTCAGCATGATGCTTCTGACGATAATTAAAAACCATTTTGCTGGAATAATGTGACTAATCAATTGCAGCGGATAGGGCATACTTGAGATCGGGAAAATGAATCCTGACAGAAGAACCGTTGGCAGCAGCAGGCCAGCCAGGGAAACCATCATTGCCGTTTGTTGATTATTGGCAACGGCGGAGATAAAAACACCCAGCGAAAGTGCTGTAAGAATAAAGAGCAGAGATTCCGCAAAAAACAGGATATATGATCCCTCAAACGGGACACCGAATACAAAGATCGCAAGCAAAAGGATTGTAATTACGTTGACAAGTGATAAAACCAGGTATGGCAATACTTTACCGATGATGATATGATGAGTTTTTAACGGCGATACCAGCAGAATCTCCATATTTCCCATCTCTTTTTCTCTGGTGATAGAGATGGACGTCATAAGAGCAGAAATAAGCATGAGAATCACCGCAATTAAACCCGGTACAAAAAGATTTACACTTTTCAGTTCGGGGTTGTACATCATTCTGATTTCAGGGGTAAGCCCGGCTTGTTTTATTGACCTGTCACGATTCAGTTCGCTGTTAAAATCCTGAACAATTCTCGATGTATATGCCTGCAAAAGTCCCGCAAGGTTTGGGTCGGTGGCATCTGTGATCATCTGAATTTGTGCATTCAATGTTCGTACTATTTTCTGCTCAAAATCCTTCTCAAGAATAAGTACGGCTTTTACATTTCCCTCCTGGAAGAGCGGTTCAACTTCACTGTAGGTTTGTAAATAGTTTGTAATCTCGAAAGATGGATTCGATTCAATTTTTTGGATCAACTCTCTCGTCATAGTGTCTTTCGACAGATCCAGAACAGCAACTTTTGCACTTTGAATCTCATTGCGAATCGCATAGCCAAAAAGGATCATCATGATCACAGGCATCCCAAAAAGTACCAATATCGTACGCTTATCGCGATAGATCTGCTTGAATTCTTTGGTAACAAATCCTTTAAATGCTTCCATTGTTTACTTGATTTAATTTCTTTGATTGGGAAAATCCCCCTTTGAAGGGGGCGCAGGGGGATGGCTCTCTATCCACTGTTCAATCACTCTGCTCACATTCTTCAAGTCTTTAAAAACTTCTTCATCTAAAAATCTTAATATGGTAAATCCATAATCTTCCAATTCTTTTTGCCTTGACTTATCCTTATACCATTGATTCTCAGACTCATGGCTCTCCCCATCTACTTCTATAATTAGCTTCAACTCTTTGCACATAAAATCTGCAATATAATTCAATACAGGCCTTTGTCTTAAGAATTGATAGCCCTTCATTTTCTTAGCACGCAATAGCTTTGTCCAAAGTCGTATTTCAGCTGGTGTAGAATTCTTTCTAAGCTTTCGAGCAATTTCTTTTAGCTCTTTATTGTATCCCAAATGTTTGAATTTTTTAGTCATAAATTCTTTGGTTGCTTTCGGCCATCCCCCTGAATCAACTTTGTTGATTCTCTCCCCCTTCAAAGGGGGAATTCATTGTTGCCATCATTTTATTTATCACTATTTTCGGCACCTCTTGCCAGTTCAATAAAAACCTCCTCTATAGAATCAGCAGAAAATGATCTCTTCAACTCAGCGGGAGAATCCAGCGCTTCTATATTTCCATCTACCATGATCGATACACGATCACAATATTCAGCTTCATCCATGTAGTGAGTTGTTATAAATACGGTTACACCCTCCCCGGAGGCTTTATAGATCATCTCCCAAAATTGTCGGCGGGTGATGGGATCGACTCCACTTGTCGGTTCATCCAGGAACACAATTTCCGGTTCATGCAATAGCGCAATCGAAAACGCCAGTTTCTGTTTCCAGCCCAATGGAAGTGAACCAACCCGGCTATTCATGGATCCCTCAAGACCCACTTTTTCCAGGATTTCGACATACTTATCGCGAAGTGTTTCGCGATTTAAACCATAGACTCCGCCGTAAAACCGGATATTCTCTTTTACAGTCAAATCGTCGTACAGGGAAAAACGCTGACTCATATACCCGATCTTTTTTTTAATCGCTTCGGATTCAGTATAAATATCTAACCCGGCAACATCTCCTTCTCCGGATGTGGGAGAAAGTATCCCTGTCAGCATTTTAATGGCTGTGGTTTTTCCAGCTCCGTTAGCTCCCAGAAAACCAAATATCTCCCCTTGTTTTACCTCAAATGAAACCTGATTAACCGCTGTAAAATCACCAAATTTTTTGGTCAGATTTCGGGTTTGAATGGCAGCTTCATACATGGCTCTGCTCCTTTTCCATCAATTCCATGAATGTATCTTCAATGTCTGATTCTATTTTCCGAATCTCTGCATCTTCAATACCACGGCTATTCAGGTGGTTCAAAATTTCGCTTGTATCTGGATCTTCTCGTTGATCAGAATAATGAACAGAATCACCGAACGGATGAACTGATTTTACAAACTCGTAATCGCGTAGTGCCTGGATCAATCGGAACCTCTGTTTTGATTTGATGCCATAAAGATCTGACGAAAATGATTTTGCTACATCACCTGGTGTGTTAATTTTCAAAATCTTTCCATTTTGAATAAGGGCTACCCGGTCGCACTGATCAGCTTCATCCATATAGGGAGTAGACGCCATAATGGTAATACCCTGCTGTTTTAGGAGGTGAAGCATCTCCCAAAACTCTTTTCGTGAGACCGCATCAACACCGGTTGTAGGTTCATCCAGAATCAGCAGTTCCGGTTTGTGTATAAGTGCACAACTCAATGCCAGTTTCTGTTTCATTCCACCGGAAAGTGCACCGGCCAATCGGTTTTTAAAGGGCTGCAGTTGTTTGTAGATCGGTTTGACAAGATCGTAATTTTGTTCAAGTGTAGTTCCAAATACTGATGCAAAAAATCGAATGTTCTCTTCAACGCTTAAATCCTGGTAGAGTGAGAACTTCCCGGGCATATAACCAAGAATCGGCCTGATTTTCCTGTAATCATCAACTACATTCATTCCCAGTACATGAGCTTCTCCGGCGTCCGGCACAAGTAAAGTAGTAAGAATTCGGAAGAGAGATGTTTTTCCGGCTCCATCCGGTCCTATCAAACCAAACAATTCTCCCCTTTCTACCTCAAAAGAGATCTCCCGCAGGGCTTGAACATCCTCATAAGATTTACAGATATTTGATATTTCTACTGCGTTCTTCATGAATCTCTAATTTGAAGCCATGTAGTGTCAGTATTTTGTTTTTGGCCCTGCAATCACGTTTTGAGGAGTTCCCCCTTCGAAGGGGGGAAGCCTTGTTTCAACTTTTCACTCACTTTGGTAAGTCTTTTCCAGTTCATCAACTGTTTTACTGACAAATTCTTCAATTGCCTGATCGACTTCTTGAATGATCCTTTTGAAAGTATTCCAATTCATTATTGTCTCCTAAGTGTTTAATTTCTATTCATTTTCAATTTTATCTGATGCAAATCTGACCTCACCGGGCATGCCTATCTTCAATTTTCCGTCCGGATTATCCACCCGGACTTTTACGGCATACACCTGTGTAACTCTCTCCTCTTTGGTCTGAATCATTCGGGGAGTAAATTCTGCTTCAGATGCAATCCAGCTTACACGTCCCTCTCTTCGTTGATTCTCTGTTACATTCTTATCAAACAACACTTCTGCTCTCTCCCCAAGTTGAATCTGCGGCAGCTGTGCCCCAGAGATGTATACACGCAGAATCATCTCATCCAGGTTGGCAATTCTGTACAAAGGTTTACCTTGCCCAATCAATTCATGCTCCTCTGCAAACTTGTTCAACACCGTTCCGTTCACTGGGTTTGTTATCATAGCCCGATTGATCTGATCGTCGATCTGTGCAATCTTCTTTTCAATCCGGTTGACCTCCGCCGCGACTGAACTCTTCTCCACATCAATGGATTCAATCTGTTTTTGGAGGGTATTCACTTTACCTTCGGCCGAATCGATCTGTTGTTGAGTTGCCGCATTCTCTTTTTGGAGAGATCGAAAGCGGTTCAGCTCTTTCTGAGCCGTTTGAAGCTGGGTTTGCAGCACTGCTTTTTGTGCGTCCAGTTTGTTCAGATTCGTTTGTATTGAGAAGATGGAAGCTAACAGTTCTTCTTTCTGCAGATGAAGCTGAGTCGTATCAATACGTCCAACTTGTGCTCCTTCTTCTAATCGCTGGCCTTCTTCAATATCGAAATTAAGCAGACGTCCGTTTACCTCTGCCGAGATGATGACATCATCTGCTTCAAACTGTCCAAATGCATCTGAGCCGTTCTCTTCCGAACAGGAAATTAAAACCATCAAACCTAAAAGTGTGAGTGACCATTTTTTCAGTTCCATCTCCATCCCTGTTCTGTTTCGTAATTAATAATTGCTTGTATTTTCTGAATTTTTCGCAGCTCAAGCTGCAACTGAGCCCGGATATATTCATTCAATTCCGTGATATATTCTGTAACGGTTGCGCTCCCCTCTTCAACCAGGTATTTCTTCTCTTCAGCTACCTGATTTCGCAGTTCCACGATCTCTTTATCCCTTTCAATCTGCTCCTCAAATCCATTAATATCCTGCTTAAGACGGCTTAGTGCAGTATTCTGTTGTCGTTTAAAGAGCGTTCGATCCTCTTCAAGATTCTTTCTTTGGAGTTGAAGCAGATCCGTTTTTACAGAGGCATTTTGAGCCGTTTTCAAACTCCATCGGGCCTGTACTCCTACAATCCAGTTGAATTGAAGATTATCCTCAAACAGGTTGAATCCCGGACGCCCATAAAATGGCCGGGCAAACAGTGACACTTGTGGGAGTTTACTTGCATTCGTGAGTTGCTCCTGAGTCTCAAACAGATCTTTTCTGGCATCAAGAATTTCCAGTTCCGGACGTGTTGATATTAAATCCTGCTCCCGCCAATTTTTCTTTTCAGGCAAAATCAATGTGGGAATAAGTGGTGTTTCACCTCCTAAAATTTCATTGAGTGCTTCATATCCCGCGACTATGTCGCGCCCAATTTTTGTGAGTTGTTGTTCTCTATTTAGAATCTCGGCCCTGAGCGTAGCTTCATTTCCCGGAAGCAGTACACCATTTTCAACTTGGCTTTGAACTATTTCAAGCTGTTCTTTCATATCTGAAACAGCTAATCCTACAATTTCCCTCTGCTTTTCGAGAATTAAGATTCCAAAATAGATCTGATCTACTTGTTCCTTTAGTCTCAACAAGTCCGACTCAAGCGAGGCTTCTGTAATTTCCCCGTTATCATCCTCAAGCTGTTTGGAAGCCCGGGTTCGCCCACCATCAAAAATGGGTTGGGTTATATTCAGTGAAATGTTGTAATGATCTTTACTGAAAGTGGGTATATCAAAACCGGGAGACTCAAATGGAAATTCTACGACCTCTGATTGATAGCTTGCACTGGCGTTTAGTTCTACATCCGGATACCAGCCAGTTTTTGCAATTTGTTTATTCAGATCTGCAATCTGTCGGCTCGTCCTTATTTTATTCACTACAGGATTCTCCCTGTATAAGATTTTGTAGCAATCCTCCAGGGTCAGTGTATCACGTGGTGATTGGGCATTCAAGTGTGAGCCGAACAACAGCGGCAGGATTAAAATTAATGACCATTTCATGGCTGCACCCCGCTAAATATAATTTTTGGAACAAGTTCCTTTCTCTCCTCCAGAAAGTTATCAAATTCATCATCATCAAGCGAGAAGAGAGTTTGTACCATCGTGCGGGCGATGACCGGCATCAAACAGAGTGATACAATATTGATCAAAAAATGGATCGGCTTCATGGGCAACACTCTTCCCTTCTCAATCTCTTGATTTAACTGTTCAGCAAACTGATGTGGTATTTCAATGTCCAGCGAAGAGATAAACTCTTTAAAACGTTTTGGATGCTGATTCATCTCGTGAATAACAAATGACGGCAAGTAGGGATTTTTTCTGAAGGTGTTGTAATAGAACTCTACCACTCTTTTCACTTTAACGTCCAATTCATCATCCGAAGAAAGGATGGCAATGAGTTGAGGAAAGATCTTCTTTACGCTTGACCGGAATACCTCTAAAAACAACTTCTCTTTACTTCGATAATAGTAATGAAGCATCGACTTGTTAATCTCCGCTTCATCGGCAATCTCCTGCATCCGGGCTCCAGCAAATCCTTTCTGCTGGAAGACTCTTTGCGCAGCTAAAAAGATCTGTTCCTCTGTCTGTTTTTCTATTGGCATAACACTTTTTTGTGATTACTACAGAAGTAATGTAGAACGTCTATCTATATATTTCAACCATTTGGTTTAACTTTATAGTTATAACATATTTTATATATCTTATTATATTGGTTTATATCTATTTACGGATTAGTTGAAATGTTTTATTTAAAATACCGAAGGGCCATAATATTGGCCAATTTGTCGTTTAATTTTGGTGAGTATTCAAGAATTAAAGCGGTGTATTTTTAGATATTTCGAGGTCTATTTTGTATATTCTAACTTCATAAATAACAGTTAGATACTATGTTTAGAAAATCTCCAAAACACCCTCAGATTGACCTGTTATCCTCGGCTGGCCAGCATCTCGATGAGCGCCGCCAGCGTCAGCTTCGCGATCCCCATCGATGGCATAACTCCTTTTACGAACACGTATTCAGCCAAATCGATGAATCGATCTTCCATGTTTTGTTTGACGATCAGATGGGCGCACCCAACGCCCCGGTCCGGCAGCTGGTGGGGATGATGATCCTTAAAGACGGATTTGGATTCAGCGATGAGCAGCTCTTTGAAGCCTGCCGGTTCCACCTGCTGTTCCGCCAGGCCCTGGGACTTGTCAATCTCAACGACCCACCTCCCACCGAATCTACCTATTACCTGTTTCGAAAGCGTATCTATGAGTATGATCGCGAGCACGGCACGGACCTGCTTGGCCGGGTGTTTGGGGCCATGACCAGTGATCAGCTGCTTGAGTTTGATGTTGGCGGGCAGAAAATCCGTATGGACAGCAAACTGATCGGCAGCAACATCGCCAGTTTTTCCCGCTTTGAGCTGGTCTGCCGGACGCTGAAGGTGTTTTGGCGAAGTCTTTCCGAACAGGCTCAGGAAATTGCCCCCCAATCGGCCTACCAGGCGATGCAGGAGCTGGCCGCCGAGGACGCTCAGAGCACCGTTTACCGCTCCACCCACCAGGAGATTCAACAGCGGCTGGAAGACCTTGGAGGCCTGGTGGCCAGTCTTCTGGATACGTACAGCTGCGAGGACAGTTCTACATACGATCTTTTGAAGCAGGTTTTTACCGAACAATATACGATCGATGAGGATGATGATGATTCAGGGCAGGTGAGCGCACGGGATACCCAGCAGATCACCGCCGACAGCATCCAGTCGCCTGATGATCCGGAGTGCAGCTACCGGCGTAAAGGCGGCCAGGCGGTCAAAGGCTACACCGTGAACCTGACCGAGACGATTGACGAGGAACAGGAGTTACAGTTGATTACCGATGTGCACCTTGCCCCGGCCGATTGCAGCGATACAGACATGTTGGCCCCGGCCATTGAGGCCACCGAACAGCGTACCGGCCGCCAGGTGGACACCTGCTACGCCGATGGAGCCTATAATCGAAGCATAGACAAAGACCAGGAGGCTGACCAGCAGCACGTTGAGATGGTATTGAGTGGTATTCAGGGCGCCCCCTCCCGCTTTGAGCTTACCGAAACCGAGCAGGGAGTAACCGTGTATGATACGAAAACCGGTAACACCCATCCCGCCGAGCCGGCTCGCCGCCAGAAAAACTCCACCGAACAGCGATGGAGGATTCGGCTGGACGAGAGCCAGCCCTGCAGGTATTTCGGACAATCGGCCATTCGGGCCTCGGCCCGACGGCAGGCAATAGCCGAGCGCCCGGCGAGCGAACGCAACAAACGTAATAATGTGGAGGCGAGTATCTGGCACCTGACCCACACCTTGCGTTCCGATAAAACGTGCTATCGGGGATTAATCAAACATAAATTATGGGCATGGTGTCGGGCCATATGGGTGAATATGAGGCGTATTCAGCGATACATAAGCCAATTGGATGAATCAGGCGAACAAACCCAGCACTATACCCCGAAAACTGCTCAAATAGCCTGATCGAAGCAGGCTCAACAAAATGACAAATTCGATTTTACAGGAGAGTAGACCATCGAATCGTACAGGATAATCACTGAAATTGATAATGAAGTTATCAATGATCAAACCGCTGAGGACGCCGGGTTCTTTCGATTTATGAATGAAGGATCTGGTTTAGTTACAATTCTTGTACCGGGAGTTTCACTGGTAGACAATCCAATCACCTGGAATTATAAACAAAAAAATGAGGAGTTGATTATTGACTATCAAACCGGACAGGATCTGTTTAATTACCAGGTTTCCTTTCATGAGGGGGATCATGTAACCCTTCGATATGAAAAAATTACACAATCCAAAGAATCTTCTTCCCTGTTCAGAAATACAATTGAGCTAACAAAGACAAAGAGTTAATTCATTTAGAAATTGGTTTCATCATTTTAAACACCGTTTAAAAAATGATCTCACTCATATACAACTGAGAGACACCTAAAACCTTTCTCTTAAAAAAGTCCAAACATTTCTGCTAAAAGTACAAGACTTTTCCCTGTCCCAATCCCATCTTCACTTAAGTAAAATTGGACGAAGCCGAAAATCCATCTCTAAAGAGTAGGCTAATAAAAAACTATAGATATTATGATCAGACTAAAGATTGGTAAATGGGCAATTCAATTTGTGATGTGTGCATTTCTGTTTGTGGGAATGGGTACAAATTTACAGGCACAGGACGATTCTGAAAATAAACCGATGCTGTTGAGCATAACTGAATTCCATGTGAAATTAGGTGAAAATTTAGCCTTCCAGGAAGGAGTAAAAGCATGGAAATCTTGCTACCTGGAAAATGATGGGGAATGGACCTGGAATATGTGGAATCGAATGAACGGGGAGGGTACGGTTTACTACCTGACATCATACTCTGCAAGTTGGGCTGAATTCACCGCTGAAGATCCGGCAGGCCAAGCATGTTACCGGCAAGCGGCAGAACTGATCTACCCGGCAGTTGAAAGCTATGAAGATCACTTCTCCTGGACCAAACCGGAATGGAGCATGACTCCCGGTGAATCACAAAATACGGTTGTGGAAGTTGCCTTCTTTCGGGTAAACAACTGGGGATTATTCAATTCACTGGCCTCCGAAGTGATGGAAATTATTGAAGAAGCAGAAGGCAGCAAACGGTCTTTATGGTATGAATCACACGGCGGTGGGCCGGATGGTTTTCACTATATGAATGTGTTTCCATATGAAAACATGGAAGCATTGGATGATCCTTATGAAAGTGCGTGGTCTATTGTTGCCGAAACAGAAGGCGAAGATAAACGTGGCGAACTCCTGGAAGATTACAGAAACTCTGTAGAAAATTCCTGGATGTATATTATGAGACTCAATGAAGAGATGAGCCATTCTGGCGGGGACGAATAATTAATAGCAGAAAACAAATCAAGAGATATCACAGCCCCGCTTTGTTTTGGTTAGCGGGGCTTTTTTATTAAAAATATACCTATATCTCCTGTTTTACCGAGGCAGCAAGTGCAGCACCAATAATACCCGCATGATTACGACTTTGGGCCGGGACAACTTCGGTATCCAAATCAAGATAATTTTTATAATTCTTAAATTTTTTACTGACACCGCCACCGATAATGATCAAATCCGGCCAAAACAGGAATTCAATTAACTGCAAGTATTCATTGACTCTTCCACCCCACTCCTTCCAACTTAAATCTTCTTTTTTCCTGACTGAATTTGCTGCATACTCTTCTGCCGCCATACCATGCATCGGTATATGCCCTAATTCCGTATTTGGTACCAACTGTTGATTGTGATAAACAGCTGTGCCAATACCGGTCCCAAAAGCAGCTAAAAATATAGTCCCGTAACGATTCTCCCCCGCTCCAAACCCCACCTCTGCATACCCGGCAGCATCTACATCATTCACAAGGTGGGTGGGGCAGCCTGTACCCTTCTCAATTTTTTCGGAGGCGTTTACACCAATCCACGAATCATCGATATTTGAAGCTGTTTTAACAATTTCATGTTTCACAGCAGCTGGAAATCCACAACCTACCGCTCCCTGCCATTTAAAGTGATTAATTATCGCTTCAATAGTTTCAAGTACAGCTGAAGGTGTTGCCGGCTTTGGAGTTGGAATTCGATAGCGTTCGGTAATCATTTCACCTCGTTTTATATCTACAATTCCTCCTTTAATTCCTGATCCACCGACATCTATTCCTAAAATTTCCATATCTGAATAATTAATAATTGATACATGTTTTTTTTATGTGTTATTCAACAGATGCCAATTTAATAAACTAAAACAGTTCATCAAGCAAATAAACACGAATTAAATGCTCAGCCTTCACCAACTTTTGCTTTTCTCCAGCTAATCACTGATAATATTAAAACTAAAAAGAATGAGGGATTTATGAACAGGGTAAGGCTGGATTACACAAATTCAAGCATTGTGTTTGTTGGCTTATTGCTCATCTCTATTGTGGCATTCTGGCCAACCTATTTTGCTGTTTTCTTTGATAGTGAATTCTACATCCATCTTCATGTATTCTTTGCGGTTCTTTGGTTTGGCATGTTGATTGTTCAACCCTATCTCATTAAATCCCGGCGGCTTGATTTGCATCGGTTTGCAGGTAAGATCTCATACCTGATAGCACCCTTTGTAGTAATTAGTATAGGCCTGCTCGCTCATAACAATCTTATTCATGCTTCTGAATCTTTCTATCCTATTCAAACATACATCCTCTATTTACAGCTCTCATTGGCATTTTTGTTTGCTATCACCTATGGATGTGCAGTCTATTATCGAAAAACAAAAGCAATCCATTCGAGATGTATGATTGCAACATCCTTTACATTTATTGACCCAATATTTGCTCGGCTTTTCAATATAGCAGATCTAAATACTCCTTTTAGCAATCAGGTGATTACATTTATGCTTGTCAACCTCATCCTGGTTGTTCTTTCCATCCTGGATCGCAATAATAGAAAAGCAAAATGGGTGTATCCGAGTCTCTTGATTCTTTACCTGATTATAGAAATACCCATCTTCTTTAACCTGACCGGAATGAATTGGTGGCAATCGTTTGCTGAATGGTTTGGTTCATTGTGAAATTATCTCAAAAAAGAGGTAACCTACCGAACGGTTTGATCATAAATAGTGCTTATTCGGATGAACAAAAATGAATTCTTATGAGCACGGATTACAAAGAAAAGTACAGCATCGAGCCTCACGAAGCTGATCGAATCATAGGCATGGCATGGGAAGATCGAACTCCCTTTGAAGCGATTGAAGTCCAGTTTGGCTTAAGCGAAGATGAGGTAATCGATTTTATGCGTCGTAATCTCAAAGAGAATAGTTTCAGGCGATGGAGACGCAGAGTTTCAGGACGAGAGACCAAACACAGAAAGCTTCGAAAAAATGAGGTTAACCGCTTTGTCTCCCCGGCTCAAAACCCGATTACGAATAACCGAATTTCCAAGAAGAGGTATTAGACACAAAAAAAGCGCTGCTATAAGACAGCGCTCGTAGAGTAACTCGGTATTTTTACATTTTCGGTAATCCATCCCCATCCGGCATGGGGGCAAAATTGGAGTGAACCAGCTTCCAACCGCCATCTTCCAACAGCCAAACCTCAGATGCCCGGGTGTGATAATCCACATCATCTCCTGAATCATTCATTGTATAATTTCCGGTGCTTGTGTAGGTGGTAATAGCCATATCCATGGCTTGATTAAAGTAAACGTTGATTCCATCCACTTCCCATTCATTCCACGTAAAACTTGTGTTATCCATAGGTTCATTAATAGCCATACATGGATTCATATTAGAATTACATCCAATCATGGTCATTCCCTCGGGCTGGAATTTTTTCGCACCCTCGGTATCATTCATCATTGTGTAATGAATGCGTTCTTTTGTATAAGTTTTGATTGAATCTGTCAAAGCTTCTTGATTGGACGTCCGCCAGTAAATTCCCGCATTTCTTTGATACGCAGAGGGACCGGCCGCATAATTCATTGCTTGTAATTGACTGTCGAGAGCTTTTTCAAAATCACCGGCTTCTGCATAATGTTCAGCCCTGGAATCGTATGCGTTAGGTCCGTCATGCATGGCAATTGCTTTTTCGATGGTTTCAATTGCCATATCCAAATCTCTTTCCACTTCATCATCCCATGTATATGCATACGAAATCATGTTGTACGCAGGAGATGCATAATTAGGAAATGATTCTGCAAACTCCTCAAAAGCTGGTAACTGTTCATCACTGGCCATTGCTCCCCATAATTGAAATAACGGAACATCCGGATGGTCATTTGCTGCGCTCATTCTAACTTCCTGCCAATCATCTTGCTCATTGACCATAATTGTGTACCACGCCATTTCACTTTCTGAAAGGTTTGATGTATCTAAATTTTCAAGCTGCTCGGCCCGATTTCCAAAGTTACCACCCATGGCTGCATTAATTTTTAATAGTTTGGCTGCACCACAATTTGGATCAACCATAAGAGCGGCATTCGCCATGCCCACTGCAAATGGTGTTTCAAGATTTACCATGTGTGCAATGGCCTGGTCGGTGATATTGGATGCTGTTGAATTACACGATTTACCCGGTAACCATTGTGCATAAACCGTGCTTGAACATAGAAAGCATATAGCAATGGTTGTCATCAATTTATTCATAACTTGTTCCCCTTTTTATGCCGTAAGAAATGCAAGGCATAGTTTATATTTGCAGAAATCAAGGTTTGATACCACAAAAACTTGATCTCTCTGTTATCATAAACATCAATTAACGCTAAATCTGTATAATATCCTAATCCACTGTATTTATTAAGGTTATTCTAATCTATAATTTTTAAAAACTACATTTACTCTTAATTCCTCTGTTTAATTCAGAATCGCTTCTCTCTATCAATTGCTGGTACCACAAATACTGATAAAGTAGATATCAGGATATATGTCGATTTTTTACAATCATTCTGCCCTGTCAGCTCATAGCTTCTCTATAAACAAACACAAATAGAAATTAGAACTAAACAATAAAGATTGTGGACAACCATCAAACTTCAAGAAAATTAAAATTTTGGGGGATGGTGCTATTCCTCTTCGGGTTAATAACCGGCTTTGCTATCATGGCTTTTACAAACCCGAGACAAGGGTTAGCCGCTCATCTGGAAGGAGTAATGAATGGGATGTTTTTAGTAATTGCAGGTTTTGTATGGTCTGAATTAATGCTTTCACAGCGATTCAGGAACGTTTTGTACTGGACACTCCTTTATGGAACGTTTGCAAACTGGGGTTTCACTATTGTAGGAGCTATCTTCGGTACCTCAGAAACCACTCCAATAGCGGGTGCAGGATACTCCGGAACAGAACTGCAAGAAACTATTGTGTCTGCAGGTTTACTAACTGTGGGCCTGACTATGGTTTTCTCGTTGATTGTTATTGTCTATGGACTTCGGGGTAAAATGAAAGTAAAGAATGAGAGCAATTAACGAGAATATTATTGCAGTATCTTGAACCGAAATCCCGTCTTAAAGAAATCTCGCTTTTTAGATTCGATTTTATTTGCTTGTAGTAAGCTTATTATCAGCTTCAGCTGATCTCTATGCTTTAAAACAAACTACAATCAACATGTCTATATCAATTCTTGAGTACCATCCGGGTGAACCGCTTCAGCCATTTGTAGAACTATTTTGGGAAGGCCGATTTAATATCAGTCAACATGGTATTTTGAAACAGAGAGTGGTGCCAAATGGGTTTGTTGAATTAATTATTCACTTCTCAGATCTTCACTGCGATCTTAAACGAAAAAGAGCCTGGTCTCAATCACCCGATTATACAATTATTGGCTTGCATTCCAAGCCGTATGAAGTACAATTCAGTGATCTGGTACATGCGTTTGGCATCCGGTTCAAACCGGAGGGAATCTACAACCTCTTTGGCATCCCGGCATCTTTGTTTCGGGAGGGATATGATGATATGAAACTTATCCTGGGGCCAACATTTCATTACTTTTGTGAAGAGTTAAGGGATGCTTGTAACGGCAGGAAACGTTTAGATTTAGCCAAGCAATATCTGATCACACAGCTTCAAAAGAATAACCCAGAACTGACCTATGTGAATCGGGCGGCAGAGTTGATTCGAAACACCAATGAGTTTGATAAAATTGAAGAATTACCCAATATAGTTTATGTCAGCTTACGTCAATTAGAGCGGGAGTTCAAAGAAAAAATTGGAACAACTCCCAAAAGATATATGCGGATTAACCGGCTCAACGAAGTCTATAAAATGCTGGAGAATCAAAAAAAGCTGAATTATTCAAAAGTGGCCTATGAATGCGGATATTCTGATCAATCTCATTTTATCCGGGACTTTAAAAGTATCATGGGAGTTAAGCCTACAATTTTTGTTAAAAACAGGCACCAATTTCTCGTTTCTGGCACAACGTAAATAATAAAATATCATTCAAATTTATTCTAAAAAAAGCGCTTTTTTATAATTCTGAGTAAGATATTTTACAATTTGTTTGAATAATTTTGTTAATTAAGGTAAACCCAAATAAAAAGGGAATACTGGTATGAAAAAGATAACTCTCTTCTCAATTCAACTGTTTCTGCTCGTAATTATATCGCAACCCGGAATCGCTCAATCAACTGAGGGATATTACATGCATATTGATTATGTAAATATTGACAAGAATGAAATCCCAACGTTCGAAAACCATATTTCTAATTTTCTCAAACCTGTACAAGAGTCACGTATAAATGAGGATATTATAGACGAATGGTATTTCTATAAAGTAGCCTATCCCGGTACTCAAGAACCAAAATATAATTACGTGGTTGTATCTATCAGTGAGGAACTGACAGATTTTGATGATTCAAATGAAAGGATATTTGATCGGATATCTGAGATGTCTGATGCTCAAATGACCGAGAATTTCAAAAAAATGTTAATCCCTTATCGCTCGGAATTATGGCGGGTTAATAACAGTGTATTAACGGATGAATCCGCGAAGATGAGCAAATACTTTATAATGGACTATATGGATGTCCACCTTGGAATGGAATATGCTTATCAAATGATGGAAGACGAGGTTGCCCTGCCTATTCACGAATACCGAATGGAAATTGATCAGATGAACGGTTGGGAACTTTTCAGCCTCATTGTTCCGGGGGGTACTGAATATGGATACAATTTTGCAACCGGAAACTATTACTCAAATCTCAGGCATTTTGAATTTGGCTTCACGGAAGAGATCATTCGCCAAAGCCACGCCGATACTGACGTTAACGAGATAAATGAAACCTTTTCTGAAACAAGGGATTTGGTACGCTCGGAAGTTTGGGAGCTCATTGAATATGTAAATTAAACGAACGTCTCTCATAGAGAACACAATTTCCCTCCTCATCTTTAATCCGTGAGGAGGGTTATTTAATATAACTCATCTTTTGTGTACGGCTCTCACCTGTTCCCAATTCCAATCTGTAGATATAAATTCCGCTGCTTAACCCGGATGCGTCAAATGTAAGTGTATGTTCTCCGGCGTTATATGGCTCTTGATCGGTTACAACAGAAATGGTACGCCCCATCATATCATATACACTCAGGCTTACAGTAGTTGGGGAATTTAGTTCAAAAGGAATGGTAGTTGCGGGATTAAACGGATTGGGATAGTTGGGGCCAACCGCAAATTCATCCGGAAGTTCAACAAATGTATCTTCGAAATTTTCTGTAAAATCAAAGCGTGTCCACACCGGGGCATGATCGGACGTTGTTGATTCAAAATTTTGGATATAACTGATATCTGCAACCTGTTGAGCTCCCTGAATATGGATCTTTTTTAATGTGTTCGTTGCAATAATATGATCGATAAAACTTCGGAACTGTTCTGACAGATAGGAGGCTTGGCCATCTTCTTCGAGCGGTAAGGTAATTGGCAGATAGAAATCATCCTCTACAAAAGGAGAATAGGGTGATGGTTCATTTTGATATGTGGATTCGGTTAAACCATCATTAAAATCACCCAAAACCAGTACACTTGCATTACTTCGGGATCGATCAAGATAGTTTTTTAATGATGCGGCAGAATTACTGCGCTGATTGTATGCATTTTGATCAGCGAAGGCTTTCGAGTGAAGATTGTAGGTGAACGTACGCAAAGTTTTTTCACCAATACTCAAATCGAATTCAAAGAATAAAGGAAAACGTCCACCTGCCCAATCATCTTCATCTTGTTGGGCCTCAAGCAAACCGGAGTCCAACGAATCTATAACTGATGTTCTAAACAGATAGGCTGTTTTCTGTTGTTGAACATAACTTGCGAAGAAACCGCTAAACCCTTCAAGGCTGTCTCTCAGAGCAAAGAAAAGCGGCTTATTTACAATCTCCTGGAAAGCATAGAGATCTGCATCGATTGTCCGTATGACCTCAATCACATTTTGCAGTTGAAGTTGATCATTATCAGGCCCTCTTTCAGAATCTCCAAACCACTCAATATTCCATGTCACAACATCAAACGTGCTGTCTTTAGAGATCTCCTGGAATGAAAATTCGGGTCTATCCTGGGCATGGATGGAATACACTGTAGAGAAAATCAACAGAATCAGAAGGGCTGCTTTCGGAATCTGTTGCCTGCAAAAAAGTCGTTGAATCATAGTCTTTAAATTGTGCATAATTTTTAAATAACCGGCTGTCGATTTCAACTCGACTGCCGAATTTGGGGCAATGATGCGGTATTTGACAGACACTTTAAAAGAGCTTTCCAGAAAACCAAACCGCCGATGCCTTGTCTGCAAGAAGGAATCGCCAGCCCAAAAATTCAATGGGCAGGGTACTCCCGGTAAAGTATAAAACAAGCTGAATATAAAGCGCAAAAACAGTTTGTAAATTCTCTTCTTTCTGTTTTGATTCGAGCAGGATATATTCCACCTGTTCAACCAATCCCGAAATTTGTAGGCTAAAAAATTATATGATTAATGAACCGTCTTTTCTGCCCAACCACGCGGGGTGGATAGAAGTTGTTTGCGGCGGGATGTTTAGCGGAAAAACTGAAGAACTTATTCGCAGGGCGAGGCGTGCTCATATTGCAGGGCAAAAAGTAGTAATTGTAAAACCTGCGCTTGATAACAGATACAGTGATTCTGAGGTTGTATCTCACAATGAGAACACTCTGCCGGGATTAACAGTAGATACCGCCGATCAAATTATCTTGTTAACATCATCCGCAAAAGTAGTGTGTATTGACGAAGCACAGTTTTTTGATGATCGCTTAATTGAGGTGGTAAATACGTTAGCAGACGACGGCAAGCGGGTCATCATCGCCGGGTTAGATATGGATTTTGAAGGCCGCCCTTTTAAACCGATGCCTCAATTACTGGCCATTGCGGAGTATGTTACAAAATTACATGCCATCTGTGCAGAAAGCGGAATGATGGCAAATTTCTCTCAGCGTGTTGTTGAGAACGAAGACCGGCTTCTCGTCGGCGAAAAAGATTCCTACGAACCTCGTGCCAGGCACTGCTTCCGCCCTCCTGTTGACAAAAAGCGTGGTAAAGCACTCCCGCCTTTAAATCAAACTTCACCTGATACAACAAAAGAAGAAAAATCTTAATGGATATACTCAGAGGCGTTATTGGGATGGTTGCGATTATTGGTATCGCAGTAGCTTTCAGCAATAATCGAAAAGCGATCAACTGGAAACTTGTTGGAACGGGACTTGGTATTCAATTTGTATTGGCTGTCTTTATTTTGAAAGGCTCAAATATGGCTGAATACTGGGCTCCCCTTGGTTGGCCAAAAGCCTTTTTCAGCTGGGTATCAAGCTTTTTTGTGATTGTTCTGGATTTTACAACTGAAGGCGCTGAATTTATTTTTGGTGATCTGGCTAAAAGTCCCGGTATGGAAGGCAGCCTTGGAAATTTCTTTGCCTTCCAGGTTCTCCCCACTATTGTCTTCTTTGCATCGCTGACCGCCATTCTATATCACTATGGAATTCTGCAAAAAGTTGTGAGCTGGATGTCATCCGGAATGCAGAAACTGATGGGAACATCCGGGGCTGAATCACTTTCGGTAGTAGCCAATATTTTTGTTGGTCAGACAGAATCTCCCCTTGTAATTGAGCCTTACATCAAAAAAATGACAAAATCTGAACTACTGACTGTTATGACAGGCGGAATGGCAACCATTGCCGGCGGTGTAATGGCTGCTTACGTACAGATGCTTGGCAATTCATATAGTACAGCTCAGGGAGTCCCATTGGATGTGGGACGGCTGATGTTTGCCGAGCAGCTCTTGGGAGCCAGTTTAATGGCCGCTCCGGCTGCCCTCGTTATTGCGAAAGTAATTTTCCCCGAAACATCAGAACCGGCTACCAAAGGTGATGTAAAAATGAGTGTAGAAAAAACCGATGCAAACGGAATTGATGCTGCGGCAACCGGTGCCGGTACCGGTCTGAAATTAGCTGCAAATGTTGGTGCTATGTTACTGGCATTCATTGCATTACTTGCAATGGGAAACTATTTTTTGGCTGAGATTGGAAATCTTGTGGGGTTGAATCAAGCACTGGGTTTTGAATTGACGATCGAAACAATACTGGGCTGGGCAATTGCACCGATTGCTTTTATTGTTGGTGTACCCTGGGCTGATGCGATCAACATGGGCTCACTTATTGGCACAAAAGTTGTCTTGAATGAATTTGTTGCCTATTTACAGCTTGCCGATATGGTTGAGCAAAATGTGCTGTCTCCTAAAACCATTACCATGGCCACATTTGCTCTTTGTGGATTTGCTAATTTTTCATCTATCGCCATTCAGATTGGAGGCATTGGCGGCCTGGCTCCTACCCGAAAGTCTGAGCTGGCAAGCTTTGGTCTTCTCGCTGTATTGGCTGGTACACTTGCCAATCTTATGACGGCCACAATTGCCGGCATGCTCTACTAATCAACTCCTAAATATTCATTTTGAAGACGTACAATAAGGAATCATGAGAACTAAGACTCACAATTCACGCAAATTAGGAACTTGTGCGATCCAACGTTCAATTTACAAACTTAAACCCGTTAGAAAATTTATAATGAGAACAAGGGCTTTTTTGATATGTGGGTTTGTATTGATTTTGAATCTGTCTTGCCAAACCACTCAAGAGATCACAAATAAGGAAGTTTCTGATGATGTAATTGCAACGATTGGAGATGAACAAGTAACAATCGATGAATTGCTAACTAACTTTAATCGAAACCGCAATGCAGAAGAGATTGATTCTACTGATATTCAGGAGTTCTATCCCTCCTACATTAATTACCGTTTAAAACTATATGAAGGGTACCAGCAAGGGTATCATAAAGATTCTACTATTCTTGCTGAGTTCAATGAATACGCCACAGATATAGCCAACCGGTATTGGATTGAAAATAAAATTAAAAATGATAGGATTGATACGTTTAAAAACCGGTTTCAGTATGAATTGAAAGCTTTTCATATCCTAAAGGAACTTCCCGAAAATGCCCTGCCCAAAGACACTGCCGAGGTATACAACACACTGATTTCTGTTCGGGATTCCTTGCTGAATGGAGCAAGTTTTGAGGAAATGAACGAGCGGCACTCCTCAAAACGAGAAGGGCGATCAATCGGTGGCCAGCTTTCCTGGATTACAGCCGGAAGTACAATTGAGCCGTTTGAGAATGCAGTGTACAGTCTTGAACCGGGTGAAATCTCCCCTCCCATACGTTCCCAATTTGGGTATCACCTGATTTTATTACAGGAAATACGCCCAAGAACTCCTCACAGATTGGTAAAACACATTTTTGTTCGCAAGAAAGATGATGGCTCCGGTCAGTCAAAAATTGATGAAGCATTCCAGGCATTAGAAGCAGATAGCTCCTGGAGCGATGTTTTACAGAATTACACGGAAGACCCTTCCACCAAAAACAGAGATGGTTCGCTGGGCTGGGTTGGATATGGTGCAAGATTTCCCCAGGAGTTGATTGAATTTGCCATTAAAACTCACCCGGATAGTTCTTATTCTATTCCCTATGAAGCGGGTTACGGCTATCACATTATGAAAGTGGACTCGGTTCGAACCTTTAAAAATGAAGCCCAAGAGGAAGAGTTCATTACAAATCGACTGGAAGAATTGGGACGGCTCAACCCGGATCAAAAAGATCTCTATAATCGCATCGCTGCAGAAAGTGACATTAGTATCTACCGGGAGAACTTTTCGAAACTACTTCTTGGCGAAATTGAAGAATCAGACAGCACTGAGGTCCAGCCTGGATTGAACCTGATTCAATTCAACAATGAAATGTATCGTTCATCTGATTTTCAGTATTGGCTGAACAATATTTCGTCGGCTGATGATGTGATGCAATCGGGCAATATTATTGAATCGTACCGCGATTATATCATCCAACAGAATCTTGTTGATTTTACCCGAAACCAATTCCCGGAATTTGCAACCCAGGTTGATCACTTTCTTGAAGGCCTGATTGTGTTTAAAGTAAATGAAGAAAATATCTGGAACCCGGATAGGGTTGATCGCTCTACATTGAAGGCTTTTTACGAGTCAAACCAAAATGATTACAGAAAAGGGATAACCTATCACTACACCGAAATTTCAGCACCATCGGATAGTATTATGCAAATGGTTCAGAAGGAATTCACTGACGGTTCAACCAAGAATGAAATTTCTAAGCAATTTGAAGAAGTAGTGATGGACGAAGATTCAACCAGTTACCCGCAAGATCCCGCATATTCCGTTGTTGAAAAACTTGAATTGGGAGAATTTTCCAAGCCTGATTCCGTTAATGAAAAAGTATCTATTTATCGTTTGGATGATGTTAAGGATGAGCGGATTCTTTCTTTTGAAGAGGCGTATAATCAGGTATTTACAGATTATCAGCCCATTCGTGAAGAAAACTATATCAATCAATTAAAAAGTAAGTATAACCTGCAATTGTATCCCGAAAATCTATAATAACTGATGAAAATCAACTTTGTTTTTTGTATTTCATTGTGCCTGATATGGAGCACAGTGAGTTGTACAAGCCAGCAGCAGTCGTCTGGCAGTGTAACTATTGCATCAGTTGACGGAGCGGAACTTTCGCTTGAAGATGCACTGAGTGAAATACCATCATTTGTTTTCGAAGAAGATTCTACCCGGGCCATACAACGTTATGCAGAACAATGGGTAAGAAAACAGATTACTCTGCAGCATGCTGAACGCGAGGGTGTTCATAAAACAGAACAGTTCAGGCAAAAAATGGACAGATATTATAACCAGGCACTCGATGCTCATCTGAAGGAATTAATTCTTGAAGAAAATAGCGAAGAGCTTGAAGTATCACGTGAGGAAGCACAAAATTACTACCAGGCGAACAAAGATCGCTTCGTGCTGGATGAATCGTATTTGCAATTTCGCCATCTTACAACTGCTACACGAACAGAAGCAGATAACGCAAACCGTGAATTAGCAAATGGAGTACCCTGGGAAGAAATTGTTCAGAAGTACAGCGTTCAGCCCGGTCAGCAACTAAGAGAATCGAACATGTACTGGCCTATTTCGATGGCAGCAGCCGATATACCTGCATTAAATGAGTATCTGAGCGTAATGGGAATCACCGAGCGGTCTCCTATTCACTTTTATGAAGGGCAATATCATTTTGTACAGTTGGTGGATATTAAATCTGCCGGAGAGTACCCGGAACTGGATTGGCTCATCCCACAAATACAAGAATGGCTGAAGCTTGAAAAATCCAGAAGAATAACAAATGCTTACATTCGAAATCTTTATCTTCAGGCAGAAGCGAATAATGAAATTGATTTGGCTAACGTTAGTGAAATCAAAACCATTCTATCTGAAAAATTTAGAAATCAATAATAACTGATTTTAATGAACACGTTTTTGAAAGGACTCACAACATTTCTTTTACTACTCATCTTCTCAACGCCGGCACTCTCGCAAAATGCTCAAGTGTCTGACAAAATCGTTGCAATTGTTAACGATCGGATTATCCTGAAATCGGATGTGGACAGTGAAGTACAAAATTACCTTCGGCAGGCAGGAGTTGAAAACCAGGAAGTAAATTTTTCCAAAGGCCTTTGGTACAGTGCCTTGCAAAGCATGGTTGATAATTATGTGCTGCTTCAAAAAGCTCAGATCGACTCGATTGTTGTGAGTGATGAACAGGTGAACCGAATGATGGATCAGCGGATTCAGCAACTTACACGACAAGCCGGAAGCGAAGAAGCTCTTGAAAATGCTTTTGGACAAAGCCTTGTTGAAATTCGGGCAGAATTCAGAGAACAATTTCGGGATCAACTGACTGCACAACGTGTTCAGCAAACAAAAATTCAGGATATTAATATTACACGACCTGAAGTTCAGGAGTTTTTTAACCAGATACCTCAAAACCAGGTTCCCATGATTCCGGAACAAGTGGCTATTTCCCAAATTGTAGCTATTCCTCCCCCGCTTGACGATGCCCGTGAAGCAGCTTTACAAGAAGCATTAGCACTGCGGGATTCCGTTACAACCGGCGGAAAGAATTTTGAAGAGATGGCCCGGAAATACAGCGATGGACCAACCGGTGCAAGAGGTGGACTTTTACCACTAATGCCGCTCGACGACCTTGTAGCAAATTACTCAGCAGCTGCATCAGCGCTCCAACCCGGAGAGATATCAGAAGTTGTTGAAACGCAATTCGGTTTCCATGTTATTCGACTAAACCGCCGTGTTGGAGATGAAATTGAGACCAATCATATTTTGATAGAAATTGGTGATGAAAGTGTGGATGAAGAGGCTGCTATTAACAAACTTGAAGCATTACGTGATAGTGTTTTAAATCATGATGAATCATTTGCAGATCTTGCCCGAAGGCATTCAGAAGATGAACAGACAGCTCCGCTTGGAGGAAAAATTTACAATCAACAAAATGGAGCCCGGCTTATTCCGCTCGATCAATTAGATCCGGCATTATACAGAATTGTATTACTTCTGGATGAAGAAGGTGAGATCTCAGAACCAAAAACATACAATCCAAACAATCCGAATGTGAGCCGGGCATTTCGAATTGTACGGCTCGACCAACATGTACCGGAACACAGAGCTAACCTGGATGATGATTATGACAGGATCAGGCAGATTGCTTTGCAACAGAAACAAGCACGCATCATGCGTCAGTGGATCGATGAATTAAGGGAAGAGGTTTATGTTGAATTCAAAATCCCAATTCCAGACGACCTGAATACACCACAGATGGCTCCGGGAGACGTCACTCCAGAAGCAGAAATTTAGAGTTTATATATGCAGCATTCAATTCCAGAAGCACCAGAAGAAGCCGCTCAATTTTTCAGTGATTCATTTTCAAACATCAAAAAAGAGATTGCCAAAACCGTAGTTGGACAGAAAGATGTGGTCGACCAACTTCTTATTTCTCTTTTCTCCCGCGGACACTGTGTACTGATAGGTGTACCCGGATTGGCGAAGACACTTCTGATCCAAACTCTTGCTGAAACATTAAACCTCTCTTTTAACCGAATTCAATTTACCCCCGATTTGATGCCCGGTGATATTACCGGAACGGAAGTCATTGAGGATGATAAAGAAACCGGCCGAAAAGCATTTAAATTTATAAAAGGCCCTATTTTTGCAAACATTGTTCTGGCTGATGAGATCAACCGGACTCCCCCAAAAACACAAGCCGCATTACTTGAGGGCATGCAGGAATATAATGTTACCGCCTCAGGCCAAACCTTTAATCTCGACCGGCCATTTTTTGTATTAGCTACTCAGAACCCGATTGAGCAGGAAGGAACCTACCCCCTGCCCGAAGCCCAGCTCGACCGGTTTATGTTCAACATCTGGCTGGATTATCCATTGTTTGATGAAGAGAAACAGATTGTTAATCAAACCACTGCTCCGAGAGATGTGAATATTGAATCCGTTCTCGAAAAAGACCAGATTATTGATATTCAGAATCTTGTTCGGGAAGTACCTCTCCCCGATCATGTTCTGGATAAAACTGTAAAGCTGGTTACGCAATCTCGCCCTAATACGGAGCACAGTCCCGAATTTGTAAATAAATATCTGAGCTGGGGTGCCGGACCGAGAGCGTCTCAATATCTTGCTTTAGGAGCAAAAACAAGAGCGCTGTCTAAAGGGCGATACAACGTGGAGATGGAAGATATCGAAGCTCTCGCCGTTCCCGTTTTGCGCCACAGAATTGTTACCAATTACGCCGCCGAAGCAGAAGGATTATCAACGGTTGACATTATACATAAACTGTTGAAAAACATTTAAAATCGGAACTCTATGAACGTTGCGTTTATCCAGGGTTTTAGTCCGGTTCTGCCGATTTTTCTTATCATACTCCTCGCAATTACCTCCCTTTTCTTCTCGTGGTGGAGTTATAAGCATATTCAAACAATCGCAGATTTCAAGAAGTATTCACTTATTTCTCTTCGTGCCTCTTCACTTTTTATTCTGCTTTTTCTTTTGCTGAATCCATTTTTTGTCAGAGAGAATACGGATTCCGAACAACCCACAATTGCTGTTTTCCTCGATGACACCCAAAGTATGACAGTTGAACGGGGCGATTATTCCGGGTTAGCCTCGTATAATGAAATTCTTACTCAATTTCGCAGTGCTGAATCTGACAATTTTGACTACGAATATTTCTTGTTTGATGATGAGGTTACCACCGGGGAAGATCTGAACGGAAATGGATTTCGAACAAACCTTAACTCCCTGGTTGATTACATCCGGGAGCGTGAAACCGATTATCGCGCATCCATTATTTTTTCTGATGGCATCATCACTAACGGACGGAATCCGGTTTTTGCTGCACAAAATTTATCGATTCCTCTTATAACCATTCCCATCGGTGACACTACAGATGTACAGGATATTGCCATTACAAATGTGGATTATATTCAAACCGTCTATACTCAAACCAGGCAAACTTTCACTGCCGAAATACAACAAGAAGGGTTTGAAGGGGACGAAACAACCATTCAACTATTTAGAGATGGCGAATTGGTTGAAACCCGGAATCTCACATTCACCGCTCAAACAAGCAGCCAAACGGTAGAATTTGAACAGGAATTTACAGAAACCGGTTTCTTCGACTTTGAAATCCGGGTCCCCGTTAAAGATGAAGAGTTTACAGACCAGAACAACAACTACCCGTTTACAGTCGAAGTACTGGAAGACAAAACAAATATTCTCTCACTTGCTTTTGATGTACATCCTGATGTCGGTTCAATACGGCGGATAATCGGCACAGATCAACAAAATGAGCTATTCAGTTCAACCTATTTGGGAAATAATCGTTTTGTGGGACAAAATCCCCAAGAGATAGATGAACAGATGGACCTGATTGTGCTGCATGGACTTCCCTCGATAGGATCTCCTCTTTTTGAATGGATACAGAATCAACAAACACCCCTGCTGTATATCGCTACTCCAAATACTTTCCAGATTCTTCGAAGCTCTGATATTACAGAATTGACCGCTTTTTATATGACAAATATTGGCTTTCAGAAGATTGATATTCAGCTTGAGCCGTTTCAAACATCCGTTTCCCATCCAATCCTGGAGATACCACAGACTGGCCTTCAAAGATTTCCAACGCTGAGTACGTATCGTGGCAGCTATCAAACCTCTTCTCTTTCTCAAACTCTTTTGACTGGTACATTCAGAGGAATGGAGACTGAAATTCCAATTTTAATTTCAGAGGATGCAGCCACTCACAGAAGAGCATCTCTTTCGGCTTTTGGATGGTACAGGTTTGAGCAGAGTCTGAACCCGGATACCCGTCAGTTTTTTGAACTACTGATAACAAATCTCGTTTCCTGGACATCTACTTCTCCTGACCGGGAAAATTTAACTATTCAGCCTGCCAAGACTGTTTTTTCTGAAAATGAATCTATTGAACTCCAGGCAACTCTGTTTAATGAACGCGGCGAACCAGAACCAGATGCAGTGATTGAAGTGGAAGTTATTTTTGGGCAGGCTCAGGAAGAAAGAACTGTTTTTAGAATGACCCATCGCCAAAACGAATCCTACTATGCTGATATTGGTAACTACCCGCAGGGAATTTACCGTGTAGAAGCAACAGCTACAAAAAACAACAGAACTATTGGAACGGCTGAAACAAGAGTTCGCGTCAGTCAATCATCTGCTGAATTTTTGAACACAAAACGAAATGATGCTCTGTTGAACCGTCTCGCTGAATTTACCCAGGGTTTATTCCTGGCTGATTACGACATGAATCGTTTGAATGATTTTTTACAGGAAAGCGGCAGTATTCAATCCCGGGAAAATGTTACCGAAGAGATTGAATACCTGTATCATTCATCGTTATGGTTCTTTATAGTATTGCTTCTTCTCTCAGCTGAGTGGTTGTTGCGCAGATCGGTATCTCTCCCATAAAAAAAGCCATCCCGTAAAACCGGGACGGCTTGAATAGAACTAAAGTAACGTCAGTTCGACATAAGAAGTTGGCAAAAGAGTTTCCCCTCCTTCGGTACATGTTTAGCGGTTTGAGTCAAACAACCTGACAGAGCACCGTGCTTTTCGGTTCCTGTCAGAGTTGTGGGATAAGGCATTCCCCTCGAAAACCGACCCACGCGACTCTGGCAGGAGCTATCGCACTCTGCCAGGGCGCTAAACAGATACCTCCTTCGTAAGGACGGGCTGGAGGTGGTTCTCGTTCATTACAAATGATTTTAAGTTACAAAAATGGAACCTGATTTCGTTTAAACCTCCCCTAAATCCCCTCCTTAGAAAAAGAGGAGACATCTTCGTGGCTATTTTGAATGCCTTATCTCGAACTCACGATAAAGTTTATGTTTTATCAGGCTTTTGACCCTGAGCCAGATTTTCTTGTCAGCAGCAGTACAACCAACCCGATAATGACGGCAACACTCACAATTAACAGAATGAATGTGAGGTTTGAAGTGGGGGTAGCCTCATCCCGCCAGTTATCCAGTTTTATATCAATAGCGGTAATTTGAGCCTGGCTCAGAATATCGCCTTCAATAAACATTTCACCCCATTCGGCTTTAACAGTATCATTCCAAAATGAGTTGAAATTGCGATAGATCTGGTAATCTTCCTCACTATTTGCTCCTACACTTGTTTCAAATGCACTGTCCAGATAGCTGTGGATTGCTTCATTAAACTCATCAGAGGAACTGAATTCCGTAAGCTGTATTCCATTTTCTCTGAATGCATTTTGAAGCGAAGCCCAAAGATTTGTATTGATTGAATTTTGCCAGTTAGATAACAGTTGTTCAATATTTTCTCGCGCCTGGTCAGAATTTTCAGGAGAAAAAATAGATGTAAGGCGCTCTCCTATTTCGTTCCATACTTCAACAAAGTAACCGTGTTGCGCTCTCATTGAAACAAAATCCGGGGTTTGTAAGCCCTCTGCTTCTTCCATCATTGTGATGTACTCATTAATCACATTCTGGATTACATCAACAGGATTTTCTTCCAGTCTGCCGGCAGCTTCCGAAATTTCCTGTCTCTGAGCCCGGTCCATCGACTGATACTTCGACAGCAAATCACCCAAAAAGTTAGATACAAAAAGATTTCTCTCCTCGATATTTTCCCTGTATTGCCGAATTAATGCAGCTTGTCTCGCTTCATTCTGGGTTGATTCCTCAATCTTCTGTTGCAGATCTGCTGTTTCCTGGTTCATCGCCTCGAGGCGGGATCTGAAATTGTCAATCTCATTCTCAAGATTTGAGATCTGTTCATTCAATTCTTCAATAGTTGAAACTTTTTCTACTGCTTCAGCATGATTATTTCGAAGTGTTGAAATGGCATCTTGAAAAGTCTGGGGATAGAGAGAAGCATTTATAATATCAGAATATTCCTGATAATCAGATTCCAGGTTATTGATCGCCTCCTCAATCTCAGAGAGTGCCTCCGTTGTTCCGGCCTGATCAATTCTCTGAAGCAATTCGCTGTACTCAGTTTCAAAATCCTGCTGAATTTGGTAATCAGACTGTTGTGCAATGGCTGAAATTCCCGTGAATAGGGTCAGTAATACAAATAGAGATACCTGTTTTATTAATGTATTCATTCTGTTTCCTCCTCTAAAATTCCTTCTTCATTTAACCTGTAGCTTTCTCCGTCCGACAGATCAATCAGTTCTATGTAGTCGGTACGTTGATTAAAGGCGGGTTCTTGTAAGGGATTCTCTGTAAACTCAATTGTATGTTCAAGTTCCAATACACCCTGGCCCGGAGCAAATACGTAGACATTTTGAAAGTCATTTGCTGTCACAAAATAGTAACCGGCGGTATTTCGGATTAAACGGATCTCGTTTACAGATTCCCTCCCTTCAGTCTCAAGAATAGGGGAAACTGAAAACTTAATGGCATAGCGCTGATCATGTACAACATTCTCGCCGTTAGGTGTAAGAACGCTCTCCAGCGGCTGTGAATAATCAACGTTTTGAATGACCAACGAAGAACCGCAAGAAACTGTGCCGATCATAAGTGTACACAGTAAAATTGCATGTAGTGTTGATTTAATCATGGTATTTGTTGGATTAAGGTTTCAAATGCTTAGATGTTTAAAATATATTTTTGTTCCATCATACAGATAGGAGTGAAAAACAGGGTGCGTCATTCTCAAGTTTTGTATGTCCTTCAAGTGCGTCAATTTCCATAACGAACGAGTATCCTATAATCTCTCCACCCAATTTTTTTATCAAATCAGTAGCGGCTTTAGCACTTCCGCCGGTGGCTATTAAATCATCGTGAATTAATACTTTAGCACCGGGTTTAATGGCATCACTGTGAATCTCCAGGGAATCGGTGCCGTACTCCAATTCATAATTAATCTCTTCTGTATCTGCGGGAAGTTTCCCCGGTTTCCTGATGGGAATAAAACCGGCATGCAGATCTTGTGCTAAATTCGTACCAAACAAAAAACCGCGGGATTCAAGTCCGGCTACATGATCAATTTTTAGCCCCCTAAATGGCTTAGCAAGAAGCATTGATGTAAGTTCAAGAAGATAGGTATCATTCAGAAGTGGCGTAATATCTTTAAAGATGATTCCCGGTTTTGGAAAATCCTTAACTGAGCGAATATTATCCAACAATAATGATTTTATAGACTGTTCAACATCCGTAAATTCTGCCATCGAATATATTTGGTTATCAAGCTTGATTAATAATTAACTTAACACTTTTCTGGTCGAATGTTTAACGGAAAAAATATCCATCAAAATTATATGATGCAGGCTTTTAAACAAGCCGAAATTGCATTTGAGAAAAAAGAAGTACCCGTTGGAGCCGTTGTGGTACATGAAAACAGGATTATTGGGAGAGGTTATAACCAGGTAGAAATGCTGCAAGATTCGTCAGCCCATGCAGAAATGATTGCGGTATCGGCTGCCTGTTCCACTCTTCAAAACAAGTATCTTGAAGATTGCACATTGTATGTAACCCTTGAACCCTGCCCGATGTGTGCGGGTGCACTCGTGTGGAGTAAAATAAAACGGATTGTTTTTGGTACTATTGATGAAACTGCCGGCTCTTGTGGTTCTGTGTTTAACATCTCATCAAATAAAAAACTAAACCACAGCATTGAGGTGATCCAGGGAGTCATGGAAGCTGATTGTAAATATCTGTTGCAAGAGTTTTTTAAGTCAAAGAGATAGACCGTGTTTCTATTTTGACATGATGTCACTGAAATAACCAATACTCACAGACTTCCGAAGTCTTTCGGAAGAATTTGAAAGCTCCGGCTATTGAATCGAATGGTTAACTTTAGCAAAGATTACAAGAGATTTCGGAAGTCTCTTGTCAATTCAAAATCACTTCTCCCCAAAATACCTCTCTCTAAACCGGCTAAACTTAACCATTACTTTCCGCCTTCCTGTTGGGGTTGATACAAGTGTAACTCCTTTCACAACGATGTAAACCATTCCTAAAATTATTGGTATAAGCCAAAGAGCGTAATCCTGATAAGATGTGAGGTAGGAGATCATCGGCTGGCCAACAAGGGCTGATACCCACACCAGTAACGGTGCCCAAATAATCATCGCCAGGATAAAATAGAAGAGAAAAAAACTGAATTTAACGCTTATCATCCCTGAAACCAGGTAAACCGGCAATCGAGTACCGGGCAGGAAACGAGTAGCAAAAATAATCTCAACACCTCTCATACGATACATCTGTTCGGCTTTTACAATATCCTCTTGTTTGATGAACCATCGGAATGGAATCCATTTTAAAATAGGATTGCCAATATATCTTCCAAGAGCGTAGAGTATTACATCAGGAATCAAAACGCCAAGACATGCTGCCAGAACAGCGAACCAAAAATCTATAATACCACTGGCTACCAGTAGTCCCCCGGCAATGCATGCCAGATCTTCGCTGAAAATGGCAATCATAATAATCAAAAACATAATAATGACCAGCGTCCATCCCCCGATCGTTTCAAAGTTTTCAGTATCAAATGGGGCCCTGGAATCCTCTACCCTGCTTTTTTCAGCATTCTGACGGGTTTTTGCAAAATTTTGATCGACTCTTGAAATAAATTCTGTAATACTCGAATCCAGTAACGACGGATTTTCCTTTGTTGTGAGGTGATCTCCATCAATTACAAACAGTGAGCTATGCGGCACCAGCCTGTAGATCTCCTCCGCAATGGCCAATGAGACATACCGATCATCTACGGGCTGAATGATATGGACAGGCATTTCAATATTACTCAGCTGTTCACGAACGGGTCGCTGATCAAGAGCTGTAAGGGTTTTTGCAAAATCAAAATTAACAGGTTGCTCATAATACCAGCCCATATGCGGAATCAAATATTTGAAGACCGTAACTGCCGGGTAAAGCATGGAATAAAGAGAACGGTTTGTCAGATGGTTTCCAAGAAATTGCAGCTCCTGCGGTCCATAAGAAGAGATCAATGTCAAGCTTTGGAATCGATTAGTTGTTTCTTCAGATGCAAGATTGATCCCAATCAGACCTCCATAACCATGCCCAACCAAGTGGACATTTTGTACATTCAGGGAATCTAATAAAACATTAACGTAATCTGAGCGGCTTTCAACTGAATAGGGAATAGATCGATCAGAAGTTGTTGATGTAGGAAACTCAGGAATAATCACATTGACTGAATCCTGTAGCTCCCGGGCCAGTGGTATGAGGAATTCCGCCCCCCCAAACAGATCCGGAAGAAGTACCAATGTCTGCTCCTTACTCTTTCTGTCCAGTGAATAATATGAATGACTAATCTGCTTACCTGATACTTCTATATTCTTCTCTTTCTGGTACAGGTTGGGTTTATCTGACGTGGGAAAGAAATATTGTACACACCATGAGAGAAGCAGCGCCCCCACATAAAGAATTGCAATAATTTTCAGTGACTTGGTAAGATTGTGCGCCAATGGATGATAATATTATTTTAGATAATTAATCTAACATATTGATGTTCATCGGAATAAACATTTTTTCAGCTTCTTTTTGAAGATCTCCTGCCAATTCTTTTCTGTCGTCATTTTTTAGACTTTTCCTTCCAAAAGTTACGGTAGCCGTAATGGATCTGTTAGAAGCCAACCCGATGAAGTGTTTCATCAAACTCACATCCTGCCACCATGAAACCGTATCGCGTGCAGGTGGATCATTTTTACCTGTTTCATAGCGGATAACAGCATAATGAACATCAAAAGCTGCTTCCACAGGATGCTGAAGCAGAGAAGGCCTGAATGGCTTAATCTCATCACCGGGTGACGTTCGGCCCTCCGGAAAAAGAACTACTCCCTGATGTTCATTAATTTTATCTGCTATCATCGAATTCACTCTGTGAACATCTCTTTTCCGTGATCTGTCAATAAAGATAATTCCGAGTGTTCTGGCCATAAATCCTAAAACCGGCCAATATTTAATTTCTGATTTGGCCACAAACGTTGTTTTCAATGCATAGTAGTATACAGGAATATCAATATAACTTAAATGGTTGCTCACCAGGAAAAAAGGTGGTTCGGGCGGAGTTCCTTCAATTTCTATCTTCGCACCAAGACATTTCATTGAGTGTAATCCCCAAAATTTTAAACACCGATTTCGCCATGGCTCATATTTTTTACCGAATAGCTTGGCAACAATCAAACCAACTGCAAAAAAGATGTAGTTTCCAACAGTGAATACGATGAATATGAAAATCTTAATAACTGCTATACTTTTCCTCATGGCACATTTTTTTTAGTCCAATTGTCAAGATATAAAAGAAATTGAATTACTTCTTTACCATTTGATTTCGTGTTGTGTGGAGGTTGATCAGTGCTTTTTGTACATATTCAATCTCTCCGAATCATTTTCGTATATTTTTTCGTTATCAATTATGATATAGTCAATCTTGAGGCAATTCTTAAACCGAATGCTTTACACAAAAACATATTTAAACTCTCCCGATAAAGATTGGGTAGTATTTATTCATGGAGCCGGTGGTTCATCTGCCATCTGGTTCCGACAGGTAAAAGCCTATCGTGAGGAGTTTAATGTTCTCCTGGTAGATCTTCGCGGCCATGGAAAATCTAAAGAGATGAGCTCAATACAGGCTCACTATAAAGAGAAGTACACCTTCAAAACAGTCAGTAAGGATGTTATTAAAACCCTGAACACCAATAATATTGAAAAAGCCCATTTTGTAGGTGTTTCTCTCGGAACCATTATTATTCGAACCATTGCAGAAATGGAACCCGACCGGGTGATATCATCCGTAATGTGCGGAGCCATAACGCGGCTGAATATCCGCTCCAGGATCCTTGTCTGGCTGGGACACACGTTTAAAAAAATTGTGCCATTTATGTGGTTATACCAGCTATTTGCGTGGATTATTATGCCCAAAAAGAACCACGAAGAGTCCAGGAGTCTATTTGTACAGGAAGCAAAAAACCTGGCAAGAAAAGAGTTTCTCAAGTGGTTTCGGCTTACCTATGATATAAATCCACTACTGCGATATTTTAAGGAGCGAGAGATGGACACTCCGACTTTGTATGTGATGGGCGAAGAAGATCATATGTTTTTGCCCCCTGTTAAAAAGATGATTCAAGATTTTGACCACTCCTACCTTGTGGTTGTGAAGGGAAGCGGCCATGTTGTGAATGTTGAACGCCCGGAAGAGTTTAATGAAGTCTCTATGGAGTTCCTGATGAACCACAAAAGATATCTTCAGCAAACGGCTTGATAATCCTATCACAAAAATTTTGATGTCTACCAATAAGGTTTTATTACTATCGAATACCCGTCTTCGATTTTACAAATTCGGCAGATGAACTGGATTCAGCAGCCGATGCACTCTTCGCCTGCCGATTGGGTTTTTCGGCTGGTGAATATTTTGACTGCCTTAAACAAATTCCAATTATACAATCCTGAATTTTGTTCTAAATAAAGCATAAAGTGGCTTTCCCGTCACTGTTTTTTTCAGGATATTTAATGACTCCTTAAATAAAACCAAAGTATTATGATTGTGCCGATTGCCAGTGATCATGCCGGGTTTAAAGCCAAAGAGATCACAAAGAAACTGCTCAAAGAGATGGGACATATGCCTGTCGATTTTGGAACACATTCTGAGGATTCTGTGGATTATCCTGATTTTGCCATCCAGGTGGCGGAAAAAATTAACTCCGGCGAACACGAAATCGGTATTCTAATCTGCGGCAGCGGACAGGGAATGTGCATGACAGCTAACAAATACCCAAAAGTTCGGGGAGCTTTGGTTTATTCCCCCGAAGTTGCTAAAATCACGCGGACTCATAATGATGCCAATATCCTCTGCTTACCGGGCAGGCAATTAAACGCCGATCAGATTAAAGAAATTCTTGAAAGCTGGTTTTCTTCTGATTTTGACGGCGGCCGACATGAACGCAGGATTAATAAAATTCAATCACTAACCGATCAATAATTATTATATGAGCGTATTGAAAAGTCAGGACCCTGAACTGTACAAATACATAGAACAGGAAACAGAAAGAGAGAACAATAATTTTGAGCTGATCGCCTCAGAAAATTTTGTATCCAGGGCAACTATTGCTGCAATGGGAACCGTTCTGACGAACAAGTATGCAGAGGGATATCCGGGCAAAAGATATTATGGCGGTTGCGAACATGTTGATAAAATTGAAGACCTTGCCCGGGACAGAGCTAAAAAACTATTTGATGCCGATTGGGTAAATGTTCAACCCCATTCGGGTGCATCAGCCAATGCCGCAGTCTATTTAGCATTTATGAACCCCGGAGACACCTTGCTCGGACTGGATCTATCACACGGCGGACACCTGACTCACGGATCTCCCGTAAATTTTTCGGGGATCACGTATCACCCCGAATTTTATGGAGTTGAGGAAGACACCGGTCGTATTGATCTCGATAAAGTCCGCGACAAAGCCAAAAAAGTTCAGCCAAAAATGATCTCCATCGGTGCCAGTGCCTACCCCCGGGACTTTGATTACCAGGCATTTCGTGACATTGCCGATGAAGTAGGCGCTTTCTTATGGATGGATATGGCACACACTGCGGGACTGATTGCTACAGGACTTCTGAACGATCCTCTCCCCCACACCGATGTCATTACCACAACAACGCATAAAACTTTGCGTGGTCCGCGTGGCGGAATGATTCTTCTCGGGAACGACGGAGAAAACAAACTGGGCGTTAAAGCCAGAAAATCCGGTCGTGTAAAGAACACGAGTGAGGTATTAGACTCAGCAGTTTTCCCCGGTTCACAAGGCGGCCCTTTAATGCATGTGATTGCCGCGAAAGCTGTTGCCTTTGGAGAAGCGCTCAAGCCGGAGTTCTCAACCTATCAAAAACAGGTTCAAAAAAATGCCAAACATATGGCAGATGAGTTCAAAAATCGCGGGTACAATTTAGTAAGCGACGGAACAGATAATCACCTGATTTTGGTTGATTTGAGAAATAAAGATTTGACGGGTAAAATTGCTGAAGAATCGTTAGACCAAGCCGGAATTACCGTAAATAAAAATATGGTTCCTTTTGATACAGAAAGCCCCTTCGTTACATCCGGAATTCGTTTGGGAACCCCCGCACTCACAACAAGAGGTTTCAAAGAAGATCAATTTACAGAAGTGGTTCGTTTGATTGATACTGTACTTCAAAATCCAAATGATGAATCGACGTTAAACTCGGTTAAAGGTCAAGTACAGGAAATCTGTGCAGAATTTCCACTTTATGATTTCGTTGAGGCCTAAGTTACATTTCAGAAAATTTGTTAGCGGTTTATTGCTACTTATTTGATAACTTTCAACGCTTAAAGACACTCTTTTAAGTCTACGATGATAAAAGTAATATGTCAGTTTATTGGTTTAGAGCAGGGTTAGGATAAATGAGCGATTCTACAGATAGTTCCAAAAGAAGTATAATGGGTTCCATCCTTCCAAAAGCCAAACCCCCACAAAAAGATCCGACAGCAGCTATGTCTTTTTTAGACCACCTTGAAGAGTTACGTTGGAGAATTCTAAAGGGTTTAGCCGGGGTATTTGGCGGCGTTATTATAGCTTTCATTTTTTCGGATTTCTTTATCAACGAATTTATTCTTGGGCCGGCTAAAGAAACCTTCTTCATGTACCAAATAATGCCGATTGATGCGGTTCCCCTTGAATTGATTTCAAGACGGCTGCCCGGCCAGTTTTTTACATATTGGGGTACGTTAATCATTATAGGTGGTATTATTGGTGCGCCCTTTTTTATCTATCAAATGTGGGCGTTTATTGAGCCTGCACTTGAATCCGGTGAAAAAATTAAAACCTTCCTGAATTCATTATTCATCACATTCTTTTTCTTTCTTGGCGTATCATTTGGATACCTGATATTGGTTCCCTTTGCCGTTCAGTTTTTTACACAATTTGTGATTGCAGATTTTATTAACAACGAATTTGATATTAATGAATACTTTACATCCGTAGCAGTTTGGACTCTGGCCTGTGGTGTTATTTTCCAGGTTCCGGTTATTAGTTGGTTCCTCTCAAAAATTGGACTTGTTACACCTGAAGGGATGAAAAAATTCCGCCGTCATGCTATTGTTGGTGCCCTGGCTCTTTCTGCTTTTTTAACACCACCAGACCCGGTATCCCAGGTAATGATTGCAATCCCTCTTATTTTATTATACCAACTTTCTATACTGCTTAGCAGAATTGCTACCAAAAAACGCAAGAAAGAGATGGAAGCTGCGTTTTCTAATCAGTAAATAAAAGTTTATACCATTTTAAAACACAATATTTCTGTTTAAACAGTCGTCAAATACCGCTATTTTATTGGCTTAATCAGGAATTGAATTCAAATGCTAACAAGTTTCTCATTTTTTTAATGATACAATCCAGACTATCAATTTTAGCACTCTTATCACTTCTGTTTGCACTGTTTATTTCCTGCGATACAGAAGATCCATTTTCAATTCCCCCGCCGGATTTTTCAACAGTACCTGAACCCTATGATACTGCAAACGTTGAATCCGTTGAACTGCGGGAAGGAGTAAAAGTCTATATCCTTGACGAAGGATATGGTGAGTTCAGTGTATCACCAAGAGATCAGGTGTCCGTTTTTATCAGTTTACGTACCGATGAGGGCAAGGTAATTTACAGTTCATTTTCAAGTGATCGAACGAACCCTGTTACGGTTACGATGAGCGTTGCCGGAGAAACCCAGCTGATTCAAAATTATAGACTTGAAATGGCCTATACACCTGGATTTAAAATAGGACTGCTTGGAATGAAAGAGGGAGAACGTCGAACAATTGTGGTGCCTCCGGAACAAGGATATCAAGGTCTTCGGGAAGGCCATCCTAATTATCAGTACAGGAATAATACTCTTATTTATGATGTAAGAGTTTCCGCTATCGGTCCGACTAAACGTTAATAAATTCTCTTTGTACTCTTTCCTGAATATTGGTCATAATTTCATGGACATTCGTATTTCCTTTATCAGCCCAGTCATGAGCTGTCCATGAATTTTTTCCCATCAGAATAGCTTCCTGGTCTGTTGTAATCTGATCCTGGCCCAAATAAACCATAATATAATCCATCGTTACGTTTCCTACTTGTGGGTACATATTATCGCCTATTCGTACCCGTAGTTTATTGCTGAGAGAACGAGGTACTCCGTCCCCATAACCAACAGGCAGTGTAGCAAGAAACCCATCTTCAGGGCATCTCCATGTCGAGGAGTAACTGACCACCTCTCCTTTTTTTATGGAACGAACCTGTGCGATAGTTGATCGCCATGTCAGCGCAGGAATCAACCAGTCGTGACGCGTAACCCCTGGATTATAGCCAAGCATCCCAAGCCCGGTTCGAATCATATCAAAGTGATCGAGTTCCCGGTAATTTGCAACAGCACCGGTATTACTCATATGTACCAACGGAACCTCTTTGAAATGCTCTAATATTTTTTTGAACCGATCATGTTGAGTTTTTACAAATTCAGAGCCGGGGTCATCGGATGTAGCATAGTGAGAATAAATCCCTGTACAAGTTAACCGCTGATTTGCCACGGCTAACTGTCGTACTTCTTCGGCTTGATTGGGTTTAAAGCCAAGGCGCCCCATTCCTGTATCAAAATTAATGTGATAGAAAGTTCCATCCATCAAAATGGAAAAGTGAGTTTGATGACTGATGGTTGCCGTTAAGTTATGTGTCTGATAAGCCGCCGCATTATTATAGGTAGGAACCCCAAGAATTAGAATCGGTTTTTTGATTCCTCCCATTCGAAGTTCAATTCCCTCATCAACATTAGCAACTGCCAGGTAATCCACCCTATTCTCGATATATGATGAAACCTTCACTGCATTATGACTGTAGGCATCACACTTTACAACTGCCAGTATTTTTTTGCCACCGGATCGTTCTTTAATAGATGATAGATTTTTTGTGATGGTTGAGAGGTCAATCTCAGCGGTAGAATTGGGAAAGTGAATTTTCAAAATGATACTCCAAAAAATTTCTTATTACGTTTATTCAAAATAACTTGAGCGGCGTTATATCCGGCTGCACCAAAAACTCCTCCTCCCGGATGGCAAGATGCACTCGATAAGAACAGATTTTCAATCGGAGTTTCGTATCGGCTCAGTTCAGGTGTAGGCCTGAACATAAACATTTGATCAAAATTCATCTCAACGTGCATCACATTTCCCCGAAGCAGTCCGTGTTTTCGCTCAATATCCAAAGGGCTTTGAATATACCAATCAATCAGCTTTCCTTTCATATTTGGGGCATATTTTTCTACCACCGAATAAATTTTTTCCGCTTCTCTTTCTCTGATCTCATCCCACTGCAGTCCATCAGCCAGTTCATACGGGTGCCACTGCGCCCAGGCAAACAGGGTATGATTTCCATCTTTGGCTACTTCAGGATCAATTTTGGAAAATGTCATTGCCAACACAGCGGGATCTTCAGGTGGTAACTTTTTCATATAGTCGCCAATTGCCCGGTTCATATACTCGGTGGATGGAGCCAAAAGCTGCATACCATTGTGAATGAGCGGATCATCAGGAGCGGCAGTATAATTTGGTAATTCTTCAACTGCACATCGAATTACCATGCCAAATCCATTGCCTACTTGTATATTTTCCACTTTTTTGAAGAGGGATGAATCCAGGTTTTCACGCCCAACCATTTTCAACATGGTAGTTTGTACGTGCGCGTTCGAGACAATCAGATCCGATTTAAAGTAGGTATCATCTTCTGTAATCACCCCGACTGCTTCTCCATCTTTGACATCTATCTTTTTTACAGGTTGATCCGTAAACACTTCACCTCCATGATCTTCAATCAGTTTTTTCATGGCCTGCGTTAACATTCCGCTTCCCCCCTTTGGGTGCTTAGCTCCGCTCTCGTGCAACATCGCCTGCCAGCCGGCAAAATCACCTGTAGCTGACTGATCCGGCAGCGGACCCGACTGAGCGGCAAACCAGGTTAATGCCGCTTTCATGTGCGGGCTTTCAAATGAGTCTTCAACCACTTTCCCATAACTTCCGAGGATTTTTTGGAGACCATCCATCTGCTCTCCCTTTTTGAACATGGAGCCATCTTTTAGCTGTCCTTTCAACATTTCGGTAACAATTTTTTTACCGGTTGGCGGATTCATAAAAGCCTTCAACACATGCCGGTTGATGCGCCCCCAAAAATCAACAAACTCTTTATAGTTCTTAACATCTTGGGGGGCTACTTTAGAAATTGAATCCAGGGTTTTGTCCAGATCTTTAAAAAAATGGATTACTCCCTTTCCATCCGGTACAGGGTAACTCATAAAGGGATCCAACTCGATATATTCCAATCCATATTTTGTTAATCCCAGCTCCTCTATAATTCCAGTCTGATGGATCATGATATGAACCGATGAACCGACATCCATTCGAAACCCATGAGGGTTTTCAGGTGATTTGAACATTGTTTCCGTGCAAACAGCACCTCCTATTGTATCCCGCCTCTCTAAAACTCCCACCTTGTAACCGTTTTTTGCCAAATAACAACCCGTGATAAGACCATTGTGTCCGGAGCCAATAATAATTGCATCAAATGATTTCATGGTGCGTATGGTTTAAAAGTTCGTGGAATGAATCTTACTTTTTAGTAAGTTCAGCAAACAAATCTAAACGGCTGGTCATTCGGTCACAAAATAACACTATTTAAGAATTAGCTATGCAATTTTTTAAAACTTTCCTGGCATCTGTACTGGGAACCCTCATTGCTTTACTGGTCATTTTTTTGATATTTCTTGCCATTTTGGCCAGCAGTTCATCCCAACCTGAACCTTATATCAGAACTAATACTGTTCTGAAAGTCGATCTCTCCGGCAGTATTCCCATGCAGATTCCATATGATCCTTTCCAGGAGTTATTGAATCCACAGATGATTAATATGGTATCTGTTACGGGATTAAAAGAAAACCTGAAAAAAGCCTCAGCCGATGATAACATTTCAGGTGTCTGGATTGAAACCAATAATGTAACTGCATCATGGGCAAATCTGGAAACCGTGTACCAAGACCTGCAGGAGTTTAAAGAGAGTGGAAAGTTCATCTATTTTAGTACGGATGATATCGGCATGAATGAAAAAGCCTATTTTCTGGCAACAGCAGCAGACAGCATATTCTCACCACCCGAAACACTTTTTCAATTCGGTGGGTTTACGGCACAACTTACATTTTACAGAGAACTACTTGATAAAATTGGCATTGAACCTGAGATGCTGCGTGCCGGCCGATATAAATCAGCGGTTGAACCCTATCTGAACAGATCAAGTTCACCGGAATATCGAGAACAGATCAATGATATTCTTGAATCCTATTCGGGTACATTTGTTGATGCTGTCAGTAATAGAATTGGAAAAACGCCCGCCGAAATTAACGCCATGTTAAATACACCGCCAATCAACCGGTTACAATTTGCGGTGGAAAATGGTTTGATAGATTCCCTGGCATATAGCGATCAGGTAGTAAATATTATCAAACAGCGGATTGGTATTGAATCCGAAGAAGATCTTAAAACTGTAGATTATGGCAGGTATAGCAGGGTTTCAAAAAGCAGTGCAGGTGTCGAAACTACAGAAACATCAAATAAGATAGCTGTTATCTATACTTCTGGAATGATACTTCCTGAGATTGCAGAATCACCTTTTAATACAAATTCAGGAATCACTGCAGGCAAGTTTAAAGAACAGTTGGACGACGCTATCGAGGATGATGATATCAAATCTATTGTTCTTCATATCAATAGTCCGGGAGGAGCTGCCACTACTTCGGATATTTTGTGGCATTATGTGAAACAGGCTTCCGGGAAAAAGCCGGTCATTGCTTCCATGGGCTCGGTTGCAGCTTCAGGTGGATATTATATGGCAATGGGTGCTGACACTGTACTTGCGAATCCAAATACCATTACAGGTTCTATTGGAGTAGCAAATATGCTCTTTAATTACCAGGAGTTAATGGAAGAGAATATTGGTATCAACTATGAGACTTTAAAAACTCACGAATATGCCGATCTTTTTGATCTCACTTCTCCGCTTTCAGATGACGAACAGGCCATATTTGAAGCAAATATTGAAAGCAGTTATAACACATTTTTAAGAGTAGTTGCAGAAAACCGGGGCATGTCGATTGAGCAAGTTGATTCAATAGCACAGGGTCGTGTATATTCTGGTGATGCAGCACTTGAAGTTGGATTGGTTGATGCAATTGGCGACATTGACGACGCTTTGAGAATTGCTGCTGAAATGGCGGAAATTGATGATTATAAGATCGAAACATATCCTAAGAAGAAGGATATTTTTGAAGCCTTTTTTGGGGGAGCTAATACCCAGTTGAAAAACTGGATGTTTGGATGGATACCACGTGAGACGCAATCAAATATGAATGATATAAACAATCTTCTCAATCAAAAAGGAATTCAACACTGGACGATACTGCCCTATAAAATTGACTCCTGAGGAATATGAATATCGGAGATTTTACGATTGAACAGCTTAGCGAAGGTTTCTTTGAACTGTTCGAAGACGGATCATTCCAAAAAATGAAATCCTCTCGGCTGGACAATTTGAAAGACGATCCAAACATCGGAAAGTTTACATCCGCTATTGGTATTGATCCCCTTCTGATTCAAAAGAATGGAGTAAATATTTTGGTTGATCCCGGATTGGGATGGGGATTGGATTCCGGCAGTAAGTATAAGGACGCTTCGAACGTCGTAACTAATCTGGATATTTTTGAACTGACTCCGCAGGATATCGATATAGTAATCCTCACCCATCTGCATTTCGATCACGCTGCCGGAATCTCCTTTGTGTCAGAGGAATTAAAAACAGAGCCAACTTTTCCAAACGCAGAATATTTTGTTCATCAGGATGAATGGGACTATGCTCTAACACAGGTAAATAGTGATAATAAATTACCCGGAGCCGGTTATAAGTTAGATGAAATTTACAGGCTGGTAGCCCGGAAACAATGTACCTTTTTAAAAGAGGAAATTTATGAACCGGTTGAGGGAGTCTTTGCCATAAAAACAGGCGGCCACACCCCGGGACATATGATTGTTAAGCTAAAGAGTGAAAAGGAGACGGCTTATTTTATGGGCGATCTGATACCGACTGAGTATCATCTCAATCACTATTCTATGAGAGATATTGATGTAGATCCGCTTCAATCAAAGAAAGCAAAAACGCTACTCTTAAAACAGGCACTGAAGGAAAAGGCTCTCATGTTCTTTTATCATTCCCTTTTCAAAAAGTCAGGTCAGCTGTCAAGAGATCCTCAGAAGAAATATATTTTGGTCAATCCTTAGTACGCCGGACAGCTTGTCCGGCTCTTCGAATTGTAATTTTGATGAAAACAGGAATTTGGGATACCGTAATGTATTCAGGCAGCCTGTTCCACATACTTCAACAGAACTGAGTGCAACAGTATCGGGCAAGCTGCCCGATGTACATGGTACGCCGGACAGCTTGTCCGGCTCTTCAAACTGTAATTTTGATGAAAACAGGAGTTTGGGATACCGAATTGTATTCAGGCAACCTGTTCCACATACTTCAACAGAACTAAATGCAACAGTATCGGGCAAGCTGCCCGATGTACATCTTCTATTGCTTATTCATTGAGATAAGAAACTCTTCGTTTGACTTAGTGCCTTTCATCTTGTCGAGCAGAAACTCCATCGCCTCAAATGCATTGTGATTGTTGAGGTAACGACGAAGCAGAATTACTTTCTCATGCTCTTCCTCGGCAACAATAAGCTCTTCGCGGCGGGTTCCACTCTTGAAAACATCAATAGCAGGAAAAATTCGCCGCTCAGCAAGACGCCTGTCGAGTACAAGTTCCATGTTACCGGTTCCTTTAAACTCTTCGAATATCACATCATCCATTCGGGAGCCGGTTTCTACCAGCGCTGTGGCGATAATCGTCAGACTTCCGCCTCCCTCAATATTTCGTGCCGAACTGAAGAGCTGACGCGGTGCTTTCAACGCCTCAGAATCTACACCACCGGTCATTGTTCTGCCCGAGCTACCCGTAGCAACGTTGTAAGCGCGTGCAAGACGAGTAATGGAGTCCATGAGCAGCAATACATCATGACCGCTCTCTACAAGCCTCTTGGCTTTTTCAAAAACTATTTCAGAGAGTCCAACATGGTTTTCAGGCTTCTCATCAAATGTAGATGCAACTACTTCGGCATCTTTCACTGTTCGCTGCATCTCAGTTACCTCTTCCGGGCGTTCATCAACCAGAAGAATGATAATCTTTGTATCGGGGTGATTCTTGTTAACAGCATTAGCCACATTTCTTAGAATAGTAGTTTTACCCGTTTTAGGCTGAGCTACTATTAATCCCCTCTGCCCCTTTCCAATTGGAGTAAACATATCCATAATTCGGGTTGTGTACCCTGCAAAATGGTTTTCCAGTTTGAACCTGGCATCGGGATAGATTGGCAGAAGGTCTTCAAAATCCTCTCGGTTATCCATGTCACGAGGAATTTTTCCATTCACTCCTTCAACCCGGAGCAATGCGAAATATCGCTCGCCTACTTTTGGAGGACGAATAATTCCAATCACACAATCCCCTTGTTTTAAACGAAATCGTTTAATTTGAGATGGTGAGACATAGATATCATCCGGACTGGCTTTGTAGTTGTAATTTACAGATCGTAGAAATCCATAACCATCCGGGAGAATTTCAAGTGTTCCTTCATTCAAAAGAAATTTACCCAGTTTCGGACGAATCTCTTTTAGTTTCTCTTCCAGTGAATCTGCATCCGATTCTGGCAGCACATTACTCACATGCTTCTTGTTCTTTTTATGGTTATTCCGGTGCTGGCGCCTTCCGGAACCAGACGATGAAGATTTTCCCCGTTTAGGCTTCTCATCGTACGTTTGTATATGAGATTGTTGACCGTAATTCGAACTCTGAACCTCTTTAGGTTTTGCAGAGTCTTTATGATTTTTTGAGCTTTTTTGATCAACACTATCTTTAATACGGTCGATAATGCCTTGTTTCTTTAGAGTGGAAACTCCTTTTAGACCCATTGCTTTTGCAATAGCTTTCAGATCTTTAACGTTTTTTTGATGTAAAGTTTCCAGGTCGATTTTAAAATCGTTATCGGTTTGATTCTCCGACATAATGAAAGTTTAGTTCTAATATTTAATTCATGTAGAAAAGCGAACAACTTAGTCTTAGTAGCACGCCGAGGGTAAAAACTTATAGTGCGGAAGGATTTAATTGATTTGATCAGCAGAAGCTATGGAACCCATCCAATTGCTGACAACACTGTAAAAGTAAAAACTTCCGCTAAAAATTACTAATTCTGATTGAAATTGATTGGACTGTAATTTATCGGGGGAATCTAACACATTTGCTGATGGAAAATAAGATTTCATCTCATCTAATGCAGCCGCCCTCTCTCCTTCCATTGCATAAAGATAGATGTTTCCAAATTTATTCCAAAGCTCTGCAACTTCAGTACTCAATTTATCATTCATAAAACTTAAAATAACAATCCAATTTTCGGGCGGAGCAATCTCTGCGAGATGCATGGTTAACTCTTGAATGGATTGAGTGTTATGAGCTCCATCAAAATACCAGTCATAATCTGGCGATAATTTTTCAAATACCGCTCGTCTTTGAAATCTCTTTTGAACGTTCTCAATACCTTGTTCAAATTGTTCCTTGCTAACAGAATACTCATCATTTAGAAGATCCGTCACCCTGTGCACAACTGCAATATTCTTTGCATCAACTTTTTTCCAGTTCTTGCCATCAATCACAATTTGGGAGCAATTCTTCTTTATTATGATGCTATCATCCTGATACACAGTGTCCATTAAATTTATTGTAAGTAGTTCTCCAGATTTTTCTTTCGCAATATTTTCAATAACTGTTTGAGCTTCAGGCTCTAAATCCCCAATTACTACCGGCTTATTTGGTTTGATGATACCGCCTTTTTCCTTTGCAATTTCTGAAATGGTATTACCCAAAATATTAGTATGATCGAGACCGATGGAGGTTATAACACTAACCAATGGATCCACTACATTTGTAGCGTCCAATCGTCCGCCTAAACCGACTTCGAGCACGGCAAGATCTACTTCTTTTTTGGAGAAATACCAAAACGCTATAGCAGTTGTAATTTCAAAATAGGTGAAATTTGACTGACGAATATATTCACCATAGGAATTAAAAAATTTCAGAAGTTCATCACTCTCAATGAATGCTGCGTTAATCTGAAATCGCTCTCTGATATCAATCAAATGAGGTGATGTATATAACCCAACTCGATATCCACTTTCTTGGTAAACGGATGCCAGCATCCTGCATACGGTACCCTTTCCGTTCGTGCCTGCCACATGGATGGATTTAAAATTGTTTTGCGGATTTCCCATTTGATTGCAAAACCTGACCATACGGCTCAGGTCGAAATTAGCAGCAGCTTTACCTTTTGAACTAAATTTTGGAATTGAATTCAGATACTCCTCTACCTGTTGCAAATTCGTAATCACTTCAGACATAAGTGGTATTCTCCTTTTTATATCTCTCTAACTCTTTTTCTAACAGAGTAAAGAAATCAGCCTCAACCCGAAAAGAAATATTTTCTATATCTGAAACCGGTATCACTTCAAGCACACTGTTTGTGAGCCATACAAAATCGGCATTCAGCAGATCATCCATATTGAATTGCCCCTCTTCTGCATCAATTTGTAGTTGATCATTAAGGATTTCAATAATCGAATTTCGCATGATTCCCGGCAGAATATCACAATGAACTGAAGGAGTAAATACTTTTCCATCCTTCATCCAAAAAATATTGGCTATGGAAGTTTCCGCTACAGATCCCTTCACAGTCAACATAACCGCATCATCCGCTCCTTTCTTGTTGGCTTCGCGAAAAGCCTGGCGGTAGTGTAATGTGTTACTCAGTTTCAATTCACTTGGACGGGCTTGTGACGGCACAACAATGGTTTCTGAAAGAATAAGTTTTTTTGGGTCAGATTTTTTTTCGGCTATTTGCGATGAAATAACAGTAATCAATGATGATTCATCTCTCTTTAAATAGCCGCCTTTTTCATTTAATGAAACCTGCACCCGAATTCGGCTTCTATTATTAGATAAACCATTCTTTTCTAATAGTTCCTTTACTTGTTTAAGAATCAAATCTTCATCTACCCAATCTTTGCCCGAAACGCCAAGATATTTTAAACCGCGATTTAACCTCTCAATATGCGCTTTAAACTTAAAAATTCCACCATTTTCAGCAATAAACGTCTCAAAACAACCAGCACCATAGTAGAGTCCCGAGGAAACTGCCGGAATTTTAGCTTCATCTTCCGCAATAATGGAACCGTTCAATATGATATATTTATCAGGCTTACTCACTGTCTAAAAGGCGAACTAACTTTGTTTTGATTTCAGTTGTATCGTTGCCAACATGAGTATCAAAAATCTGTTTCCTGCGATCGATGAAAATCTGTGTTGGAAGTCCGGGAGCCATCAATGATTGGAACAGATCAGTCCCTTCAACAAAATGAAACGCGAGAGCCTGATTACGGATATAGTTCTGAACTTGTTCATCCCCATCCCGAACGGCAGCCGCAATTACAATCAAAGCGTTCTCCTCCCTGTATCTCTGCAAATATTCTCCCACTTCTTTCGACTTATCGGACCAGGTGGACCAAAAGTGAATGATTGTCGGTTCTGCAGGCAAATCAGCCACGAACAAAGAGTCCTGTTCCGAAAATGAGCGAAATGAGAGTGTATCCGCTTGCACATTCGATACATTATTCTGGAATTCAGTGACTTGATTATGAAAATAACGAATGGTGCTGTATATGATTACCACCACAGTTATCGCCGCACAGATCCCTATAAAACGATTAAAATATTTTGGGTCGATTCTCATCTAAAGAAATTATAATTCAACAACAAGCAGAGCGAATAAGAAAGAATGGCATTGATGGAAAATAATGGCTTTATGATTGGAATTCACTCCTCCTGCAAGAAATTAGATCCCTTCGACAGAAGAGTTTTATTTAAAGAGAAAGAAGATGATAAAATCTTCGGATAAACATTGAAAATATCAGAGGATAAGTCTATCAATTTTTAAAAACCGGGGAATCATTAAATTCTCAAATCAAGTGGCCCAGGCTCTTCCAACCTCTTCAAACGGCATGCAGCCATTATACATTCCGGGAACAGGCTCATATCGAAGTACTTCAGTAGCACCCACTTCGGATGTAAAATATCCAAGAATGGTTAGCTCTTTGAATCGAAGGAAAAACGGTACATCCTGGTCTCGTTGAATTTCTAATGAGTTCTGATTTTCGCTGTAGGTGAACTTATAGCGATCCTCCTGAGTACTATCATAGAAATCACCATCAAGTTCAAGTCTCGATTTTTCAGCAAAGGCGTCCAATCCCTCAAGGAATTCTGCCTGCTGTTCATCTGTATAAACATCATTAATCATTGACTCGATAAATGCAGGGACACCGGCTTCGCTTGCTGAGGGATACTCATCCGCAGGAATGATCACATCTGCCAATGCCGTAGTCATTTTGGCTTGCTCATTTGTAAACAGCACAGGGTTCCAATCCACGCCCGGTTGAGCTGTACAGCCCTGTAAAACTCCTAAAGCATTTGGAGCAAATACTGCGCCGCCAATCAGAAGTGCCGTTCGTTTTATTGCTTCTTTTCTGTCAATTTTGTTTGATTCGTCCATAGTATTACAAGTTACCTTTTTTTAGTTGATCGGCAGCGAAGTTGGCTGCCCGTGCTGTTAATGCCATATATGTGAGCGAAGGATTTTGGCATGCGGCCGAGGTCATGCAAGATCCATCCGTTACGAATACATTTTTTACGGCGTGAACCTGGTTCCACTTGTTCAGAACAGATGTTTGTGGATCACGTCCCATCCGCGCAGTTCCCATCTCATGGATACCTAAACCGGGACCGCCCGGGTCGTCGAATGTTTGGATATTTTTTGCACCCGCTGCTTCCAGCATTTCGGCTGCATCATTCATCATGTCTTCACGCATTCTGTACGTATTCTCACTAAATTCAACATCAAAAACAAGAATAGGTTGACCCCATTTATCTGTTTCTGTATCACTGAGATACACTTTATTGTTGTGATCTGGCAGCATCTCACCAAAACCACCCATTCCGAGAGTCCAGGATCCAGGCTCCCGGAGTAAATCTTTCAGATCTAAACCAATGGCCAGTTCCCGTACACCACGCTGCCAGGCTTCCCGGCTTGCACCACCTTGGTAACCAAAACCGCGAATGTAACCCCGGTCATTTTTATTAAGATTTCTGTAACGTGGAATATAGAACCCATTTGGACGGCGGCCCCAGTAATATCTGTCCTCAAATCCCTCAATATCACCGCTGGCACCAACTCCCAAATGGTGATCCATAATGTTACACCCTAATTCGCCGGAATCATTTCCAAGTCCGTTTGGAAAACGGTTGGATATAGAGTTCAACATAATCAGGGTGGAATTCATAGTCGATGCATTCAGGAATACCAGATCAGCGTAAAATTCTTCTGTCTCAAGAGTCTCAGCATCAATAATTCTCACACCTGTAGCTTTCCCCTGCTCCTCATCATAAATTATTGAATTTACGATGGAATGAGGGCGTAGTGTCATATTCCCGGTTGCTGATGCTGCAGGAAGGGTGGCAGAATTACTGCTGAAATATCCTCCGTAAGGACATCCACGAATACAAAGATCGCGAAACATACATGGTCCCCTGCCCTCATGTTGCTGGGTTAAGTTGGCAACACGGCCAATTGTAAGCACCCGTCCAAAATTTTCAGCCAGGGATTTTTTAAACTCTTTTTCAACACAGTTCAGCTCCATTGGAGGAAGAAATTTTCCGTCTGGTAACTGCGGAAGTCCTTCTGCCTGACCGCTGATTCCGGCGAACTCCTCTACATAATCATACCACTCAGCCACATCTTTGTAGCGGATGGGCCAATCTACAGCAATACCATCCCTGAGATTTGCCTCAAAATCCATTGGAGACCAACGGTAACTTTGGCGTCCCCACGTTATGGAACGTCCGCCAACGTGATATCCGCGCATCCAATCGAAGCGATTTACTTCTTTGTAGGGTTGATCTGTGTCTTTTACCCACCAATGCTTGGTAGACTGTCGGACCGTATAGCCGGTACGCATCTGTTTTTGATAATGCTTCGCTTCCTCTTCCGTAAGTTTATCGGCATAAGGAAGTTCCCATGGGTCCTTTAGAGCAGTTGGATAATCTTCTATGTGTTTAACATCACGCCCCCGCTCCAGGACAAGAGTTTTTAGGCCATTTTCGGTGAGTTCTTTTGCTGCCCAACCACCGCTAATACCTGTACCAACTACAATGGCATCAAAAGTATTTTTCTTTTTAGCCTTAATGTTGAGATTCATACGTAATACTTCCGGGGTTTATGAGTAAGTCTGTAAATTACTTTCGGTAAGTGCCATTAAAAAGATTTAAAACTCTTTTTATTGTGTAATTATTATGATTTACTCATTTCCAGACTTATTCGGTAAGCTCAGTTCCTACTCTTTCGAGAAGTGCTTTTGTAGCTTTAATACCTTCATCCTCGGATAACCTGTTCCCTTCATATTCAATACCTACATAACCGGTGTATCCAGCATCTCTGACAATTCTCATAAGACGTTTCACATCGAGAGTTGTCTCATTACCATTCTCGTCAAAATCATACGTTTTGGCACTAACACCTTTCGCATGTTCCATCAGCATTTCAGTACCCTTATATTTATTGAATGATTCGTCTTCAGAGATATCAAAATTTCCAAAATCTGGTAAGGTACCGCAGTTGGGGTGATCAACCATCTCAATCGTACCTACCAACCAATCGGCATTACTCGATAGTCCTCCATGATTTTCAACAACAACACTGATTCCCTCATCATCGGCATATTCAGTTAAACTCCTGAGACCGTCTGCTGCGCGTTGCATCTGTTCTTCGTACGTACCCTGGCTCGCTGCGTTTACTCGAATTGCATGGCATCCCAGGAAACTGGCCATGTTCACCCATTTGTAGTGGTTTTCAACGGCTTGTTGTCGGGCGGATGAATCGGGATCTCCGAGATTCCCTTCCCTATCACACATAATCAATACACTCTCAACACCTTCGTTATCAGCAATATTCTTTAGTTCATTCAGATAGCTTTGGTCCTCAGCTTTCCCAAAATAGAACTGGTTAACATACTCAATTGCGCCGATATCATATCGCTGCCGAGCATGTCTGGCAAAATAGAGTGGATCGATCTCTCCCTGACCAACTTCGCGAGAAGGTCCAAAATAGCTTCTGTTGAGAGACCACTGAGCTAATGAGATATCAAAAAACATGTGGTCAGATCTGTTTTTTTCTTGAGCAATTGATGAAATGGGCAATCCTGCTGCTGTAACTCCGCCGATTGTGACGGCACCTAAACTTTTAAGAAATTTTTTTCTATCCATGATACTTTACTTTTTATTTAATAATCATTCAAAAATACAAGAAACAGAGAACTCTCAAAGCAGATTTAATTTTTTTTGCAAAAACAAGCATATTAGCTGAGAGTTTCTTCATTTAGTATAACTAATATAACATCTAAAGAAGTTTTATGTATAAAACATTAAGTGTGGGAGAAGTCCTCTGGGATATTTTTCCCGATTATAAAAAGCCCGGTGGATCACCGGCAAATGTTGCCTATCATTTGCATTGCCTGGGCACTGAATCTCTCTTGTTGAGCCGCATAGGTGATGACAAAAATGGAAAAGAGTTGCTGGACTTTTTAAACAAAAAGGGAATTGACTGTAAACTGGTACAAAAAGATACAGGTCACCCTACCGGAATTGTGAACGTTGAATTTGATGAAGATGAACCCTCCTATTCTATTGACATGCCCTCTGCCTGGGATTTTATAGAATTGACAGATGAACTGAAGAAAAAAACTAACGTATTGGATGCCATATGTTTTGCGTCTTTATCTCAACGAAATGACAAGACCAAACAAACCATTCAGCACCTGATTTCTGCAGTTCCGGAACAATGTCTTAAAGTGTTTGACTTAAATCTCCGTCCTCCATATGTAGACAGAGAACTGATTCTGTCGTCCATTAACAAATCAGATATTATTAAGATTAATGAACACGAACATAAAATATTAACTGAATGGTATGGAAACCCTCACTTTGCAGATGAAATTTTGAAGAATGATCCTTCAAAAATCATTCTATTAACGGAGGGAGAAAGGGGAAGTACAATGCTTACTTCTGAACAGTCAATTCAGGAAGATGCACACCCTATTTCCGGAGAGGGGGACTTTGTTGGTGTTGGAGATGCATTCCTGGCCTGTTTCACTTATCTGAGATTAAATAATACGGCAGATGACAAAATTCTTTCCCTATCCAATCAATATGCCGCATTTGTTGCTTCAAACAGAGGTGGTATGCCGGATATTCCAAAATCAATACTTGAACAAATTCAGTGAAAATCATGAAGAGACTGTTTTTTACAATTCTGCTTACTGTACTCATTTTATTTCAAGGCTTTGCGCAGGATAGAGAGTATCAGATTCCCGATATCGAGGTAGATGTTGAAATTCTTGAGGATGGAATCGTTCAAATCAGTGAGCATCGGACATATCAATTTCAGGGTTCTTATAGCTGGGCAGATTATCGCCTTCCAAAAAATGGATTTGCAGAGATCAGGAATATTCAAGTGCTTGAACAAGATCGCTATTTTGTTAATGAGAATAGCGAGGAGGCTGGTACGTTTAGCGTATCCGATGATGACGATTCGATTGTAATTAGATGGAATTACAATGCTGTTGATACAACCCGAACATTCTCAATTATATATGAGTTGACGGATGCCTTATCCATTGGGCCTGAATGGACTGAATTCTTTTGGAATTACATCGCCTCCGGACGCGAAAAACCGACAGAGAACCTGAACATACAAATTAGCCTGCCTCAACAGATCTCAACGGATTCCCTCCATACATGGATTCGTTCAGAATCAACCCAAATCGAGAGCACTCAACAGCCAGGGCACTTTTCAATTTCGGCTGATGAAATCACGACAGATCAATCGTTACAAGTTCGGTCTGTATTTCCAACTCAAATTTTCGATGAAAGTGCTGTTTCAATAACCAACCCTGACCTATCTCTCGAATGGATCCAAAACGATGAGAAAGCCTACATTGCTGAGCAGCAGCGCATTGAGGAAAGAAACGCATACTATGAGTCCATCACTCCGGAAATTATAATATTGATCTGTGTAGTGAGTATAGCTGTTTTCTTGCTGTTCTACCGAAAATATGGAACCCGGTTTTCAACAAGCACAATTTCTGATCGGGAAACTGTCCTGATTCCCGACTCTACCCCGCCCGCAATAATCGGTCAACTATTTGGAATGGGTACAGCCACGGGAAATCACCTGTCGGCAACAATTTTTGATTTAGCAAGGCGGGGTTGGTTCAAAATCCAGGAAGAGAAGAAAGAGAAAGAAGGCTTTTTCTCATCAGAGGAGGTTTATTTCAAAATCAAAAAATCTGAACCGCAACCGGATAATACCCTTCCAAAATGGGAACAGATGATTGTTGATCACCTGAATCAGCAGATCAGTCGCGGAATAGATCGTTTTAACAAACTCTTCGAGAATAGCGATGATTTCGATATGTCAAAATGGTTTTCGGAATGGAAAAAAGAGGTGAAAAAAGTTTATGATGAAAAAAATTGGATTGACCAAAAGAGCACAAAAGGGGTTATTTATAATTTCATAGCTCAATTTATACTCACGGCAATATCGTTTGTCTTTATGATTTATGGAGCGACAGGAATAGCCATCATAGGTTTGATATTTACAAGTTTGATGTCTTTCGCGTCTTTCTTTATAAAAAGAAGAACCCGTGAAGGTGAACAGACTTATAAACGATGGAAAGCATATAGAGATGGCTTGAAAAATGCAGATAAACGCACCATTCAAATGGAGATGATGGATAGACATTTTGTATATGCTATGGCGCTATCATTGTCAGGAAATCAAATTGAGAGTTTGGTAAAACAGGTAGATGGCCGTAGTGAGACAATCTTTCCATGGATTGTCTTGATGCCCGGTTCAAATCATACACCTGCATCTGTTGCGTCCACTGTTTCTGCATTGGCCGCATCCAGTAGTTCTACATTTTCCGGAACTGCAGGAGGAGCCGGAGCAACTGCGGGCAGTGCCGGTGGTGGAGCATCTGGCGGGGCTGGTTAGCATTATCATAACTCAACCGCTGTATGCCTATACATATTATTGGCTTCGGAATTCATCAAGCTAATGGTGTACTAAAGAGATGTTAAATTTATACATAACCAAATGACCGGACTTCAAAATTTTTAAGCCAAAAATCTAATAGTTAAACCGCTGCCGCGTAAAAGCTTTTACTGGTTCCCCGTTTTGTTTGGCAGGGCGGAATTTCCACTGCATGGCAGCTTTTATTACAGCATCCATCAACCCGTATTGAACGAATTCCAGTTGTTCGTAATCACTCCCTCCTCTTTCGTAAAGGCGAATTTCCATGATGCTTACCTCTTCTACCTCTCCCTCTTCATCTACTAAAAAATTTACAATCATCTCCAACCGGCCTTCGTACTCATCGGGTACTTGTTTTGGTGCAGTTGCCTCTACAATACGAACGACAGATGGCGGAATTTGAGGATTCCCTACAATTCGAGCCTCATCACCGGTTAAGCCGGTGCCAACCCCCTCTTCAGGTAGTGGTAGTGTTTCCAGATCCAGCTCTGTTTCAAAATCAATCTCTTCCTCAATTATCTCTTCATTGGGAACGGGAACCGGAGCCTGAGGCTTGGGTGGCGGCGGCGGAGATGACTGCTGCCGGGTCACCTGAATATCTTCCAAAGCTACAACTTCCTCCTGCTGAACCTGCACATCTATTTCAGGCTCATAAACAGATTCCGGCCAGAGGCGTATCAACAAAATGAACCCGAGCTCTACAAGAATGATGGACGTTAGGACCAAATTGCGATAGTTCCAGTCTGAGAGCCGCCTGTTTTTTTTCTGATGATTGTTCTTAGCCACCGCTTATGCCTGCTTGGTTCTGATAATCGTTCTAATATACATTTTATTTACGCATAGAACGGATAAGGAACCGAATCCTGATAATGATTTGATTAATTTTATTGGTGTTGCTGCAGTGCCCGTCTGATAAATCCGTCATGCTCGTATAGCTTTTTTCGGGCAGTATCTTTATCGACATCGGTCAGTGCCATTAATAAAGCCGTTTTTACATGATTATCTGCTTTATCTAAAAGATTCGATGCATCATCATATGTAACATCAGAAAGGCTCATTACAATCCTTTTGGCACGCTCTTCGAGTTTTTTATTGGTGAGCTGGAGATCAACCATTACATTTTCATACACTTTACCGAGCCGAATCATCGCCCCGGTAGTAAACATATTGAGAATCATTTTTTGAGCAGTGGCACTTTTCATTCGGGTGCTTCCCATCAAAACTTCGGGGCCCACAGGAACAGCTACCATGTAATCTACATCAACTTCTACCTGGTCCTCAGAAACAGTGGTAACCATAATTGTAACACAACCGATGGAATTAGCCTGCTTGAGTGCTCCGTGAACGTAAGGTGTTCGGCCGCTTGCAGCTAATCCAATCACCACATCCTTGTCGGTAATGTTCAATCGTTTTACCTCATTCATCCCGATCTGTTCGCTGTCTTCAGCCCCCTCCTGCGCGACAAACATTGCTTTTTCGCCTCCTGCAATAAATCCCTGAACAGTCTCGGGATCGGTTCCGAACGTTGGTGGGCATTCGGCAGCATCCAGTACCCCAAGCCGCCCGCTTGTTCCGGCACCGAAATAGAGAATTCGTCCCCCGATTTTTAATTTTTCAACGATGGAGTCGATCGCATCTGCAATCACATCCAGTTTTTCTTCAACAGCGTATGCTACTTTTTTATCTTCATCGTTGATGATTTTTACGATGGTACGTGAATCAGCAAGGTCAATCTCACTGCTGTTTGGATTACGCTGTTCTGTAAGTAATTTTTCGAGTTGATTAAATAATTTTTGGTTTGATTTCAATGAACTGCTTTTCTGTTTTTCCACCAGACACTTTCTTCAATAACCGAACCTGATGGCTTTGATTTTGTTGCTGTTTGTTGATCTTTTAATCTAAGTACGGAAGATACAATGGCAGCCAGTTTATTGTCAGTGAAATCTGAAATTTTCTCAGGTGTAAAATGATCGGGCACAAAATGGGTATCGTATTGACCTTCTCTGAACTGTTTGTGCTTTAACGTGAATTGACAAAATGGGATAGTTGTACGAACCCCTGAAATTTCATACTCATCCAGTGCCCGAAGCATTCGTTCTATCGCTTTTTCGCGATCTTTAGCAAACGCACAGAGTTTGGAAATCATCGGATCATAATGGATAGATACTTCCTGCCCCTCCTCAATTCCCGCATCCACGCGAATACCAGGACCCGCTGGAATTCTGTGCCGCTGAAGTGTACCGGTACTTGGCAGAAACTTATTGGCGGGATCTTCTGCATAAATACGGCACTCAATGGCATGTCCCCTCTTCTTAATATCTTCCTGTTTGAAGGGCAGCTTTTTACCTTCGGCAATATCAATCTGTAAGGAAACAAGATCCAGGCTCGTAATTAATTCAGTAACGGGATGTTCTACCTGCAACCGGGTATTCATCTCAAGAAAGTAGTAGTTCATGTGCTTGTCTACAAGAAATTCAACAGTTCCGGCTCCAACGTAATTACAGCTTTTGGCAACTGTACATGCGGCGTCTCCCATACGCTTACGGAGGTCATCCGTCATAACAGCAGAGGGTGCCTCCTCAATTACTTTTTGATGGCGTCTCTGCACCGAACACTCCCGCTCAAACATGTGAACTACATTACCGTGTTCATCGGCAAATACCTGGAACTCAATGTGTCGGGGTTCTTCAAGATATTTCTCAACAAATACACGATCATCTCCAAAGGCACTTCTCGCCTCAGATTTTGCAGCTTTTACGCTGTTTTCAAATAGATCTTCATCGTGTACAATTCGCATTCCCTTTCCGCCACCACCTGCCGCTGCTTTAATTAACACGGGATAGCCAATCTCTTTTGCAACTTTCTTTGCCTGCTGGATATCATCCATCGCTGATTCCGTTCCCGGTGGAAATGGAACATCAGATTTTGCCATTAACTCACGAGCTTTTGTCTTATCGCCCATTGTTTCAATGGCGTAAGCTGTCGGGCCAATAAAATTAATTCCATTTTCTTCACAAAGATTGGCAAAAGTGGAGTTCTCACTCAGGAAACCGTAACCCGGATGTATAGCATCTGCACCGGCCTCTTTGGCTACCTCAATCAGTTTATCCATCCTCAGGTAACTTTCAGAGGATGCTGCCTCGCCAATATGGTACGATTCATCTGCTGCAAGTACATGGGGAGCTGTTTTATCGGGAGTAGAGTACACACTGACTGTTTCAATTCCTCTTTCTCTGCAAGATCGTATAATTCGAACTGCAATTTCTCCCCGGTTTGCGATCAATACTTTTTTTATAGAAGCCATAATTTTTAGAACAGGTTATTTTAATTCTTCAGAGCTTATTTAATGGAGTCATCGTGATTTGTTTGATCTTCTTCGAAGTCAACATAATGTAGTCCATTACAATTCTCACTCTCTTTATTGAAAAATAGTAAAAAAAAGCTGAACTGTTAGGATTTCTGTAAAAAAAGATGAGTTCTGCTAAATCAGGAGTTTGTATTTAGCTGAAATAGAATTTTAGGTAAAATCGAAAATTTTTCAGTTGCATTCAGATAGGCACGTTGATTGAATACCTGGTATCCGTTTTCCTCAATTTTATTCAGAATTCGACTGTAATTTTCCCTTGCCAGAAGAACGGGTAGCCGGCTATCACGATTTAACATCGATATTCCCTTATCCGCCTCTTTGTAGTAATAGCGGGCTCGTTGTATCTGGAATTTCATCAAATCAATAAATCTGTCTGAGATTTCATTCTTGAACATCTCTTCCTCGGTCACCTGAAATTTTTCTAAGTCTTCTGCGGGAATATAAACTCGATCTCTTTCGAGGTCTTCTCCAATATCTCTCAAAATATTTGTTAGCTGCATAGCAATCCCCAGTTCAACAGCATGGTTAATAGCCTGCGGATTACTATACTCAAATATTTCAGCGGTCATTAATCCAACAACTGATGCAACCTTATAACTATATTCATAAAGTTCATCAAACGTTTCATAACGGTTTTTAACAAGATCCATCTTCACACCGTCAAGTAGCGTCAAAGGGTATTCAAGCGAGATGTTATAGCGATTTAATACATCCGCAAATGCAATAAGAACACTGTTGGTTTGTTCAGCACCGCGATAGGCACTAACCAACTGGACTCTGAATTTTTCAAGTTTACCTATAATTTCATCACGGCTTCTTCTTACTTGATATGGGTTATCCTGGTTCTCATCAACAATATCATCAAGAGTTCTGCAGAGTCCATAAATAGCAAATATTCCTCTCTGTTTATGATATGGAAGGAAACGCGTGGCCATATAAAAAGTTTTCGCATGCTTACGCGTAATATTTCTGCAATGAGAGTAGGCAAATCTCAGCCTGGTATCATCTATTTCGGAGATAACCGCCTTATGAAAGCTGGTTTTCTCGTAAATAGGCCGAATAAATGAGTATGGAATTTTTATTAGGTCTGTCATAGCTATTGACATATGTTCACAACGATAATGCCAAAACACTCATAAAAAGTTCCTCAAAATTAATAATTACGTTAAATATCTTTTTTTCCTTTATTTTAAGCCTACATGAAATGCACCTCAACTTTTACAGTAATGTGCAGTTTTTACCATTTTTATTAATTGAATTGGGGAATAATGAAATCAAAAAATAAAAAGATAACTATATACCAGGTTGCACAGCGGGCAGGAGTTGCAATCTCTACGGTATCAAGAGTTTTAAATAATTCTCCGAATGTTTCCGAAAAAACAAAAGAAAAAGTTAACGAAGCGATCCGGGAGTTGAATTTTCGGCCTCAAGTAAGTGCCCGTAAACTTGCCAGCCGGGAACCCCAAATGCTGGCTATCGCTGTCCCCTCGTTTACCACTCCCTATTACAACGAAGTTTTAAAAGGCGTGAAGGATGAGATCGGGGATATGGATCTTGATATAGTGATTTATAACACGGGTTCAAAAAATCCTAAAGAAGGGATTGAAAACTTCTTTGATCGTGGTACCGCCGATGCAGTAATTACCATCAGTATTGATATTACGGAGACCGTTCATCGTCAACTGCAATCGTCCGAGATACCCGTTGTGTTGATTGGAAGCTCCCACTCATCCTACAATTATTACGAACTAAATAACCGAAAAGGCGGGTTTTTAGCCGGAGAACACCTAATAAAACATGGCTTTTCAAAGTTAGGAATGATCAAACCCGTATTTAATAATAAATCTTCCCAGGAACGGGAAGCCGGATTCCTGGAAGCATTGAGAGAATTTAAAATGCCCATCGAGAAAAAATTCTTTATTTCTGGCGAAAGTACAAAGCATGCCGGTTATACAGAGGAGGCCGGTTTTGAGGCCATATACAAATATGAAAAGATGGGAGAGTTTCCAGATGCTATTTTTTGTGCAAACGACACCCAGGCGATAGGCGCCTATCATGCTTTAACAAAAATTGGAATGAGAATTCCTGAAGATATCGCCATTATGGGATATGATAACATCAAGTTCACAAAATACCTGGATCTTACTACAATCGATCAAAAAATGTATTCAGTGGGTGTATCTGCAACAAAACGCCTGGCTGAAATTATTCGACATAATCCTGACGAAAAAATTCAAAAAGTGATCGATCCAATCCTCGTTCCAAGAAACTCCACTAAAAATCCGAATGCTTGATTCAAGATGAACCAGCAGCAAGCACTTCAGCATTGTATTGTATCTACGAACGCAAAAAACGCCGGAAAGCCTTACAGGGGAAAAGTACGGGATGTGTACTCTCTTGGCGGTGATGTTCTCGGAATTGTAGTCTCTGATCGAATCTCTGCATTTGACCATATCATGAAACAGGCGATTCCGTTTAAGGGACAAATTCTCAATCGATTGTCTGCGTTTGGATTCGCAAAAGTGGAAGATATTATTCCAACTCACGTGATAGACGTTCCCCATCCAAATGTGATGATCTCTAAAAAGTGTGAACCGATTCCGGTTGAAATTGTGGTAAGGGGATATCTGACTGGTCACGCCTGGCGTGTGTACAAATCAGGAAAACGAGAACTTTGCGGGGTCACTTTACCGGCAGGAATGAAAGAACACGATCAATTTCCCGAGCCAATCCTGACCCCAGCTACAAAAGCGAAAGAAGGGCATGATGAAGATATCTCAGAAAATGAGATCCTGGAACGCGGAATTGTTGATGAAACCCGTTGGAATGAGATTAAAGATAAAGCCTTTAAACTTTTTAGAAGAGGAACTGAAATAGCTGCAAAGCAGGGGCTTATACTTGTTGATACTAAATATGAAATGGGTTTGAATAACGGAACACTGACGCTGATTGATGAGGTTCACACCTCGGATTCCTCCCGCTATTTTTACCTTGAGGGTTACGAAAAAAGACAGAAACGAGGTGAGCCACAAAAACAGCTATCCAAAGAGTTTTTACGAGAATGGCTGATGGAAAAAGGGTTCCAGGGAAAAGAAGGACAAACGCTCCCCGACCTTCCCGATTCATTCAGATGGAGTATCTACCAGCGATATGCTGAACTATTTGAGACTCTTACCGGACAAAATTTTGAACCTGTGATTATTGAGAATATTGATGAGGATTTGGAGGAGATTTTCGAAGATTACTTGAAATAATCCCACTTGATGATAAGTGTCGGGTGATGATTGTACTCTTTTTACCTCCAATCATTCAAATAATATAACCAGTCAGGTTTACACCCATCGGAAGGCTTAAACTCTTACAACCTGAGTTTTACATTATTTCATCCGGAATTCCATCAATAGATTTTATCTCAATATTTCGATAAAAGATTTCGGCACCTTCCGATTGAAGTTGAATTTTTCCTTTTTTTAAAGGATAATTTTTGCCGTTTTTAAGGTATTGCGAATTATAGGTGCGCATGTTCACTTTCCCGTTAACAACATGAACACTATTGCCATCAAACGTATATATTTCCATTGTATTCCATTCCCCAACAGGTTTCTCAAAATCTTCACTGTGATTACAAACGGCATTTTCAACATCAAATAACTGGCGGCTGGAATTATCATTATAGATAAACTCATCGCCACTCTTTTGAGCTGGAATTCTTACACTTGTCGTATCTACCGCAATAAAATCACCACTGTTTCCAACCATTACCTGGCATTCAAGTGACTGCATCCAAACACCACCCCAGGAACCTTCTTCTCCAATTGAATGGTACAATATTCCGCTGTCCATTGGCAGATTCTCTCTCGGAGGATATTTCTTATTCCCCCACTTAAACTGTAATCTTAAATGATAGTTTTCATATTCTTGATCGGTAACTAAAATCCCAAAAGTTTCACCGGAAATTCTTATTGCAGGCTGACCATCCTCTTGGGTTACAGTAAAAACATTAAGCGGATCATTATTCAAGCCAATCGGTTCCAGGTAGTTCCCCTCTTCATCTTTTGGAATTCCTTCAACTTCTGAGGTAGGTTCGGGTTCTCTTTGATAAGTGTACCAACCGGAGAGATCTTCACCGTTGAATAGTTGAACCCAACCGGACTGAGTACGTTGGTATTGATCTGTTGAAATGATACCGGCTGATACCGGTACAACCATAGCAATGACAGTTAAAATTATAATATTTTTCATATCTCAATATGTATTGAATGAAGATTCTTCCAAGTAATTTAACCAAAAAATGGTACGAAAGAACTATTCTTAGACTTAACCCGGATTATGCACCAAGAAATTTGGTTGTGCACAAGGCGAAGAGGAAATGGTGACGGAAGGGTACCTGAGTACCCTGAGTAAAGCTTTTCAACTTCAACGCAGTGCACGGGCAAATTTCGTAGCCATTTGCCACAACACTCAAAATTGAGCTACCATCATTTTCCGATACATCTAATAATATCTGTAACTTAACTTCTATTTTATACTTTTTCGTGAATAATTCGGGTTAAATAACTATCAAGATTTAGTTTTGATAAATACAGTACTTGTAAAAAAGGCTCTTTCCAAATGATGAGATAATGGTAAAACCAACGATTTGACGGGTTCTGCAAAACACCGATATCAAGCTTGTTTATTTGAAATAAATAACTCTTTATCCACGCATTCGACAGCTGAAGGAATTTCAGCTGCTTATTCTTACCCATCGCCAGATGATATCATTTTTCGTCTATCCAATCGCTCAATCATCTTTTACAGTTTTAGCTGAAGTCGGCTCAACATAGAATGAATGCTCAATAAACATCCTCAATCAATGATTTAAGCTGCCGGTATACCCAGCCAAGTTCCTCCTCAGTAATACAGTAGGGCGGCATCAAATAAACCGTATTTCCGAGCGGACGAATTAACAGGCCATAGTCATGACTCTTTGTTTTAATCTCCTGTGCAATTGAATTCAGGTATCCACCCTCCTCTTTAGTAGTAAGATCAAATGCAGAAATTGTACCTTTAACCCGAACATTTTCAATGATCGGCAGTTCTCTTAGGTCAGCCAGGTGAGTGTGATGTTCTGACTCCATTTTGTGAATTCGTTCCTGCGATTCAGCCAGGATCTCCATTGAAGCTATAGCTGCCGCACAACCAAGTGGATTTGCCGTATAACTGTGTCCGTGCCAGAATGTTTTGTGAGGATCCTCTGAATAAAACGTTTCATACACGGCATCACTACTCACGGTAATTGAAAGAGGGAGGAAACCGCCTGTTAATCCCTTGGCAAGGCATATAATATCTGGCTCAACCTGCGATCGTATAGAAGCAAAATTTTTCCCGGTTCGCCCAAATCCGGTCATCACCTCATCAAAAATCAAAAGTGTTTCAAACTGGCGGTTCACCCAGTGGAGCCGCTGTAAAAACTCTTCACGGCAGATGCGCATCCCTCCCGCTCCCTGGATAAGTGGCTCGATGATAATAGCGGCATATTCATCGGGGTTTTCAACAAGTAGTTTTTCAATCTCCTCAATAACCCGGTCCTCTTTTTCAGCAATATTTTCATCGCCTTCCCATGTATGCGGGTAATCCACGAAGTCCACTTCAAACAACATATTTTCAAAAACTTCACTGAAGATTGTGCGGGCTCCGGCAGACATCGCTCCAAACGTATCTCCGTGGTATGCTCCTTCAAAAGCAATTATTTTGTTTCGCGTTTTTCCAAGATTCTGCCAGTACTGAACGGCCGTTTTTATGGCAACCTCAACTGCAGTCGAACCGTTGTCTGAAAAGAATACCTTGTTGAGTTTACCCGGCAACATATTTGTAACCACATCAGCAATCTTTTCGGCCGGATCGTGAGTGAAATTGGCAAAGATGACATGCTCTAATTTTTTTGCCTGTTCATGTATTGCCTCTGTTATAACCGGATTGGTGTGACCGTGAATATTTACCCACCAACTTGAGATACAATCAACAATTCTCGTTCCATCGTCAAGCTCCAGCCAAATACCCTCGCCTGAAACAACTTTTTTAGGCTCCGGACTATTTTTCTGAATGGTAAAGGGGTGCCAAATGTGTGGATTCATAAACGCTTAACTTTCTGTATAGATCGGTTTTTTTAAAGAAGAGTGGAAGGCTTCATGTATGGTTGTTGGAGTCAGATCTGGTAAAAGAGGGAGTCTGAAAAGGCGCTCAACTTTTCCATATGTAATAATCGCCTCTTCGTTTGAATTGTGCCTCTCGCCCACTAAGACCACACCAAATACCGGGATATTCCTGTTCCGCATCGCTTCGAGACTGAGCAGGGTGTGATTGAGCGTTCCCAAACCCGACTTAGCCACCAGTAATGCCGGATATCCAAAATGGGCAATCAGGTCAATCACGTATTGATGATCGTTAATCGGTACAATCAGTCCACCGGCTCCTTCAATAATTAGATGTTCCTGATGAGTTTTTGGTTCCGGAATCTCATCAAACCGAATGGTAACACCATCGATCTCAGCTGCAGCATGAGGGCTCATCGGTTCCGTCAAATTAAAACTCTCTTCGTAAAAATGATCATCAGGAAGACCGGTACTTTTCTTTAGAAACTCTGTATCTGTTATGGGATCGCGACCCGCCTGGATCGGTTTCCAGTACCCCGCTTTTAATCCGGAGACAAGTATAGAACTTACCACAGTTTTCCCGATGTCTGTGTCGGTGCCGGTAACAAATAGTTTTTTGGGATAGGTCATGATTCTAAATCTCGTTTTGCCGCAATAAAAGCCGTGTGATACTGGACCTTAATTCCTCCTTTTTCCTGCTCCAGCCAGTAATCATTCAACAGTTTTAATTGTTTCAGTGAAAGTGTTTTATGATTCATGTTTGTTGATGTACCCAGTTGTTTTAAATGTCGAAAAAAATCATAAACATTGTCGAATCTTTCAACCATATCATCTTCGTAATAATCTACCTGGAAAGGCCCCATTGAGAGATCTATTACCACTTTTTCAAGATCCGGAAGTGTATTCCCCGTGTATGGAATTCCAAGATCAAGACAATATTGTCGCCAGTTTGAAAATGATTCACTTGCCGGAAAGGAGATCAGAATTATTCCACCCGGTTTCAACGAAGAGGCAATATTTGATAAAGTTTGTGCAGGATGTTTAAACCATTGTGAAACATAATTTCCAGCTATCAGAGCATATATTGACTCCTCAAATTCTGCCTGTTCGGCATCCAATGTTTGAAATGATATAGAACCTGTCTCTGAAAATTGTTCTTTGCAATATTCAATCATTTCTTTCGACAGATCCGTAATCATTAACTCTCTATCACTAAACATTTCATAAAGATATTTCGTGAAATAGCCGGTTCCCGCACCAATTTCCAGAATGGGTCCCTCGGGAACAGAATACTGCCACGGTTCCAGTGCCTTTGCAAGCCGATCCGCAATATTTTTTTGGAGATCTGCATGCTCATGGTAATAGTGAACTGCACTGGAAAAATTATTTCTGATATTCTTTTTCAAATCAGCCAAAATGTAGCCTGTAGTAATAAAATAGTTCTTAATTAAATTTTAGCAGAGAGTTTAATATCTCAAATATTTTTGAACTGTGAGTATATGGAACACCGTGCCCCGCTTTTTTTATCTCAAAATATTGACTCCTCAAACGGAGCTTTGAAAACATATACCGGGCCAATTCATTATTAACAATTTTATCCTCACTCCCATGGATAATTGTAATGGAATTTGTATCAAAGATATCTGCATTCTGTCGATTATCATGATCCAGGTCACCAAGATCGGAAAGTAAGAGGTCGTGTTGTAAATTCTTGGGCAGATCAAGTTCGGGTTCCTGAGGATAAAAGACGCGCTCATAAAACTTCTGAAGTACTTTTCTTGGTGAGTCTACAAATTGCGATTGCATCTTCCTGAGTGCAAATTTGGATCTCTTGTACTCTTTTCCTGATTCAGGATGAAATTTTAGAAATCCACTGATAATTACAAGATGATCAGCTTTTTGAAGTACTTCGGAATCACACCAGTGGAGTCCGTATGAATGGACCAACAACAGTTTTTCTGAGTTCAAAGATTCATCCCAGGAAGGTAACATTGAACCGGAGAAGTAGCCTCTGTCAGCTGCCTGGAAATGAGCCGATGGAGTCATTTTTTCTTGCAGTGGCTGCCAAATAGATGGGTCAAATCCCCAGCCATGATATGCGATTACCTGGTACTTCTTATCACTCATGAGTTTGATAACAGCTCCAATAATTTGTTGCAATCTTCTTTGCGATGTGCAGTTGTTAGTGAGATTCTAAATCTGGACCTGTTTTCCGGTACTGTTGGAGGGCGAATGGCCGTAACAATCATGCCTGCTGCCTTTAATTCGTCGCTTTTTTTGAGAACTGCTTTATCCTCCCCTTCGATAATTGGAAGAATATGAGAGGGATTTTCACTTGTCTCAAAACTATTCTCTTTTAGTTTTTGATGAAAAAATTTCGACAATTCGTGTAAATACCTTCGTTCTTTCTCCATATCCGGAATCAAATCGAGGGCAGCTTCAATCGAGCCGACTATTGAGGGCGGCGGAGCCGTTGAGTAAATAAAACCACTGCAATAATTGATCAAAGCTTCAGTAATTATTTTGGATGAAGCTACAAAAGCTCCAAACGATCCTGCAGCTTTACCAAACGTTCCGATTAGCAGATCGATCTCCTTATAGTCTTCACCAAAACCCAATCCATTTTCTCCATAAACTCCAAACGCATGTGCATCATCTACATAGAGTTTCGCTCCATACTTCCTGGATAATTGAATAATTTTATCCAATGGCGCCCGATCTCCATCCATACTAAAAAGTGACTCGGTTACAATCCAAACTTCTGAAGATTTACCATTGGATTTTCGTTTTAAAAAAGTTTCAAGATGATCCATGTCATTATGCCTGAACCGATAAAAATCGGCTTTTGATGCCAGGCAACCAGTTAAAATACTGTTGTGGCATAGCTGATCCGTTATGATCACATCATTTTTATCCGTTATTGCAGGAAGAATTGTGCTGTTTGCCTGGAACCCGGTACTAAACAAAAGCGCATCATCTTTTTGATAAAGTGAAGCCAGTCTCTCTTCTAAATTTCTGTGGATAGCAAGCGTACCTGTTATCAGCCTTGAAGAAGATGAGCCCACACCAAACCGCTCTGCATATTCAATGCTTTTATTCTTCAGGGCGGGATGATTAGAGAGATTCAGATAATCATTACTGCAGAAGTTCAGGTACTCTTCTCCATCCATCTTGAGTAAACGGGATGTATAAACCGAATCGATTTTGTTTAGAGACCTGTAGCGATGCTCTGATTGCCTCTTCTCAAGTTTTTTTTGCAGCTTTTCGTGAGTAGATCCGCTATTCTTCACGCATCAGGTTTGTTATGGATTCTGAATCGCTATTCCAGGTTGAATCGGATTCAAACGTACGGCCCATTGTCCGAAATTGCCGAACGAATCTGCGCTTACGTACACTTGGGGCAAATTGTCCATACTCGATCATAAAGAGGCGTTCCGTTTTCGGATCATAGTAAGTAAAATTCACAAACGGCCCACCCATAAAATCGTTGGTCATTCTCCAGGTACCAAGTGTTTCATACCCGATGATACGATCCTCCCGGTTCATTTGATTGGTAATAACCTTTCTTGGACTTCTGTACTCAGTTGTTACGTACGATCCCTCCCTGCTTCCCTGGATATATTTTTGAAGCAGTGAATCGCGCGTGGCATTTATCCATTCTCTATCAATAAAGCCGATTCCTTCTACATCGTTTTGCCACCACGCCATCATCCAGCGGTCATTTTCGGGAAGAGACCGTCTAAACACAACTACATTTGAGGTATCTACTGTCTGAATATAATCATGCTGCATTCTCACTTTCCAACCGTGCTCATTCCAAAGCGAATCAGATATCGCGGTCTGTTCGCCCCGTCTGTAAATTTCATATTCACGGCGCTCAAATTCTCTTTCCATCAAATGACTTACGAGAGAATTCTCGGAGTTTCGAATTTTTTGCGATAAGGTAGAATCTGTAGTAGAGGTTAAGATTAACACCCATTGGTCTCGCACCCACTGATCTTTAAGTGGAAAAGCAAAACTCTCGCCCTCTCGTACCCGTTCTTCAACTTCGTCGCTCAATAGAGCCCGGATCAATCTGCCAACATTATTTTCGGCATCAATGGGAGCAGCAAGTATAATATTTTTTAAGTTTTGGATATTGTCTAACTCATCATTTGTATTAAATTCACGAAAAGTCAGATCATAGGTAGCTTCAAAGCTTGGAAGTGTTTCAATGCCCTTACCAAACGTTTCCTCAATAGCCAGTGCCGATTCACTATTCCAATCCGTTGAATCCATTACAACATACACTTCGTCAACTGCGCCAACTGATCGTGACCTGTAATCTCCTTCGCAGGCTGAAATGAAAGCAATTCCAATTATCGTTAAAATCAATAAAAACCTATTCATAGTGATCTTTCTTTTTGGGATTCTGTTTTCCCGTATTTCAATCTTCTAACAAAACTAAAAACGTTATCCTTCCAACCCTCTTCCGGGTATACTTTTTTAATTGTATCAATGAGAGCACTTCCTACAATGAAACCATCTACCTCTTTCGATATTATCTGAGCATCCTCATAACTTTTAATTCCAAACCCAACAAGTTTAGGATTCTTTGTGACATTAGTTTTTACACGATGGATAAATTTTTCCACCGATTTTGCCACTTCATCACCTTGCCGGGCTCCGGTTACACCGGTAACTGATACACAATAGACAAATCCATTACTGTGTTGATCTACAACTTGCATTCTTTCATTCGAAGAGTTTGGAGCGACAAGAAATATCAGATTCAAATTGTGTTGTTCGGCCTTTTTGGAAATAATGGATGATTCTTCAACCGGAGCATCCGGAATGATCAGCCCGTCCACACCATTTTTCTCAGCCTGTTCACAAAACCGATCCACCCCATATTTTAGAATAGGGTTGATATAACCCATCAGAATTAATGGAATTTCGGATGATTTTCGGATTTCACGAACCATCCCAAAAATCTTGTCCATAGTAATACCATTTTTGATGGCGGTGTTGCTTGCGTATTGAATGGTGGGCCCATCAGCCAGCGGATCACTAAAAGGCATACCCAATTCAATGAGATCGGCGCCATTCTTTTCAAATCCAAGGATTAAATCAACTGTTGAATCGAGGTCAGGATACCCGGCCGAGATAAAAAGCGACATTACTTTTTCCGAGTCACCTTTATTTTCAAATAGCGTCTGAATTCGTGTTTTTTCTTTAATCATAAAGTTCTAAAATGATAAATATTTAATCCGAAAACCACTCAGAAATTGTTCCCATATCTTTGTCACCACGGCCTGAACAGTTAACAACTACAATATCATCTTCCTGGGTTACCGGCATTAATGTATCCAGATATGCCAGGGCGTGTGCAGTTTCAATCGCTGGTATAATCCCCTCTTTCTCCGACAAAAGCTTTACAGCTTCCATTGCATCATTATCGGTCACACCATAGTAATGAACTCGTTTAGTGTCGTGAAGATAGGAATGTTCGGGACCAATTCCGGGATAATCCAGGCCAGCACTTATGGAATGAGCCAGTTGAATTTGTCCCTCATCACTTTGCAGAAGATAACTGAGTGAACCGTGCAAAACTCCCCGGGTGCCTTTCGTTAAAGTGGCTGCGGTTTGATCGGTATCTGCTCCAAGACCGGCAGCTTCAATACCTATCATTTTCACATCTTCATCCTCAATAAAGGGATAGAAGAATCCAATAGCATTGCTTCCGCCTCCAACACATGCCACGAGATAATTCGGCAATCGCCCTTCCGCTTTTTTAAGCTGATCTTTGGTCTCCTCTCCAATCACCCGATGAAAATTCCGTGTCATCATCGGGTAAGGATGCGGTCCCACTACCGAGCCGATGATATAAAATGTATCATCAACATTGGTTACCCAATCGCGAATAGCTTCGTTAGTGGCATCTTTCAACGTCTGAGAACCACTTGTTACTTCTCGAACTTCCGCACCCAAAAGCTCCATACGGTCTACATTCAATTTCTGTCGCTCCATATCTTCGGCGCCCATGTAGATCACACAATCGAATCCAAATTTGGCACAGGCAGTAGCAGTCGCCACGCCATGTTGACCCGCTCCGGTTTCGGCAATGATTCGGGTTTTTCCCATTTTCCGGGCAAGCAAGAGCTGTCCGATTGCATTATTTATTTTATGAGCACCGGTATGGCATAGATCCTCTCTTTTAAGATAGATTTTTGCCTTTCCATAATGTTCAGTCAAGCGGTTTGCGAAAGTTAGTTTAGTCGGCCGCCCAACATATTCTCGAAGAAGATCGTAATATTCCTTCTGGAAAAGCGGATCATTTAATGCTTCCTCGTAAGCAACCTCCAACTCCTCAAGTACGGGTATCAATATTTCAGGAACAAACTTCCCGCCGTATTCGCCAAAATATCCTGTTTTTGTTGGTGCTGTGTATTTCATTATCGTTAATAGTGTAATAGTTTATTCGTTATTCGGCTTTTTAAAAATATCAATGTGATAGGGGATTCCATCTTCTTTGACGGAATTTCCTAAATCTTTTTTAGCTCTCCTTAAATAGTTTATATAGCCATTTATCATTTTAATGCATCTTACAATGTTTTTATTATAAGCCTGAAATTCCTCCTTAGAAATATATTTACAATCAAGTGCGGTAATGAGTTGATTTTTTAATTCGTAGGCAGAACCTCTGGCCTGTCTGCAGTACTGAATATTTTCCTGATAGTGAAATCGACCATATCCTTCTGCAATTTGATCTGTAATTGATCGTGATGATCTAATCATTTGATCTGTAAGTCTGTATAACTCAACTTTTGGGAAGCTTTTAACTCGTTCAAAAATCTCGTTTCTAATCTCTCTACCGAGTTGCCATACCTTTAGGTCTTCAAATGATCGAATCTCTGATTTCATATTATAATCTTTTATTTAACATATTAAGACCAATAAATTTGAAAAGTAAAACCATTACACCAATAACCATTAGACAATTAACCCTCATCAACTCCCCAACTCACAAACTCCTCATCACATCAAAAAACTCTTCAATCTTATCAAAATCCTTCAATCCCGGGGACTCTTCCAATCCGCTGGACAGATCCACTACATCCGGGGATACTTTATCGATTGCTTCACTCACATTCTGAGCATTCAATCCGCCCGACAGAAAAAACGATTTTCCCATCGACAGATTTTCTAAAAGCTTCCAATCAAATGTTTTACCCGTTCCTCCGTAGAGTCCGTCAATTTTAGTATCAAAAAGAAAATAATCGGCTGAATTTTTATAGACTTCTATGTCTGAAGCGAGTTCATCCGCATTTGTTTCTGAGGTGATGTGAAACACTTTTATAACCGGAAAATTGATCATATCACAATATCCGGGCGATTCATCCCCATGAAGTTGAACCAGGTCAATTCCTGTTTGAGTGGCAATATCATTTACATCATCAAGAGCCTGATTCACAAAAACACCTACTTTCTCCGGGCCTTCAATCCAATTGATGATCGCTCCCGCTTTTGCCGGTTCAATGTATCGCGGACTTTTGTCGTAAAAAATAAATCCAAGGTAATCGGCCAGCGCACCAGCTGCAAAACGAGCATCCTCTAATGTGGTGATCCCACAAACTTTTACCTTTGTTCTTTTATTAATGCTTTCTGCTGTCATAAAATCTTAAACATAGCAACCTTGAAGCGTCCGAAGGTCCTTCAAGCGTTGCGGTTAAATCTTCAACTAAACGCTTCAAGGACTTTCACCCGATTGCTGTCGGGTTACAGACGCTTGAAGGTTTTTCAATTCTTCAAATTCCTCAATAAAACGTTTCAGACCATCTCCAATATCAGGCTGTCTCATAAAATGTTCACCCACAAGAGCAGAATGAATCTTATGCTCATACAGTTTCATCAAATCCTGTGGTTTGTGAATACCACTTTCCGAAACAGTGACTACATCATCACGCGCCATCTCCAACAGTTCTATTCCCCGATGAAGATCCACTTCAAACTTCTTCAAATCACGATTATTGACTCCCAATATTTGGATCTCATTCCAATCTAAACTTTCAACCTCTTCTTTCTCGTAACACTCAACTAACGCCTGAATTCCAAACTCATTTGCGGCGGCAAGAAGTTCCAACAACTGACTTCCTTCGTACATTGTTACGATCAAAAGTACTGCGTCAGCTCCATAAGCTTTTGCTTCTTTTACTTGATATGGTTCAATCACAAAATCTTTGCGCAACAATGGAATAGGAGAAATATCTGATATTTGTTCAAGATATTTGAGCGATCCCTGGAAAAACGGTTCATCGGTCAAAACAGATATTGCTGAAGCTCCATTTTCGATGTATGCATCGGCTATTTTCAACGGATCAAAATCATCCCGTATCACTCCTTTGGATGGTGATGCCTTCTTCACTTCTGCAATAATGGAGACAGAGTCCGATTTCAAAGCACCGGCAAAATCGAGTCTGTTTTTTTCATAACCTTTCAGAGATTCCAGATCCCGAAAGGAGATCTCCCGTTTTCTTTTTTTGATATCTTCCAGAGTTTGACGGGCTATTTTTTCAAGAATATCTGCCATACCTATTTAGTGTTTGTAAGAAAACTCATAGTGTCCTAAGAAAACGTCAAGATCAAGGCGCGCGCAGTCCCAAAAAGCGCAGTGTACTACGTGTACATGAGCAGTTTTGGGGCAAGCGGAACGCAGAGATTGACGTTTTCTTAGAGACATTATTTAGCTGAAATCGCTTGAGATTCTTTAATAAACTGGTCCAGTTTCTGCTTGGCTTTACCAGAATCGATACTTTCAACTGCCATCTCCTTCGCCTCTTCCAAATCATCTGTAATGTTTGAAGCACGGATTGCAAATGTGGCATTCAATTCGGCAATGTCTCGTTGGGCTTTCGTCGATTTTCCACCTAAAATATTCAACATAATCTCAGCATTTTTCTTTGCATCTCCGCCCAACAAGGATTCGTGATTGGTCTTTTCATATCCAAGCGATACAGGATCAAACGTTACCGAATCGCCGCTGAGATGTGTTTGGAGTTCAAAAATTTCACTTTGAGATGCGGTGCTTACTTCATCCAAACCATCGTGTGCATTTACTGTATAAGCATTTTCGGTTTTAAGATTGCCCAGAATCTGTATCATCTTTTGAGCTGTCTCTTTATTGAATGCCCCAATCACCTGGCACTTTACATTCGCAGGGTTAACGAGCGGTCCCAGAATATTGAAAAAGGTTCTCATTTTTAGCGATCGTCGAGCCGGCATCACATGCTTCATGGCCGGATGGAAATTTGGAGCAAACATAAACGCCATTCCGGTCTTTTCAAACAGTTCTTCTACCTGCTCTTTCTGAAGATTTGGAACCACTCCAAGCGACTCCAGAACATCGTAACTTCCGCTTTTACTCGAAACGCTTCGATTCCCATGCTTCAAAACAGGAACCCCCGCCCCGGCAACGATAAACATAGCCGTGGTGGAGATATTAAAAGTACCGGATTTATCACCACCGGTTCCGCAGAGGTCAACGGCATTTGTGGTATCAACTTCTACAGAGACCGCGGCATCACGCATCTCTTTCACAAAAGATGTCAACTCTGTTACCGTCTCCCCCTTCATCCTCATTCCCATCAAAAATGCGGCGATCTCCTCGTTGGAAATCTCTCCTTGTAAAATCCAGCGCATTGCGGATTCAGCTTCTTCATCTGAGAGATCTTCGTGATTAGAAACTTTTTCAAGTATTTCTGTAAATGTTTTACTCACAATATGTTAATTTATTTAAACATTGACTTTTTGATAGCTCATCTTCAGCCAGTTTTTAACAATCCTTGGACCTTCCGTCGTTAAAATACTTTCGGGATGAAACTGAATTCCCTCAACCGGATAGGATTTGTGACGAACTCCCATTATCACTCCGTCATCTGCTTTTGACGTTACATCCAGCTCTTTCGGAATTGTATCCGGATCTAACACCAAAGAGTGATAGCGTGTGGCTGTAAATCCATCTTCGATTCCTTTAAATACTGATTTTCCATCATGAAATATCTCGGAAGTTTTACCATGCATCAATATTGGAGCGTGAATCACTTTTGCACCAAAAACCTGGCCAATCGCCTGGTGGCCTAAACAAACTCCGAGAACAGGAATTTCAGCTCCCAATTCCTGAATCAACTCCTCAGTAATACCCGCATCTTCAGGACGCCCCGGTCCGGGTGAAATCAAAATCTTATCGGGGTTCAATTCCCTCACTTCTTCCACTGTCATCGCGTCATTGCGAATCACTTTGTAATCATCTGTTTCCGTTGCCACAATGTGAACAAGGTTGTAGGTAAAGGAGTCGTAATTGTCGATTATTAAGATCATTAGTATTGAGTTGTAAGGTTGTAAGCCGGACAGCTTGTCCGGCACCTCAAATCTTCATTTTATGCAATAATTTGGTTTATCGGTAACGGACAAGCTGTCCGTTGTACAATATTAAAAACTTCGATACAGCCCGGTAACAGAACGAATCGGCTCCATCACGCTTTCGGCTCGTTCGCGGGCTCTTTGGCCGCCTTCTTTCAGTACGTCGTGAACGTAATCCATATCCTTTTCTAACTCTTTTCGTTTTTCGCGAGCTTCAGCAAAGTAATCTGAGATCATGGCTAATAGTTCCTTTTTAGCGTGGCCATAACCATATCCACCCGCTCTATATTTCTCAGCAATCTCATTCTTTTGATCTTCATCAGCAAAGAGTTTGATTAATGCAAAAACGTTGCAAGTCTCTGGATCTTTTGGATCTTCGAGCGGTGTTGAATCGGTTTGAATGGACATCACTCTTTTTTTAAGTGATTTTCCTTCATCAAAAATCTGGATAGTATTATTATATGATTTACTCATTTTTTGTCCGTCGATACCGGGAACAACCGCAACACTTTTAACAATATACTCTTCTGGAATTTTTAGAAGTTCTTCATCATACGCCCGGTTTAGCTTCCCGGCAAGATCCCGACAGATTTCAATATTCTGCTTTTGATCTTCCCCAACCGGAACTACATCAGAGTGATATATCAAAATATCAGCAGCCTGTAAAATAGGATAACTGAACAATCCAATATTCGGATTGAGTCCCTGGGCAACTTTATCCTTGTATGAAACTCCCTTCTCCATGAGGGAAACCGGAGTTACCGTTCCTAAAATCCAGGCCAATTCTGTTGTTTGAGGCACATCCGACTGAGCAAAAAACGTACATTTATTTGGATCGAGCCCCAGTGCGAGGTAATCAAGAACAACATCCAGCGTATATTCTTTGAGCTTTTCACCGTTGTTGATGGATGTTAGTGTATGATAGTTTGCAAGAAAATAGAAGGCGTCTCCCTCCTCCTGCATTTGTATATGCTGACGCATTGCTCCAAAATAGTTGCCAATATGGAGTTTCCCGGAAGGTTGAATGCCTGATAAGATTGTTTTCTTTTCGCTCATTTTTTGATCGTGGTACTTCGTTTGTTTCTGAAATTTTAAGTCAAAATATCATTCTGAGGGTCATCCCCCTCGAATCAACGTCATGTTTAGATTTCTGATTCCTCCTTCAAAGGTGGGAAGTTCTGCATAAGCTTGTACCTCGAAAGAATCCGCTTACAGGTTGCAAACTTGCGCGAGTAATTATATTGTCATATAGACACAAGCGGGACGCTTGCGCCAGCCGTAAATTAAATTTTCTATGTTGTGATTTCGAGTGCTACGCTGAGTGCTTCAACCAACGCACCCGCTTTGTTTTTGGTTTCTTCGAACTCTTTTTGAGGATCGCTGTCAGCCACAATTCCTGCCCCGGCCTGGATGTACACGCGATCTCCGGTCACCAGCATGGTTCGGATTGCGATGCATGTGTCCATATTGCCTGAGAAATCGAAGTAACCAACCGCACCCGCGTATGGACCTCGTTTCGTCGGTTCAAGCTCGTCGATGATCTCCATGGCTCGAATTTTTGGTGCACCGCTGACTGTTCCGGCCGGGAAACACTGCATCAATGCATCAACTGAATTTTTGTCCTCAGCGATCTCCCCGACTACATCCGACACGATGTGCATCACATGAGAAAACCGCTCAATACTTTGATTTCTTTCCAGATGTACGGTACCGGATTTTGATACCCGTGACAGATCATTTCGTCCTAAATCAACAAGCATAATGTGCTCCGCGATCTCTTTGGGATCTTTTTTGAGATCTTCCTCGAGTGCCAAATCCTCTTCGTGGGTTTTCCCTCGCGGACGAGTTCCGGCAATAGGGAGTAATCTCACTTCAGTATCGGTCACCCGAACCAATACTTCCGGTGAAGAACCGACAAGTGAAAAGCCTTCAAAATCTAAATAGAACAAATATGGTGACGGATTCACCATCCGAAGCGCGCGGTAAAGCGTAAAACTGTCGCCCTCAAACGGAACCTCAAACCGCTGGGACAGAACCACCTGGAAAATATCTCCTTCGTAAATATAATCTTTGCCTTTCTCCACCATGGAGTGAAATTTATCCTGCTCCATATTACTTGAAAGATGTTCGGCATCCAGATGAAAAGATCCGCCCTGTTTAACCTGACGAACAGCTGTTTTTTCCATCCGATCGAGGGATTCGACTGCTGAATTATACGCTTGTCTCAAATCAGTTTCGTCATCAACAAAAACGGTTTTCATCAACACAATCTGCTGTTTGACGTGATCGAAAGCGTAGACCTCATCATAAAAAGACCAGATTGCCTCGGGTGTATGGAGGTCATCATCAGGAACATCCGGAAGATATTCTACATCCCGAACTGTATCGTACGAAGAAAAACCAACCGCACCCCCCGTCAACCGTGGAAGCTCAGGTAATTTTGGTTCTGAATGTTGATGAATAAGCCGGTCCAGAGCATCAAAGTAAGACTCATCGAGGAGAGTCGCTTCACCATTAGAACCGGTCAGATTTACGCCCTCCTGATCAACTTTTAAAACCTGATATGGATTGCAACCAATAAAAGAATAACGAGCAAGGTTTTCGCCACCCTCAACGGATTCTAACAAAAACGGATAGCTGGCTCCCTCACGGATAGAGAGAAAGAGCGAGACCGGAGTAAGAATATCGGCCAGCATCCTCCTGGAGACCGGAATTGCCGTATAATTTTTTGCAAGTTTTGAAAATGTTTCGAATGTCATAAATACCAAAAATAAAAAAACCCACTCCAGAAAACTGCAGTGGGTTTGAAAATCGTTTTAAAAATAGTTCAGATCATAGTGATTCCACTGCCAAATATGTTTGACCGTGCCACCACCAATTGTTATGTGTTAAACTATTTTTCATGATGAGGGAAACTATCAGATCGAAATTTTAAATGCAACTGTTGTGGCAAATTTTTAAAATTTATTTGCGGAACCAGGCCGGATTTCTTTCAATGAATTTTTGAATGAGTGACCTGACAAAAAAATCCTGCTTTTTCTTTAGGTACCACCATCCATTCAAACAAATTATTAGTGCTCCAGCTGCATTCACAATCATATCCCACATCGTATCGGTTAACCCGGATGCATCCCCGAACATCTCTTTCTGCATATTGAGTCCGAGAAACTGATCCATAGCAAATTCAAAGATTTCCCAGACTGTGCCGATTGATACAGCAAACATAAATGCAAAAAGAGCAATAAATGCCGAACTCATTTGCAGTTCAACTTTCTTGCTTTCATTCAATATATATACCAACAAAAATCCCACGATACCCATCATGAGGCCGGCAGTTGCATGGAGTGCCATATCCCACCACCAGATACGACGATAAAATTCCTGAATCTCACCAAGATAGAGTGCAGCAAACACAAAAAGTACTGCCATAAAATGGAATTCGGCCGGGAGTTCCAGATCCATTTTATTTTTAAATAGAAATGGAGCAAAAAGGCTAAACAGAATTAATGTTACCAGGAAAAGAGAAAGCCACTGTTGTTCATATAAAAGATAAGCCCATTCTACCGTTAAAATGACAAGTAATATCCGATTAAAGAAATTGTGAATTTGATGTTCGCTTCTAAAGGCTTTTTGTGATTTCGCGGTATTTTTTTCCTCAGGTTTTTGGCTCATTCTAACATTTAATTAAACAGCCTTTATCAGTGAATTTTTTGACGGTTCTGTTTTTAAAATTTCCTCAGTTTATGCAAAAGTCATCCATAACCCAAAACAGGCAACTTCTGATGATTCAAAATTTTACAGATTTTGGATTTCGCACGATTTTAAATCAATGATCTACTCTGAGATTTTTTTATGAAACTTGGAAATTTATCTTTCGAAAAGGCAACGCCCCTGCTTTCAGTTTTTTTCGACGAAAACAATTCCCGTTAATTTTTATATGTATTGATGCCTTTCAGATTAGATAAAATAACTCATCTCAAAGAAGAAGGTTGTATTATTTATCGTAAGGATCGCATTTAAAATATATGATATTCATCGAATTGGAATTTAAACAAGTCATAGTGATGTCATCTTCGATGCGGAATGCTTGTCAGATCTATAAATAACAACAACGACTTGTAATAGAGAGGAAGAATTAATTCCAGTATTTGATTAAATAACAGTTTAATGTGTTATTTATATTGAAATGTAAGAATGGCTTATTTTCGTGAGTTAGTAATTGAAGCTTTGTAAATGATCCCTAAACAGATAACGTTAGTCTACAAGACATTTTTGTTTGAGCAGTATTAAGCACTATTAAAAGAACCACCCCGAACTAATCAGAGTGGCTCATTTTAAAAAATTAGTGTAATATTAATCTTTAAGTTAAAAGCTAACCAATACTTCATTTGAGCAGGTAGTAGTACCCGATTCACATACTTGGTATGTAAGTGATCCCCCGCCTCTAAAGTTTGTATTATCCGTATATGATCCTGAATTGCTTGTAGTGGTTATCACCGAACCATCTCTGTAAATATCTACATTGGTTGATGTAGCTCCACTCCATGTCAAATCTGTTGTCCATCTGCCTTTCTCTTTGTATCCATTTGCATTCAGAGTTATTTCAGATGGATCTCCTGTGTCTTCCTCCTCAACAGTTACAGTTCTTGAAACTGAATCACTGTCTCCTGCATCATCCGTTACTGTTAATGTTACAGTATAGGTTCCTGCCTGACCGTATGTGTAGGATGGATTTTGAGTTGAGGAAGTTGACCCATCTCCGAATTCCCATGACCAACTGGAAATTGATCCATCTGAATCAGTGCTTTGATCTGAAAATTGTACATTCAGGAAATCTGAACTATATGTAAAGTCCGCTGTCGGTAAGGAATTTTCCCCATCTCCACCATCATCGCCTCCGTCTGAACCATCAAGATTCTTTGTTGATGAAACACTATTCCCATTGGAATCGGTAACAGTAAGACGAACAGCATCTGCACTATTTCTTGTCCTGTGTTCATGAAGTCCGGAAGCAGTCTCTCCACTTATGGAACTGGAGAGAGTCTCAACAACTGATGTACCGTTTAATAACTCGGTTTTAAGTGATGCAAGATTAGAATTAATATCAGAAACTGACCAGGAAACATCTGCCCGGTTCCAGGGGCCTGTGTTATAGGCATTTATACTAAATGAATCGATTACAGGCGCTGCTTCATCAACTTGTTCATTTACGGTTATATTTTTCGAAATCGAATCTGAATCTCCTGCGTCATCGGTTACCGTCAGAGAAACTGTGTAGCTTCCTTCCTGGCTGTATGTATGCGATGGATTTTGAGAAGATGATGTTGCTCCATCGCCAAAATCCCAGGACCAACTTGAAATTGATCCATCAGAATCAGTACTGGCATCAGTAAACTGTACAGCCAAATAATCAGCAGTATATGTAAAATCGGCCGTTGGTAATGAATTTTCACCGCTTCCATCATCCCCGGATCCATCAAAAATTGTATAAAGAAGGTGGTTATTTTCTGTATTGCTGTCTGTAATTATGTTCTGAGTAGCAAACGAAATCAATGAAGATTCAACTTCCGATGGTGTTGCACTTGAATTTGAAAACAGATAGAGAGCAGCCGCTCCGGCAACATGAGGAGAGGCCATTGAAGTACCACTTATTGTATTAGTTGCTGTTGTGCTGCCAATCCATGCTGAGGTAATACCACTGCCGGGCGCAAAAAGATCCACACAACTTCCATAATTTGAGAATGAAGACCGTGTATCCGAGCTTGTGGATGATCCCACAGTAATTGCCGATGGCACTCGTGCCGGACTGTAGTTGCAGGCATTATCTCCGCTATTCCCTGCTGCAACTACATATGTAATTCCGGCAGCAATTGAATTTTCAACGGCACTATCCAATGTGGAGGATGCTCCACCACCAAGGCTCATATTCACTACTGAAGGTCCATCTGCATTTGCTGTAATCCAGTCTATTCCGGCTATAACACCACTCAAACTACCACTCCCGCTGCAGTCAAGAACTCTTACTGAAACTAAATCAATATTTTTTGCTATTCCCCATTGGGAACCACCCACCGTACCTGAAACATGAGTACCGTGACCATCACAATCTTCACCATCTCCTCCAAAAGCATCGTAACCCAATGTAGCTCTACCCCCAAAATCTTCATGCGAATAGTTAATTCCGGTATCAGCTATATATACCGTTATATTTTCTCCGGTAGATGAGTAGTTATAAACATCATCGAGAGGTAAATTTCGCTGGTCAGAACGGTCTAAACCCCAGGTTGCATTTGTTTGACTTTCAAATGCCTGGACTTTCATATCCTTTTCGATATAATCAACATTTGGATTGTTTCGAATTGCATTTAAAACATTTGAAGAGGCTTGTTCTGGAAGCTCTAAAGCAAAACCCTTAATAACATTTTCATACAAGTACTTAATTTTTCCATTTGTAGAAGAAGCAATTTGACTTGCTGAATTTTTTACAGAACCCACATTCTCTTTAAATACAACAATGTAATTGTTTTTAATTTTTTCATTTTTTACTGCGCTATAAGCAGTTTCAGTTCCCTCTACTTTATCTTTTGAGTTATCAATATTATTTGAAGTCGGAGAATCACATGCCGACAGTCCAACAAGAACTGCAACACCGATAATCGCTACAATTTGACGAATACTACTTAGTTTCTTCATTTTTAAATTAATTAATTTGAGAAGGGATTTAATGTAGTTGATGATCCCTTAATTTTTGCCAACGCCATAATATTAGAAATTTCTAATATTAAAATAAAGTTATTTATTAAGATATTTTAATGTTCAGTTTAAATTAAACACACTTCAGCTTTGATGAATCATTTGTATCTTTTTCCCTGTTCTGATAAGAAATAAACAGCTCTCTTGGAAGCAAATAATTTATCTTATGACGCGATTATTGTAGGTTCAGGCCCGAACGGTCTTGCGGCCGGAATTCGGCTCGCCCTTGAAGGATATTCAGTAAAAATATTCGAGGCTGCCGGAACTATTGGGGGAGGAATGCGCACCAAAGAGCTAATCAGGCCAGGCTATTATCATGATGTCTGTTCTGCGATTCATCCCATGGCTGCCTCTGCCCCATTCCTGAAACAGTTACCGCTTGATGATTATGGACTGAAGTGGATTCATCCTAAAATTCCAGCCGCTCATCCCCTTGACAGTGAACCGGCTGTTACTTTGTACAACGATCTATATAAAACGGCGCTGCACCTGGAAGCTGATAATACTCTCTATCAAAAAATAGTTGAGCCAATTGAGCAAAACTGGGATAGTTTAAGCAGAGATTTCCTGGGACCCTTGAAGTTTCCAAACAATCCTCTCCAAATGGGACTCTTTGGACTGAAGGCATTACAGCCCGCCACTTTATTCCAAAAACGATTTCAAACGGAGCGAGCCAAAGCACTTTTCGCCGGAATGGCTGCTCACTCGATTCTTCCGCTGGATGCCATCGCCACAACCGCCATTGCTCTCGTATTTTTTGGAACAGCTCATACCGGAGGATGGCCGCTGCCCGAGGGAGGATCACAATCTATTGCAAATGCAATGGCCGGGTATTTTGAATCACTCGGAGGTGAAATTGAAACTGCATTTCCAGTGAAATCTCTGAACCAACTTCCATCATCCAAAGCAATATTATTTGATCTGTCTCCTCAGCAAGTTTCTGATATTGTTGGTGATAAATTTCCATCCTCCTACAAGCAAAAGCTTCGTAAATTTAAAAAAGGATCCGGGGTTTTTAAGATCGATTACATTCTGAACGAGCCTGTTCCGTGGAAAGATCCAGAATGCCGAAAAGCCGGAACTGTTCATCTTGGCGGTACTTTTGATGAAATTGCCGCATCAGAAAAAGAGATGGATGAAGGAGGGCACCCCGAAAACCCATACGTGCTTGTAACCCAACAGAGTTTGTTTGATAATACCCGAACCCCAAATGAAAAAGAAACGCTGTGGGCGTATTGCCATGTCCCAAATGGCTCAACGGTTGATATGACGAACGCAATCGAAAACCAGATTGAGCGCTTTGCTCCGGGTTTTAAAGATGTGATTGATGAAAAGGTGATGATGAACACTCAGGATTTTCAAAACTATAATGCCAACTATATTGGCGGAGATATTAATGGAGGAAGACAAGATATCACACAACTATTTACGCGACCGGTAAATCTCATACACCCTTATGCAACTCCCGCAAAAGGCATTTATATTTGCTCTGCCTCTACTCCACCCGGCGGCGGCGTTCACGGAATGTGTGGTTACCACGCTGCCAATCTCGTACTGAAAAAGGAGTTCGACCGACAACCTTCCGAATGGAAATTCAAGATTTAAGATTTTTTTAAATGATTCGAAATATTCTTGAGATGACCCGGAACAGTGAATTCTGGCCAACTCCGGGATCCATTAAATCGGAGTCGGGCTGGTGGAATGCTGCTACTATTTTTATTGCACTGCTGGTTGCAGTACCGGTTTTAACTGTTGCTGCAAATATCTTTGTTCCAAGCGGAGATGTCTGGCAGCATCTTGCCTCAACTGTTCTCCCCGACTACATAAAAAACTCCTTAATTTTGATGGTTGGTGTGGGGGCCGGCGTATTTATCCTGGGAGTTGGAAATGCCTGGCTGGTAACCATGTGCCGCTTTCCGGGCAGCAAACAGTTTAACTGGTTGTTGATTTTACCCATGGCCGTACCCGCCTACCTGATGGCATATACCTACACTGATTTTCTAACCTACACGGGACCGCTTCAAAACATGATCCGCGACCTGACCGGATGGGGCCTGGGTGATTATTATTTCCCGGATGTGCGATCCATCGGTGGTGCAATTATCATGATGTCATTCGTTTTCTTTCCCTATGTGTACCTGATTACAAGAGCCGCTTTCATGGAACAGTCCAACTCTTTACTGGAAGCCAGCCGAAGCCTCGGAGCATCTCCGTTTCAGAGTTTTTATAAGATTGCACTGCCCCTGGCACGTCCCTCTATTTCAGCGGGAATGGCCCTGGCATTGATGGAAACCCTGAATGATTTCGGAACGGTAGATTATTTCGGAGTGCAAACATTTACAACCGGAATCTACCGAACCTGGTTTGGTTTAGGTGAAAGGGCTGCCGCTGCACAACTTGCGGCTTTCCTGCTCATTTTTATCCTCTTTCTGATATTGCTGGAACGCACAAGCAGAAATAGTATGAGTTTAAAACAGGAGACAACCGGCCGGTACAAAAGCCTTTCTGTTTATCGTCTTACAGGTTGGAAAGCATGGGGAAGTACTATCTTTTGCACCATTCCCGTATTGGTGGGATTTTTATTTCCTACGTTGATTCTTACCGATATGATGATTGCCAATTTCGATGTAGCTGTCGATTCAAGATTCCTCGAATTTAGCTTTAATACGGTTTTGGTTGCTCTCATTGCCGGATTTGTAGCACTGGCCGTTGCTTTAGTTATGGCTTACGGCGCACGTCTCAACCCGAATCTACTCACAAGAACAGCTACACGTATCGGTTCTATGGGATATGCCATACCCGGTTCTGTCATTGCTGTCGGTATTCTTATTCCGTTTGGATGGGTTGATAATACTCTCGATAGCTGGATGCGTGATACATTTGGCCTTTCTACGGGCCTTTTGCTGAGCGGAACGATCTTTGCCCTGATCTTCGCTTACGTCGTTCGGTTTCTCGCTGTTGCTTACAATACAGTTGAGGCGAGTCTTGGAAAGATTACCCCAAGTATGGATGAAGCTGCGGAGGGAATGGGGTACGGATTCGGAAAAATTCTCCGGAAAATTCACATGCCTATCATGTCAGGCAGCTTATTTGCGGCTATCATGTTGGTAATTGTTGATGTCATTAAAGAACTGCCTGCCACAATTATCGTCCGTCCGTTTAATTTTGATACACTTGCTGTGCAGGTATACAGATTGGCATCAGATGAAAGGCTCGCCGAATCTTCCGGTGCAGCACTGGCAATTATTTTAGTCGGGCTGGTACCCGTATTTATCCTGAGCCGCTCGATTGCGAAGACCCGGAAATCAGAAGAGAAAGAGTAGTCGTAGAATTCACCGTATGAGTAAAATTGCTTTAACTGGCTAACTGCTAAGTCCACTCATCCAATTAATTAAGATAGACATGGTATTTTTGGAGCCATTAATCGATTTTAAAATAGCAATAACATCTTTGCCATAACTTAACTTCTTACAGGCAATAAAAATACCATGTCTTGGGACTGGGATAGAGACACTGCTGAGACATGGTATTTTTTCGAATACCTAATAAGTTTTGTTGTTGCACAAATTATTGTATTAACAGCACATATTTTGCAAGCACGAAAAATACCATGTCTTATATGGATTAATTACTGCCAGCCGGCTCTGTCCATTACCCGTATAGCTATTGGGTTGTTGTTGCCATATGCAGCTACATTTATTCCATCGGTATCAAACTCTCCAAATTGATCGAGCACATCTGGTAGTTCCATCCCTTCTAAAACCGGAAATTCGTTATTTGCAATTGCATAGTATTGCTGTGCTTCTTCTGTAGCCAGGTATTCGATAAATCGAATAGCATTTGTTTCGTTAGGTGAATTTGCAGCCAGTCCTGCACCGCTAATATTCACGTGAGCACCGCCATGTTCTTCAGGAGGGAAATAGATTGCCACTTTTGAGGCCACCTCCTGGTCTTCTTCAGTATCAGATTGCATCAAACGAGCCAGGTAGTAGTGATTTGCTATTGCTACATCACAAATCCCTGCCGCCGCTGCACGTATTTGATCGGTATCTCCGCCCTGGGGAGATCGGGCAAAATTGTTTACAAAATTGGTCGCCCACTCTTCCGTGGCTTCTTCACCATGCCGTTCAATCAGAGAGGCTACAAGTGATTGATTATAGATATTATTGGATGATCGAATACAAATGCGTCCTTCCCACTGTTCATCTGCAAGTTCCCAATATCCTTCAAGATCTGCGGTATCAACAGCTTCTGTATTGTAAACAATACCTCTTACACGATTCGAAAGACCTACCCAGTACCCCTCAGGGTCTCGCATTTCTGAATCGATATTCTCACTCAAATAGTCTGATTCGAACGGTTGAAGTACACCCGCATCTTTCGCTCGCCATAAACGGCCGGCATCAACTGTAATTACAACATCAGCAGGGCTGTTAATGCCCTCGTTATTTATACGTTCGATAAGTTCGTCACTTGAACCTTCAATTAAGTTTACTTCAATACCGGTTTGTTCGGTAAAGTTATCATATAAATGCTGATCTGTGTCGTAATGTCTTGCTGAGTAGATGTTTACAACTTCACTTTCCGAGCAGGAAACCAGGAAAAAGAATCCTAAAAAGATGGTTAAAATAGTTTTGTTAGCCATAGTCTGTTTTTGTACTGAATTAATTTGGATTAATTCTAAATAATATAAGACTTACCCATTCCTTATTGCAAGCTTGAATTACATCCATATTAAATATCCAGGTAGTTTTCCAGATAGCTGTATTTTGGAGTGAGTTTACCGAGGTGAACAACCACTGCATTTTTAATCGGTGCAGGAAGAGACAGATCTTCGAATGAAACAGAAAAATCGGTCTCAGCCATTTTTTTGATATAAGGTTTTAAAGCTTCACTAAAGTGGATGGACGCTTCTCTGGGAAGTTCGCTCGGAAGAATATCCACGGCCATCACCGCCAGGCCGCTGCCTTCAAAACCCATTTCGTAACTGTCCTCAAGAGGATCATAAACAAAAACCGGATCTTCTATAGCCGTAGCCGTTTCCGTGCATTCCACCGAACCGTTAATATCGCAGGTAATGTCTCCTATTACTGCTAAATTCAGTATTCCCTCCCGATCCATTTTTGATAGCCACTCTTTTGTAATAAGCCTTGGATAGTTTTCATCCCAATAAATTCCATTTACAAGTACATTTATATTTGGCAAATAGTCTTCAATTGCTGAACTGTAGAGATCTGGAAAATTGATGTAATGCTGAAGATCAAACGGACGATCTTTCTCCGGTACCATATAGTCTTCAACCAATAAATTCACTTTTATGATCTCCTGGTTCCGGTCATAATCGCCATCTTTCAGCTCATCTGCTGATATATAGGGACCCGGGAGAAGGTCCAGAATTTCCATCGCCCCATTTGAAACATTGCCATCACCGGTTACTGCAATTACCAGTGGTTTCATCTCTTCAGGCAGTCCATGAACGTTTATCTTTTCAGCAACATCCTTAATACTTGTTCTGGCTTCATCGAGCGAGTCATATTGATATGTTTGTTTTAAGTTGGCAAGCGGTGAGTGGACCCCGCGTTCTTTGTAGCGCTGCCCCGTTGCCCATAGCGTGTTGATCATACCGGCAAGGCCCGCATAGCGGCCAAAAAAGATCAGTCGTTGTCCATCCTGATCTTCAATTTTTTCATAGTCGATAAGGGTAGCTCCACTGTTGATGATATTTCTAAGCATCGGCATGTTGTAGGGCTGGCCTTTAATCACATGAGAGAAAAATAGATAGGCTTTGTTCTTCTCGAAGTAATCCTCAGGCATCTCCTTCACACCAAATATCAGATCAGCTTCCGTTAAATTTTCTCTGATTTCCGCTCCCGCTTCTTTGTATTCCTGATCAGAAAATACCCGTTTCTCTGACTGCTCAACAGAAATTGAGATACCCCTGCTAATCAGTTCGCTAACATGCTCCGGGATAATTGGAGTTCTGCGTTCAAATTTATACTTGTTCTCGTGTCTGATTCCAATATGGTTCATAGATATTACAATTTGGTTTTATGATTCAGTGGATCTGTCATGTTACTTTCAAAATCCATTTCCATCAGCCACTCCCCTACTTTCATTTTCAGTGTCATATTGTACAATACAAAAGCCAGCAGCGGCGCAAATTTAAATGCTATCAGCAGCAGATTATCGTTCGGGAAAAACAGAAGAGGTACAGATGAGAACCCCATCAGAATTAAAAACCCGTATATCCAACCCTTCTTATCATATTTATACAAAACTATCATCATATAGAGCGAGAATGGAATGGCAATCATAATTAAGAGGATGGACATCAGCCAGACAAGATTCATATAAAAAAAGAAGACAATACTAAATATCAACACACCATAACCTATCCTTTCGCTGCTTAATAGGTCATATAGTTGTGAAAGTGTTAGATATTCCCTTCCAATCATAGTAAAAGATTTAACTAAGCATTGATTACTCTTCTCTGCTCATCCGGAATCATCTCTTCAATAGTGCTTAAAAGATACGAGTGTATCTCAGCGTTACCGGTCACAATTCGCTGACCAAACGCCCATCGGTCCCCTCCATTCCAATCGGTTATAACACCGCCTGCTTCTTTAATGATGAGAGCTGCAGCTGCAAGATCCCAAATATGAAGTGAATATTCATAAAATCCATCGAATCGGCCGCAAGCCACACAACAAAGATCATATGCAGCAGAACCTGGCCGGCGTATTCCCTGAAGTTCTTCCATCAGCTTTCGGAATAGTTTTAAATAGGGATCAACCAGCGAAAGATCATTATAAGGAAACCCTGTGCCTACAAATGCTTTTTTGTGATTGCTCTTTGTGGAAACATGAATCTTCTCCCCATTCAGCCAGGCTCCTTTTCCGGCAATTGCTGTAAACTCTTCATCACGATTGACTTCAATCACAATTCCAACTTTTGGAGCCTTCTTTTCCCAGAGCGCAACAGATACACAGTAGATTGGAAAACCGTGTGCAAAGTTAGTGGTTCCGTCAATCGGATCTATGATCCATGTTCGTGAATCGCTTAAATGATCTTCCGCAGCGGATTCCTCGGCCAGAATCTCATCATCGGGAAAATACTGTTTGATTATCTCGATGATCGCTTTTTCAGTAGCAATATCTGCATCTGTAATCAGATCATGAAATCCTTTTTGTTCAATATTAATCCCCTTTTCTTTATACGCCCTGATGGTACGAACACCCTCTCTTGCTGCCTGTTTTGCAACGTCAAGATCTGAAATCATATCTGCTATTTTATTGTATTAGATGATAAATGGATATGAAATATATCGTTGTTTTATCAAAACCTTAAAAATAAATAATCGAGGCTTTGCAGAAGCAATCATTTGTTTTCCACTTCACCGACGGTTCCTATCGAGTGGACAAAAGGTTAGAGTAGAAAAAGAAGATCCTTCCTCATCTCGTCAGAAAAAGCTGACGGAATTCATCAGATAGACATTGTTTCAAGTTCAGTCGATTGTAAAAAACTTCGTCAAAGATCGCCTGTTTACTTTTTTGACTCCCTTTCTATCTTGCTTTTCATATGATATTCAAAACTCTTCTTTGCCTCTACTTTTCCGCCTTTTATGAATTCGGGATCATCAAAAAGATCGTCAGCAGATGTTTTTTTGATGCGCGTAATCTCTTTTTGAAGTTTGCTCAGCATCCTCACCAACTTCTCTTTCTCCTCCGTTGAAGCCTGTCCGATAATACGGGATATCTCATCTTTCCTTCTTTCACAGTACGATAAACGCAACGGTTTCATGGCAGATTTTGCTGAAAGAATCGGGTTTCTGTCTTTTCGGTATTCGCTTCCCGTCCGTTTTGCAAATTTCTCACTGATGGAATGCCGGTCCACCACGATATCTCCCAACAAAGACGGGTACGGATTTTCCCGGTTCATATAATGCTCAACACTAATCTCCTCTTCATTTACGTGCCGCTCTATGATATCACTAAAGAATCCACGTATTTGCTCATCTTCAAAATGATCTTCCCCAATATTGTGCCCGATAAAACGCCGCATATTCTCCCCGAATTGAAGTAAAAGACGGATGATCTCCAACTCGTAATGGGCACGTTTTCTATTGCTTACTTCTTTTTGTTGATTGGGTGATTGACCCGATTGTTCATCCTGCACCGGCACGGAAGATTCTGTATCTCTTTGCCTGGAAAAGTCCTCCCTCCTCTTTTTAAATCGTCTCTGTTTTTTTCGTTCATTGAGAATCATATCAAGCTGCTGGAACAGTTCCCGGTCCGATCCTTTTCGATACATCTGTGTTTTTTGATGCAGGTGCTGAACGTAAACCTGCCGGTCCAGCTCCCCGGGAATTCGGGCTATACTATCCAATATCTGTTTGATGACGGAAGAGCGATCTCCGGGACTTTCCATCCGCCCGGCATTTTCCGCTTTGTGAATGGTGAATGTGATGAAATCTTCCGCGTTTTTCTTTTTGAAATCCAGGAAAGATTCTTTTCCATACTGCTTCACAAACGAATCGGGATCTTCGCCCTCAGGTAGTTCCATTAGGTTGACCTCCATCCCCTGCTCCAGTGCGATATTCATTCCGCGTTCCATCGCAGTTTGGCCGGCGGTATCCGCATCATAAATCATCACAATTCGGTTTCCGTACCGCTGAAGAATTTTGATCTGCCCGGCCGTTAGAGAAGTTCCGCTCGATGCCACCACATTTTTGATTCCTTTCTGATGCATCGTGATCACATCCGTGTACCCCTCAACCAGGATTACCTCCTCCTCTTTACGAATCTCGTTCTTCGCAAAATTGACGCCATACACCACTTCACTCTTGTTGTAAACAATCGTCTGCGAGGAGTTGATATACTTCGCTGTTTTCTTGTTCTCATTCAGAATTCGCCCGGCAAAGGCGATCAGTTTGCCCGATGGATTAAAGATCGGAAACATCAATCGGTCACGAAATGAATCAAAATAACCGTCGTCTCGATTGCTGGGTTTGATCAGATCGGCTTCCAGCAAATATTCCTCTTTGATCCCCTCTTCTTGAGCCTCTTTCAACAGTGCAGATCCGCTTGGCGAAAATCCCAGCCCAAAATTCTTCCAGATTTTTGTGGGATAACCGCGGCTTTCGAGATAGGATCGCGCTTTTTCTGCCTCAGGAGATTCAAGCAACTGGCGATGATAAAACAATCCGGCAAACTTCAGAGCATGCAGAACACCTTCCCGCTTTTTGGTCGCTTCGCTATCCTCATCGGAGTGGTCATCGGGGATATCAATTCCATATCGTTCGGCAAGTGTTCGGAGTGATTCCGGAAATCCGATTCCCTCCATCTCCATCACAAAGTTAAAGACGTCACCACTTTCACCGCATCCAAAACATTTGTAGATCCCAAGACGAGGTGTTACATGAAATGAAGGCGTATTCTCATCATGAAACGGACAAAGCCCTACAAATCCGCTGCCCGATTTCTTGAGCTTCACATAATCGCCGACCACATCCACGATGTCCGCCGCCGCACGAATTTCCTCTTTTTTATCGTCTGTTATCATAGGGAAATGATAGGGAAAAATGGAGCGTTGATAAAGTACTTTGCCTCATTTTCATTCAAAAGCTTTTGTATGCGGAATGAGGAATGTGGTTTGCGGAGGGTGGAGTGTGGGGTGAGGAAAAACTCCCCATTCCCCAAACCGCATTCCGCACTCCACTCAGAAAAGGCAAGAAACTACGATCAACCATAAACACAGAAACGAGCCCTCACACTTTGGCAATGATTCCCAATGATGGTATATTCAAACCGAATCAATAAAACCAGAAAATAAACGAAATTAACCTGTTTCATGAGTGTATTAGTTGGTAATGAAACCCGCCTGATTGTACAAGGCTTTACCGGCAGCGAGGGAACGTTCCATGCCGGCCAGATGATTGAATACGGAACGAATGTAGTTGGCGGTGTAACGCCCGGAAAAGGCGGACAAACCCATCTCGAGAAACCCGTTTTTAACACCGTTTCCGAAGCTGTAACCCAAGAGGAAGCGAACACGTCTGTTATTTTTGTACCGCCTCCATTTGCGGGCGATGCCATTATCGAATCCGCGCTTGCCGGAATTAAAGTGATTATCTGTATTACGGAGGGAATTCCCGTGCAGGATATGGTGAAAGCGAAACAGGTTTGCAAGAATCACGGGGCCACATTGGTTGGGCCGAACTGCCCCGGCGTGATTACGCCCGGCGAGGCAAAAGTTGGCATTATGCCCGGCATGATTTTTACACCCGGAAATGTTGGGTTGATCTCACGTTCCGGAACGCTTACCTATGAAGCGGTAGACCAGTTGACCAAAGCCGGACTCGGACAAAGTACAGCAATCGGAATTGGCGGTGACCCTGTCATCGGAACCACCCACACCGATGCCGTAAAACTGTTCCAGGACGATCCCGATACCGAAGCGATTGTGCTGATTGGCGAGATTGGCGGATCTGCCGAGGAAGAAGCCGCAGCTTATATTAAAGAGAATGTGGACAAACCGGTTGTAGCCTTTATTGCCGGAAGCACCGCCCCTCCCGGGCGACGAATGGGCCACGCAGGCGCCATCATCTCCGGCGGAAAAGGAACAGCCGCAGATAAGAAACAAGCCCTGAAAGATGCCGGCGTAACCGTCTCCGAAAGCCCCGCCGAAATTGGCGTTACACTGAAAGAGTTATTGGGATAGAATTCCTGATTCGATTGAATTTCAAAAGCCATCCGGGTTTGTTCCTGGATGGCTTTTTTTGTTTGATATAAAATATTTGAATTGCTTAAAAAATGAGTCTTTCAACAATGTTCAATAAATATTTATCTGAATCACATATCTGAACATTTTAGCCTAAAATCCTTGATTTTCTGATCTAAAGCCAATCGTTGAGTTGTTTATCGAAAAGAAGTAAGTTCATCAAGAATATATTAGGCATATTAACTTTAATAAGAATGAAATAATGCCATGAAAATCCTTCTACAATCTAATGATAAAAAGTTTATAGACGATGTTAATTCAAGCTTAAAAGAAGACATGCTGACAGCAACTTGTTCAAGTATGTTGATTATCAAATTGAAAAATCTGAACAAAATAGTAATCATTTTTACGAGGGTGATCCCATATCTATATCAATGATTATTATCGCACTTGTAAGTGGAGGAGGGGCGTTGGCAGTTTCAGTAGGTAAGGATGGTTTCATCACTCGCCTAGCAAATGTACTTGATACATATATTAAGCGTGGTTTAGAAGTAACCGTTGAAAAACAAGATGGAGAAATAATTCACTTGAAGGGATCTGCTAAGCATGTTGAGTCTATTTTGAAAGATATATTCCTCAAGGAGAACGATCAATGCGAGAGGCAAGATGCTTCTCTGTTTATGAACAAGATCATTCGACGCTGAGCGCCGATTCCTCGCGATGTAAAAAGGATCTCATCAGAATCAGTGCAGTTCCTCAGTCTTGCCAAAGTGTGGATTTCAAGTATCAACAGTAGCTAATCCTGCTCATCATGAAGTAAAGGAAAAACTTTGGAATTCTCTTCATAGTTTGACTCGTAAAGACCATGCCCTAATTTACTTCTCTGGACGTGGACGACGCAATAACCAACGCCGTCTTCAGCTTTGCACTCGTGATACCTGATCCCGAAAAACTTGTTGTAACGTCTGCCTCATTTTAGTGAGTTGCTAAGCGTAATAAGAGAAATCGATATTGGATCCGTCTTATTTATTCTGGATTGCTGTTTCAGCGGTGCAGCAGGACGAACGATATTTTATAAAGGAAGGGCGAATATTCTTGAACAACATGAAGAAACTATCAGTTCAGGTCGCGGACTTTCGGTTTTGTGTTCTTCAGATGCTCCTGTCTGAAATTGCAGCCGCCTCTCCAGACATGGAGATGAGCATTTTTTCATCTTGTTTCTTGAAAGCATGTCAAAAATTAGAAAGTGAACGTAGTGGCTGGATTACAGCTGCTAATATATATGAAGAACTGAAAGGAGAAATAACTACACATAAACCACAATTATTAGGTGAAAATCCACTCTTTCCAATACTCAAGGGCAATAATGGTCTTGAAAGTAAAATCTGCCCAAAAAGTGAAGCCACGTATAAAAATTTATGATGGTAATTACCCTCTTTTTTACAGTTTACTTGTAATGCCTAAATTTCGAGCGTGGCTCATTCTGCTAGGAAAACAAGTCCCACCTAAGACTGCTGAAAAAGTTACTAATGGGGTATACGCATTATATAATCCTGATGAAGCATATAAGTCAAAAATCGATGCTGCCAGAGAAGATATACTATCATCAAATAGTATTCTAAATTCAAACAGCGAGATATACTTAATAGCAACCTCGTATTACTGTACCCTATTGCTATTGATACTGGCAACATACAAGCGTTTTTGTGGAACTGATCGAAAATACATATTAAAAAATTGCTTGAATATTCAATCTGGCCATTTTCTGATGATTGAAGGTGAACACCTTCCACTATTAGCTATTGATGACGAGACGCAAAATTTGTTCATCTATGCTCAACCAAGACTATACTGAAAGAGGCATTTGGTGTTCTCGACAACTACCTCCTACGAATACGCGTAAAGAAACTTTTGATTGTCAAAGAAGATACTTTTGTGAGGAATTCAAAATATGTTGTCCGCTAGAAAAGTTTAGCAATAGATTGTTAAACTCTGCTGCGTCTGGTTCAAATAAAGAGGAAGCCCATATAGCTTTTGTTACTGATACTGATATACATGAACATTTTCGAGGTATCAATTTTTACCGAACGAAGTGAACTTCCTACAATGAGTGAAAGCCTTCAAAGATGCACGTCTCCAAAAACAAAGAAAAGATTTAGGAGATGGCGGCCCGTATGTACCTATTGCATGGACGAAAAATATATTGTTGTCAGAGCACAATTTCGAGAACATATCGAGTACCTTGTAAAAAGTGCAATTCGGAAGAAAATAAATCGTGGATGGCATTCCTTGATATAGAAGATAATATCCCATAATTGTGATTATGCCTAACCAGCGCTTCAAGGGTGACACAGCCTCGCCGTTGGTTTTGGTTCTCGCCCAGTCAATGGTCAAACTGGTAGACTTTCAATAATTTTTTACGCTAAACTCTGTGCACCTTAAGCGCAAGGCCGTTATAGCACAAGAAATCAGACTTCCCAATTGGCTTTCAAATCTTATTAAATTAACTTTAAAAACGAAATGGTAGATTTCAGAAAAAGACAACTGGGAAAAAACAAGAAGAGAATAAAATTGATCCATTTGAAATATATGATTCATTAGATAGGAGAAGTGTTACAGGGCCATTAAGACCTATACAAGAAACTATTTTGAGAGAATGGCATGAAGAAAAAAGGGATGTAGACGATTTAGTTATTAAACTTCACACTGGTTCAGGAAAAACACTTATTGGATTATTAATACTCCAATCTCAATTAAATAAAAATTCAAAACCATGTTACTTTTATGTTTTGCCCCAACATTTATTCAACTAATCGAGTCTGTTTAGAAGCAATAAATTTTGGCATTCCTTATTGCATAATCGGTGAGGATAAATGAACTCCGAAATGATTTTATTGAGGGTAAAATAAAAAAATCCTTACCACTTATACCGACAAAAGTTATTCAATGGTAAGACGAAATTTGGATTAGATAATAATTATGTCGCATGCGATAGTATTATTTTAGATGACTCTCATGCGTGTATTGATGCTATAAGAAGTGCGTTTACCATAACTATAAATCGAGATCATTTCATTATTTGAAAAATTTCGCCAATTATTTGAGGATGACTTAAAGAGCATAGGACAAGGAGCATATTTGGAAATAATAGACGGAGAGTACGAATCTCAACTCCCAGCGCCTTATTGGAGCTTTCAAGATAAAAAAGATGAAGTGCTTCAATTACTGTCCAAATATAAAGAAGAAAGAGAAATCCTATTTACTTGGCCTCTAATTGAAGATTCATTGCATAATCGACAATTACATATCTGAGGATATCAACTTGAAACTTCTCCATATCATTTGCCAATTGAAAGGTTTGGTACTTTTCATCATGCAAATCATAGAGTTTTAATGTCAGCTACAACACAAGATGATTCATTCTTCATTAAAGGATTGGCATTCTCAAAAAATTCTGTACTCAATCCACTTGAAGATCCTAAACGATTATGGTCAGGTGAAAAAATGCTACTCATACCTTCTTTAATTAGTGAAGAGCTTGATAGAAACTTAATTATCACAAAATTGGCTAAAGAAAATGAAAATTTGAAATTTGGCAGAGTAGCAATTACACCCAGTTTTCCATTATCCTCACAGTATGAAGCACTTGGAATGCCGCTAAGCCCGGTGATATTTTTGAAAAATTACAACATTTAACACAAGGGAATTAGAAACACTCTGTTTTGGTTAGATATATGAACTGGCTAGATTTACCAGATGAAAATTGTCGAATTTTAATAATTGATGAAAACCTTATTTAAATTCACTATTGAGACAAATATGAAGAAAGTTGTCGTTTAAAAATAGCGACATGATTACATTGAACTGCTCAAAGTTGAACAAGGTTTAGGAAGAAGTGTTAGAGGGGAAAATATTACTGTGGCGACTTTAATTGATGATCTAATTCGATTTATAAGGAGTTCAAAAACAAATAAATACTTTTCTGATCAAACAAAAAAGCAAATTGATATAGGTTTAGAGATTGCTGAATTAGCAACTGATGACTTGGATGAGGAAGATCCTTTAAAATGATAAGCTCTTTTATTAAACCAAGCCATTATTAAAAGAGATTCAGGATGGAAAGCATTTTATAGTGAAAAAATGAATGAGCTAAAACCTTCTACGAAAGATTATAATATTTATGACATACTTGAAAAAGAAAGAATAGCAGAGGAATATTTATATGTCAGAAATTCAGAAAAATCTGCGGAATTGTTTCAAGATATTGTCTATAAAGAATGTACAAAAGCCATGAAAAGGATGGGGATTTACAACAGATGGCAAGAGCAACTATACTCCAAGTAAATCTGATTCAAATAGTATTTTTTTAAAAAGCGCTTTTGAAAGAAATCATCAATTGCTAAAACCAAAGGAAGGAGTCAGCTACAAAAAAGTTGAATTCATTGATCAAAATAGAATTCTAAATATTAAAAAATGGATTCAACAATTCGAATCATACTCTGATTTAATGATTGCAGTAAATGGTTTATTTGCAGATTTAAGTTTTGGCATGCCTGCTGAGAAATTTGAATCCGCGCTTAAAGAACTTGGAATGGCTCTTGGTTTAATCAGTGAAATACCCTACAAGAAAAAGAAAACAGGACCTGATAACCTTTGTGTGGTACAAATAATAGATATATAATTTTTGAATGTAAAGTGAGGTGGATTCGAAGATAACCAGATTTTAAATCAGAAGCCGCTCAAATGGAATACTCATGCTGCATGGTTTAAGGATATCTACGGCAATGTTTCTGTAACGCGAATTTTAGTCATACCAACCAAAGAATTATCAGCTCTCGCAAATTTTACACATGAAGTTGTAATCATGAGAAAAAATAAACTTCGATCGCTCCAGTCAAATGTCACTTCTTTGAATAATTCAAGAAATATGAATTAAAGAATCAGCGAAAAAGAAATCGATACGAAGTTTGCATTACATCATTTACAAATGAAGGATCTTGAAGAAAGATATACAGAACCATACTACAAAAAAAGGTAGAAGAAACATCTGTGAGTTTGTGCTATAACCGCCAGACCGTTATAGCTACTTTTGAAATTCTAAATATATTTAACAAAAATTTTTACTATAAAACTTGAAGAAATGGGAATTGGGAAAACAGCAAAAGAAGAACATCTTAACTCTCAGCCGCAGCCGCAGAAAAATATGATGAGATCTATGAAGCTTCAAATTTTGCGACTTGGTAGTTACATGAAGTATGAATTAGATGTCTTAAAAAAATATTCCAATGAACTGAAAATAAATAGTATCGCTTTAGATTTAGGTTGTGGAACGGGTCGCGATAGCTTTTTTCTTTCTAAACATTTCGAGCAGGTGTATGGGTACGAATTTTCTCTGATGATTTTAAATGCTAATAAAAATAAAATCAAACATAATGTTGGAAATGTTTCTTTTAGAGGTATTAGATATAGAGGATCGAGAGCTACCTTGGAAAAAAAGTTCTATACCATTCATTAATACAGCATTTGGAATGGGTAGCTTTATAGAACATATTGAACAGTTATTTAGAGAAATTAGACGGGTATTAATACCCGGAGGTATAACTGTGCTATCTTTTTATAATTCTGATGCTCTAGTAAACCAACTAAATTTAGAATGGAAGCCTGCATTAGCAGCAAGAGTTGTCTAGAATGAAGTATTGTTTAGAAGTTGAATTTGAAGATAAAAAGTTTAGAATAGCAGCGAAGGCATATACCCCAACAGAAGCAAAAAAAGGTTAGTCAAAGTTTTGGAGAACATAACCTTTTAGAAATAACTACATTTCCAACTTTGTCAGCTCTTTTTCCTCAAAGTTTGTTTAATAATGAAAAGGCTAGAGAGTTATGTACTAATGTTGATAAGCTTTTATCCACTAACTTAGATGTTGCTGCTGGACCTTATATTGTTGCAGTATGTAAAAAAGGTGGAAAAACTAAGATTAACAATAAGCTAAAAGGATATGCAAATGTATTGTCTTTATTAAATAAACATAACATAAATACCACAACCAGAATAAAAGAACATAAGCCGGTAAAGACAATGGCAGATGTTAAAGAAGTTTTAGATGTAGATGTAAGTTCAATGGTAAAATCTGTATTGGTTATGACAAAAAACAATTCCAACAAAAGCGATTTAAGTCATTTATATGAAAAATTATTTTTAATAGGCGTGCCTGCTAACAGAAAAGTAGATTTTGGAAGGGTCTCTACAATTTTAGATGTTTCTCGGAATAAACTTAAAATGGCAAATCAAATACAAGTTGAGGAAATAACAGGATTTCAAGTTGGAAGTATACCTCCATTTGAGATTCACCTAAGAAATGTACCCCGTCTACTTCTTGATACATCCTTTTTAGAATTAAATGAGATATGGTGTGGAACTGGTAAATCGACAGATAATCACTAAGATTAACCCTTGAAGAATTGAAAGCATTAAGTAATCCTACTTTTAATGAGGTTTCTAAACCCGGTGAGTAATGGTGAAAGTCATTAAAGATAGTTTTGAATATATACAAATAATAACTTCTCAAGATATTAAAACTGGTGAAGTTTATTGTCTTAACTTTTTACCTAGCGCCCTATTTCCAAAGGATACTATAAACTACTTTTACCACAAAAAAGATTATATAGATCAGCATAATAAAGCTTCGGAAAGATTGTGGACTCATGGTAAAAAGCAAATAAAAAAAATTGAGCAAGATGAAATTACAATTGGGGTAGAACTAAAATCTTTACAAACGTTTATTTCTAAAGGTATTGTTCATGAAGCATCTCCCAATTTTGAAGTTTCACTTTCAATACGTATTGAGGCAATTGATCAAATAATTAATAACATTAAAAATTTTTTCTTTATACCAGAACCTATTCCTTACACCTTTAGTATTAGTCCGCCCGAGATACAATTATTTCGGATGTAGCCAAGAGACACTGCTTCACAACTTATACAAGGAATTCAAATAATTGATGACCAAGCTTATAAAGATTTTGAAATGGAATTTGAGCGACTAAAGAATATTAGTAATAGCAAAATTAATAAAAAAGAACTAGTTGATAAATTAAATGATGCAAAAACAAAATTATCAAGTGGTTTTAAGGCTGTATTGGAAATCATATAGGTAAACAGTGCTATAATTACGGTTTCAATCGCTGACGTACTTGACCGCTGTTTGCCAGTTTCAGAATTCGGGGTCTTGTAGAAATTCAAAGATTTTTAAAACCATTACCAGATTATAAGGCCAAGCCGGTTAAACCGTAGACCGCTGGATCCCTCCCTCTCCTGCTTTTCAGAATTCTTAACTCAATGAATTGCTTTCAACCACGTTTTTATTCAAGTTAAGTTATAATTACTAATAAACGACATAACGAGGAAAAGACCTTACTTGAAGAGCTTTCTCAGCTCAATAAAAGCGAAAAGTTGATTTTGGTTGAAGCTTTGTGGGATTCAATTGCTTCAGACCCATCGGAAGTCGAAGTTCCTGAGCATCACAAAGCAATTATTGAAGAACGGCTTAAAACGCTTGAGCAGGATAAACAATCGGGATCAAGCTGGGAAGAAGTCCGTCAAAAATATTTATAAACCACTGTGCCAGTATCATTAATACTTACCGAAAAGGCACAAGAAGATTTGGATGATGCCTTCCAATGGTATGAAGAACAAGAGCCGGGATTAGGCAAAGAGTTCATTCGATGTATAGATGCTAAAATTGCAGAACTAAACCGTCATCCACTTCATCATCAGGTTGTTCAAAGCGACCGGGTTCGACGTGCACTTGTCAACAGATTTCCCTTTTCTATTTATTTTGTAAATGAAGATGAGCTGATCACCTTTTTTGCTATTCTTCATCAAAGAAAAAGTCCTGAGTTTTGGAAGTCGAAAATATAGCCCTGGAAATTTAACAAGCGTTTCTCCCAAGGAGTCCTTTGGACAACCGGATTTTGCCGCTCACAGTTGGCAATAAAAATTTTCAGTTTTGCGGTCAGAGTCTTGCTTTTTGACACACTTCAGTCGCTGAAAGTGGCAAAAGCGGCTTGATCGCCAAACCGTTAACCGATAATGTTTCAAGGAATTAGCTATGACGAATTACATAAGAAAAAAAGGTACTCGTGAATCTTTAGAGGTAACTGCAGGTCAGGGAACGACCATGCAGGTTCTCATCAGTTCCGAAGAAGCACCGAACTTCGCTTGTAGAAAATTTGTGATGGCTCCTCATGGAGGAATGCCAAAACACACAAATCTTGTAGAACATGAGCAATATGTCCTCAGAGGTTCTGCCACCGTAGAGATAGGAGATGATGTATATGAAGTGTCTGAGGGTGATTCTGTTTATATCCCAAGTCAGGTCCCGCACTCATATAAAGCCGGAAACGATGGTTTTGAGTTTATTTGCGTTGTTCCAAACAAAGAAGATAAAATTGAAATCGTGGAATAGATATCTAAGCGTTTCAGAAATTGCAGGCCTCGATGTTGCTTTACTGACCAAACACGAAGTATAAACTGGTTTTTATCGGAGCTAACTCAGGAATTGTACAGGGAAAACCCGAGTATGAACCAGTGGTTTTGATATTTGACATGAGACCTCAGACTTCTTTACGAACTATAACTCCCCTCTATTTGGTTGTGGGAGGAAATGAGTTTATCCAACCACAGGTGTGTCTAAGGGTTCAAGTCTAAAGTTTAAGGTCAATTCAAACCTGAAACATTGAACTTTAAACTGAAGTTCGCTTCGGGTTGACTTAATTATCTTATCTCTTTCCAAATCACTTTCTTATATTATTTGGTGAATGAAATAACTATTTTTTTATGGCAAATGTAGAGGAAATCAAAAAAAAAGTCCGCCCCGTATTGAAAAAGTATGGAATTCAAAAAGCGGGCATATTTGGATCTGTCGCTCGTGGAGATGCGAATGCAAAGGATATAGATTTGCTTGTAAAGATTGATCAAAAAATTAGCTTATTGGATTTTATTGGAATCCAGCAAGAGTTAGAAGACGAGCTTGATATGAACGTAGATCTTGTTGAGTATGATTCACTAAAGCCTGCCCTTAAAGAGGATATTCTTAAAGATGAAGTGCCGGTTCTATGAGCAAACGCAAACCGGACGTTTATCTGCAAGATATTTTAGAAAGTATCGGCCAAATTGAAGAATATCTCGATGATATAACAGAAAACGAATTTTATCAAAATTCAGAAAAACAAGATGCTGTCTTACGACGCCTTGAAATTATTGGCGAAGCAGTCAAACACATTTCTGATGACATTCGTGATAAACATGATAAGGTCCCTTGGCGAAAAATAGCCGGAATGAGAGACATTATTATCCACGAATATTTTGGGGTTACCCTGAGCATGATTTGGGTCGTTGCCCGGCGAGATCTTCCGCGTCTAAAATCAAAAATTCAAGATATCATCAATAATCAAAACACGAACTCGTGATCTCTAAAACATATCTGCCACTCCTCGCTCTCTCCCTCCTATTGTGTATCTCGTGTACAACCACTACTGAACAACAAGAAACCGTTTTCACGTTAGAAGGCAAACTGCATAATGCCGACCAGGAGACAATCCGTCTATTCCAGGCCACGGGCCTGAACGCAAATGAGTTTGATGTTGTGGATACGCTGTCCGTACATGCAGACAGTACGTTTTCAGCATCCTACAGCCTTGAGCCCCATTTTTACCAGTTACGAATTAACGATTCTCTGGATGTACCGATTGTTGCGGATTCCAGTCAGAATATCGCGATTACAGTTTCTTCTGTTGGGGAGTACGACGTAACCGGCTCGCCAGACACGGAACTTTTTGAGGAGTATGAGGAATATCGAACGAATATTTTGGAAGAGATCGTCTATCCGATTAGAGGTCAGTTAAACGATTTGCGGGACCAGAACAACCCGGATGATGCCCAGCGAATTGAGGAACTTGGGGCACAAGTTTTACGAGCGGAAGCCACCTATCGCGATACGCTGATCCATGCGGTGCGGGAGATGGGAACATCGATCGCCATCTACCCAACCATGGTCCGCTGGAACGGCGATAAACATATCGACTACTATGAAGAGCTGGCGGCAGATTTCTCAGAAGAGCATGAAGGTCTTGAAGTGGCAGAACTGGTATCGGAGAAAGTCAGGATATTGAAACAGGTGTCCATCGGAGGTAAAGTCTCTGAGATTACGGCTCCGAATCCCGAAGGCGTAGAGAAGTCGCTTTATAATAATCTCGGTACCTACACCCTTATCGACTTTTTTGGAAGCTGGTGCGGCCCCTGCCGATCCGAAAGCGATCATTTGAACAGAATGTACAATCAGTACAATGATCAAGGCTTTGAGATCTTTGGATTTGGCGTGGAGTTTGACAGACAAAGCTGGCTCCGTGCGCTTGACCAGGATAACCGGACCTGGACCAACGTTTCTACTGTCAGTGGCTATGAGGGTGAAATTACGAAAGAATATGCCATCACCTCCCTCCCAAAAAACTTCCTCGTGGATGAGAATGGAATCATCATTGCAAAAGATCTTCACGGCGAGGAACTGGAAGAGAAACTGGCTGAGTTGTTTTCGGAAATCTGAAACTACAACCAGTGTGATGATTAACCCAGATGTGAATCCCTGTCCCCATGTCATAATCCCGCCGAGATCGTTTTTTCTCTTATCCAGAAGTGCTAAGATGTAGATGACAATCGCCGGAATAGCGAAAAGATTGGTCATGGTAGCATGCTGGCCAATGTTTTCACCATGCCATCCCATCAATCGCTCGAATACCATCCATAAAAGAGTAATAATTGTAAAATTCAGCCCCCATTTAATCTCCGTTGTATAATTATTCATAAGCTCCCGCCATTTGTGAAAGTTTTACAGAAAATGTAGTACAGGCGAAGAAATAATCCTATAGAAAAGTCTAAACGGTGTTGGATGGAGTATTACAGCAGAGAAAAAGGCACAAGCGGGACGCTTGCGCCATCACATAAAGGAATACTAAAGAAAAAATCGGTTTAAAGTTTAAAGACCAAAATTTAAGGTTAACCTTAAACCTTAAACTTTAGACACTGAATGGCACCGTAACCAGTAAAAGGCTGATTCACCAATCATCAACTTCCAAAGTACAACCAAAGCTTAGATGCTGTACCCATCCGGTATCACCTCTCCTTTCTGGATGATCACGATACCGTCAACAACGGAGTGTTTTTCATATTCGCCATCTTCGAGATGATTTCCACCGGTGATTTTTACATCGTTACCGATTCTTACATTTTTATCGATGATAGCGCGGCTGATAAAACACCTCTGGCCAATTCCCATTAACGGCCGGTTATCGGATTGATAATCCATATCTTCCCGGGTGGCAAATGTGTCATTCCCCATCACAATGGAGTTCTCAATCGTTGTTCCTTTACCAATACGTGCCCGAATACCAATAACTGAGTTTTCAATTCGGCTGGCTTCAATAATACATCCTTCGGCAATTAATACTCGCTCAAGATTTGTACCTGTCAATTTTGATGCAGGCAGGTAACGAGCGCGGGTATAGATAACCTGGTCGTTATCATATAAATTAAATTCAGGGAGTGTTTTTGCAAGATCCAGGTTAGCCTCAAAAAAGGAACTAATTGTACCAATATCTGTCCAGTATCCGTCAAATGAGTAGCTGGATACTTTACTGCCCTCTTCAATAGCTTTTGGAATAATCTCTTTTCCAAAATCAGTGGCATCCGGATTTTCATCAAACAGGCGAAGCATGATATCTTTACTAAATACATAAATTCCCATTGATGCCAGGTACACCCTGCCCTGTTGCTGCATCTCCGGGGATGTTTCTGATGACCATTGGCTAAGTTCATCAGATGAGGGTTTCTCCACAAAGCTTTCAATCAGTCCCTCTTCATTGGTTTTCATAATACCAAAACCGGTCGCTTCATCAGCAGTAACGGGTAATGTGGCAATCGTTACATCAGAATTCTCCTCCTCATGAACATTCAGCAATTTACGATAGTCCATTTGATAAAGCTGGTCACCAGATAACACCAGAACCTGGTCATAATCATAATTGGACAAGTGATGCAACGACTGTCGAACAGCATCTGCCGTACCCTGGAACCAATTCGTACTTTTCGGAGTCTGCTCGGCGGCCAAAATATCTACAAATCCGTGCGAAAAAAGGTCAAAATTGTAGGTATTCTTAATATGCCTGTTCAGTGAAGCAGAATTAAACTGTGTGAGAACATATATCTTTCGAATCCATGAGTTCAGGCAGTTAGAGATGGGAATATCCACCAGCCGGTATTTTCCGGCAATAGGAACCGCCGGTTTACTTCTGTGGCGAGTTAACGGATCCAGGCGCGTACCTCTGCCGCCCCCTAAAATAATTGCAATTGTTTTGTCTTCCATGCTCATAATTCTACGATTTCATTGATTGATACATTGAGATATAATTTTCAGCAGCTTTCGTCCAGGAAAAATCCAGGTTCATCACATATCTTCTTTTGTTAGCAAATAACCGTTTTTTTGAAAATAAATCCACTGCTCTTTCAACAGCTTCAACAGCTTCTTGTAATTTAAAGTCCTCAAACACAAATCCATAACCATCCTCTTCATTTACATCTTTCACTGTATCTGCAAGTCCGCCGGTTTTTCGAACAACCGGAATGGTGCCATACCTCATACTATAAAGCTGATTGAGACCACAGGGTTCCACTCGCGATGGCATCAGTAAAAAATCACTGCCAGCATAAATCAGGTGAGCCAATCCTTCGTTGTATTCCAAACGGGAATCGAAATAGCCGGTATATTTATTTTCAAGATTTTCAAATATAGAGTGTAGATGGGGCTCTCCTGTGCCAAGCACAATAAAGTTAGCTTCCACTCCATTTTCATGGCTCTTTTCTATAATGTCAGGCAGCAGATCGGCCCCTTTTTCACGTACTAATCTTCCAATAAATGAAAAAAGTGGATTTTCGGGATTCAGGTTAAACTCTTCGCACAGTTTCTCTTTATTTTTTGATTTGCCCACTTTGTAATTTCTAAGAGAGTAGTGTTCCTCGAGATACGTATCTGTTGAGGGATCCCAAACTTCCGTATCTATCCCGTTCAGAATACCAAGAGTTTTAGCACTTTCCGCTTTTAGCAGATATTCCAGGCCGTGGCAAAATTCCTGTAGCTCATCCATATAACCCTCTGATACTGTGGATACCTTCCAGGCTGTTTTGATTCCGGCAGCTAATGAATTTAGCTTGTCATCCCAATCAAGCAAGCCAATTTTAAAGTGATCAAAATCAGGAAGGAGCTGAGCATTTTCTATACTGTACTGCCCCTGGTATTCTCCGTTATGAATGGTAAGCACGGTTGGCACCCCTTTTAAATCTTCATAGCGATAACTCTGGGTCATCATAAAAGGAATCAGTGCGGAATGGTGATCGTGGCAATGGACAATATCCGGTACTTCTTCCTGGCGGTTGATCCAGTCTAATGCTGCAATTTGAAAACTAAAAAAACGCTCTTTTTCATCCCAGTAAGCATGACCCGACCACGGATCCAAATACACTCCGGGACGATCAAAACGGCCGGGAATGTCAATCAGAAAAAGATCAAATCCTAAATCTGGTTGTATTAGTTTGCTGATTCTGTATGAAAACGTCGCCTTTCCAAAAGGTGCCCGGTCTTCATATAACAACTCTGTTTCGGCATCTTCCATCCAGGCATTGTAGTAGTGAGGCATAATAACCGATGCATGATGCCCGGCCTGGTTTAAATATTTTGGGAGTGCTCCAACTACATCCCCTAAGCCACCGGCTTTTGCCACCGGGTAACACTCGGCAGAAATGTGAATGATATTCATATATGTTTATAAATCTTAAGGTAACAGCACAACTGTATTTTCTACTCAGAAGAAATAAAAAGATCGAACCACCTGCAACGATGTTTATTATTTGATAACATAAAATGCATAAATCTTTTGAATTTTTTTAGTGCCAAAGCAAAATTGCCAACATATAATCGTCATCATAATTTTTTTTGCAGTTCGATCTTCAAAGAGGAGGACTTACCCCATTTTTATGAATTAACCTTGTTGCACCTGCTTTGTTCTTTTGTCTTGATACAAAAGAACGAAAAATCAAGGCTGTGAATACTTGGCGGCGGACACGAGTTCACCGTGGAATCCTTTCAATGGTCCATATCGCTCAAAAACTTTAAAATTCGCTACTCACCGGTATGAAAGGATTCTTCTCACGGTTCAATCGTTGTCCTTTTACCCGCCAACTATTCAAGGCCAACCTATACCAATTAAGTTTCCACTTATAAAATTATACAAACTATTAATATTATTTTATTTATAGATTATGAAGTATGAATTTTAGGGTAACTCCACTCAAAGAGCAGTTAATTGTGTTGCAAGTATCCTCACGGAAGCTCAATCCGTGCGTTTTACTTACTTCATTTATATCAGAAAGAAATTTCTCATCTCAATACCCTTTTAATAAATGCAGAATCTTACTATTGTAACTCCCTCATTGATCAAGATTCAGAATCATTACCTAAAAACACTCAAATAATAAGATGGCTACGATAGAGGTAGATAATTTATGTAAAACATTCGGCAAAACGGTTGCTGTGGATCATGTTTCATTTGAAGCTCATGAAGGGCGAATTTTTGGCCTTTTGGGACCAAATGGGGCGGGAAAAACCACAACGATTCGAATGATCAACTACATTATTCCGCAAGATTCAGGTGGTATTATCATCAAGGGATTAAAAGTGAGTCCAAAGACACAGAAACTGATTGGTTATATGCCTGAAGAGCGCGGACTTTATAAAAAAATGAAAGTTGGTGAGCAGTTGATGTACCTGGCTCAACTGAAAGGATTGGATGCCTCCACCGCTAAAAAAAAGATACGCTATTGGCTGGAACGGTTTGATGCAAGCGACTGGCATTCCAAGGTGGTGGGCGAGCTTTCTAAGGGAATGAGCCAAAAGATTCAGTTCATCGCAACGATTGTCCACGATCCGGAAATTTATA